>JANYKC010000005.1 GCA_025358255.1 Spirochaetaceae bacterium
AGGGCCCCGGTTATAGCTATCGTCCCCGTTCCCATAGTGGAGGCCGCGCTCGAGCTATAGCTCAGGCTCGACAGGGTCAGCGTGCCGCTCGTATGAGTGAGCAGGGCGTTGGAGCTCACCGTCAGGGCCTGGCCTCCGTTCAAGGTCCCGGTCCCGACGACAAGGCTCACGTTCGCGTTCGCGTCGCTTGCCGCGCCCAGGGTCCAGACCAGGCTATTCGTGTTCAGGTCGAGTGTCGTCGCAGCGGTGCAGGCGAAGCTCAGCGCGCTTCCCGCTGCCTGCACGACGTTCGAGGCCGTCGGAATCACCGCATTGCCGGACTTGTTGATCGCTACGGCGGCGAGCTGGTTCGAGTGCGAGTCGAAGCGCTGAACGTTGGCGCCATAGAAAACGATCGGACTCGAGGCGTGGGTGAAGGTCCCGAAGGTCGCGTCGTCCTGGAAGGAGATCGCGCCGGCTCCGTTGCCTATCAAGGTCCCGCCGGTCCCCACGTAGGCCGCGTCGAACTGCAAGCCCCCGTTCCCCGTCGTGATAATCCCGCCCGAGTGCGTCGCGATGCCCGTGAAGGTCACCAGGCCCGCGCCGCCCGTCAGGCTGCCCGCGCTCTGGCCGTAAGTCGTCGCGAAGGTCACCGACCCGCCGCCGGCGATGCTCCCGGCGTTCGTCGTCGTCCCCGTCACCGACAGATTGCCCGCGCCGCTCGACGAGAAGCTCCCCGTCGCCGCGCTCGTCAGTGTTCCGCCCACGAACAGGTTTCCGGCGACTTCCGTGTATGCGCCGTTCAGAGTCGCGTTCCCCGAGATCCTGAAGGTGTTCGTCCCGGCGCCGAAGCTGCTGCCTGCGTTCACCGTGAAGGCCTTCACCGCGCTCGAAGCGTGGCTGCTGAGCAGAGTCGTGTTCGCCCCGACAGTCAGGTTTCCGATCGTCGCATCCGCGTCCAGCGTCAGGTTCCCCGCCCCGTTCAGAGTCAAGGCGCTTGATGTGTCAGTCAGCGTCCCCGCCGTATTGATCACGTTCGGCGCCGAACTCAGAGTAATAACCGCCGAGCCCAGGGCGAGATTGCCGCCCGTCACGTCGATCGTCTGCGCCCCGATCGTCGCTGTCCCCAGGTCGAGCGCGCCTGAGCTCATGCCCTGGTTCGTGATCCCCGATACGGTCTTCGCGTGGTACGACAGGCTCCCGCCCGCCACCGTCGACGATCCCGAGAGCGCGAGAGTCCCGCCCAGGTTCGTGGAATCCCAGGCGAGGCTCCCGCCTGATACCGAGATCAAACCCACTGACTGCACCGTGCTGAGTCCCGTCTGCGTCAGGCTTCCCGCCGATACGGCGAGGGCCCCGGTTATAGCTATCGTCCCCGTTCCCATAGTGGAGGCCGCGCTCGAGCTATAGCTCAGGCTCGACAGGGTCAGCGTGCCGCTCGTATGAGTGAGCAGGGCGTTGGAGCTCACTGTCAGGGCCTGGCCTCCGTTCAAGGTCCCGGTCCCGACGACAAGGCTCACGTTCGCGTTCGCGTCGCTGGCCGCGCCCAGGGTCCAGGTCCGACCATTGAATACCAGGCTCGTGGGCAGAGTGCAGTTGAAACTGAGGGTCCCGCCCGAGACGGCCTGCGTCACGTTGGAGGCGGCCAAGGTCACCGACCCGCCGGTCTTGTTGATAGCGACGCCGGCCACAGGGTTCGAATTGGCGTTGAAGCTCTGAGCCGCCCCGCCTATGAACCGTAGCTGGCTAAGGCCATGCGTGAAGGTACCGAAGGTCGCGCCGTCCTGGAAGGCGATGCTTCCCGTCCCGTTCCCGATCAGGGTTCCGCCCGTACCCGTATAGGCCGAGTCGAACTGCAAGCCCCCGTTCCCCGTCGTGATAATCCCGCCGGACTGCGTCGCGATGCCCGTGAAGGTCACCAGGCCCGCGCCGCCCGTCAGGCTGCCCGCGCTCTGGCCGTAAGTCGTCATGAAGGTGATCGTCCCGGCGCCGGAGATCGAGCCGGTATTCGTCGCTGCGCCATTTACCGATAGACTTCCATTTAATGTCAGTGAGCCGCTATTACCGATCGTACCTATCGCTCCGGAAAGACTCATCGCCCCAGTCAGTATCAAGTTTGGATTTCCGCTCAAGGCAGTAGAAACAACGAGACCGGCTCCTCCGTTTAGGGTCGCTCCCATTGTCGCCGATAGAGTCGCTATCGTCCCCGTCGCGCTGATCGTCCCGCTCGTCGTCGTGACCGTGCCGACTCCGCTGATACCGCCAGCGCTCACCGTGAAGGTTGTCCCGCCGATCCCGATCGTCCCGCCGTTCGCCACAGCACCGCTCGACGTGAGGTTCCCGCCCAAGGTCAGGCTGCCGGCAGTCACCGTCACTCCGGTCGCGCTGCTCGGCCCAGCCAGCGTCAAGCCGCCGCTCGTCACCGTCACCAGCCCCAGCGTCCCGCTCGGCAGGCTCACCGTCCCCGTCGTCGTGATCGCCGGCGAGCCGGTATACGTCGCCGCGCTCACCGTCAGACCTGCTCCGCCATGCAGCATCGCCGCCGTCGTCGCGGCCAAGTTCGCGATCGTCCCCGTCGCGTTGATCGTCCCGCTCGTCGTCGTAACCGTGCCCGATCCGCTGATACCGCCGGTCGACGCATCAAGCGTCCTGTTCCCGAGCGCTATCGTCCCCGTATTCACTATCGCTCCGCCGCCGGAGATGCCCGCGGCAGTCACATCGAAGGTTCCGCCATTGCCGATCGTCCCGCCGTTCGCCACTGCCCCGCTGGATGTCAGGTTCCCGCTCAAGGTCAGGCTCCCGGCAGTCACCGTCACTCCGGTCGCGCTGCTCGGCCCCGCCAGCGTCAAGCCGCCACTCGTCACCGTCACCAGCCCCAGCGTCCCGCTCGGCAGGCTCACCGTCCCCGTCGTCGTGATCGCCGGCGACCCGGTATACGTCGCCGCGCTCACTGTCAGGCCAGCTCCGCCCTGCAGCGTCGCCGCTGTCGTCGCGCTCAAGTTCGCTATCGTCCCCGTCGCGCTGATCGTCCCGCTCGTCGTCGTGACCGTACCGGATCCGCTGATACCTCCGGCGCTCACCGTGAAGGTCGTCCCGCCGATCCCGATCGTCCCGTCGTTCGCCACTGCCCCGCTGGATGTCAGGTTCCCGCTCAAGGTCAGGCTGCCGGCAGTCACCGTCACTCCGGTCGCGCTGCTCGGCCCCGCCAGCGTCAAGCCGCCGCTCGTCACCGTCACCAGCCCCAGCGTCCCGCTCGGCAGGCTCACCGTCCCCGTCGTCGTGATCGCCGGCGACCCGGTATACGTCGCCGCGCTCACCGTAAGGCCAGCTCCGCCCTGCAGCGTCGCCGCTGTCGTCGCGCTCAAGTTCGCTATCGTCCCCGTCGCGCTGATCGTCCCGCTCGTCGTCGTGACCGTACCGACTCCGCTGATACCACCGGCGCTCACCGTGAAGGTCGTCCCGCCGATCCCGATCGTCCCGCCGTTCGCCACAGCCCCGCTCGACGTGAGGTTAGCGTTCAAGTTTAGGGTACCGATATTGCTCAACCCACCGCTATTGCTGAAAGTGGTCGATCCGGTTATTGAGGTGGTTCCGCCGAGGGTCACCGAAT
>JANYKC010000019.1 GCA_025358255.1 Spirochaetaceae bacterium
CTGCGGCCGGGGCGATCACGGCCAGCGGGGCCTCGGCGGTGGCCTTCGGCGCGACGGACACGGGAACCCTCACGACGGCGGGCAACGTGACGAGCGCAGGCGGAGCCATAACCTTCACGCGCGCGGTGAGCCTCACGGGCAACATCCTCGTGGGCTCGGGCGGCGGGAACATAAACTTCGTGTCGACGGTGGGGAACGCGGCTGCGCAGACCCTGGGGCTGACGGCGGGCGCGGGGAACATCGTCTTCGTGAACACGGTGGGTGCCGGGACGGCCCTGGGTGCGGTCACGGTCACGAGCGCGGCGAACGTGGCCGGCAACGTGGGCGCAGGGCTGGACGCGGGATCGATCAACGCGGCGAGCCTGACGCAAGGAGCGGGGACGGGGACGACGCGCCTTGGGCCGGTGACGACGAGCGCTGCGGCCTCGATCACGACGGTGGCGGTGACGCTCAACGGGGCGGTGGCCGCAAGCGGCGGCTTCAACTCGGTCGGGACCGGTGCCTTCACGTCGGCGGCGGCGGCGACGATCACGGCGGCCGGGGCGGCCTCGATCGGCATCCAGACGACGACGGGGGCCGGGGCGATCACGGTCGGCGGCGCGCTGACGACGGTGACCACGGGGGCGGTGACGATACGCGCGGCGGGGTCGACGGTGGCCCTGAACGCGGGGATCTCGACGGCGTCGGGCACGGTGGGCATCGACTCGTCGGGCGTGACGACGGTGGCGGTGGCGGGGGCGATCACGGCGAGCGGAGCCTCGATTGTGAATTTCGGGGCGACGGACACGGGGACCCTCACGACGGCGGGCAACGTGACGACGGTCAACGCGAAGGTGGAATACCACCGAGCCGTGACCCTGAGCGGCAACGTGGCGGTCTCAAGCGGCGGGGGCAACATACTTTTCGACCAGACGATAAATGGCCCTCAGTCCCTCACCCTCACTGCGGTGGCAGGTTCGGTCAACCTTTCAGGAGTCATTGGGGGGATCGCTCCACTTTCGGCCCTCACAATAGTATCCTCCGGCACTGCCACGATCATCGGATATGACGGACCTGCCGGAATCGCAGGCGTCTCCGGCCCGATCGCGGCTACAGCCAGCGCTGACATCGTTTTCGGCATTGGCGGCCTCTACAATGCCTCTGCCCAGACCTATGCGCGGAACGCGGCTGGCGCCTTGTCCATCCCCGCCTCCGCCACGATCAAGACCAATGGCAATGCGCTTGTCCTGCAATCGCGCGACCTGGCCATCGACCCTACCGCCACGATCGACGCACTCGCAGGAAGCGTCAGTTTCCAAACGGACGTGGCGACCACGACGATGGGCATCGGCAATCCAGCCGCCGAGACCTACAAGCTGGGCAACGCGGAACTGGCGAGGATCATCTCGGCCGCTTCCATCGTCATCGGCCAGGCCGGATCCCAAAGCGGCGTCATCACCCTTCGCAACGTGGCCAATCCTTTGCCGGCGGCCAATTTCACGGTCAACTCGAATTCCGGCGCAGGCGGCATCGTCCTCGATGACACCGGCACCGCCACGGCTTTTTCCACGGGCGGAGCCGGAAACATCACGATCACCGCAGGCAGCAGCGGAATAACCGCGCCCGCCAACGGCAACGCCTTCGCCGAGCTTTCGACCGCGACAGGCAAGATCACGTTGACGAGCGCCGGAGCGATCGGCTCGTCGACCTCCAACCGGATCCAGTTCCCGGCCGGGGAGAACAGCCTGCAGGTTTCCTCCTCCGGCGCTGTCTGGCTTGAAGGCCTTGGCGCCCTTACCCTCGGGGCGGCCGGTTTCGCGGCGGTGACCAACGCCAATTCCGCCCTTGACGTGGTTACCTTGGCGGGCGGAGACCTCACCCTCGCCAACCAGGTCTCCACCGGGACCGGCGCCATCACGCTTACCCCCGCGGGAAGCATCATCCTGAACTATTCAGGCGCCGACATAATCACCCAGACCACGGCCAACCTGACCTTGTCGAAGCCCCTGGTCCTCCAGGGCAATGCGGCCATCAGCCAGACGATTGGCAACGGTGCCAACCTCCTCAGCTTCACCTCGGCCATCGACAGCCCGACTGCCAGGTCCTTGACGGTGACGGCGGGCGGGAGCAACGTGACCTTCGCCGCCGCCACAGGATCCACCACCGCGCTCTCCGCTCTCACGGTATCGAGCAACGCGGTGATCACGATGGCCAATGTCGGCAATGTCGGCGTCAGCGCCGGAGCAGGGACCCTCTCTGTCGTGGCGAGCGCGACCGGAAGCATCGCTCTCAGCGGATCCTGGTACCAGACAAGCGCCAACCAAAGCTGGACCGCGGGGATACTCGGCACTCCAAGGACCATGACCACGAGCGGCGCCACGATCTTCCTCACTCCGACGACCCTCCTGATCAACGGGAGCTTTGTCTCGACGGCGGGTGACGCGACGCTCCGCTGCAACGACATCGACCTGGGGAACTTCGGCACCTGGAACCTGGGTGCCACACGGACCCTCTACCTCTATGCGCAAGCTCCCGCCACCGCGATGAACTTCGGCTTCGCGGCTGCCGGCTGGAGCCTGACTGATATCGAACTCGCGCGGTTCAACAACGCTGGATCGCTGTTCCTTAAAATTGTCCTCGGCGAATCGACCTTCCAGACAGGCGCAATCACCGTCCAGACCGCCGACCTTTCCGCGGCGAACGCCGGAGCCGGCGTGGCTCTCGACATCAATTCCGACGCGGCCGGCGGCAGCGTGGTCTTCAGCACGAATGCCGCGACCGGGATCGGCCTCCAGATCGGGACCAAGATCCTGACCGTGAATGCCTATGCGACCATTTCCGCTGCCGAAGTCCCCAATGCCTTTGGCCACATAAAGACAACTGGAATGATCTACCTCGATGTCTCGGCCATCGGCGGCAGCCGGATCGGCGACGGGTCCTTGCCCTCGACGCCGACCCAGCCGATAGAGATCGTGACCGGCCACACGGCAGTCGATGTGAGCGGCACTGCGCCCCTGGGCGTCTGGCTCATGGGCGTCGGCGGCAGCATCACCCTCGGCTCGGTCGGCATCAGCGGCACGCTTGTCTCCTCCGTGTACATCGCCGGCATCATTTACCTCACCGATGACATCAATTCCACAGGCCAGGACGTGGTCTTCGCGCAACCCGTCGAGATCCGCCCCACGGTCGGTACGACCGTGACAGTCACCACTTCGGGCGGCGCGGGCGGCGACGTGACCTTCGCCTCCACCTTCAATGAGTACTCGCTCACCGCGGCGGGAACCGATAGCCTGGTCGTCGTGGCGGGCACCCACGCGGTCACCTTCACTGGAGCGATCGGCGGCATCAAGCCTATCGGGAACCTGAGCATCTCGAGCGCCGGCAATGTGGGCATCCTGGCCGGCCTAAAGACCGCAGGCTCGGGCAGTGTCGCGGTGACCCATTCAGGTGTCATGACGGTGGCCGATACCCTTGGCATCGCCGATACGGGCGACTTCGACCTCGACCTTACGGGCACTTTCTCCGTAACGGGAGCCGGCAGCCTGTCGATAGCCGGAGACCTGCGGACCGCGAACAATTCCATAAGCATCTCCGTCCCGGTCACGGTCACGGGCGACCTCCAGGTGAGCGCGGGCACAGGCAGCGTGAGCTTCCTCGCAAACGCCCTTGTGGACGACGACATTACCGCGGGCAACTCGTCGCTCACGGTCAATTCCTCGGCGGCCACGACCTTTGTCCGGTCGCTGGGCTCCATACGCCCCTTGTCCTCGGTGACCACAAACGCCGGCGGCACGACGATCATGAATGGTGGGGTGGTGACCACAAGCGGATCGCAGTCCTTCGGCGATGCGGTCACCTTTGGAGCCTCCACGACGCTTACCGGGACCTCGGTCAGTTTCGGGAGCTCGGTCAACGCCGATGTCGGGGCCACTCGCAGCCTCCTCGTGAACGCCAGCGCAGCCACGACCTTTGCCGGGACTGTAGGCGCATCCCAGAGCTTCCTCTCCCTTGTCACCGATGCCGCGGGAACGACCGCGATCAATGGCGGAGCCGTGACGACCAGCGGACTCCAGACCTGGAACGATGCGGTGAGCCTCGGCGCCAATACCACGCTGAGCGGCACCGCGATCACCTTTGTCCTCAGCCTGAACGCGGACGCCACGGCGAACAACCGCAGCCTCCAGGTGAACGCAAGCGGCGCCACTACCTTCGGCGGAGCGGTTGGAACCGTGCAGAATCTCCTCTCCATCGCCACTGACGCGGCGGGCAGCACCGCCATAAATGGCGGTGCCGTGACAACGAGTGGAGCCCAGACCTGGAACGACATGGTCAGCCTTGGCGCGAACACCATCCTCACGGGCACGGCGATCGCCTTCACGAGCACGCTCGACGCAGACTTGGCATCGAACATCCGAAGCCTCATCGTGAACGGCAGCGCCGCCACGACCTTCGGTGGCCAGGTGGGGACAATCCAGAACCTCCTCTCCCTGACCACGGACGCCGCCGGTGGGACCGCCATAAATGGCGGCTCGGTAACCACGAGCGCTTCCCAGACCTACAATGACGCGGTCACCCTCGGCGCGGGCACGACGCTCGCAGGCACGGCGATCACCTTCGGGTCGACCTTGAACGCCGACGTCGCGGCGAGCCGGAGCCTGGTCGTCAACGCCAGCGCCGCCACTACCTTCAGCGGCCAGGTGGGGACAATCCAGGACCTCCTGTCCATAACGACCGACGCCGCCGGATCGACCGCCATAAATGGCGGCGCCGTCACGACCAGCGCGGCCCAGACCTGGAACGACCCGGTCAGCCTCGGCGCGAATACGGTCCTCACGGCGTCGGCGGTGACCTTCGCGGGCAGTCTCAATGCAGACATCGCGGCCACCCGCAGCCTCACCGTCAACGCAAGCGCGGCCACCACCTTTGGCGGGACCGTCGGCACGGCCCAGAGCCTCCTTTCCCTGGCCACCGACGCCCCGGGCAGCACTGCCATCAACGGCACGGCGGTGACAACCAGCGCGGCCCAAAGCTGGGGCGATACGGTGAGCCTCGGGGCCAACACCGTGATCACGGGAGGGGCCGTAACCTTCGCCAAGACACTCGATGCCGATGCGGCGGCCAACAACCGCAGCCTCGTGGTAAACTCCAGCGCGTCGACAACTTTCAATGCCGGCGTGGGGACGATCCAGAATCTCCTCTCGGTCACCACCGACGCCGCAGGATCGACCGCCATAAATGGCGGCGCCGTCACGACCAGCGCGGCCCAGACCTGGAACGACCCGGTGAGCTTGGGCGCGAGCACTGTCCTCACGGGCTCAGCCGTGACCTTCGCCTCGAGCCTTGATGGCGATGTAGCGGCCAGCCGCAGCCTCGCAATCAACGCAGGCGGCGCGACCGTCCTCAGCGGAGCGGTCGGAAGCTCGCAGAGCCTTCTCTCCATCGTGACCGACGCCGCCGGAACGACGGGCATCAACGGCGGCTACGTGAGGACGGGCAGCTCCCAGACCTGGAACGATGCGGTGACCCTCGGATCGAATGTCCAGCTCCTGACCGGCGGAGGCGCCGGCGCGGACATCTCCTTCCTCCTGCCTGTGGATGCGGACGCGGCCGCCAACCTCCGGACGCTCACGATCGACACGGGCGGCTCCGGCCTTCTGGTTTTCGGCTCGGCGGCCACCGTCGGCGCTACCCAGGCCTTGGCCTCGATGACCATCACGAATTCCGCGGCGGCGACTTTCAACGCGACCCAGGCCTATACCGGCAATTTCGCCTTCGCGGGGAAAGACCTCAGCGTAAACGCTGCGTGGACGGTGGGCGCAGCGACGAGCGTGGTCAATACCGGCGTCTTCCTCACCAAGAGCGGTAATGGAGCGCCATTGGTTTCCACCGCTGCCTTCGCCCAGTCCGGCGGCGGCACGAGCGATCTCGGCTCCAACATCACCACGGGCAATGCGCCGATCACGTTCGCGAACCACATCACTCTCAGTTCCGACGTGAGGCTCTCGACCCAGGTCTCCGCTGGACCTGGCGACCTGACCCTCCTGGGCGGCGTCGATGCGGCCCTGGCCGGGGCGCAAAAGCTGACCCTCGACGCCGGGAGCGGATCCATAGCGCTTGGCGCCTCCCTCGGCACGGCCGCCCGCCTTGCCTCCTTCGTCGTGACGAGCACGAATGCGGCGGCCAATGCCATCCTCGCCAGCGCCGATGTGCTTAGCCAGGCCGCGCAGGACTGGAACGGAAACGTGACGGTGGCAGGGGCCGGCGCCTCGGCGATAAACGCGGCCGCCGGAATCCTCACCTTCAATGGAGCGGTGGCGCATACGAGCGGCACGATCCAGTCGGGACCGGCGGGCATCGTCTGCAACGGCGACTATCTGGCTTCGGCCACAGCGGTCCTCTTGGGCAACACGGCGGCGACCGCACCCCTGTCCTTCCGAGGCAATGTGACCCTGGCATCCTTCACGCACAATGCGCAGGCCCTGGTATTCGACGGGACAGCCCTCCAGCTCTTCAACTCCAATGCGCAGCTCATACCGGATGTCCTCGTGAACAATGCCGCCGGCCTCAGGCTGCAAGGCAGCGGTGTCGAGCAGACTGGCAGTCCGGCCAATACCCTCGCCATCCAGGCAGGCTTCCTCGACCTGGACACGAACAGCCTTGGCTGGTACGCGGGGGCGTCCACGCCCTCGGCCGGCGTCTTCGAGGGACAGGCGGGAATCCTGAGGCTATTCGCCTCGACAGACCTGCGCTGCGGCGACCTGACCATCGGCGCCGCCTATACGATCGACAACACAGGCCTCAATTCCATCCATGCCTCGGGCAACGTCACCATCTCCTCGCCCTCGGGCCTGTTCACGACACCGACCAATTCCACCCTGGTCATGAAGGGACTCGCCAAAAGCCTCTCCGCCCTGCCGGTCCTGGGCAACCTCTACATCGGCCAGGGAGTCACCGGCACTGCCCAGCCCATCACGGCCTCCGTCACCCTTGCGTCGGCGATATCCCTGGCTTCCAACCTCGAGATCAGGGACGAGGCTTCCCTTGATGTCTCGGCCTCCTCCTGGCCCATCACGATCGCGGGGGACACCTGGCACAATTGGGCGGAAGCGAATTCGGGAACGAGCCATTTTGTGGCCAGGGCGGGCACGGTCGAGTTCACCCGCGGGACCAGCGTCATCTCGATCCGCGGCGCGACTTCCTGGTACATCCTCTCCTGCCAGGTCGCAGGTGCCGAACTCAGGTTCGAGAGATCGAGGACCCAGAAGATACTTTCTGGTGGCCTCTTGCGCATGCTCGGAACCACTGCGAATCCTCCAACCCATACGGCCGCGATCAGCGTAGGATACGCTGCGGATTCGACGGGTCCCACCTCCTTTGTCACGCTTTCCAGGATAGACAGCGACCAGACGAGCGATCTTTCCTGGGATCCGAACTTTGGAGCACCGGATGCCACGAAGCTCTGGCAGATCGACGTCCTTCCAACCTTGAGCGCCTCGCCGAGCCTCCAGCTCCTCAATGTCTACATCAAGTACTCGGACGCCCGGGCCCACCCCTTGGCTGTCTCTGGGGATGATGTCAAGATCTTCCATGCCCAGACAGCAAGCTCTCCCTTCATCAACAACACCTGCTTCCAGTGGATATCCGGCATCCTTGCGGTCAACAGCTACACGGAAGATTCTGATCTCAACGGCAAGATCGACCGCATCAGGGTGACGGCCGAAACAACACTCAATTATAATTTCACCGGATTCACGGTCTCGGTGACGAATTACGATGTCGACACCTCGAAGGGGACGAATGGCTTCCAAAGGAAAGCCGACTCCGAGTATGTGAAACCCAGCGAGCTCTCCTATCGCGGCTCCGAGTTCTACATATGGCTCAAGGAAAAGCCCTACACCGATACCGGCGCGAAGCCCATCTGGAGCATCCAGGCCAACACGAAACTGCGCGATGCCGCGACGGGCAAGTTCGAGCTCACAAACATCGACTTCGACATGACACCGACCGACACCGCCAAGCCCCGCATCGCCTTTACCCTGGCCCTCCCCAACGGCAAGCAGGTTTTCTGGCATTTCTCGGAGGAAGTCTACGCCTCAGGCGGCGCCGCGATCGATGCAGGCAGCTTTGCCTCGCCGGAAGCCGCTTCCACTTTCGCTTCCGTCTCGAACGTGGGACTGGGCATCTCCGAAGCCCTGGTCGATTATCCCTCGACCATCCCCGTGTCGGCCATCGCCTCGGGGATGGGCTATTCGGTCCTCTCCTCGATCAACGACAATGCGACCGCGCCGATTGACTATTCGCAGGATCCTCAGTACTTGAGCTTCGGCCGCACCCTGCCCCAGCCCTACAGCGCCTACGGTACGAACGGCGCCGGCCCAGGCTGGGCCTCCGATTGGCCGAACTACATCCTGGACCCGAGCCATCGCGTCTCCGACGCCCTCATCTCTTCTTATCCGGTCGGCGGCCCAAGCGATCCAGCTTCTTTTGTCTGGCCGATCTATGCCAAGGACAAGGTCAAGCTCTCGATTTCGGATAGTGATATTGCCGCTTTAACGCAGACTATCGCCGAGTCCCAAGGACCTGGACTTATCCGGGACTTCACCGGCGGAGCATGGCTGCGCGTCGAGGACATAACTGTCCAGTCCATGCTCAATCCGGCCAGTGGCGCGAGCGGTCTTGAGATCGTCTACGACACCGACCCCTCGAGCGTTTTCGTCAACACGGTCTCAGGCCTCTGGTTGCCGACCCACGCGGAGAGTCCGACCGACACGGCGGGCACCACCAGCGCCCTCACTTCTTTCTCCGGCCTCGACGCCTACCCGAATGACCCGGACTACTCAAGCGGATCGACGGTGAGCCATGCGGGAAGCCTCGTAAGCGGCGCCCTCTGGAACACCGTGATACTCTCAGCCAACGCCAAGATGAAGAGCGGGAAGAATTTGCAGTTCTTCTACCGCCTCAAGGGTACGGGGATGGCGGATGACCTCTACGGGGTCCGCCTCGAGGCGACGGCGTCGGCCGCGACCGATTGGTACCGCCACCTGCGTCCCTTCACCTTCGACCTCCACGACATCATCCTCCAGCGTGGCTACGTGACCGTGCTCAACAACGTGATCGACCCGACCAAGAACGAGACCGTGCGCCTCTCCTATACCCTGCCTTCGGCCGGCGCGACCACGGTCACTGTCTTCACCCTCGACGGCGACATGGTCAAGCAGCTTGTGGCCGCGACGCAGGGACCGGGGGAATACTCGATCTTCTGGGATGGCAAGAACGGGAAAGGCAATCCTGTGGCGCGGGGCATCTATTTCATCCGTATCGTGGCACCCGGCGTGGACGAGATCCGGAAGGTCCTGGTTGTGCGGAAATTATAATAAGGTCCACGCGGCGGACGCGGAGGCGCAAGGAGAAAAGTGGGGTATGGTCAAAATACCTCTTCCTCCGCGCCTCTTCGTCCTGTGCGTGGGAATCCCCTGGTTTTTCCTCTTCCTATATCCGTACTAGTTCGTAGCTTCGCGATCCCAGGCCGATGCCTTGCGCGTACTCGAGCTGGCTGGAGCCTCGGGTCTCGGGGTGGAGGAGGGCGAACTTGTCGTCCCCCGGGCCTCCCTTGCCCTCGAGGACGGAGCCGGCGGACACCGGCGCGGCCTTTACGAGATCGAAGGCCGCCTGGTCGATGGCGACCGGATCCCTAGAGGCGAGGATGCCGATGTCGGGCACGACGGGCAGGTCCGACCACGACGAGCAATCGCAGTCGGGCACTACCTTCGTTACGAAGGTGACATAGGCCGTCTTTCCTTCCTTTCCCTTCACCGCGCCGTAGGCGTATTCGACAAGCCTTTCGATGAATTCCGGCAGTTCGGTCTCCCAGTCCATGGAGATGGCCCGCACAGGGCAGCGGGTCGAGCACTCGCCGCAGCCTATGCAGCGCCCTCGGTCTATCAAGGCCTTGCCTTCGATGGGGTCTATCGCCTTTGAGGGGCAGACCGCGGCGCAGGCCATGCATCCGATGCAGGCCTTGGCCTTCACGAAAAAGCGGACAGAATGCTGTTCGCGCTTGCCGATCGCAGGGGCGCAGCCCATGGCCAGGTTCTTGATCGCCCCGCCGAAGCCGGCCATCTCATGGCCCTTGAAATGGGAGAGGGCGATGATGGCGTCCGCGTCGGCGAAGTCCCCCGCGATCTTCACGGCGCGGAACCATTTCTTGCCGATCTCGACCTCGCGCCAGTTGCCGCCGCGCAGGCCGTCCGCGATGATGACCGGCGCTCCGCAGACAGCCCAATCGAAGCCATGGCGGACGGCGGTGTCGGCATGGTCGACGGCATTGGAGCGGCTTCCCGTGTACAGGGTGTTGGTGTCGGCAAGGAAGGGTTTTGCGCCGGTCCTCCTCACTGCGTCCACCACTGCCCGCGCGTAGACGGGGCCCACGTAGGCATCGTTCCCGAGCTCGCCGAAATGGAGCTTGATGGCCGCAAGCTCTCCCTCGGCCAGGATCGAGCCGAGCTCGAGCCTTTCCAGGAGCCGTTCCAGCTTGGCCAGGGTGCTTGTCTTAGGGTTATGCGATCTCGCATCGGCGAGGAAGACCTTCGCGGGCATGCAGTTGTCCTTTTTGGCGTTTCGCCTTTGTGGGTTATGAAGGCAGTATAGCCCGGCGGCCCATGGAGCGAAAAGATGGCGCTTCGGCGTTGCGGGGAATCGGCCCGCCCGGTATACTTTGAGGCGCTCCGGTCAGGGCCGTCGTGTCTTTCCGGCTTTTGCATGATCCTAAGGAGGGCCAACGACATGAAGATACTCATGGTGACCAGCGAGGCGACCCCCTACGCGAAGGTCGGTGGCCTCGGTGATGTCGTCTCCGCCCTCTCCAGGGCCCTCTCCTTGGCTGGGCATGATGTGCGCATCATCCTCCCCCGGTATTACTCCATAGACCGCGCGAGGCTGGCGGCCATTCCCGAGCCCCTCGGCGTGCCCCTCCCGACGGGCGGCAACGTCAATGGCGGGGCGGGCGGCGAGGCCTGGACCTCGATCTGGACGACCCTACTTCCGGCTTCGGAAGTGCCGGTCTATTTCCTGGATTATGAGCGGTATTACGGCCGGGACGGGATCTACGGCACCAAGACCGAGCCTGACTTCGCCGACAATCCCGAGCGTTTCGCCCTTCTATCCCGCGCCGCCTTCCAGCTTTGCCGCTTCCTCGACTGGACTCCCGACATCATCCACGCCCACGACTGGCCCACGGCCATCGCGCCCGTCTATCTCCGCCAGTTCCAGGGCTTGGGGGAGTTCGCGGGTACGGCTTCCGTCTTTTCGATTCATAACCTTGGCTACCAGGGGATCTATGACAAGGGGGACTTTCCCGTCCTTGGCCTTCCTTGGGAGCTTTTCCACGGGGCGGGCTTCGAGCATTACGGCCGGGTCAACCTCCTAAAGGCCGGGCTCTCGCAGGCTGACAGCCTGACCACGGTCTCGCCGACCTACTCGAGGGAAATCCAGACTCCTGAGCTCGGTGCTGGCCTCGATGGACTCCTTCGTTCACGGAGCGCTGACCTCGTGGGCATCCTCAACGGCGTTGACTCCGATGACTGGGACCCGTCCCAGGATACCCTCATCCCGGCCAACTACGGTCCCGGTGACCTTTCCGGCAAGGCGACCTGCAAGCGCGAGCTCCAGAAGGCCTTCGGGCTTGCCCTCGACCCCAAGGTCCCCGTGATCGGCATGATAGCGCGCCTGACCGACCAGAAGGGAATCGCCGAGCTCTTCGGCCCTTCCTACGGCTCGGCCGGGCGGATCTGCGGCGAGCTCGCCGTCCAGTTCGTCATCATCGGGTCAGGTGAGAAGTGGTGCGAGGCGGAGCTGGGGAATCTCCAGGCCAAGCTGCCCAATTTCCGCGTGCGGACGGGCTATGACGAGGCGCTCGCCCATCTCGTGGAAGCGGGCTCCGATTTTTACATGATGCCGAGCCGTTACGAGCCCTGCGGCCTCAACCAGATGTATTCCCTTCGCTATGGAACCCTGCCCATTGTCCATCGGACCGGCGGTTTGGCCGACACCGTGGAGAACTACAACCAGGACACGGGAAGCGGGACTGGTTTCGCGTTCGAGCACCTGACGCCCCTGTCCATTTTCGATACGACGGGTTGGGCGATCTGGGCATGGTACAACAAGCCCGATCATATCAAGGCGATGGTTGGCCGCGCGATGGAGAAGAATTTCTCCTGGGAGCGTCCCGCTCGGGAGTATGCGAAGCTTTACGCACATGCCCTTGAAAAACGCCAGGCCTCCGCCGCCAGTTGAAAAATTCGCAAAATAGATGCACTTTATTCGAAGCCGGGGCAATATATCCCGGGCGGAGGAATCATGAGCAGCACGGCCACAGACTATAAACCGACCCAGGTGAGAGATAGGCTCGTCGACGTTTTCCGCAAGCGCAAGGGCGAAGCCACGACCGCTGACCTTATCGCCCTCTCCGGGCTGCCCAAGTCCCAAGTGGATGCCGAGCTTCCCGCCGTCTCCGATGAGTACGGAGCCCGGCTCCGCGTCACCGAATCGGGGGAAATCCTCTACTCCTTCCCCGACGGCATGCGAAGCCGTTACCGCGGTTTCATCCCAGGCCTAAAGCGCTTCTGGAAGACCTTCAAGAAGGGCTTCATAACGGCCGCCACCACGGTATTCAAGGTCTGGATCGTCGTCATGCTCGTGGGCTACTTTGTCCTTTTCGTGACGCTCATCCTCCTGGCCCTCCTTGCCTCGATCGCCATCTCCATGTCCGGCAAGGGCGAGGACCGCAGCGACCGGGGCGGTGGTGGCGGACTGGGAGGCCTCTACCTGGCCGGACGCCTGGTCGATACCTTCATTCGCATCTGGTTCTATTCCGAGCTTTTCAAGAGCCCCGAAGACCGCTACCGCAGGAACCAGGGACGCTACGAGCGCAAGAAAGACAAGAGGCCCCTCCACAAGGCGATTTTTTCCTTTGTCTTCGGGGACGGGGACCAGAACGCGGATTGGGAAACGGTCGAAAAGAAGGCTGTTGTCGCCTTCCTCCAGTCCAACAAGGGCATCATGACCATACTGGACTTCATGGCGATCACCGGCCTTTCGCCTTCCGACGCCGAAAAGCATATCAACCGCTATCTGCTTGAGTTCGAGGGCGAGCCCATGGTCTCGGAAGCCGGCACCATCTACTATTTCTTCCCGTCCCTGCTTCGCCGGAAGGACAAGGTCGACAGGACCTGGGGCGGTTCCGTCCCCATGAAGCGCCTTGCGGCCTTCTCCTCGAACCCCGCCAGGATGAACCGCTGGTTCGCGGGCCTCAACGGCTTCAACCTCATCCTCGGCGGTTACTTCCTCCATGGAGCCCTGACGGTGCCTACGGAGAATGTCAGGCTCCTTGTCGCGGCGATCGAGCGAGCCACCATCGCGCACCGTGCCATCAACCTCTCCACCAATGGGCTCATCGCCGGCTTCGATTTTTTCTATGCCTTCGTCAACGCCTTCTTCCAGCGCTTTGTCTCCGGTGACCCTGCCGTCCTCCTCGGGATCGGCCTCGGCGTGGTGCCCCTCGTCTTTTCCGCCTTCTTCTATGGCATCCCGGCCCTCCGCAAGGCCAGGATGGACAGGGCCAATGAAGGCGTGAAGGTGGAAAACCTGCGTCGCATCGCCTATCGGGTCGTGGCTGACCATCCGGAGGCGGTCAGGCCCGAAGCCCTTGGACTGCAAGCGGCGACCTTGGACGCGGCCAGGCCAAAGGACACAAGGGTCCCGGAGAGGGTCCTGGTCGAGCTGGCGGCTGCTGCCGGCGGAGAGCCTGCTGCCGACGGTTCCTTTGGTTTCGCGGAGTTGGCCCGGACCCAGTCCGAAGCCAAGAGCGCTCGCGTGGCCGTCAAGGATTCCGACTTCGATCTTGGAGCCACCGTATTCGACAGCCATTCGTAAGCCTGGTCATGACACATGAAGCCACTTTCTCCCGCGGCAGGGGAATTGCCCTCGCCCTCGTTTCCGCCGCTGGTTTTTCCACCCTTGGCCTCTTCGCCAAGCTGGTCTACGCCCAGGGTTTCAGGGTCCCCGAGACCCTGGCCTGGAGGTTCACCTTCGCGGCGACCTTCCTTTGGATGGTGGTCCTTGCTGGCAAGCGCTCCCTGCCCAAGCCGGCCTGGCCCATCCTCCTCCTCGGCCTTTTCGGATTCGCGCCCCAGGCAGGCCTTTACTTCCTCACCTTGAGCTACCTCGATCCGGGAATCACGAGCCTCCTCCTTTATACCTATCCCTCCTTTGTGCTGCTCTTCGCTTTCTTACTCTGGCGGAAGAAGCCCAACCGCATCCAGCTTCTAGCGCTGCTGCTTTCCCTCGCGGGCTGCGTGGTGGCTTTCTGGAGGCGCGGCAACTATCCCCTGGTCGGCCTCCTCCTCGGCATAGCCGTGGGCTTCACCTACGGCGCCTACCTCGTCGCAGGGGAGAAGGTCCTGAAAGACGTGGATTCGATCGTGGCCACGGCCCTTGTCATGCTCGCGGCAGCCGTCGTGTACTGGATCGTGGCCTTCGCCGGGGGCAAGCCCCAGGTCCCGCACGATCTCCTCACCTTCGGGGGGCTGGCGGGCCTGTCGATCATCGCGACCGTCATCCCCATCACCGCGCTCTTCGCCTCGATGCGACGGATCGGGGCGGCGGATGCCTCCCTAGTCTCGACCCTCGAGCCCGTGCTGACGGTGGTCCTCTCCGGCCTCATCATTGGCGAGCGCCTTGGGCCAGCCCAGCTTGCCGGAGGCGCCCTCATCCTGGTCGCGGTGGTGATCCTGGGGCTCTACGAAAGGCGATCACGCACCGCCTGAACCGTGGATGGGAGGGAGGGAATCCCTCGCGGAGATCCTTGTGACGCGCGAATGACCCTTTTTAGAATTCGAGGTCCGCGAGGATTTTCAGCTCCCCGTCATCGAATTCACCGGGAAGCATGGACGGCAGGCCTGGGTCGGGGGAAAGGAGGATGCCCTTGTCCAAGGCGGCCCTGAAGAGGCGGCCGTAGGCTTCGCGGGGACATCGGGGGAAAAGCCAGGGGCCCCGCCTTTCGAAAAGCCTCAGGATCCGCCGGTCCGCGCGCTTCCAGCTCTCCTCGCCCACCGCGGCGCGGTAACCACAGTATTCCGCGAGCGCCTTCACGGCCGAAGCGAGGAGGATGGGCGGCACGGGCTCGACGGGCGGCGCGGCCTCCGCCGTTTCCCGAAACAGGATCACGATGGGGGCAAGGACCCTCGGGCAGGGCAGGCGAAGCCACGCCGCCCGGAAGCCGGATTCGTCACCGCCCAGGTGTTCGGAGAAGGGGCGCAGGAGGAGGATCGATCCCGCGGCGTTGAGCGCGCGGCCCCGATCGGGATCGCACAACTCGCGCGCAGGATCGTGGAGGAAGTCCGCGCCGGATTCGCCCCCTGCCGTTTCGAGGCCGAGGGCCTTCGCCGCCTGGGAGCTGTCGGCGAAAAAGCGAATCCCTTCCCAGCCTGGCCATGCTTTCCTGATCGCGGCCTTCAGCCGCTGGCCGTGGACCGATGGAAGGGGAGAGCACAGCCCCTTGTCCACGGCGGCCTTGGCCACGGTGCCGACACCTGTTCCCTTGGCGCCAAGGATCCCGCGGCTGTCGTCCTGCCACAGGTCGAGGAAGCGCTTGCCGTTCTCTGCGTATAGCCGCCATCCGCGCGCGCGACGGATCGGGGGGAGGAGGGCAAGCCCTTCGGCGCTGCCAGGATCCATGTCGGTCTTGGTTGTCATCATCAATCCTTGGCCACTTCCAGCTTCGTGGAGAACTTGGTGAAGAACTGCGCCTGCTTCCCGGTCTCGAAGCGCACGACGACGAGGGGGCCTGAATTGGGCGTCGGCTTCACCATGATGATGACGCCGGAACCATAGTCCTCGTGATAGACCGCCTGTCCGGCTCGCCAGATCTTCCCGGCCTCATCGGCCTTGGAGCCGGTCCTGCCCGCCGCCACGCCGGCGCCCGGGGGGATGCCGCCACCGCGCGCATACGAGGCCCCGGGCAGTCGCGCTTGCCCGTCGCCGAAAGAGCGCTTCCCGTCCTCGAAGCGGATCTTCCCGGAGCCGATCTCCGAGAGGAAGCGCGATGGCAAAGTCTCGAAAAGCCTTCCATGCAGCCGGCGCCAGCGGCAGGCCGTGAGCCACAGCTCGTTCTTGGCCCTTGTGATGGCCACGTAGAAGAGGCGGCGCTGTTCCTCGAGCTCCTCGCCCTCGTCGTCATCGCGGGGGAAAAGGCCTTGCTCCAATCCGGTGACGATGACCACGGGAAACTCCAGCCCCTTGGTGTTGTGCATGGTTATGAGGGTCACGGCATCAGTCTCGCCCGATTCGGTCATGAGGCTGCGATCAAGCTCGATGGTCTCAAGGAAGTCGGCCAGTCCGTCGCTGGTCCTCGGATAAAGGCTAGCGGCATTGACGAGTTCTTCGAGGTTGGCGGCCTTCTGCGTGCCCGCCGTCTCGTCCTGGCTCCTGTGGTACTCGAGGAGTCCGGTTTGCCGGACAAGGCGCTCCACGATGTCGCCGAGGCTTCCCTCGGCCTCCACCTTGGCCATGAGGTCCCGGAATTCCTTGATGATGCCCACGAATTCCCTTATGCCGCCTTTCGCTCGGCCGCGCAGGGAATCGGCCTCCGCCTCCGAGGCGTCCAGGAGGTTCCCGCCATGGCTGGCCGCGGCCGCGCTTATCGCCTCGACGCTTGTATCGCCCACTCCGCGGCTGGGCTTGTTGACGACGCGCTTCCATGCGACCTCGTCGTGGTCGTTGAGGAGGACGGCGAGGTAGGCGAGGGTATCCTTCACCTCCTCCCGCTCGTAGAAGCGCAGCGCGCCTACAAGCCTATAGGGGATGGAAAGCCGGGGGAACTCCTTCTCGAAGCCGAGGGACTGTGCATTGGTCCGGTAGAGGATGGCCATGTCTCCCCAGCGGGCGCCGGCCTGATGCCTCTCGAGGCAGATCCGGGCGCAGCAGCGGACCTCCTCATCCTGGTCCTGGAGGAGGGCGATGCGCGGCAGTTCGCCTCCCACGCGCTCGGCCCTGAGTTCCTTGCCGAGCCGTCCCGTGTTGTGCGACACCACGTCGCCCGCCACGTCCAGGATACTCTGGTAGGAGCGGTAGTTCCGCTCGAGCTTGACGACGCTGGTCCCGGGGAAGCGTTCCGGGAAGGACAGGATGTTGCGGACCTCGGCGCCGCGGAATCGGTAGATGGACTGGTCATCGTCCCCGACTACGCAGAGGTAGGGCGGCTTGTCCCCCGGCTCGGCCCCGGCAAGGAGGGCAAGGAGCTCGAATTGCGCCACGTTGGAGTCCTGGTACTCGTCCACGAGGATGACCCGGAAGCGTTGCCTCGTGCGACGCCGAACCGCGGCGTCATGCCGCAGTACGAGGGCCGGCAGGCGGATGAGGTCGCCGAAATCCACGTTGCGCGTGCCGCGGAGCCTTTCCTCGTAGGTCGCGTAGGCCCTGCGGAGGGCGGGATCGGCGAAGACCCGGGAAAGGTCGTTGGAGTCGGGTTCGAGGCCGTAGTCCTTGGCCCTTGAGATGGACTGTGCCATCCCCGAGCACTCCTTGCGCGAAAACTGGGGGAAGGCGCCATGGAGGAGGGTCGTCTGGTCGTCGTCGTCGTAGATCACGAAATTGCGCGACAGGTAGTCCAGAATGCCTGTCCCGGCGTTGCGCCTGAGGAACCAGGCTCCGAAGGAATGGAAGGTCCTGATCACGGCCCTATCGCACAGGGGCTCCAGCGCCGCCGCCCGCTCGCGCATTTCCCTTGCCGCCTTGTTCGTGAAGGTGACCGCGAGGATGGATTCGGGTTCCACAGCGCGCTCGCGGACAAGCCAGGCTATCTTCGTCGTGATCACCCGGGTCTTCCCGGAGCCCGCCCCGGCGAGTATGAGGAGGGGCCCTCCCTCGTGCCGGACGGCATCAAGCTGCTCCGGGTTGAGCGATTCAAGATACTTGGCTGTTCCGCCCATAAGGCCCTCCGTCAGCGCCTGGTCGGAATGGCGTCGAGGTCCACGCCGTTCACGCCCAGCACCCGGGCGCGCACCATGGTGCCGGGCTCGAAGCAGCCGCGCAGGACGACAAGGCCATCGACATCGGGGGCTTGCAGCCAGGCCCGCCCTATGGAGAATTCCTCGATATCTCCTGTCCCTGCGCCTTTTCCTCCGGCGGCTTTTGATGCGCCGACCGAGGCGGCTTGGGCGGCCTCGGTGTCAAGGCGCTCCTCGACGAGGACCTCGAGCTCCCTGCCTACGAAACGCGCAAGGCGCGCGGCCGTGATTGGGCCTTGGGCATCCTCTATTGCCTTTTTGCGGGCGGAGGCGGTTTTTTTCGCGACACGTCCCTTCATGGCCCAGGCCGCGGTGCCTTCCTCCCGGGAATACGCGAAAGCCCCGAGCCAATCAAGCCTTGCCTCGTCCTGGAAGCGGCGCAGCGCTTCGAAGTCGGCGTCGCTTTCGCCGGGGAAGCCGACGAGGAAGGTCGAGCGCACAATCGCGTCGGGGAGGGCGGCGCGGATCTCCGCGATGAGGGCAAGGTAGCTGGCCGCGTCGCCATGCCGGTTCATGGCCTTGAGTATCGGCCCTGAGGCGTGCTGGAAAGGGAGATCGAAATATGGCAGGAGCCGGCTATCCGCGGCTATGAGGGGAAGTATGGCGCGGGGGAAATTGTCGGGATGGATGTAGAGGGTGCGGACCCTGAACCCCCCGTCAATCTCGCCCAATGCGCCAAGGAGCTCGGGCAGGAGGGATCCACCGCCCTCGGCCAGGTCCTTGCCGTAGGATCCCAGGTCCTGCCCGATGAGGACAAGCTCCTTCTCGCCCCGAGCGATGAGCCAAGCGCACTCATCGAGGATATCGGCGACGCTGCGCGAACGGAGGGAACCGCGGATGAGGGGGATGGCGCAATAGGTACAGCGATTCGAGCAGCCTTCGGTGATCTTGACGTGGGCGGTGCCGGGGAAATCAAGGAGCCTTCCCCGCCGGATCGATCCGCCGACCGGGGCGGTCTCGGGGCGGGCCACGAGGACGGGGCGCGCTCCGACCATGACCGCATCGGCGGCGGTGACGACAGCGCCGAGGTCGGCGTTGCCCACGATGCCGTCAGCCTCGGGAAGGCTTTCGCCCAACTCGCCGGCATAGCGCTGCGCGAGGCAGCCGGCCAGGATGACGCGCTTGCCGGGATAGGCCGCCTTCCAGCCGAGGACCGCGTCGATGGATTCCTTCTTCGCGTCGTCGATGAAGCCGCAGGAATTCACAATGAGGATATCGGACTCCGCGGCCGTGGCCGCCCAGGAATAGCCCGCCGCTTCCAGCCGCGCCGCCACCTCCTCGCCATCGACCTGGTTCTTCGCGCAGCCATGGTTGTCGAGGTAGAATTTCCCCTTGATCACAAGGAACACCTCATGCTGGCGTGCTGAGCGGGGCGCAGCCGGATCAATCCACGTCCAGGACCTGGAGGGCGTAGCCTCCAGAGTCGGACTGCGACCAGGCGATGCGCTTGACCGCGATCTCGCCGGCGTCGCCGAGTTCGATGTCGGCGGACTTGCCGCCAGTGGCCTGGACCGTGAGTTTCACGAACTGTGCGTTCGAGGTCCAGAGCTTGACCGAATTGTTGGCGTTGACCGTCAGCGTGTCGCCCTTGCGGTAGTAGCGTTCGTCGCGGCCGCGCTTGTCCGCCTCGTAGCGGAACATGCAGGAGCCCCTGAAGGTGATGGAGAGGACGAAGGGGTAGGGGCTCTTTGTGGACTCGAAGAGGATGCCGCCTTTTGCGGTCACGGTCTGGGTCGCGACCACCGCTTGCGTGATGGATGCCGCCGGCGCGCCGGGGACCTTGTCCGATAGGTCGGCGCCCGAGGCGCTGGATTGGGGGGCCTGGCCGGCGGCCTTGAGGGCCTCCGCGGGATCAATGTACTCGATCTTGAGCATCGCGCCTTTGGAGGGATCCTTCTTGGCGAAGTCGCTCACGAGGAGCTTGACTTCCGGATTGCCGTTCTTGTCGAGGTCGAGGGTGCCTTCCTCGCCGAGCATCAGTCTTTCCTTCCCGGAAGGCGTCTCGAAGGTCACGGCATCGTCGATCGTCGCCAGGAGGACGCGGTAGATGTCGGCGCTCGACCTTACCAGTATGCTGTCGCCGGGGTAGAGGCGATGCTCGAAGGTGGCGCCGTCCACCCGGTATTCGATGGGACCCTTGGCGGCGAAGGAGGCCGCGGCCGCGGAGCGGTTGGCTCCCCGGATGCCCAGGATGACGGCAAGCACGATGACGAGGACGACCACTGCCGCGATGCCCGCGATGAGGGGCACGGACGGTCCCCTGCGCGGGATCAGGTCCTGGATGGGGACCGGCTGTTCCTGTATCCTCATGTTCCTGAAGGTGGCCACGAGGTCATCGGAGGTCAGGCCGAGGTACTCCGCATAATTGCGAAGGAAGCCTATCGCGTATGGATCACCGGGAAAGACGCTGAAGTCCTCGGACTCGAGCCCGGTAAGGTAGCGCTTCGCGATGTTGGTATCTTCGGACACCCGTTCAAGGCTGAGGTTCTTTTCTTCCCGCGCGGCGCGGAGCGTCTCTCCGATGGGTGACATTGCGTGTAATCCGTCCTTTTTGTCAGTTATCCGTTCCGAAAAGGAAATTCGAGTATACGTTCGCCGAGGCGGGGGAGTCGTAGATGAAACGCTTGTCGGCTATCTTCTGGTTGATCTTGATGCCGGTGAAATCGAAGACGAAGTAGTCGTTGGACAAGGACCAGCCCTCGATGCGGCGGATCAGCTTGCTTTCCGGGGCGATGGAGAGCTTCACCGTCCTGAAGCCTTCCGAGACGGTCTTCCGGTTGAGGACGAGGCGGACGACGAATTCCATCGAGCCGGGGTCAAGGTTCACTGCGTTGGGGCCAGTCTCGTAGGCCACCGTGTAGCTACGGCGCATCATCGCAAGGCCTTCCTTGCTGGCCAAGGAAGCCCCCCCAGCCGGTCCGCCGGCGGCAGAGCCCTTGGAGGCTGTCGTCTGCGAGAGGATGGCCCTGAGGCTCGGGATATAGACCTGGAGGGTCTCGCCGTCGAAGGCGATGACCTGGTCCGGCGGCTGGATGAAGTCGATCCGCAGGAAGGAAGGGCTCTTGAAGGCGAGTGCGCCCGTCATCGGCGGGTTTTTCCCCGCCGTGATGGCGACGCGGGCTTCGTAGTCCTCAACCAAGGCGTATCTCTCGGAGACCTGGGAGAAATACTGGTCAGCCGTGAGGATGTTGTCTTCCGCCGCGGCGGGCGAAAGGCCGGGAAGGGCTAATAGGACCGCCAAGGTTGCCAGGACGAGGGCTCGGTGCTTCACGGAAAATACCTCTGTTGGACTCTCTGAACGTAGCGCATTCTATCCCTGGCGGGAGAAAAATACAAGATCGAGGGTCCTGCCCCATCCGTGGGCTTGGGACAGGTCAGCCTCGGGCGATGCGTCCTTCCCGCCGCAAATGCTCATGCACGAGATAGCGGAGGCGACTGTCCTGGAGCTTGAGCGCTTCGCCGCAGTCGGGACAGGTGAAGCGGTTTTGGACCAGCGCTGCCTTGCGGCAGGCTATGCAGTAAACCTTGCCGCAGCGGGGGCAAGCCCCTGCCGGGGAATCGTCAGGCGGCATCGCCCGTATGTTCGCCCCGCTCTGGGCCGCCAGCTCGCGCGGGACGCGCCATGCCCGTCCGCAGGCGGCGCAGGCAAGGGCCTCCGTGGTGGATTCCAGTATTTCGGCCAAAAGGCGGTCGGCACGCCCTGGGTCGGCCTTGCCGAGCCTCGTCACGCAATCTTCGGCCTTCTTGATCTTGCGCCCGACAAGGTAGGCGCGCCCCAGGGTAAAAAGAAGGTCGGCATCCGCCGGATTCACCTCGAGTCCCAGGCGGCAAGATGCCTCCGCCCTGACCCAGTCCCCATAGATCATCGCGAGGTTGGCCGCAAGGAGGCAGGCCCTCGGCGAGACCTCAAGGTCCAGCGCCTTCCTGATGCGCTCCTGCGCGTCCGACCATCGTTCCAGCTCCAGCAAGGCCGCGGCGAGGTTGGTATGGTATTCCGGCACTAAGGGGTTCTCCCGCACGGCCTTCTCGTATTCCTTGGCCGCTTCCTCGATCCTGCCGGCCCGAGCCAGGATGTTGCCCGCCTGGTTGCGCGCCTGCGCCGCCTCGGGGAAGGCCGCGAGGGCCGAAAGGCCCGCATCGACATCGCCGATGAGGCTTTCGAGCTCGGACAAATTCAGCGCGGGCTCCACGGCGCCGGGCAGGGACCTGGCCGCGATGCCAAGCAGCCGCCTCGCCAGGGCCACGCGCGCAGGATCCCCCACCTCGCCCTTGGCGACAATGGACTGGGCGGCGAGGTTGCAGGTCCAACCGTCCTCGGGAGCGAGGGAAAGCGCAGTGTTGATCGCTTCATCCGCCTCCTTCGCGCCGGCAAGGAAGAGGGCCTCGGCATGGCGGAACGCATAGAGGGGGTATGATGGCTCGATGGAGAAGGCTTCCTTGAAACGCGCGAGGGCCAGTTCCCGCCGCCCGGATTCGCGGGCAATGAGGCCGGAAAGGTAGAAAAGCGCCGAGTCCCGGCTTCCGGCCGCCAGCAGGTTTTCGATGGCCGCCGCCGCCTCTTTTTTCCTGCCCTGCCGGAAGAGGACCTTCGCCCGCGTGGCTGCGAGTTCGGGATTGCGCGGGTCCAATTCCTCGAGGCGGGAAAGCGCCAGGACCAGGTCCGCGTCGGCTTCCGCCTCGAAAAAGCCGCGGGCGGCCGCGAGGTAGGCGGCTGCTGCGCCCGGGCGGTCGCCAGCCTGCTCCCTTGCCCTGGCCTCGTTCATCCTGAGGATGGGCTGCCCCGGCTCGGCCGCGGCCGCCCTGGCATATTCCTGCGCCGCTCCGATATAGTCCCCGAGGTTGAAGCGGGCATGCCCCGCAAGGGTCCGGAGGCGGGCCGAGTCCGGCTCGTTGCGGATGAGGGACATGGTCCAGTCCCGCAGTTCCAGGTAGCGGCCGCGCAAATAGAGGAGGTTGGCCTTTTCCAGGGCAGCCTCGCTTTTTGCGGGAGCCAGGGCGAGGCATGCCTCGATCGCGGAATCGGCCTCGTCCAGGAGCTCCAGTCGCAGGGAGGCCTCGGCCTTGAGGAAGAGCTCGTCGGCGGTGAGGGGGCGCCGTTTTTCCATCTTGCGCAGCTGCACGGCGGCCGAAAGCCATTCGCCCATGGCGAAATAGGTCAGGGCAAGCCGGAACCTGGCTTCCGGAGGCGCGACTTCATAGTAATTGTAACGATAATACCAGGTCTCAAGCTCGGAAAGGCGGGATTCGACGAAGCATTCCCTGAGCCTGAACCTGGCCTGGTCCCCTTCACCGTAGTTTTGCGCTGCGAAGGCGATGTGGCCCGTCCTGAAGCTTTCGTCCGTAGCCTCCGCGACCCAGCGGTCGTCCACGAGGAGGATGAAGTGGTTGCCCCGGGCTATCACCCGAAGGGAGAAGGCATCGGAGGTCTCCCTTTGCGAGGGCAATTCGGTCCAGCCGAAGACCGTCCGGGGACTGCCGTTGAAGACACAGTCCATCCTGATGTTGCCATGGTTGGAGACGAGGACCGCGTAGAAGTTCGTCTCGTTTGCGACCCGGAAAAGGAAACCGCAGGACGAATACGGCGCGTCCTGCGCGAACTCGAACTCGCCTTCCAGGACAAAGTCCGGGTGAAGGAGCTTCGGCGCCTCCGTCCAGGCGAAGAGGCCCTTTTTTTTCAGCTCCAATACCAATGCCTCATTTTCGTAGAAAGAGGCATGGGAAACCTCGTCCTGGGCCCGGAAACATCCGGTCGCCTCGGTGGATAAGTCGGCTATCCAGAGTTCCTGGGGCGAGGCATCGACCTCGGCCGTCGCATGCCGGGCAAAGAGGCGGCGTATGAAAGTTGGGACAGGGATCATTGCTCGCCAATAGTACGGAAAAAGCGCCTCCTCGGCAAGGAGAGCCGGGGAAGGGAAGCCGAAGTTCCAGGCTTGCGCGCCGCGTGCGGCGGAGCGCTCTTGCTTTCGCGACCGCATGGGGATCGGGGTTCCATCCGCTTTTTTCCGCGACACTTGCTGAGGTCCGTCCCTTCACGCCCATCCCATAGGTTTGGCGAAATGGTCCACGTGCCCTGGTTTACCCTCAACAAAGTGGCACTTTCGCAGCATGTGATATCAGGTTCGCAGCACGTGATATCAGGCCACGGCGGTCGAAAATTCGCCTCTTGGCCTCGTGGCGCGAAACAGTCCAATCCCGCCCCAGCCTTATCATGGGTTCGTGGAGCGGCGGGTGCCCAGGGAAAAACCCTCAGGCACGCCAGCGCCCGGCGGGTCTTTTCCCTGGGCAGGACCCGCCCCATAAGGCCCTGAAGAAGCCCGTCGCCGCCTATTCGGCTCCCTACGGCCGCATCGCGCCCTTCTCCAGGAGAAGAGTCTCCGTAGGCCTGTCCGTGACCTCGGGGCTGCCGAAGTACTGCATAGGCCCCGGCACGCGGAAATCGGAGGACAATGCCCACTGGGCACGCTGGGCAGCGAAGCGCTTGAAAGGCGCACCGTCCAGCTCCACGAGGGCCTTCTTGATGACGGGCTTGTCCTGGCCATGGCGCCTCTCGAGATTCATCATCGAGATGAGGGGGACGCCCCCGGCTATCCATCCCGCCGCGGGAGAGGCGAGGTTCTTGACGCTCGAGAGGTAACCGGTGAGGCCAGCCGCTATGAGGGCAAAGGCGGTGTAGCCCAGGGAATAGCAGTAATCGGCGTCGAAATTCGAGGGGAAGGCACAACGGCCTTCGTAGCCCAGGAAGTGGGTCTGGAAGTCGAACTTGCCCTTGTAGGTCCCCGCCGTGGCCAGTTCGGCGAGGCGGGCCTTGACCATCGCCGCGAGCAGTTTCTCGGTCTCGATGCGCGACACCTGGACGTTGCCATGGGGATCGCGGTCCCACAGGAGTTGGGACTGGATCTCCGCGGGAAGGCTCGTGAAGAGGGCGGCAGTCCCGCCCTTGAGCCTTCCCGCGATGAACTGCTTTTGCGCTTCCACGCCGGAAAGGGCCTTGTAGGCGGTTTCGTTCGCGGCCAGGAGCTCGTTGAGCTCGCCGATGAGGCTTTTCATCTCGGGCACGAACTCGATAAGGCCTTCGGGCACGAGGACAACTCCGAAGTTCTCACCCTTGTCGGCGCGTGCGCTGACCGAGGCGCAGATCTCGTTGACTATGTCGCCGAGGGAGGATTTCTTCGCCTGGATCTCCTCGGAGACCAGGCAGATGTTGGGCCTGGTCTGGAGGGCGACCTCGAGGCCTATGTGGGAAGCGGAACGGCCCATGAGCTTCACGAAGTGCCAGTACTTGCGGCCGCTCGCGCTGTCACGCTCGATGTTGCCCACGAGTTCGGCGTAGAGCTTGGTCGCGGTGTCGAAGCCGAAGGATGCCTCGATGTCCTCGTTCTTGAGGTCCCCGTCGATGGTCTTGGGCACGCCGATGACCGCGATGCCCGAGTTGCGCTCGGCGAAGAACTCGGCGAGGAGGGCGGCGTTGGTGTTGGAATCGTCGCCGCCGACGACGACCACGGCGTCGAGGCCGTGGCGCTTCGCGGTGGCGAGCGCCGCCTCGAACTGCTGGGGCGTCTCGATCTTCGTCCGGCCCGAGCCAATGATGTCGAACCCGCCCGTGTTGCGGTAGGTGGCGACCAGGTCCGCGGTCACGTCTACCGCCCTGTCGTCCACAAGGCCGCCGGGACCGCCCCGGAAACCAACAAGCTTCGAGGCACCGTTGCCCGCGGCCAGGCCGTCGAAAAGGCCGGCGATGACATTGTGTCCGCCGGGAGCGGGGCCGCCCGAAAGTATGACTCCAACGGCGAGTCTCCCCGCCGCTCCCGCCATTCCGGCCGATCCGCGCGTGAACTTCACCCTTGCCTGGCCGTAGGTCAGGGGGAAAAGCTCTTTGAGGCGCGCTCGATCCGCTTCGGGAGGCAGGGCCGCTTCGCCCTTCTCGAGACCCAAGCCGGAGGCTGCCCCCGCGAGCACAGGCGGAAGCTTGGGAGCATAGGCGTAGCGGGCCTTCTGAAGGGGGGAAATGTCCATGCGGGGCTCCTTCCAATGAGGGGATATCGTATGGGAAAAGTTTATACCAAGGCCGCCGCTCTTGCGCTAGGTGCCCGTTTTCTCTTTGAGCTGCTCGGTTTCGGCCTTGGTGAGGGGCCTCAGGATGCGTAGCCCGGTCTCCGCGGTGCGCAGGACTATCTCCTTGCCATCGGGCATGCGGGCGCCGAGGATCTGCACCACGGGAAAGCGAGGGTTATCCGGGTTCACGTCGACCACCAAGGCGAACTTGCCGTTGGTGAGGAGGACTTGGCTTCCAATGGGATAGATGGAAAGGCTGTAGACGAGGGCCTTGATGACCGTCTCGTCGTATTGCTTGCCGTCGTTCCTCAGGATATCCACCATGCCCGCGTAGCCGTCGCGGGCTTCCTGGTGGGGACGTGTGGAGGTGACCGCGTCAAATGAGCAGGCGACCATGATGATCCGGGCGTAGAGGGAAATCTTGTCGCCGGAGAGGCTTCGAGGGTAGCCCGAGCCGTTCATGCGCTCATGATGCTCAAGGACCGCGAGGCAGACGGCCAAGGGCACCTGGCGATCCTTGAGGATGTTGTAGCCGAGGACCGGATGGGTCGTGATGGACTTTTTCTCGAGGGGCGTCAGGGGCCTGCCGGCCATATAGAGCTGGGGCGGGAGCTTCACCATGCCCATCTCATGGAGGACTGCCGCTGCGCCGAGCTCAATGAGGCGGAAAACGGGCAGCTTCAGCGTGATCCCGAGGATGATTGAAATGATGGAACTGTGGACAGCGTGTGAGACCAGGTAGTTCTTGAGGGGGACTTGGCTAGCCTGGGCCCTGAGGATCAATCGCCGGTTCTCGGCGACGAGCTCGTAGAGGCCCTTCATCTTGGCCAGCAGCTCCTTCCAGTCCAGCTCGTTCTTCGCCACGAAGCGGTTGTACACCGATTCAACGAACTCGGTGTACTTGTCATAGACGCTGCGGATGGACTCCAGCCTCTCGTCGTCGGCCGCGCCTTCGGCGGCCGTGGGCGGGCTGCCATTGCCCCCTGCGCCTTCCTCGGTCGAGGAGGCCTCCACAATGCTCGCTACGGCCTGGCCATCGGAGGCCATTTCGCGGAACTCCCACTTGGTGAGGCGGTTGACGAGCTCCTGGCTGACCGGCGTCTCAGGGGCTAAAAGGACAAAGCCCCCATTGAGGAACAGGAACTTGGTGAAGAAGGTATTCGGCTTCAGATCCCGAAGCGAGATAGCGTTCATGTCCCACCCATTGACCCCGAAATGCGAGCTCGCCTACACTCGTACGCACTCTTGGGCATTAATCTACATCTTTTCCTATCTTTATTATAGGAGCGACACGACATGAAATTTAGGACAATTTACATCCTTTTCAATGTTGTCGTCGTCGTATCCTTCCTTTTTGTGTTTTTTTTGCCTTTCTTCCTCCTTGGCCCCGAGTATTCCCTCTCATTCTGGAAGAGCAACTGGTATCTGGCCCTCGTTTTCCTCGCGGTCATCGTTGCGCTCAATCTTTTCTTCCTGGCGAACTGGAAGGTCTTCACCTTGGTCGAGAGGGAGGATTGGAGCTCCCTTTCCCTGCATCTCGTGGATCGCATCTTCTCGAAAAAGCGCTACGGGAGCCGCCACGTCGCCCTCCTGGTCAACGCCTGCCTCCTCCAGTCTGACGTCGAGGGCATTTCCCGCCTCGAAGCCGAGCTGGCTGCCCACAAGCCCCTCCTCCTGCGCAGGAACGCCATCCTTTTCGGCGTGGCCCGACTCCTTCTCAACCAGAGCGCGGAAGCCGAAGCCTTCTTCAAGCCCTGGATCGACGCAAAAGGCGTCGAAGCGCGGGATTGGCTTCGCTTCGACTATGCCTTCGCCATCGCGCTCCAGCGGCGTTTCGAGGAGGCGGCGCCTTATCTCCGCGAGGCCTCGGCTTCCAAGGATGCCGTGCTCTCCCTGCTTTCCTCCTACCTCCTGGCCAGCCTCATCTCCTCTTCGATCTCCTCTGAAACCGAAAAGTCCCAACTTCGGGCCCGGGCAGAGGCTTCCAGGACTGCGCTTCGCAAGAAATTTTCGCTCCAGCGATGGAATGCCGAAGTCGAGCGGGCCAAGGGCGAGATCCACATTGTCGTCCTGACAAAGCTGATCGATGACGCCGGGCGATGGCTATTCGAGACTGCCGAAACGAGCGTTTCGAAATAAGGTTGCCTCGCCACTAAAGCTTGGGGCTGTATCGCGCCGATATTCGTTGGTGGATGAGAGCGACCATCGTTTCCACACTGGCATTTTTCCTCAGCTTGGCGGCCCTCGCAGGGGCTGAACCCCTTGTCCACGTGATCGCCAAGGGTGAGACCATCTACGCCATCGCCCAGGAGTACAAGGTAAGCCCCGAAGCGATCCTCAAGGCCAACGGCATCGGCGACCCAACCAGGATCAAGGTGGGCCAATCCCTCTCCATCCCCCGCTACCATACGGTGGGGAAGGGCGAGACCCTCTTCAGCATTTCCCGCCTTTACGGCATTTCCGTGGATGAGCTGAAGGCCGCCAACACCCTGGATGGCAAGGGCATCATCATCGTGGGACAAGCCCTGGCCCTTCCATCCAAGGCCAAATTCCTCCCTGCCTCCACGACGGCAGCCTTGCCTGCGCCCCAGCCTATCCCCCTCGTTCCCAAGCCTCCCGTCGCCAAGGTGACGGAGGGGACGGACGCGGCTTTCCCGCCCCTCGTGAAGACCTCGCTCAAGACCGTGGACGCGAGCCTCAACTGGCCCTGCGCCGGCGAAGCCCGCTACCTTGGCGGGAAGATCGAAGGCATCATGATTCTCACCGAAAGGGGCATGTCGGCCAAGGCAGTCGCTGGCGGCAACGTCGTTTCGGCAGGACCTTACCGAGGTTTTGGCCAAGTGGTTTTCGTCCAGTCCAAGACGGGTTATATTTACGTCTATGCGGGCAATGACAGCCTTACGGTTGGCATGGGGGACTCCATCAAGGTCGGACAGGAAGTCGGGCATGTCGGCTTTGACGCCAAGGAAGGACGGGCTGCTGCATACTTCTTTGTATTCAGGAACGGCGAAAGCCTCGATCCGGCCAGGGCCCCGCGCGGTTGATAAGCCAGGTGTACTGTTTCGCGCAACGCTTCAGCGAATTCTGTCTATAATAACCAAGGTTTGGAGAAATCGTACGAATTTGTCGCTTTTTTTGGAGATATTAGTTGAATTCTTGAAAAAGAAGGGTAATATTCGTTTCGCGTCAGTATGTCCCCATGGGTACGTTTGAACGGAGCACGGATGATCGCCCTCGAAGGGCCATCTCCGGGGCGGCTTTAGAAAAAGGTAGGACACGATGAGTGACGGCGCTTTTTCGAAACCGGTCCAGCAGAAAAAGAAACGAGTCAAGGCTCCGATTCCCGCTTCCAGACGCAAGAAGCTCAAGCACGCGAAAGAGACGGATCCTCTCGCCCTCTACCTCAAGCAGATATCCCGCTTCCCCCTCCTGACCGGGGAGGAAGAGCTGCAGATCGGGGAGAAGATCCAGCGCGACCGCGCCAAGATCAATGTCCTCCAGGCATCCTTCGAGGCCGGCGAGATCACCGAAGAGCTGTATCGCATGGACCGCCTGTCTTCGGACCGTGAGCTCATCGCGACCAAGAACCGCATGATCTCCTCGAATCTCCGCCTCGTCGTCTCGATCGCCAAGAACTACCAGCATCGCGGCCTGACCCTCCTCGACCTCATCGACGAGGGGAACATCGGCCTCATCGAGGCGGTTGAGCGATTCGATTACACGCGGGGATGCCGCTTCTCGACCTACGGGACCTGGTGGATCAGGCAGGCGATCATCAAGAGCCTTGCGGACAAGGGCCGCGTGATCCGCATCCCCATCCACATGCTCAACACGATCAAGAAATGCTATTTCGTGGCCAAGCAGCTGACCCAGGAGCTCGGTCGCGATCCCAACCCCGATGAGCTCGCCGACAAGCTCGGGATGGACGCGAAGAAGGTCAAGGAGATCATGAAGCTCTCCCAGGAGACTGCCAGCCTGGATACCACCGTGGACGAGGACAACGTCACCCACCTCTCCGACCTCATCAAGGACGAGAATGTGGCCGAGCCCTTCGAGGAGGTATTCTCGATGGCCCTCCAGGACACGCTCGCCAGCGTCCTCAAGAACCTCTCCCAGCGCGAGATCACGATCATCCAGCTCCGCTATGGCCTCAACGGCGAAGGTCCCCGCACCCTCGAGGAGACCGGAAAGCTCCTTGGCATTACCCGCGAACGCGTGCGCCAGATCCAGGAAAAGGCCATCCAGAAGCTCAGGGAGCTCCAGGAGCTGGCGGAGTACCAAGGAAGCGCCTAGGACTTGGGGTTGCCAGAGGCTTGGATGTCCATCAAGTTCGCCCATGAGAGATAGACCGCCATCAAGGCGGTCTTTTTTATGCCCGAACGGCAGCTCCCTGGTCCCCAAAGGTCCCGCGTCAAGAGGCTGACGCCGGGTATAGGTGGGCTTCCCGGCAGGCGTTGGCCGATCCCCGCGGCGGCCATGCGGCGGCCCCGGCCAGCGCGCCGGCAATGACGCATGGACGTGACGGAAAAAAAGGAGCCGTCCCCTGTGGACGGCTCCCTTTTCCAATTGCTTGTTTCGACTAACGCAGCTTTGCGGCGACCTCCGCGAAGCCGCGAGTTTCCGCGATGTCGGCGGCCGTCTCTCCAAGTATGGTTCTCAAGGACTTGTCCACGCCCGCCTGGAGGAGCCAGGTGACGGCCTCGGCTTTCCCGGCCTGGGCCGCGTAGTGGAGGGGGCTGTTCCCGAGGGGATCCACGGACTTGATGCGGTTGCCGCCGAGCAGCGCCTTGAGCGCTTCCGGACCCAGGGCCACGGCCAGGGACAAGGGCGTGGCGCCGTCCCGGTTGCGGGAGAAGAGGTCGGCGCCGGCCGCGGCGAGCTTGGCAGCGACTGCGATGTTGCCGCTGCGGAGGGCCGCGAGGAGGGCCGTATCCGAGTTGCGGTCCCTGGCGTCGAGGGCGGCGCCCTTGGCGAGCGCGAGCTCGATGACTTCCACGGAAGGCTTTTCGTCCACGAGGACCCTGAGGGGCATCTCTCCGTTCGCGTCTGCCAGGTTTATGTTGGCGGGGGAAAGCACGACATCAAGGACCGTAAGGCCCCGCCTTGCCGCAAGGGTCAGCGGAGACTGGCCTTCCACGTTCACCGCAAGGATGGAGGCTCCGGCCGCCACGAGGAAGCGCGCGGTCTCGAATTCGCCGCTGTCCAGCGCCGCGGCAAGGGGACTCATGCCTGCGAGGTCCCGGGCGTCGATCTCCGCTCCTGCGCCGGCGAGCGCCTTGGCGACCTCGATCGACCCGGTCTTGGCGGCCGTGAAAAGGGCGGTCGCTCCCTGGTTGTCGCGGGCCTGGACGAGGGACCCGCGGTCGATGAGGGTACGGAGGGCCTGGAGGTCGCGTTTTCGTGCCGCCTGGTGAAGGGGGCTTTCCCCAGAGAGGTTGCGGGCGTTCGGGTCCGCGCCATTGGCGAAGAGGTCGGGGATGCAGTCGCGCGCGCTCCAGAGCACCGCGACGTGGAGGGCTGTGTCGCCCATCGCGTCGCGCGAGGCCAGGGAAGCGCCTGCCTTGAGGAGGGCCCGGACGGAGGCGGCGGCATTCGCCTTGACGGCCGCGGCCAGGGGACTGCCGCCATCGGTGTTCTTCACGTTGGGATCGGCCCCTTTCTGGTCAAGGAAGTCGATCGCGGCGACCAGGTTGAGCCGGGCCGCGTGATGGAGGGGCGTGTCGCCGTAGGCGTCGCGGGCTGCTATGGTCTGGGAGTTGAAGAGCCAGTCTATCGGCCCTCCCGCCATGGTCAGCGCGATGGACAAGGGCGTTTCACCCTTGACGTTGGAGGAGAAAATGTCTGCCTTGACCGCAAGGAGGGCTTCACCCTGCGGGCGAAGGTTGCGGCGCACGGCGAAGTGGAGGGGCGAGTCTCCCGCGTTGTTGCGGGCGTTCGCGTCGCCGCCCTTGGAGGCGATGAGCGCGATGGCATCCGCGGGCGCCTGGAGGACGACGGCGATATGGAGGGGGGTGTTGCCAAGGTTGTCACGGCTCACGACATTGGCCTTGGTGATGATGGCGCCCAGCGAGGCCGTGCCGTCGGATTTCGCGGCGGAAGGGTCAGGGGAGGAGGTGACGGCGGCGCCTGTCGTGGAGCTGTTGCTCGCCGGCGCGCCGCCGGCCAAGGCGATGGCCACCGAGAGCGGCGTGTCGCCGCGGCCGTTGGCCAGGAATATGTCGGCGCCTTTCCCGAGGAGGACCGGCGTGTATTCGAGCCGGCCTGCGCGGAGGGCGATGTGGAGGGCCGTGTCGCCTGCCGCGTTCGCCGCGTTCACCGGCGAACCGGAGGCAAGGAGTTTTTCGACAAGGGCGACCGAGTAGCCCACCTGCACGGCCACGTGGAGGGGAATGTTGCCGTTCCTGTCCTTGAGCGACGGATCGGCACCGTGCTGGAGGAGGAGTGCCACGCAGGCATCGCGCCCTGCCTCGGGGAGGGCGATGTGGAGGGGGGTATTGTCGAAGCCGTCGCGGACATTGGGATCGGCCCCTCCCTTGAGGAGGAGGTCCGTTCCCTCAAGCCAGCCACCCCGCACCGCTTCGTGGAGGGGTGAGGATCCGGCGGCGTTGCGGGCATTCGGGTTGGCTTTCCGGGTCAGGAGGAAGTCGACGAAACCGCGTTGCTTGGCGGCGGTCGCCTCATGGAGGGGCGTGTTGCCGTCCTCGAAGCGGAGGGTCCCGTAATTGAGGGCACGGACCGCCTGGGCGAACCATCCGAATTCGGGGAAGGAAGGCGAGGGTCCTCTCTGGATGAGGAGCTCGGCGATGCGGGCGCTTTCGGTCCTGTCGGGATGCAGCAGGGCCAGGTCGACACTCAGGCGACCGGCCTTGTTGCGCGCGGCGGGGTCCGCGCCTAGGTCGAGAAGGCGCTTGACCGCGTCCTCGAGGAGGCCGTCGGCGGCCAGGTGGAGGACGGTGGTGCCGTCGCCCGCTTTTTGGCCCACGGTCTTGGCCGTGAATACCGCGTTGAACACCTCGCCCCCCTTCGTGAGGGCGGCCAAGGCTACGCTGGACCCGCTCGAGTCAGTGGAGAAAAGGGATGCTCCACGATCGGCCAGGATGCGGGCCGGGCCGGCTTTTCCCTCGTCGACGGCGAGCCGGAGGGGCGTCCTGCCCTTGGAATCGGCGGCTTCGAGCCTTGCGCCGAGGGCCGAAAGGAGATCGACAACGTCGGCGGCGCCCTGCTGGACCGCGCGATGGAGGGGATAATAGCCTTCCGAATCGGGAGCGTCCAGGAGTTCACGGTTCTTGAAGAAGTCCTTGATCCCCGCCGCGTCCTTCGCGCTGATCATCGCAGAAAGGTCGGGTTTTTTCGGTTCCGGCGGCGGTTGGACGGCTACCGGCGCCGGAGGTGGCGCGGGCTTGGGCACTCCGCCGCAGGAAACGATGGCAAGGCTTGAAAGGATGAGGGCCGCGGCGAATGCCGCCGCCATGAATGCCCGGGAAAGCTGGAACCTGATCGAGCGAGGTCGCATGGACCCTCCTGTTCACGTCCCCATGCTGCCACACCGAAATGTCGCAGGATGAGTTGGCTGTCTCTACAAAGGTCGGAAAAAATGGCCCTGTACTACACCGTAGAAATTATTCTATTCTACCGTATGCGTATAGGCTCCTTCGTCCCTCGCGGTGGCATATGGTCAAATCGCCTTGAAACCCTCGCCGCGCGCCATCCGGACCATGATTTCATCCTCGATTCGGCGAGCGCCGAGGCCCAGCTGGGAGATCTTGACGCGATAGTCGCGAATCGCCTCTCCGACGAGTCGTGGCGGCGCGCCACCCGTCTCAAGGCGGTCTTTGCGCCCTTGGCCGGCGTCAACCACCTACCGACTGCCCTTTTCCTCGAAAGGGGCGTCCGCGTGTTCAATGCCCACGGCAATGCCCGCCAGGTTGCGGAACGGGCACTCGCCATGACCCTCGCTTTCTACGGGCGGGTCATCGAGTACCATGAGGACCTCCGCGTGGAAAAATGGCATGGATTCTGGGTGGGACGGGGGGCTGAGGACAATTGGTCCTCCTTGTACGGCCGCAAGGTGGCCATTTTCGGTGCCGGTGCGATCGGCACAGCCCTTGCCCATCTCCTGGCGGCCTTCGACTGCCAGGTCACCGCCTATCGCCGTCGTCCGGCGGCGGCGCTCCCTCCCGATTTCCACCGTGTGGAGACCGATCTTGGCAAGGCGGTCGCGGACAATGAGCTGCTTTTCCTCGCCCTGCCCCTGACTCCCGCGACAAAAGGCCTCTTTTCCCGGGAAGTCCTGCAATCGGCCCGCGGGAAGTTCCTGGTCAATGTGGGGCGGGGGGAAGTCGTGGACGAGGAAGGACTCTATCTCGCGCTCAAGGACGGCATCCTCTCCGGCGCCGCCATCGACACCTGGTACTCCTACCCTTCGTCCGGCGCAGATCACGGTGCCCCTTCGCGCTTTCCCATCCACCTCCTTCCGAATGTCGTCCTCTCACCCCATGTCGCCGGTTCGGCGCGCGAATCGGCCGAGGGCAATGTGGTCCAGACAGTCGAGAACCTCGATTCCTGGCTGGCCACGGGACATTGTGCCAGCGAGGTGAGGCTCTCGGAGCTGTATTGAGGGGAAGGGCTAGTTGAAGATGTCTTCCCCCGCTTCGATGAGCATGTGGGGGTAGTCGGCGTAGATGGTCAGGAGTTCATAGAGCCGGTCAAAGGGCATGGTTTCCCGGTCAAAGATGGCGAAGGGAAGGGTTTCGGCCAGGCGATCGGCGTTGAAGCCGCCCTTGCCCCCCAGGATCAGGCAGGTCTCAAGGTCCTGGGCTTCCTCCATGGCGCGGAAGGCCAGGGAGGGGTTCTTGGTCGCGAAGAACATCCTGGTCTGGTAGGTCGTCTGGGGGTCGAGGGAAAAAGAGCCCGAGAGGTCGTAGTAGTGCTCCGGCATGTAGAAGGCGTCGCAGAGGCGGGACACGAGCTTCTCGGAGGGGATGCGGGTCTCCGAGCGCAGCACGATCTGGTAGAGGGTATAGGGATTGTCCCGACGGAGATCGCGCGCCGCCCTGGCAAGGCGCGACATGGACTCCGGGTCGTCCGCATCGACGAGGAAGCTTATCGAATTCGCGAGCTTGGCGGGATTAAGTCGCATCCAGTCGATGTTCTCGCCGCGACGGGCATCCACGAAAGAGCGGAAGGCCTCATCCTTGCCGCCAAAATGCGGCGCCGGCGGCGCTGCCCATTCAACGTCGAAGCCATCCTCGAAGGCGCCGATGGCCTCAACGATGTCGTCCTCGGAAATCCAGTCCGTGGAGGTGACCCAATATGGCGGGCCTTCCATCCGGGTGATTCCCCATTCCTTCTCGCGCTCCCGGATTTCGGTGCCGGGGAGGACGGAGAGGGGATAGACCTCGGCCTCCTGGCCGAGTCCCTGCATGCCAAGGAAATCGAAGGTCGAGATGATTTCCTCATAGCCGTCGAAGGGGAGTCCAAGGATGAGGCCGGTTTTCACGACAATGTGGCTTTTGAGCATGATGTCGGCACCGTGCTCGAAGGCCTTGCGGTCCCACCCCCGATGGATGGCCTCGAGGGCCTTGGGATTGATGCTCTGGAGGCCGACCTCCACCGAGGCGATTCCGGCGGCCGCGTACAGTCGCCCCGTTTCCTCGGTGACGGATTCCAGCCGGAGCTCGGCATGGACCTGCATGCCGGTAGTATTGGCCTTGGCAAAGGACAGGAGGCGGTCGGCCAGGCCCTCGGTGGCCTGGAATGACGGATCCATGAGGTAGAGCTCACGGACACCCGCCTTGCCTGCCTGTTCAATGACCCGATAGGCATCATCGCGAGGGAAGCTCCTGACCTCACCGTAGTTCTTGCCATAATAGCAGTAGCCGCATTTGGCGGGGCAACCGCGCACGGTCTCGAGGTGCACCGGGCGGTCTGCCTCGAACTTGAGGCTGCCGGCCAGGTAGGGATTGGGCAACTCCATGAGGTCGACTTTCTTTTTCGCCGAATAGCGGCGTGCAAGTGGCCTCCCCCGTTTCTGGTCCTCGAGGAGTTCGCAAAACGCGAGCTCGCCCTCGCCCTCGATGAGGGAATGGAAGGGCGAGGATTCGAAGAGCTTCGTGCCCGCCACTACTTCCGGGCCGCCTGCCACGAGGCGGGTACGTGGAGAGAGCAATGCGATTGTGCGCGCGACATGGAGGCTTCGTTCGAGGTTCCACAGGTAGAGGCTGAAGCAGACGAGCTCGGGTTCTCCCTGGGCGGCGGCGGCGGCGACCGCGGCGTCCGAGCCGCGGTCGCAGACCTCGCGGTCCAGGATTCGCCAGTCGTCACGGCCGAGGAGCCCTTGCTTTTCCGCATAGGCGGCCAGGTAACCGGCTGCGAGGCTGACATTGGCTTTGCCGCTTTCCCAAGAGGGATCCTGGACAGGCAACTGGACAAAAAGGATTTTCATTGGCGTAGTGGTTTATCCGTCGTGGCAAACAGGCTTTTGCAGCTCTCCGAGTCGGGGAAGTCCGGAAAACAGCTGCCCCAGTTCCCTTTCCTGGTGGGAGCTCCCAAGGCTGTCTCAAGCAAGCCCAGGTAGTCTTCACGGTCGATCTTTTCAGCCCCGAGGCCAGCTAGATGGTCAGTATACACTTGACTGTCGATCAGGGTGAAGCCCTCGGCCCTCAAGGTGAGGACGAGGGGAATGAAGGCCGCCTTGGAGGCATCGCTTTCCGTGCTGAACATCGACTCGCCGAAAAAAACGGAACCCAAGGACACTCCGTAGAGTCCGCCAACGAGGATCCCGTCCCTGCGGGCCTCCGCTGAATGGGCGAAGCCGAGGCGATGAAGGGCGATGTAGGCCTCGATCATGTCCTGAGTGATCCAGGTGCCCCTTTGGCCCGGCCGGGGCGAGGCGGAGCAGGCTCGGATGGTCGCCTCGAAATCCCTGTCGAGGCAGAGTTCGAAGGGCCGCTTTCGGAGGAGCTTGCGCATGGTGGACGAGATGTGGAGCTTTTCCGGGCGGAGCACGAAGCGCGGATCGGGGCTCCACCACAGGAGGGGCTCGTCTTCGGAGAACCAAGGGAAAATCCCCTGGCGATAGGCGGAGAGGAGGAGGCCAGGGGAAAGGTTTCCCCCCGAGCAGACGATACCCCACTGGTCGGCGCTTCGGGGATCGGGGAAGGAAAACTCCTCCTCCGGTCCAAGGACCGGGAAGGATGGGTCGATCACCTTCCCCTTTTTCCCCATCAGGCTGCGCCTGAGCCCGAGGCGGCCATGTTGAGCCTTGCGACAAAGCCCGCCGCGGGTGCATGGGCCTTGAAGAGGAGGGGCAGGAGGATGATGGCGGTGAAAACTGCCCCGGTGACATCGGCTGCCCAATGGGCATAAAGGTATACCGTGGAAGCGGCGATGAGGAGGTCCAACACTATATAGAAGGGGAGGAGGAACTTATAGCTCCTCCAGGCGAAAAGGGTCATGAGGAGGCTGACCGCCACATGGCTTGAGGGAAAGGCCGAGCCGGAGAGGGTCATCCCATCGAAGATGCCCTTGAGCAGGTTGGTGAAAAAGCCCCCGGCGAACTGGCCATACCTCTGGACCTTGAGGTCGGCGAAATAGTACTTGGGGCCCATCACCCTGAAGAACACGTAAAAGACAAAGACAATGCACATGTAGGCCGAAAAGACCGCCATCTGCTTCCTGCACTCTTCCTTGTCGCCCTTGAACCATGCCAGCCAAGGCGTGAGCGTAAGTACCAGGAAGAAGGAAAAGTAGGCTCCGAACATGAGTTCGTTCACCGCCGGGATGGATCCAAGAGCGGCGGAAAACTCGCGGGAAGGCTGGAAACCAAAGATCGCCAGGTCAAGCCGCGCGAAAAGCGCGTCGTGGGAGGCTCCCATCCCCACGGGAGCCGAAAGGAGTATGGACTCCAGGAACATAAAGGCGAAATAAGCCTGCGGATAGAACATTCGCAGGAAGCGCACTATCCCCGGGGCCCTTTCCATGCTGAAACGACCCAGGGAAAGGAAGGCCAGGCCCAGGAGGAGGAGTGCGGGCGCCGCAAGGAACCCCCGGGGTATGCTCCTGCCCGCGAGGCTTATCCTTCCCGTCTCGGGCCAGAGGAGGGAAAACAGGGCAAAGGCAAAAAAAAGCGCCGCGGAGAGGAAGTCATGGACTTCGAGGCCGCGGCCCTTGGGCTCATGAACGACAGTCATGACGCTCGTTCCTGCGGTGGGGGAACCGTCTTGGCCTCATCCTTTTTTCGGCACAATCTCAATGAATATCTCTCCGTCCTTGATGTCAGCAAGGGCTTTGCCGCCCTCGGTGAGGCGGCCAAAAAGCACCTCGTCCACAAAGAAGCTCTTGATCTTGTCTTCGACGAGCCGGGCGATGTTGCGGGCCCCGAACTCCCGGGAATAGCCCTTGTCTGCCAACCAGCCGATCAAGGCCTCAGACGCCTCGAGCTCCACCTTCTTCTCGACAAGCTGGGCGCGGAACTCGTCCAGGTTCTTGGCGACGATGCGCTTTATCACTTCGGGCGGCAGGCCTTCGAACCGCACCACGGAATCGAGCCGATTGCGGAATTCGGGGGTGAAGGCCCGCTCCACGGCATCGGAAAGGGCGCTCTCGTTCATCTGGCGGTCCCCGAATCCGATGAGGTTCTTGCCGATGTCGCGCGCGCCGGCATTGGAGGTCATGATGAGGATCACGTTCCGGAAATCGGCCTTTCGCCCCTGGTTATCGGTCAGGGTCGCGTAGTCCATGATCTGGAGGAGGATGTTGTAGACATCCGGATGGGCCTTTTCGATCTCGTCGAGGAGGACAACCGCGTGGGGCGTCTTCCTGATCGCGTCCGTGAGAAGGCCTCCCTCCTCGTAGCCGACATAGCCGGGCGGCGAGCCGATAAGGCGGCTGACCGTGTGCTTTTCCTGGTACTCGCTCATGTCATAGCGATGGAGCGAGATGCCGAGGCTTTTCGCCAGCTGGCGGGCCAGCTCGGTCTTGCCGACGCCGGTCGGCCCGACAAAGAGGAAGTTGGCGACTGGCTTGTCCGGAGAGCGGAAGCCTGCCCGGCTTCTCTTGACGGCCTTCACGACCATCTCGACGGCCTGGTCCTGGCCGAAGACCTCTTTCTTGAGGTCGGATTCCAGGGAAGCGAGCTTGTCCTTCTCTGACATGGAAACGGAACGCTCAGGGATCCGGGCGATCTTGGCCACGACGGTCTCGATTTCCCGCGCTCCGATCTCGATCGTCTCCTCCGGTGGAATGGCCGGCGCCGCCGGCGCAGAAGCCCCGGCGGGCGATTGGCCAGGAATCGCGGCCGTTCCATCGGCTTCCCCCGCGATTTCTGGCGCCCTCACGGTGATGTCGGCGGAAAGGTCAATGTTGGCGACTTTTTTCGCTTCGTAGAGCTTGAATGCGTGCATGCGCGCCCAGGCTCCGGCCTCGTCCAGCACGTCGATGGCCTTGTCGGGAAGGCGGCGTTCGGTGATGTACTGGGCCGACAGGCGGACGGCCAGCTCGAGTGCCTCGTCCGAATAGTGGACCTTGTGGTATTCCTCGTACTTGGAGCGGAGCCCCTTGAGGATCTCGATCGTCTCCCCCTGGGTGGGCTCGACGATGTCGATCTTCTGGAAGCGGCGGGACAGGGCACGGTCCTTGTCGAAGTACTTGTTGTATTCGTCATAGGTCGTCGAGCCGATGCAGCGGAGCTTCCCGCTTGTCAGGGCGGGCTTGAGGAGGTTGGAGGCATCCAGGGAGCCGCCGGAAACCGCGCCTGCGCCGACGATGGTGTGGATCTCGTCGATGAAGAGGATGGCCTTGTCCTTCTTGAGGAGCTCGTCGACCACGCGCTTGACGCGCTCCTCGAAATCGCCACGGAACTTGGTTCCCGCAAGGAGGGACCCCATGTCGAGGTTGTAGATCGTATAGTCGCGGAGGCGGGGAGGTACGGCGCCGTTGACGATGCGCTGGGCCAGGCCTTCGGTGATGGCGGTCTTGCCTACGCCGGCGTCTCCCACATGGATGGGGTTGTTCTTGAGGCGCCTGCAGAGGACTTGTACCGTGCGCTCGATCTCGGCATCACGCCCGATCACCGGCTCCAGTTTTCCCTCGCGGGCAAGCTTGGTGAGGTCGCTCGTGAAGCGTTCGAGTGGACCGACCCGCCCCTGCGCCTTCGTCCGCCGGTCTTCCCGATCCTCATGGGCTTCCTCGTCCTCGTCCTCTTCCTCATCGAAGGACTCGCCCTCGGTGTCAGAACCATGGGAAATGACCTCAAGGAGCTGGAGGCGCTTGACGCCTGTTTTCCGGAGGTAGTAGGCGGAGTAATTCCGTTCCTCGTCAAAGAGGGAGACAAGGACGTCCGCCACCTCGACCTCCTCCTTGCCCGCGGCCTGGGACTGGAGGACTGCCCTTTCGATGACACTCTGGAAGCCTGCGGTCTGCACAGGCTCCGAACTCTTGACCTGGGGAATTTTCTGCTCGAAATACGCTTCCATTCCCCGACGGAGCTGCTCCACGTCCACTTCGCAAGCGGAGAGGATGGAGCGCACCTCCTCAAAGGAAAGGGAGGCATAGAGGATGTGCTCCGGAGTCAGGTACTCGTGGTTGCGGAGCTTCGCCTCGTTGTATGCGGCATTGAATATTGCCTGGACTTCCTGGCTTACCTTCATACTTCCTTACGCCTTCTCCATCGTGCACTTGAGCGGGAAGCCATTTTGCTTCGCAAGCTCATGCACTTGATTGACCTTGGTCACGGCGATGTCATAGGAAAAAACGCCTACGATGCCCCGACCTTTTCGATGGACATCCAGCATGATCGTCTGGGCGTCCGCAAATGTCTTATGAAAGACCGCCATGAGCACGGTCACGACAAATTCCATCGTCGTATAGTCGTCATTGAGGAGTATCACGCGGTATTCTTCGGGCTCCCTGAGCTCCTCCTCGCCGCGGGTGAGGACTCCTCCCTCGTTCTGCGTTTCTTGTGCCATGCTATGTTCTACCGTAAAAATACAAAGTAGGGCGGCTAAAAACAAGGGGCTGGAGCAAGTCTTCTCACGCGATCGCACTTGCGTCAGGCAATTTACGGACTGATACTGCTTATACCATCTTGGTGCGCCGAAAATCCATCACGATCGCGGCAGGGTTCGGGAGGTACAATGCGTCGGTCCATCACCAGCAAAATCGTTGCCCTTTCAGCGGTTGCAGCCCTTTCGGCAGCCTTCGGCGTGGCCTTCGCCCTGGCCTTCGCCCTGGCCAAAACGCCCTTTCATCCTATGAAAAGATCCAGGTTGCCTCCTTGGACAAGACCCTCCGGGAGGATTTTGACCGTCTTGTGAAAAGCGAAGTCGAGTCGGCGGCGAACATGCTCAAGAAAGTGGCCGTTATGCGCGACTCGGGGGAGATAGACAAAGCCAAGGCTCCAAAACTGGCAGCCGACCTCCTGCGAGCCATGACTTTTGGCAAGGATGGCTACCTCTGGGCGGATACCGTGGATGGCGTCAACGTCGTCCTCAATGGCAGCGCGTCGGAGGGCAAGCCACGCCTGGACCTGAAGGATGTCAAGGGCTTCGAGCTGGTGAAGGCCATCATCGGGGCGGGAAAGGCCGGTGGGGGATACACCGACTACTGGTTCCCCAAGGCTTGCGAAACCATAGCCCTTCCCAAGCGCGGCTACAGCCTCCTTGTGCCCGAGTTCGGCTGGGTCATCGGCTCAGGCAACTATATAGACTCGATAGACGTCATTTCGGCCCAGAAGCGGGCTGAAGCCGAAAAACGCCTCAGGGACAGCCTCCTCCTGGCCTTCATCGTCGCGCTGTCCATCTCGGCCGTCGTGGCCTTGGTCGCCGGCCTTATCGGTCGCCGGCTGTCGGCGCCCCTCATTTATGCCGCCGACCGCGTCGGCCAGATCGCCAGCGGCAACCTGGCCTTCGCACTGGACGCTGGCCTGGCGGAAAGGCAGGACGAGACCGGGGACATTGTCCGGGGCATCGCCGCTATGCAGACGAGCCTCTCCACCCTCATCGGCGCCACGGTCGCTTCCGCCCGTCGTGTGGCCGCCGGCAGTATGGAGCTCCTGGACGCGGCGGAGAGCATTGCCGAGGGGACGAGCCGGCAGGCCAGCGGAGCCGAAGAGGCGAGCGCCGCCGCCGAGGAACTCTCCGCCTCCGCCAGCCGAAACGCGGAAGGCGCCAAGGAGACGGTCGAGATTGCCACCTTCGCCGCCAAGGAAGCCGCGGAGAGTTCCACTTCCTTTGAAGCCGCGGCCTCCGCCCTTGATTCCATCGTCGCCAAGATAGAGATCATCGAGGAAATCAGCCGCCAGACCAACATGCTGGCCCTCAACGCGGCGATCGAGGCCGCCAGGGCTGGCGAAAGCGGGCGTGGTTTCGCCGTCGTGGCCCAGGAAGTGCGGAAACTGGCCGAGCGCAGCCGCGGCGCGGCCGAGGAGATCCGCGAAATCTCCACGGACACCAAGGTGGCCTCTGATCACGCGCGTTCCTCCCTCGCCTTGCTGGGCCCTTCCATCACGCGCACCGCCGAACTCGTGGGCGGAATCGGCGCGGCCAGTCGCGAGCAGGAGATAGGCACGGACCAGATTGCCAAGGCGGTGACCGACCTTGACGCAATAATCCAGCGGAACGCCGCCTCCTCAGAGGAGCTGGCCGCGGCCGCCCACTCCCTGGCGGATGAGGCCGGAAGGCTGAAAGCCGCGGTCACCGTCTTCACGGTAGGGCAGGACTCTTGACAGCCTTCCGCCGGCAGGAAGATACTCTCCATAGTAGGCTATGAAGGAGAAGAGTAGTCGCAGTCCCCGTCACAGGGAGCCAGGTTCGTGATTGAGAAGCCTGGCGTCGGAAGAGCGATGAAAACCACTCCGGAGCTGTCGGGGTAAACGATGGAAGGGTGATGGCGCCGCGCAGGCCTTGTCCCTTCCTTCCAGTAATCCCGAACGGGGCGGCGATGGTGGCTGGAAAGCAGCTCGTCGACCGCGGCGCGTTTCCTTCCCTTCCTGGCGTCGCCTGGTCGGGGGTGGACGCGGAAGCCGTCCGTCATGCGGCGATGAGCGCGGCCCCCGTCATGGGGCGCCGAAGTAAGGTGGTACCGCGGATTCCCGCGCGGAAGCTGTTTGCAGGATCATTCCCGCGAGGCTTCCTCGAGGAGTTCGTCCTTACGTGAAGGCGAGCCTTCCCGTCTAAGAGGACGTTCTTCCCGGGGAGCCTCGTTTTTTTTCCCGACGATGGCCAGAAAAGCCAACGCCATCGGCGGCACGGGGATGGCATTCCCGCGCATGCCCGAAAGGAGTACCCCATGTCTGCAAAGGTCGAGGTGATTCGCCATTCCGCGAGCCACGTGCTGGCGGAAGCCGTCCTGAAGCTCTATCCGGGCACCAAGCTCGGCATAGGACCGGCGATCGACAACGGTTTCTATTATGATTTCCAGTTCCCCGCTCCCATCCAGCCCGAGGACCTGAGCGCGATCGAGAAGGAGATGCGGCGCATCATCACCGGTGGCTCCGCCTTTGTCCGCAGCGAAGTCTCGAAGGACGAGGCGAAGAAGCGCTTCGCCGACCAGCCATTCAAGCTCGAGCTCATCGATGGACTGGAGGACGGGACCATCTCCCTGTATGAGCAGGATGGCTTCGTCGACCTCTGCCGAGGCCCCCATGTCGAGAACACCCGCGAGATCAGGCCAGACGCCTTCAAGCTCCACAGCCTCGCTGGCGCCTACTGGCACGGCGACGAGAAGCGTCCCATGCTCACCCGAATTTACGCCTATGCCTTTGTGAGCAAGGCCGAGCTCGAGGCTTACCAGAAGATGCTCGTCGAGGCCGAGAAGCGCGACAACCGCCGCCTTGGCAAGGAGCTCGACCTCTTCTCGACCCATGAGGAAGCAGGCCCTGGCCTCATCTACTGGCATCCCAAGGGAGGCCGCTTCCGCGTGGAGCTCGAAGACTGGTGGAGGTCGGAGCACTACAAGAACGGCTACGACATCCTCTTCACCCCCCATATCGGCAAGAGCTGGCTCTGGGAGACCTCGGGCCACCTCGGCTTCTACAAGGAAGGCATGTACTCGCCCATGAAGGTGGACGAGGACGACTACTACGTGAAGCCGATGAACTGTCCCTTCCATATCATGATCTACAACACCAACGGCCACTCCTACCGTGACCTTCCCCTGCGCTGGGCGGAGCTCGGCACCGTGTACCGCTACGAGCGCGCCGGCTCCCTCCACGGCCTCATGCGCGTGCGCGGCTTCACCCAGGACGACGCCCATATCATCTGCACCCCCGAGCAGATCGAGGACGAGATCGCCGAGGTCCTGCGCTTCTCCCTCTCGATCCACAAGACCTTGGGCTTCAAGGAGATCAAGGCATACCTCGCCACCAAGCCCGCCAAGCCCGAGGACTCGGTCGGAGCGCCCGGGATGTGGAGCGCCGCCCTCGAGTCCCTCCGCAAGGCAGTGGACAAGGAAGGCCTTGCCTACGAGGTCGACGAGGGCGGCGGGGCCTTCTACGGCCCCAAGATCGACCTCAAGGTGAAGGACGCGATCGGCCGCGAGTGGCAGCTGACCACCATCCAGTTCGACTTCAACGAGCCCGAGCGCTTCAACATGACCTATGTCGATTCCGACGGCCAGAAGAAGCGGCCCTACATGGTCCACCGCGCGTTGTTGGGTTCAATTGAACGTTTCTTCGGCGTTTACCTCGAGCACACCGCGGGCGCCTTCCCGGTCTGGCTCATGCCCGAGCAGGTGGCCGTCATCCCTGTGGGAGAGGCCTTCATGGACTACGCGAAGAAGGTATGCGCGGAGCTGAAGGGATCCGGCATCCGAGCCAAGGCCATGCTCTCCGACGAGCGCATGAACGCGAAGATCCGCGACGCCCAAGGGCAGAAGATCCCCTACATGCTTGTGGTCGGACAGAAGGAGATGGACGAGGGGACCGTCTCGGTGCGCTTCCGTGACGGGACCCAGGAGAACGGCATGGCCTTCGCGACCTTCAGGGAGCGCGTGCTGGACAAGATCGCCACCAAGGCCCTGGACTCATAGGCAACCAGGGCGATGGGCATTCCTGTCAATGCGCGCGGCAACAAGCTCATCGCCTTTTCGGCCCTCCTCGGGCTCTCGGGACTCGGCTGCGCCCTGCTTTATGCGCTGCGGGTCCTGATCTCGGGGAGGCCGTCCTATCTCTACCTTGTCCAGAACATCCTCCTGGCCTTCGTGCCCTACCTGATCGCGACCCTGGCGGCGATCCTCCTGTCCGGCCGGCCGCGGGGGAGGCGGACCTCGCTCCTCGTGGTGCCCGCCGCCCTCCTGTGGCTCCTCTTCTACCCCAACGCGCCATATATCTTCACCGACTTCATCCACGTCATCAACAAGGTCTACCTCCGCAGGGCGCCCTCCGAGCTGGTCGGCCTTAGTGCGCTTATTTGGTATGATCTCGTGATGAACGCCGCCTTCGCCTTCATCGGCCATTTCATCGGGCTCGCTTCGATGTGGATCATGCAGTCGGTGATGACGGCGGCCTGGGGCAAGGCGGTCGCACGGCTTTTCGTGGGCCTCGCCATGGTCCTGGCCGGCTTCGGCATCTATCTCGGCCGCTTTTCCCGGCTCAATTCCTGGGACGCCTTCCTCACGCCGGTGCGTGTGGCCAACGAGGTGATGGAAGCCCTCTCCGAGCCGATGGCCGCCTTCTTTTCCCTCGGCTTCGCCCTATTCATCCTCCTCTCCTACGGGGCCCTTGCGAGCTTCAAGAGGCTTTCCCTTCCCCCGGGCGATCACTGACGCCGGTTCATGCCCTCCAGGCCTCGAAAGGCAGGGGCAACTCGAAGCGGACCCTGAAAACCGATCCCCCTTCGAAGGAATACGCGATGTCGGCCTCGATCTTCGCCGCGAAGGCCTGAACGATCATCGTCCCGAAGCCCTGCTTTTCCGGGGGCCACCCGGCTCCAATGCCGTCATCCCGCACTTCGAGAAACATGGTCCTCCGGAGCGAGGGGCCGGCGGCCGCGTTCCCGGAATCGTGAAGCGACAGCCTGATATGGCCCATCTTGCCGTCGGGGAAGGCATATTTGGCGGCATTGGTGGCCAACTCGTTCATGATGAGGCCGAGGGGGGCGGCAAAGGCGAACGGCGCCTTGGTCGGGGCGAAGTCACGGACCATATCCACCCTTGAGCCATGGGGCAGGCCTAGGGCTATTAGCTCAAGGTATTCGTCCAGGCGAATCGCGCCGGGATCATCGGAGCGGGAGAGGCGATCATGGGCGCGCGCAAGGCAATGTATCCTTTCCCGCAGCGCCCCTATCCTCATGTTCGGAGGGTTGCCCCCCTCCGCTGCCGTCCCAATCCTGTCCGGCCCGCCTTGGAGCGCCTCTTCTTCGAGTATGGACTGCTCGATGGACAGGAGGCTGTCCACGAGGGCAAGGTCATTCTTTGTCCGGTGCGCCATCTCCCGGACCATGAGGGCCCTCTCCTGTGCGGCTTTTGCCAGGTCGCCATTGAGCATGGAAAGGTAGATGAGGATGAAGGTGATGGCCAGGATCGAAACCAGGCCGCCGCTCAAGGCTTGTATCAGCGCATCCCAGCTGCTTGATTCCATAAGGGTCGCGGGAGCGCCGAAAAGGAGGGTCAAGACCAGGCGGAGGAGATACAGCAAGGATATGGCGCAAAGCAGGATGCTGGCTGTCCTCGAGTGCGGATTCGCTCCGGTTTCTTTCCTCCGCGCGACTTCGACGCTCCCCATGGCCGCGAGGGCGACGAGTGCCGCATCGTAGAAGACCAGGCGATGGAGCATGGAGGGCTGGGCGAAAGTGAAGTGGGCCATCCACGCGGCTATCGCGGCGAAAACGGCCGCTGCCAGATACCAGGGTGTAGCCTTCCCGTTGAAACGCCGGATGCCGATGAGGATGAAGAGGTAGGAGCCGAGGAGGAGGCAGTCAGCTACCACTATGCCCAGGAAATCGGGCAGGATCCCCTGAAAGGCTATCGTGAGCTGGCCGACGAAGAGGAGGGTGAAGGCTATGGACCAGAGGTACATCTCACGGCGGCGGGGCTTGATCGCAAGCGCATAGGCCGAAAGGAGGATGGCGACCATGAGCATCATGAAGCCGATCGAAAAAACGACAGAACGGAAATCCAGCCTCATCTGCCTGTCGCTCCCGCATATTGATTGTTCTACCGGAGTATAAGCCCCTCATCCCGAGCTGTAAACCGACATTCACTAACCCTTGACCGCCCCCATCGTCAGCCCCTTCACCACGTATTTCTGGAAGATCATGGTGAGGATGATGGCCGGCGTCATGATGGCGACTGCCACCGCCATCACGGCGCCCCAATCCACTTCGGCATAGGAGACGAAGTTGTAGACGGCTATGGGCAAGGTCTTTGTCCTCTCCATGGAGAGCACCTGGGAGAACATGAAGTTGTTCCAGGAGAAAATGAAGGACAGGGTGGTCGCGGTGACGATGCCGGGGCCGGAAAGCGGCAGGATGATGGACATGAAGGCCCTTTGCCTGGTCGCGCCATCGACCATCGCCGATTCCTCCATCTCCCGCGGGACCGAGGCGAAATAGCTCGACATGATCCAGACCACGACGGGCAGGGCGATGAGCATGTGGGAAAGGATGAGGGCAGTGTAGCTGTCCATGAGGCCGAGGCGCGAGAAGATGATATACCAGGGCATGAGGAAGGAGATGCCGGGCATGAGGCGGGCGACGAGGATGAAGACCGAAAGCCTTTTCTGGCTGAAGCGGGCGATCGAATAGGCGGCTGGCAGGCCCAGGACGAGGGAGACGCCGACCGAACTGATGCCGATTATGGTGGAATTCAGGAAATACCGCAGGAAGTCCTGTTCTCCGAATACCCGCTGGTAGTTCTGCAGGGTGGGGCTGAAGAGGAACTTGGGCGGCCACGAGATTATGTCCACCTGGGTCTTGAACGAGGAGGAGAGCATCCAGAAGAAGGGGAAGAGGAGGACGAGGGCCGCGAGGATGACTATGGTCAGGAAGGCCGACCGGGCGATGATTCCGCGTTTCACGGTGGTCTCCTAGAATTCCGACTGTCCGCGGAGCTTCATGATGCCGAGGCTCGCGGCGAGGACGACGAGGAAGAGGACTACGAGCACGACCGAGGATTGGCCCATGCGGAAATACTCGAAGCTGTACTTGTAGCCGAGTATGTTGAGGGTCTCCGAGGCATAGCCCGGCCCCCCGCCGGTCATGGCGTAGATGATGTCGAAGGTCTTGAGGCCGTCCACGGTCCTGAGGGTCATCGCCGTGATGATGGTCGGCATGGCCATGGGGAGGGTGATGAGCCGGAGGATCTGGGCTTCGGTCGCCCCATCCACCCGGGCCGACTCATAGGGCTCTGCCGAGAGCCCCGCAAGGCCCGCAAGGACGATGAGGCTGATCATGGGCGTCCATTGCCAGACGTCGACCAGGATCAGGGAGGGCAGGACGGTGGATGCCCCTGATACCCAGTTGCTTTTCGCGAGGCCTAGGCTCGTGAGCACCCAGTTCGCGAGGCCGATGGTCGGGTCATAGAACAGGTTGAAGACGATGCCCACGGCGACAGGGGTCGCCACGAGGGGGAGGAGGAGAAGGAGCTTGACGAGGCCCTTCCCCGCGAACTCCCGATTGAGGACAAGGGCGACGGTCGTGCCGAGGAAGGTCTCGAGGGTGACCGCGGAAAGCGTGAAGACGATGGTTCGCCCCAATGCCTCGAGGAAGCGCGGTTCGGCGAATACCCTTCCGTAGCTCCGCAGCCATACCCACTTGAGGGGCATGCCCGAAGTGAGGTTCCAGTTCGTGAAGGAGAGGAAAAGGGTATAGAGGACAGGAAAGAGCATCATCACCATGACGAAGGCGACGGCGGGAAGGGGAAAGAGGATTCGCAGGTTGCGTTCCACAAAACCGGTTCGGATCATGATGGCGCTCACTTATGAAGTCGCCGGCGGGGAAGCCTATTTATGGCTCTCCCGCCGACGTGGACCTGGTATCTGACTTACTGGACGCCGTACTCGCCGGTGTCCTCGAGGAGTTCGTTGACCTTGACGACCATGTCGTTGGCCTTTTTTTCAAGGTTCGCTGACTCGCCCTTGGTGTTGATGGACTCGATGATGACCTCGCCGATGCGGTCGCGGGCTTCACCTACGGCGCTCATGTAGGGGCGGTCGAAGGGGACGCCGTTCTTGGCCGCATAGGCGCGGGTCTCGATGAGTCCGGGATTCACCTTCGCGAGGACGGCCTTGTCGAGCCAGGGTGAGTTGCGCGCCACGGTGATCTGCTGGTTACCAAGGGCTCGCTTGGCCATGTCCGCGCTGGTGGCCCAGGCGAGGAAGGTCTGGGCCGCGTCAAGGCTCTTGGTTTTCTTCGAGATCGCCATGCCCCAGGACACCACGATGAAAGGGGTGTTGCCCTTCGGGCCAGCGGGGAAGTTGGCGATGCCGACACTCTCGGCTGGGACCTGGGATTTCGCCGGGTCGACGATCTGGCTGTAGAAGACGGAGGCGTCAGTCCACATCGCGATTTTTCCCGCCTGGAAGACCGGCATGATATTGTCCCACGACATCGCGGTGACGCCTGCGGGACCGTAGGTGCCGAGCATCTTTCCGTAGAAGCGGATGGCATCGAGGGCAGCCTTGGAGTTGAATACGGCTTTTCCCTTGTCCAAGTAGGTGCCGCCATAGTTGTAAAGGAAGCTGGACATCTGGGTCACGGCAGGATTGCCCTTTCCGCGGGAGGCGAAACCGGCGACGTCGGCCGAGTTGAGCCTTTTCGCGGCAGCTTCCAGGTCGGCGAAGGTCGTCGGGACGGCCAAGCCCGCTTTCTTCAGGAGATCTATCCGATAGTAGAGCACCTGCCACTCCGTTACGATGGGCACGACATAGGTCTTGCTGCCGAAGCTGACCAGGCCCAGGGAGGCCTTGGGAAAATCGGCGAAATCATAGGACGCGAGGGGTTGGTACCAGCCGTTCTTGTAGAACATCTTGGTTTCCTGGAGGGGTCGGGTCATGAAGACATCGACCGTGGAGGAACCCGTAGCGAATTCGGTGGCGAGCTTCGTGGAAAGCTGGCCTTCCTGGTACTGCTCGAGGTTGACCTTGATTCCGGAACTGGCCTCGAATTCCGGGATCGCGGACTTGAGCAGGTCACCGTAGGGATGGTTGGCGAGGAGGACACGGATTTCTTTCTGCTGGGCTGTGGCTGTGGCAACGATGGCCAAGGCCACGACGAGGGCGAGGATGGCTTTTCTTCGCATACCGACTCCTTGTGACGCATAAAGCGTCTTGCTTCCATTATCCCATCCATTGGGCCAGCGGTCAAGAAATGAAAGAGAAAAAACATTTCTTGAAAAAAAGATTCTTTCGGGATACTATAGGTGCACAATGCCGGAAAAAAGCTGCCTTCTGGAAATCCATACCTGCCTTCCATCCTTGAGCGGAAAAGAAAAGAAGATCGCCGAGCATATCCTCGCCAATCCTCGCGGGGCGGTAAACCCCACCATGGAGGAGCTTGCGGAAAAGATCGGCGTCTCCGAGGCCACGCTTTTCCGGTTTGTCCGCAAGCTTGGCTATGGTGGCTACCAGCAATTCCGCATTGCCCTTGCCACCGAGACTATCGATCCTTGGGAAGCGGTCTATGAATGCCCCGATCCCGGCTCGGACGATGAATCCACCTTGGACGCCGTCTTCAGGACCGACATCTCAGCCCTCGAGCGCTCGCGGGCCGCCATCGACCGGAAGGCATTGGCACGGACTGCCGAACTCGTCGCCGTGGCTCCCCGCGTCCTCTTCCTCGGTCTTGGCGGCTCTGGCATAGTCGCCCTCGACGCTTACCATCGATTCCTCCGGACAGGCATCGATTGCGCCGCTCCCTTGGATTTCCACCTCCAGCTCATGGCGGCCAGCCAGACCCGCTCCGGCGACCTTGTCCTTTTGTTTTCCCACACCGGGGCGAACAAGGACGCGATCGCCCTGGCCGAAGCCGTGAAGGCCGCGGAGGCCAGGCTTGTCGTGATAACCGATTCACCACGGTCGCCCTTGGCCCGGCTCGCGGATATCCTCCTCGCGGTGAGGACGGGAACTTCCGGGCCTGCGGCCGAATCCTGGTCGGCCCGGGTAGTGCAGATGGCCCTTGTGGACGCGATCTACGTGGATACCATGCGACTCCTGGGCGATAAGGGCGTGGCCGCCCTTGAGAGGATGCGTTCCGCGATCGCCAAGCGGCGGCTTTGAGGGGAAAGGAACTTAAGGAGGGAAACATGAAGAAAGCGGACATCGGCCTCGTCGGGCTGGCAGTGATGGGGGAAAACCTCGTCCTCAACATGGAGTCCAAGGGTTTCACCGTCGCCGTGTGGAACCGCAGCGTCGCTAAGGTCGATGAATTCCTCGAAGGACGCGGCGCGGGCAAGCGCCTCATCGGCGCGGGCGACCTGGGCGGCCTTGTCGACTCCCTCGATTCGCCCCGCAAGGTCATGATGATGGTCAAGGCCGGACGGGCCGTGGACGAGACCATAGAGAAGCTCCTGCCCCTCCTGTCGCCGGGCGATGTCATCATCGACGGGGGCAATTCAAATTACGAGGATACGATCCGTCGCAGCTCCCTCGTCGAGTCCAAGGGCCTCCTCTATGTCGGGACCGGAGTCTCGGGCGGCGAGGAAGGCGCCCTGCTGGGGCCCTCCATCATGCCCGGCGGCTCCGCCGCCGCCTGGCCCCTCGTGAAGCCGATCTTCCGGGCCATAGCCGCCAAGGTCGATGGCGATGTCCCCTGCTGCGACTGGCTTGGGAGCGATGGCGCAGGCCATTTCGTGAAGATGGTCCACAACGGAATAGAGTACGGGGACATGCAGATCATCGCGGAGGCTTACTGGCTCATGAAGGAAGTCCTGGGCCTTTCCCACGAGGCGATGGGCAAGGCCTTCGAAAGCTGGAACCGCGGTGACCTCGGGTCCTACCTCATCGAGATCACGCGCGACATCATGGGCACCAAGGATGGAGACGGCAGTCCCCTCGTCGAGCGCATCCTGGACGCAGCGGGCCAGAAAGGCACGGGCAAATGGACGGGTGCCGCGGCCCTGGATGCGGGAGTCCCCCTTACCCTCATCGCCGAGGCCGTCTTCGCCCGCTGCCTTTCGTCCGCCAAGGATGAAAGGATGGCGGCAAGCAAGGTCTATCCCGGGCGCGGAGGCAGGATTCCGGAAACTAAGGCGGCTTCCCTCCTCGAGGACCTGGGGAAGGCCCTTTATGCCGCGAAGATCGTGTCCTACGCCCAAGGCTATCTCCTCCTGCGGGAAGCGTCGAAGGAACATGGGTGGAAGCTCGACTTCGGCGGCATCGCCCTGCTGTGGCGTGGCGGATGCATCATCCGATCGGTCTTCCTCGGCAAGATAAAGGAAGCCTTCGACAAGGACGCATCCTTGCCCAACCTTCTCCTGGACCCATTCTTCTCCGCCAAGGTGAAGGAAGCCGAGGCCGGCTGGCGCCGGGTCGTCGTGGCCGCGGTGGAAGCCGGGATCCCCGTGCCCGCCATCTCGAGCGCGTTGTCCTACTTCGACGGATTCCGGAGCGAGCGCCTGCCCGCAAACCTCCTCCAGGCGCAGCGGGACTATTTCGGGGCGCACACCTACGAAAGGACAGACCGCCCCCGCGGCGAGTTTTATCATACCAATTGGACAGGCCGCGGCGGCTCCACAGTCTCCTCGACCTACGACGCGTGAAGGAGGCCTTCCCATGCCATCGCTCTTGATCCCCGGGAAGCCGGGATGCGACCTCGATTTCCTTGCCCTCGGCGCGCTCGTCACCCGCCTGGACCCGGGCATCGTGCCATTCTCCCAGGCCGACCGCTATGACCTCCATGTCTCTGGCGGGGAGTACAACGTCGCGGCCAACCTCTCGTCGTGTTTCGGCCAACGCACGGCCATCGCCTCCGCGATGGTCGACAACCCGGTCGGGCAGCGAGTGGAACGCGCCGTCCGCGCCGCGGGGGTCCGGCCCCATTACCTGCGCTTCGCCCATGACGGGGTCAGGGGACCGAACATCGCCACCGTGTGGAGCGATCGCGGCCAGGGGGCCAGGGCGCCGGTGGTCTTCTACAACCGGGCAAACGAAGCGGCCGCCCTCCTCGGGCCCGGCAGCTTCGACTGGGCCGCCATCTTCGGGAAGGGGCTTCGCTGGTTCCACTCAGGCGGCATTTTTTCGGCCCTTTCCGCCACGACGCCAGCCCTCGTGATCGAGGCGATGGACGCCGCGCATGCGGCCGGAGCCGTCGTTTCCTTCGACCTCAACTACAGGGCAAAGCTCTGGCAGGCCGCCGGGGTTTCGGCGGCGGAAGGCGGGAAAAAGGCGGTGGATACCCTGAGGGAGATCGTGAGCCGTGTCGATGTCCTGGTCGGGAACGAGGAGGACCTGCAGAAAGGCCTTGGCCTCGCGGGACCCGAGGTCGCCGCGGGACCGAGGGCGGCAGGCGGAAAGGCCACGTCGTCCAAGCTCGATCCTTCGGCCTTCCTCGGGATGATGGAGAAGGTCGCCAGGGATTTCCCCGGCGTCAAGGCCGTGGCCACCACCCTCAGGGACGTGCATTCCACCAACCGCCATTCCTGGGGCGCCGTCCTCTGGATGGAGGGGCAGAGCTGGGCCACGCCGACGATGGAGCTCGATGTCCATGACCGCGTGGGCGGAGGCGATGGCTTTGCGGCGGGCCTCTTCTATGGGCTCCTCGATGGGCGCAAGCCCGAGGAAGCCCTGCGCCTTGGCTGGGCCCACGGAGCCCTCCTCACGACCTATCCAGGCGACACGACAATGGCCGGCCTCGCCGAGGTGGAAGCCCTGGCATCAGGCGGCTCCGCACGGATCCAGCGCTAGCGCCCGCGCCGACAATAAGGAGATAGCCATGAAGGCCCTTGTCCTGAAGGACGCGATGCGTCTCGAATACGATGAAGTCCCCAAACCCGCTTTGCGCGATGCCGATGATGTCATCGTGCGCGTGCGCGCAGCTGCCATCTGCGGCTCCGACGTTCACGGCATGGACGGCTCGACAGGCCGCAGGCGCCCGCCGGTCGTCATGGGCCACGAAGCCTCGGGCGAGATCGTGGAGACTGGACAGGCAGTCAAGCGCTTCCGCGTGGGTGAACGGGTGACCTTCGACTCCACCGAATATTGCGGGAAGTGCTTCCATTGCCTTCGCGGCGAAGTGAACCTCTGCGACGACAGGCGTGTCCTTGGCGTATCCTGCGCGGAATACCGCCGCGACGGCGCATTCGCCGAATACCTCGCCGTCCCCGAGCGGATCCTCTACCGCATTCCCGAAGGCCTGGATTTTGTCTCGGCCGCGCTGGCCGAACCGGCCGCGGTCGCGGCCCATGCCGTCGCGCGCGCCCCTCGCGCCCTGGGCGAGACGGTTGCGGTCATCGGGTCCGGGCTCATAGGCCTCCTCCTCATCCAGGTGCTCAAGGCGACGGAGGCCGGCCTTGTCATCGCCTTCGACACCGCCCCCGATCGGCGCGAGGCCGCCCTGCGCTTCGGCGCCGACCTCGCTTTCGATCCAGCCGATCCTGCCTCCCTGCCTGAATTGCTGCGCCGGACCGGAGGGCGCGGAGCCGACCGTGCCTACGAGGCAGTAGGAGCCAGCGCGCCTGTCGGCACGGCCATCGAGTCGCTCCGTAAAGGTGGCGCGCTTGTCCTTGTGGGCAACCTCGCTCCTCGAATCGATTTTCCCCTCCAGACCGTCGTCACGCGGCAGGTCTCGATCTACGGCTCCTGCGCCTTGGCAGGTGAATACCCCTTTGTCCTCGACCTCATGGCCAGGGGAATGCTCGATGCGCGCGCCCTTGTGAGCGCGGTCGCCCCCCTGTCGGATGGCGCGGCCTGGTTTAGTCGCCTGTATGAAAGGGAGGCAGGTCTCCTCAAAGTGGTGCTTGAGCCATGACGGACGGGCTGGCAGGAGAGGGGACAGGGTTCGGCATCTATGGCTACGGCAAGGTCGCAGAGCTTCACGCCAAGGCGATGGAGGCCTGCCCGGGCCTCGGCCTCGCGGCGGTCTGCGGCAGGGATTCCACCAAGGCCTCGGCGTTCGCCGCAAGGCACGCAGGGGTCGCTTCCGCCTCCTCACCTGCCCAGATGGTCGAGGAGGACGGCGTGGAGGTCGTCATCGTCACGACGCCCCATCCCCTCCACCGCAAGCACGTCATCGAGTGCCTTGAGGCCGGAGCCCATGTGATCGTCGAAAAGCCCATGGCCCTCACGACGGCGGATTGCGATGCGATGATCGAGGCCGCGGAAAAGCGCGGCTTGAGACTTGGCGTCATCAGCCAGAGGCGCTGGTATCCGGCCAATGTGCGCATCCGCAAGGCCATCGATGAGGGAAAACTGGGAGAACCCGCCCTTGGCGAGGTGATCATGCTCGGCTGGCGTGATGAGGCATATTACCGCAGTGACCCCTGGCGGGGCAGTTGGGCAGGGGAAGGCGGAGGCGTGCTCGTGAACCAGGCGCCCCACCAGCTCGATCTCCTCGCCTGGTTCATGGGGCCGGTGGAGGAAGTATCGGCATACTGGTCCAACCTCAACCATCCCTATGTCGAGGTCGAGGATACGGCCGTCGCCTCTGTCCGCTTCCGTTCAGGGGCCCTCGCGTCGATCCTTGTATCCAATTCCCAAAAGCCCGGCATCTACGCGAAGGTCCATGTGCACGGCCGCAACGGCGCTTCGGCGGGTGTACAGACCGATGGAGGCGCTATGTTCATAGCAGGGATGAGCGGGATGCTCGAACCTCCGGTGAACGACCTGTGGACCATCCCTGGTGAGGAAGCGAAGCTCGCAGGATGGAAAGCCGAAGACGAGGCGCTTTTTTCCAAGGTGGACGGGACCACATGGTTCTTCGGGCTTCAGCTTGCCGACTTCGCCGAAGCCCTCAGGAAGGGCCGTGTGCCTGCGGTGACCGGCCAGGACGGCCGCGCCGCGGTGGAGCTCTTCGAGGCAATCTACCGTTCAGGGAGGGAAGGACGGTCAGTGCGATTCCCCTTGGGATGAATCCAGCCTCGGCGTCAGGGCCTCCCAGACGGCAGGATCTTCCTGCCCGATGCGCCAGAAGGCGATGTTGCTGACCTTTGAGGCCCGGTACATGTCCATTCGGGCCAGTATGGAGATCCGGTCGTCGTAGTAGAGCTTGACTTTGACCGTCTCGGTGTATTCCACGAATGGAAGGCCGTCTTGCCTTTGGACCAGCGATATGCCCTTCTCGGCGAAAAGGCTCTCGATGCCCGAGTATCTGTAGGCGCGGGAGGGGTTCTTGTCCGCCCAGGCGCGGCCGTAGAAAGGGCTTCCCATGACCAGCCGCGAAGGCTCCACCTTGGAGAGCGCATAGGCCGCGGTCGCCCGGCACCATTCAATGGAGGCGACAGGACCAGGCAGGCCGGAGCTCCAGTGCTCGTCGTAGGCCATGACGATGACGCGATCGGCCACCTTGGCCAGGCGGGCATACCCGAAACGGTCGCTGGCCTCGACCGAGCAGGCGGGAAGGGCCACGCTCAGGCGCTTCCCGCCCAGGCTTTTTGCCAGCAGTGAGATGAAATCATAATAGTTGTCTAGATCCTTGGTGGCGACCGCCTCGAAGTCCACCTGGACCCCGTCGTAGGCCTGGGCGGCGCTTGCGATGTCCGCGATCAGCTCTTTCCTTAAGGGGAAGTCAGGGGAGAGGCAAAAATGCGTAAGGGCGTAGTTGCCGCCTTCGGCCACGACGAGGTGGACGCGTCCCTTGAAATCCCTTATGGCTTCCCGTTTCGGGATCCCGACGAGCTTGCCCTGGGAATTCAATCCAGCGCCGAAATAGGCCAGGTCGGTGACGGGGAAGGACGCCGACATGAGCTTTTCCTCGCCGTCCATGAGGTAGGCCCAGACTTCCTGGAAGGCATAGCCCTCGCTGGCCCTGGCCTGGGCCATGGGGAGACAGAGCACAAGGGCGGCCAGCATCAATGGCGAGTGTCTTCTTGATGGGGACATCGTGAAGCATCGTAGCTTGACGGCCGCACCTGTCGCAAGGGCAGCGGCGCAAAAAAGGCGCAGGAATGCAGGAACTAACCCTGGGCAGGCAGCTGGTGCGCCGGCCTGGTTTTGGCAAGGAATCCATTCCCTTGCCGGGTCAGCCGCAGGTGCCCTGCGCCAAGCGCATCGCACGAAACGAAAACGGCGAAGCGCGGGTGCGCTTCACCGCCGGCGATGTCCACGCCTTCGAGAGGGCGTTCCCTTGGACTTCCTTATGGCGCCTGCACGCGTGCATGTGCCCTGCGCAACCTGCGCCGATGGCGCAGGTTGCGGAACGGAACCGGGCAGACCCGGTTCCGTTCCATTCAATCAACGCGCTTCCGCGGGGCGGCGGGCACCTGTCGTGCGAAGTGCCACTAGATTTCCTTGTAGCGCCGGCATGCATGCAAGTGCCCGCCGCCCACGTCTTCCAGCTCCGGTTCGGGGAGGCTGGAGCATTCGGGTTTGGCATAGGGGCAGCGCGTGTGGAAGCGGCAGCCGACCGGGATGTTGGCGGGGCTCGGGATCTCTCCGGAGATCGGGAGCTCCTTCACGATGTCCACCTTGCCGGTCTGGGGTTCAGGAACCGCGTCGATGAGGGCGCGGGTATAGGGATGGAGGGGATTGTCGATGATGTCGTCGGCCTTGCCCATCTCCACGATGCGGCCCAGGTACATGACCGCGATGCGGTCCGTGAAGTAGCGGGCCGTGGAGAGGTCATGGGTGATGTAGAGATAGGTAAGGTTCATGTCGCGCTGGACCTCCTTCATCATGTGGAGGATTTCCGCGCGGGTCGAGAGGTCGATCATCGACACCGGCTCGTCGGCGACAAGCATCTTGGGATTGAGGATGAGGGTACGTGCCGTCGCGACGCGCTGGCGCTGCCCGCCGGAGAGCATGTGCGGGTAGCGAGCCATGTATTCCGCGGGAGGCGTCATCTTGACTTCTATCAGCGCCTTGGCGATCATCGCGTCCCGCTCGTCCCGCGAGCCCTTTATCTTGTGGATGATGAGGGGTTCGGTGAGGACGTCCCGGATCTTGAAGCGCGGGTTCATGGAGGCATAGGGATCCTGGAAGATCATCTGCACCTTCGTGCGATAGGTCTTCGAGGCCATTTTCTCGAGGAAGGTGACGTCTTCCCCTTCAAAGAACATCCGGCCCTCGGTTGGCGTTATGAGCTTCATGACGAGCTTGCCCATCGTGGTCTTGCCTGATCCCGACTCTCCGATGAGGCCGAAAATCTCCCCACGCTTGATGTCGAAGGAGATGCCGTCCACGGCTTTCACGACCCGCTTCTTGCCGCCGGCCGCAAGGGACTGGGCAAGGGTAAGGTGGGGCATGAAATGCTTCTTGATTTTTTCCACACGCAGGAGGATTTCGTCCCCTTTGATCTCGCTCATTTTGTGCACCTCCAGCAAGCGACCTGGTGACCGGCCTCTATCTCGATGAGGGGAGGCTCGTCCGTGCGGCACTTGTCCATGACCTTGTGGCAGCGCGGATTGAAGCGGCAGCCCTTGGGCGGGTCGATGAGATCCGGGGGAGTGCCCGGGATGAATGAGAGGTTGTCCACCTTCTTGTGCAGGAGGGGCGTTGCCTGGAGGAGCTTTTCCGTGTAGGGGTGGAGGGCGCCCCTGGCGCCGTAGATCGAGGAGTTGGGCCCGATCTCCGCGATCTTTCCCGCGTACATGACGCAAAGGCGGTCCGCGACTTCGGCTTCCAGCGCGAGGTCATGGGTGATGAAGATGAAGGACAGGTCGAATGTCGATTTCAGCTTCTTGAGGAGGTTGATGATCTGGGCCTGGACAATGACGTCCAGGGCGGTGGTGGGCTCGTCGAGGATGACGATCTTGGGCTTGAGGAAGAGGGCCGTCGCGATGACGACACGCTGCTTCATGCCGCCCGAGAGTTCGTGGGGATATCGCCCCATGACCTCCGAGGGAAGGCCCACGAGCTGGAGGTATTCGGAGATGAGCTCCACCGCCTGCTTGTCGTCCATCTCGCGATGCTCGTGCAGGGTCTCGAGCATCTGCCTCCCGATCGTATAGACCGGGGTGAGGCAGTTCATCGCTCCCTGGAAGACCATGGCGATCTTCTCCCACCTGATGCTCTTGCGGACATCCTTTTCGGGCATGGGGATGACGTCCTGGCCGTCGATGTAGATGCGGCCGCTTTCATAGCGCCCGGGAGCCGTGGGCATGCGGAGTATGGAGGTGCCCATGCTCGTCTTGCCGCATCCCGATTCGCCCACGAGACCGAGGGTTTCGCCGGCCTTGAGCTCGAAGCTGATATCGTCGATGGCGCGGACCGCGCCCTTCGACGTGTGATAGAACATCTTGAGGTTTTCGACCTTGAGTATGCTGTCCATGCGCTTACCTCGTCTGGAGCTTCGGGTGCAGGATCTTGTCCATGGCGAACCCGAGGAATGCGAACGTCATGCCCATAACCGCGATGAGGAGTCCCGGTGGGATGATCCACCACCAGACGCCATTGAGCACGGCGCCGCCGGCCATCGCGTCATGGAGTATCTGGCCCCAGGTGACGATCGTCGCGTCGCCCAGGCCCAAGAGGCTCACGGTCGACTCGTAGACGATCGCGCTCGGGACGGAAAGCGCCATGGATGCGAAGGAATACGGGATGAGGATGGGAAGCATGTGCCGGAAGATGATGCGACGGTTGTTGGAGCCGAGGGCCTTGGCCGCCTCGATGTAGGTCTCCTCCTTGAGCTGGAGGGCCATCGAGCGGACCGTCATGACGGAGCCCGTCCAGAAGAAGAGGACCATGACCATCACGATGAACCAGATGCTCGGCTTGAAGATGGCGGAGACGACGATCAGAACCGGAAGGAGGGGCATGCTGCTTACCACCTGGTAGATGAACTGCATGACGCTGTCCACCACGCCGCCGAAGTAGGCTGAGGTGATGCCGTAGAGGACCCCTACGATGACCGATATCGCCGAGGTCATGATGCCGATGAGGAGGGCCCATTTGAGCCCCGCCAAGAGGCCCGAGAAGACGTCGCGCTTCATGTCGTCGGTGCCGAGGATGCCCGATGCCGAGCCGGAGACGACGAAGAAGGGATCGGCGATGCTCGAGTTCGCGGTGTCGAAGACCATGGCCTTGACCACGAGCTTGTAGTCGCCCTTGAGGGCCGCGAATTTCCCTGCCATCGCGGCGTCAGCCCTTGAGAAGACGATGTTAGCCGGCTCGAGGGTGCCAGAGCTCATGGAGGACAGCGTCTCGTCGGAGAGGAATTGCTTGACGAAGGCGAAGGTGGAATCCTTGGCCTCGTTGTTGACCGTGACGCGGATCCCCTGGTTCGAGAGCCCCTGCTCGAAATGCGATGCCAACTCGATGCTGGTGCCATCCGGGCGATCCACATTGACCGTCACGGGCACATCACCGTTGATGGTGGCGCGGAAGATGAGGTCGAGCGGAGCGCGGTCCGCCGTGAAGCTATAGGGGAAGGTGAGCGTCACGAGCTTGCCACCGCCTTCCATGTCGCTCTCCACGCGGCCAGGCGACTCGAGGCGCGTCGTGACGGCTTTCTTCTCCTTCGCGAAGAGGTTGGTCCACGCGGGAGGGGCGCCGGCGGAGTTGTCGATCCAGTAATCGATGTTGCGCCATTTCGTGTTCGCGTCCCTCCAGGGAAGGATTATGGGTTCGAAAATGACGACGAGGAGCGAGACGACGAGTATGCCGAGGCCGATGAGGCCCGATGCGGACTTGCGGAACTCCGTCCAGAATTCCGCGAGCGCGCGGCTAAAGTCCTTGATTTTCATGCCTTGCCTCCAACCTTGATGCGCGGGTCCAGGAAGCCATAGATGAGGTCAAGCAGGATCAGTCCCATTTGGTAGAGGCCCACTGTTATGGCGAGATCGGCGAGGAGGACGGGCACGTCGTTCTGCTGGACGGCGATCCAGTAGAGGTTGCCGAGGCCTGGCCAGCTGAATATGCCTTCGAACACTATGGCGCCACCGATTGAGCCGAGGAGGCCCAGGATGGCCATCGTCATGAGGGGTGGGGCGGCGGTGCGCATCGTGTGGCCGAAGAGGACCTTGTTTTCGGGGATGCCGCGCGCGCGGGCCGCCATGATGTAGTCCTCCTGGAGGATTCCAAGGACGATGTTGCGCGTCACGTAGGAGGTGCCCCAGAAGCCGAGGACGATGAGGGTGAACAAGGGGAGGATGATGTGCCAGACCATGTCGAGGAAGTACATGATGCCCGTCGGGGTCGGTACGGAATGGATGCCGCCCGAGGGGAAGAGCTTCAGGGTATAGACGAAGAACATGATGATGATCATGGCGAGCCACCAGACGGGCATGCCGTATACGATCATCGTGACGAGGCTCGTGGTGCGATCGAGCTTGCCGCCCGGTCTCTGGGCTTGCTTGAGGCCAAGGAAGATTCCGAGAGCTATGTTGATAGCGGCGGCCACCGAGAAGAGGATCAGCGATCTCGGGATTGTCTCGCCGACTATGCTTGCGACATCGCGTTCCCCTTTCGAGGACTTGATGTTCATGGATTTTCCGAAATTCAGGGTGAGGATGTCTATCGTGCGGAATACGATGCGCTCGATGAAAGGGCGGTCGAGCTTGTACTGCTTGATCAGGCTCGCCCTGCGCTCGGCCTGGAAAGCCATGAGCTGGGCGGGAAGGAGATTCTTGAGCTTGGTCTGCTCAAGGCGTATCTGTTCCTCTATCTGGCTTCTCTGCGTCGTCTCACTGACGGTGTTGAAGAGGGCCGACAGAAGGAAAATGATGATCGCGTATATTGCGACGCCTTTCAATATACGCTTGGCTGCGAACCACTTGTACATAAAGCCACCTGTTTGGGTTCCGCGCCGCCTGTTTCCGCAATGCGAATCGCGGCGTCGACGCTGTGCATGTCGAACAGCGGGGAATGAAGTGCGGCGCCGCCCTGGTGGGCGGCGCCGCTGGTTACCTTCGGATCAGAAGAGGACGAGCGTTGAGGGAGAGACCGCGGGCGCCTCGTTGCCGATGAAGGACTGCACCACGAGGGTGTAGGCACCGGGCTTGAGGGCCGCGAGGTCCTTCGCGGGGAGAACGACCGTGAAGGCGCCGGTGGAGACGAACTTGCCGGTATAAAGGGCTTCGCTGCCATCAGGCTTGACCACCGTGACGGTGACCTTGACCTTTTTGTCGGCGGCCGTGGCCGCGTCGTTCGGGAATACCTGCGTGGAGACTGCCACGTTGATCGGGACATCCTTGGTGCGCTGGGCGGTAGCGGGGACCTTCACGCCGTCGATGCGCGTGATTGTGGCCGCGAGGGCCTTGACGAGCCAGTCGGACTTGTAGGGATAGTTGCGGTTGGCGGTGAGCTCCACCGAGTTGCTCGTGGTGTCGATCTTGGTGACGACGAAGGGACCGTTGGAGATGTAGGCATGGCCGTACTTCTCGATGAAGGCGACCGCGTTCTTGTAGCGGGCGACGGCCTGGTCGGCGGTGACCCACTGCTTGACGGATACGGGCACGTACTTGGCGGCGATCATGTCCTGGAGCTTGGCCTTGATGTCGGTCACGCACTTCGGGACGGAGATGTCGACTTCGGTCGCGGCGCCGTCGGAGGAGAAGCTGTAGACCTCTCCGGACTTGGAGCCTTCCGTGACCATCTTCACGAGGGCTTCGATGACTGGCCATTCGACGACCGTCTGGCGGCCGGGGTTGGCGGACTTCACGTCGACATAGCCGGCGCCGGTGGCGGCGACATAGGCCATGTCCATCGGGAAGTTGTAGTCGAAGTAGGTGGTGAAAGTCCCGTCCTTGTTGAGGACGACGCCCTTGAGGACGGGGAGGCTCGAACCCCACTGGGAGGCGAGGGACTCGTCATAGAGCTTGTCGTCCGCCCCGTCCTTGTTCGTCCACTCATACCCGAAGGCGATGGCGTACATGGTGTCGGAGACATCGAGCTTGTTGCCGTCCTGCCAGGTGTAGGGGATTAGGCCGATGTTGGACATCTGGGAATAGGAGACCATGGCGGGCTTGGCGGTGTAGGCGAACTTGCCGTCGGCGTTCGAGTACTCGACGCCGGCGACCCAGGCTTTCTTGCCGGAGTCATAGATCATGGCCGTCTTGTCCACGGGGATGAGGCCGAGGGGCTTGTCGTTCGGGACAGCCTGCACCTTGGTGACGGCGTTCTTCACGTCGTACTTGGCCATGATGGCGATCGGCTTGGCCGAGCTGGAGGAATAGAGCACGACCTGGTCGGTCGCGTTGTTGAAGATCATGTTCTCGTAGGTGCCGTTGAAGCCGTCGACGCCGACGGGGTCAAGCGCGCTCATGAAGAGGGCGCCACGGGCGGAGAACTGGGTCGCGCGGAGGACCTTGAGGCCCTTGTTCACGCCGTCCGCCTCGGGCTTCACGTCCGCGGTGCGGATGGAATAGGTGTCGAGGCCGATGCCAAGGCCATAGGCCATGCGGGTCGTGAAGCGGGCCTTGTTGGAGACCTGTGAGGTCTTCGCCGAGGCGACGAACACGCGGACGGAATCCTTGAGCGCGAGTTCGACGGCTTTCAGGTTGCCCTTCCAGTACTCGTCGGCGGTGAGGAACCAGCCGTTGGAGTTCTTCTGGGAGATGTCGTCGAGTTCCTTGTTCTCATAGGCCCAGAAACCTTCGGTGCCCCAGCCGGGCATGTTGGTGTAATAGGGCGCGTACATCTGGGCGATGTTGGTGTCCCAGTACTCGCGCATTCCGCCGCCACCCCAGCCGCCGGTGTAGATGTTCCACAGGTATTCGGCAGGGTCGGTGGATGTCTGGGTGTTGATGCACTTGGAGCGGTCCCATTCGAGGCGCTCGACCTTGATGCCGGCTTTCTCGATCTGGTCCGCGACGTAGCGGCCCTCGAGGAGGCGGCCGGAGGCGTCGTCGACGCGCATCATGAACTTGATGGAGACGGGCTCCCCGTTGAAGGTCCAGAACTGGCCGGACTTCACGAGCTTGCCCTTGTTCTCCGGCAGGTTCGAGGCGGCGGTCATGGCGGCGGTGACGTCGTCAATCGCCTTCTTCTCGCCGCCGCGCGCGGTGATGCCGAGCTTGGCGGGGATGAGGTCGTACTTGTAGGTGCCGGGCTGGCCGGGGGTCATGGCCGTGAGCATGGGATCGCCCATGCCGAGCATGATCTCATCGACGACCTTCTTGCGGTCGATGAGCCAGTTCATGGCAAAGCGGACTTCACGGATGGCGAAGGGGTTGAAATAGGTCTTGCCGGCCTTCGTCGTCACCTGGTAGGGGGCGGTGTTGGGAACCGGGTTGAAGCAGAGTTCCCAATAGGTGCCGGGCGCAAAATAGGTGGAGAGCTTTTCAAGATCGGCGGCGGGGATGGACTTGTAGTCCTTTCCGCCGAGGTTCTCGGTGAAGACGTCGGTCTTGCCGGCGACTACATCTTTCCAACCAATGGTGCGATCCATTCGGACGTCAAAAATTACCTTGTCCACAATGGGGCCGTTCTTGGCCTGAGCCCCGAGAGAAAGGACGAGGACGAGGGAGATCGCAAATGCGATCACCATTTTCTTCATGCATACCTCCTTAGCGCAATGCTAATGCGCCATTCTGTATCATCATGTTTGATTTGTAAAGTCCGGATATAAAACGATTTTGAGCGTTAAATCCTTGCCTGGCAGTTCTTTGCGAAGAAACGAAAGGTGGGTCCGCGAAAAAACGCAAAAAGATGTTCATGATTGTGCGAATCGCGCAAGCGACAAAAAAAGGAAGAAGCGCCATTTTCCGGCCGCATCCGGCAGGGGAAAAGCGCTTCCTTCCCTCGTTTTAAGCCTGATTCAGTACTTAAATTCGCTTTCGCCGATGAATTCCCTGATGATGGAGTCCTTGGGGACGAAGGTCGACGGGATGGGCGCGAAATTATCCAGGAAGGCCTCCAGCCGCCTGGCCTCCGAGTATTCTGGTTCGGTGGGCTTGACCGTCCGGAGGAGGGGCTCGGCATAGATCTTGAGCACTCCGATCTCATAATCGAGGGCGGAATTGAAAGCCACGTCGGCCGAGTTCTGGAAAGGGAAAATATGCTTGCGCTCTCCGCGCCCGACGCTCGGCCACATGCGCAAGGTGGCCAAGGCGGAATGTCCGCGGAAGTTGTAGTCCCGGACCATGCGCCGCAGGAGCCGGTTGTCGGTCGTGGAGACCCGGTTGTGGTCGTCCAGGTTGAGCTGGGTCAGGGCCGAAACGTAGACCTTGAACTTCTGTTCCTTGGGGATCCGTGGCGTGAGCCGGTCGTTGAGGCCATGGATGCCTTCAATTACGAGGAGCTCGCGGCCTGTCATCCGAAAACGTTTTCCTGAGGGCTTTCGGCTGCCGGACTTGAAATCATAGGTGGGAAGCTCGACCTCCTCCCCCGCGAAAAGCGAGAGCAGCTGCTCGTTGAGGTAGGCGACATCGAGGGCCTCGAGGCATTCATAGTCCAGTTCGCCGTTCTCGTCGTGTGGCGTCCGCGTCCTGTCCACGAAATAGTCATCCAGCGAGATGTTTATGGGCTCGAAGCCCATCACCTTGAGCTGGATCGCGAGCTTCTTGGACGTGGTCGTCTTGCCTGAGCTCGAGGGGCCGGCGATGAGGACGACCTTGGCCTGGTCCGAGCGCTCGGCGACCAGGTCGGCGATGGCCGCGATCTTCTTGTTCTGGAGGGCTTCCGCCACCTGGATGTAGGACTTGATCCCCTTGGAGGCATTGATGCGGTTGAGGGCCCCCACCGAGGAAAGGCCGAAAATCTTCGCCTTTTCGCGGTACTCCTTGGCTATCGCGTAGAGGGTGGGGTCGTCCTGGAAATCAGTGAGGCAGTCCGGCTTTTCCTTGTGCGGGTAGCGCAGGAGGAGGCCGTCGTGATAGCCCAGGAGGTCCCAGGTCCCGAGGATGCCGGTGGAGGGGACCAAGGGGGCCACATGGAGGTCCCGGAAGCCCGCGCACTCGTTGAGCCGGATGATGGGGTCGTTCCGCTGCTCGAGGAGGAGGAGGGTGTCGCTCTGTCCGCTTTTCCTGAAATATTCGACGGCATCGGCGTAGTTCTTGTGCTCGATGCTGCAGGGAACGTCCCGTTCAACGAGGTCGCGCATCTGGCGCTCGAGCCTGGAGCGCTCTTTCGGGGAGAGGGGCGCCTCGTCGTCGAAATAATGGTAGAAGCCGGTGCCTATCGCCATGCCCGCCACGAGGCGCCGGCCAGGGAAGATCTCGCGCGCCGCGATGGCCAGGAGGAAGCAGAGGGACCGGCGGTAGGTCGCGGCTCCCTGGGACGTGTCCAGGGTCACGGGGGCAAGGACACAGTCGGTGAGGAGGGGAGCCTCGAGGGAAAGGAGTTCGTTGTTGGCAAGGACGGCGGCAAGAGGCCAGGCAAAGGGACCGAGGGCCGCTGCCGCGTCTCCCGCCTTCACCCCCGAAGGGTGGGTGACGCTCTGGCCGGAGGGGTAGGTGATGGTGATCTGTCTCATGGCGTCGTGCTCCTTCGCATGCTGTAGAGCCTAATCCAGGACAGGCCAGGATGGAAGGGCCCGCGGATTCCCTCGGGGGCTTTCCCGCCGCGTCAGGCTTCGGACAGCCAGGCGATGCCGTAGGCCCCAAGGACCACGCCTCCGCCCAGGACCGTGGCCTGCCGGCCGGCAAGGAGGTCGTAAGGCAAAGGCCCGAAGCCGGGACCGAGGGCCTCGAGGGGAAAGGCCCTTTCCTCGGGCGCGAAGTTGGCGGCCACGGCCACCCTTCTTTCCATCTCCGCCTTCGGGCTCCTCAGCACGAGAAGCACGTTTTCCGAGCCGCTGGCGAGCACGCGGAAGGCCGCGTCCTGGGCGAAGGCGGCGATCGTCCTCCTCTTCCCTAAATAGCCGCGGATCGCGCCGTAGATCCTCGCCTCGACGCTCCCTTTTTCCGAGATCCTCGCGGCCGCATCCCAGTCGAGGCGGGCACGGTGCATCCAGCGGTTGTCGTCTGACCGGCCTTCCTCGCCCTCGAAGGAGTAGTCGTTGACGGCGGCGAGCTCGTCGCCGGAGAAGACCATGGGAATGCCGACGAGGGAGGAGACGAGGCCGTAGAGCAGCTCGATGCGCCTCAGCGCGAGCTCCAGCGCCCTGGCGCCTTCCGGCGTGGCCCCGTCGCCTGAAAGGGCCGCTTCGAGGCCGCACAGCGAGGCGCAGGAACCCGAGATGCGGGCGTCGCCGGTGGCCGGGTTCTCCATGAAGAGCCTGCCGGTGGCGAAGGAGCCGGGGTAGCGCCCCGAGTAGAAGTCAAGGAGGAAGCGCTTGTGGGGACCCGGGGCATAGCCCGCTTCCCGGATCTTCGCATCGTCGTAGCCAAGGCCGATGTCGTCATGGCAGCGCGCGTAGGACAGCCAGGCCGTCCCTGGCGGCAGGCGTGTCTCGCCTCCGAAGGTGGAGGCCAGCAACGCGGTCTTACGCGTGGCCAGCGCCTCCCAGAGCAGCGCCATGAGGGAGGCATGGTAGGCGAGCTGGCATTCCTCGACGCGGGCTTCGCCCGCGATGCCGCCCGCGTCCAGATAGCGCACGATCTCCCGCGGCTGGACGATTGCCTCGGCCAGGAAGGCCACGCCGGGGGCGACGACATCGGCGCAGGCCTTGAGGAGGCGCACGATGAGGTGGGCCTCCTCGAGGTTCTGGCAGCTCGTGCCGGCGCGCTTCCAGAGGTAGGGGACGGCATCCAGGCGGATGAGGTCGATGCCCATGTTGGCCATGCCGAGGAGGACATGGAGCATGTCGAGGAAGACCTCGGGATTGGACCAGTTGAGGTCCCACTGGAAATCATGGAAGACCGTCATCGCCCAGGCGCCTAGCTCGCGTATGTAGGTGAAGTTCCCCGGGGCGGTCTCGGGGAAGACCTCGGGCATGGCCGCCTCGTAGCGGTCGGGCAGCTCGCGGTCGGGGAAGATATAGTAATAATTGCGATATTTCTCGTCGCCGGCCTTGGCGGCCATCGCCCAGGCGTGGTCGTCCGACGAGTGGTTGAGGACGAGGTCCGCCGCGAGGTGCATGCCCTTGCCGTGGAGCTCCTGCGCGAGGCAAGAAAGCCCCGCCGCGTCGCCGTAGCGCGGGTCCACGCCGAGGTAGTCTCTCACCGCGTAGCCGCCGTCGCTGTTTCCTTCGTGGCTGCGGAAGAAGGGCATGAGGTGGACCATGTCGATGCCCAGCTCCTCGAGCCAGGGCAGGCGTTGCCTGAAGCCCGCCAGGTCGCCCGCGAAACGGTCCAGATAGACCATATAGGCGGCAAGCCCCGGCTTGAGGTACCAGGGTCCGCTCCCCTCGCGGGCGGCGTCGATGGCCTTGAGCTCCGGAGGCCGGGCGGCATGGTCCTCGTGGAGCAGCCTTACGAGGCGCGCCAGGAGCTCGCTCCCTCCGGATTCGCCGTAGAGGGAAAGGGCCAGGGCGGAGATGGACCCGAAGCGCCAGCCCAGTCTTGAGAAGAAGGCGGCTTCCCCGGCGCGATCCCCGCCAAGGGACCTGGCCGAGGCGGCGAGGGTCGCCCGCGGGTCCTCGCGGCCCGCAGGCCTGAGGGTGAGGGAAGTCATCATGGCACTGTCCTCCTGTCCGGGCCGCTCGATTCCCTTTCCACCATTCCGCCGAGGAGGCTGACGGTCCTCGGAGGGCAGGAGGGTTCGGCTATCCTCGAGGTCATGAGCTCGACCGCGCAGGACGCGATGGCGTCGCAGGGCTGGTGGATCGTGGAGAGCGGAACGCGGAGGTGGCGCGCGTACTTCACGTCGTCAAAGCCCACGATCCGCAGGCGCTCGGGGATGGCGACCTGGAAGGCCTCCAGGCCCTTCATGAGGGCGGCCGCGGTCTCGTCATTCTGGCATACCGCGTCCGTCAGGCTGGGCATGGTGGCAAGGGCTTGCGAGAAGAAAGGATCCTCGGGGTCGCCCTCGTGCATCCACTCGGCCTGCGGGACCATGCCCCGATCCATGAGGGCCTCCCGCCAGCCCCTGATGCGCAGCGAGACGGAGGCCGCCGAATCCGGCCTCTTGATGAAGTCGACCCTGCGCGAACCGCGATCCAGGAGGTGGGCCGTCACGACGTAGCCCGCCCGGAAGTGGTCCAGCCCGACCAGGTCATGGCCTGACCTCTGCGGGAAGTCGACAAAGTCCGAATCCAGGAGGACGAGCGGAATCCCCGCCTCGGCGAGGAGGGCTACGACACCGTGGTTGATGGAAGCGTATTCGCGGCAGAACTCGACCGGGGCGAAAAAAACCCCTGCCACGGCGCTTTCTATGTAATGCGCCGCGAGTTTTTCGATGGAGGAGCCCCTTCGGCCCCCCTCCTGGAAACTTCCGCCCCAGAGAAGGGAATAACCGTGCGCGTCGGAGAGGGAGGCGATTTTCGCGCAGATCGGCTCGAATATCTCGCTCGTTCCCAAGGCCGGCACGATAAGGCCAAGGAGGCCGCGGCGGCCCTTTTCCTTCAGGTCGGCGACATAGGATCCGGAGCCCGCCGCCCGAACGACCAGCCCATCCTTTTCAAGGGCGTTGAGGGCTTTCGACGCGGTCGGCCTGGAGACTTCCCAGCGTCGGGTGAGTTCCGCCTCCGTGGGCAGCTGGCTGCCGGCTTTATATTTGCCGCTATGGATGTCCCGTTTGAGCTCGTTGTATATGGCGAAGTATTTCGAGTTCCTGTCTGTGGCCATTCAATTTCCTTGCTTGGAGCATTATTGTTTTCAGTATAAAGCTGTAAATACATAATAGCTAGGAAAAAAACCTTGCAAGCTTCAAGAATTCAAAAAATAGCCAATATAGCTAAAAACATTAATGATTGTTGAATATCACAGCAAATGACAACAATAACAAATGCGAAAAGTAAACCGGTACACTATTTTTGTTGCATGCTTCCAAAACATAGCCTATACTTTTGTCCGGCGCCTTCTCTCATTGGACCTGTTCAAGACCCGATGGAAGGTTCTAGGCGCATCGGGGCCATCCTGACAAGGGAAGCCCCGAGATCGCATCTCCAGGTTCAGGAGGAGAAGACATGAAGAGATTCACTATCGTTTTTGCGGTGCTCATGCTGGCCATGGTCGCCTGCGCCCCGAAGGTGACCAAGATCACCCTGATGCAGAACAAACCGGAAATCGACGGAGCCCTGAAGGCCTATGCCGCCGATTGGTCCAAGACTTCCAAGAATGAAGTCACCATCAAGTCCGTGGGCGGTTCCACCGGAGCCGATCTCGGGAAGCAGCTCAAGGCCGATTACGCCGCCGGCGACATGCCCGACATTTTTGTCATCGCCGGTCCCGAGGACTACAAGGAATGGGAGAGCATCATTCTCGACCTATCCTCAGAGAAGTGGGTGTCCAAGACCGCGGTCGCCTTCAAGACGAACGGCAAGACCTATGGCTTCCCGGTCGCGGTGGAAGGCTGGGGAATGGCTTACAACGCCGATGTCCTGGCCAAGGCCGGAGTCGATCCCGCGGGCCTCGTGAACCTTGACAGCTATGCCAAGGCCTTCGCCAAGATCGACGCCATGAAGGCCGCCCTCGGCATCAAGTCCGTCGTCTCGATGGCCGCCAGCATCGACATGAGCTGGGTCACCGCCGACCACAACTTCAACTCCCTCCTTTCGAACGGCCTGCCCTATGGCGACCTTTCGGTCACCAAAGACCTGGCTTCCGGCAAGGTGGACGCGACCAGGCTCGCCGAATACGCCGACTGGGTCGAGCTCCTCTTCAAGTACGCGGACAGGACCGTCCTCACCACCGGCAACTACGATGCCCAGGTCGGCGCCTTCGCTTCCGGCAAGGCCGCCTTCCTCCATCAGGGAAACTGGACCGATCCCAACATGAAGGCGGCCAATGCCACCTTCAAGATGGCCTTCGCCCCCCATGGCTCGATGAAAGCCGACACCAACGGCATTTTCGTGGCCGCGCCCTCCTTCTACGTGATCAACAGCAAGTCCAAGAACGTCGCCGGGGCCAAGAAATTCCTCGAGGACCTCGTCTTCACCGATGCGGGCAACAAGTACATGGTCGAGGGCGCCGGGATGATCCCAGCCTATTCCAATGTCAGCCTGAAGCCCTCCGGCCAGCTATCCGCCTCGGTCCAGGCCTGGGCCGCCTCCGGCAAGGTGTATTCCTGGAACCAGTACAATTTCAGCACCGATTTCCGCCAGAAAACCCTCGGGCCGATCTATAACCAGCTGGCCACGGGGAAGATCGACAAGGCGAAGTTTGTCGCCCTCATGGCCACCGCTTTCGGGAGCCTCAAGAAATAAACCGTGACGGCCGGGATGACCGGCCCGTCCCAGGCAGCAAGGTCCCGCCCCGCGCCACCGGGGGCGGGATGACCGTGCGATGGCGAGGAGTGCCGCGTGAAAAGAAAAAGTGACAGCAATTTCGTCTTCTGGCTCTTTTTGGCCCCCGTGCTTTTCGCCTTCGCCATGGTCATCGTCGTTCCCTTCATCCTCGGGGTGTACTACTCGTTCACGACCTGGTCATCGTCGGCCAGGGTGGGGGACGGGACCCGTTTTGTCGGTCTCAAGAACTATGTCGAAAGCCTGGCCGATCCCGCCTTCGCCTACTCCTTCATCATCACCATCGGCTACACGGTCATCAACATGGCGGTCATCAACATGGCCGCCCTGGCCCTGGCCCTCCTCGTCACCACGAAGATCAAGCTGCGCAACCTCTATCGCGCCGGTTTCTTCATCCCCAACCTGATTGGCGGGCTGATCCTCGGCTATGTCTGGCAGTTCATCTTCAACAACGCCATGCCGTCGCTGGGCACCATGCTCGGATTCACGTCCTGGGCCGACCCGTCCAACCTCATCCTCGCCTCGAACATAAAGGCCATCGGGGCGATCATCGCCGCGGGCAGCTGGCAATACGCCGGCTACATCATGGTGATCTACGTGGCCGCCATCGAGAACGTGCCCCAGGAGCTCCATGAGGCGGCCCAGATCGACGGGGCCACAGCCCTTCGCCGCCTCTTCGTGATCACGATACCCCTCGCGGCCCAGGCCTTCACCATCACCCTCTTCCTCACCCTCGTGCAATCCTTCAAACAGTTCGACGTCAACGTCTCCCTGACGAACGGCGGGCCCTCGACGATGTTCATGGGCAAGCCGATCTTTGGCACCGAGCTCCTGGCCCTCAACATCTACGACACCGCCTTCCTCTCGAACAACCTGGCCATGGGCCAGGCAAGGGCGGTGATCTTCTTCCTGGTCCTGGCCATGGTAGCCCTCGTCCAGGTATCCCTGAACAAGAAGAGGGAGATCGAGCTGTGAAAAAGAGACAAGCCGGCACCTGGTTCCTCGAGGTCCTCACCGCCCTCCTCTTCGTGCTCTCCCTCCTGCCGTTCTTCATAGTGCTCATCAACTCGGCCAAGGGGCCCTTCGAGGTCACGAACGCGCCCCTCCAGCTGCCGGAGCGCTGGGGCAACATCTGGAGGAATGTCGCCTTGATCTGGACGAGCGACAACATCCACTATTCCCAGTCCTTCTTTTCCTCCCTCGTGATCACGGTGTCCTCCCTCGCCTTGCTGAACTTCCTCTCGGCCCAGGCCGCATGGGTCCTTGTCCGGACAAAGACCAGGACCTCAGGGGCGATTTTCCTCATCTTCGTCGCCGCCATGGTCATCCCCTTCCAGATCGTCATGTTTCCCCTGCTTTCCTGGTTCAGGACCATAACGACCTTCACGGGGATCCCCCTCCTGCGTTCATACGCGGGCATACTCCTGGCCTATATCGGCTTCGGCATGAGCCAATCCATCTTCCTCTTCCACGGGTTCATCAAGAGCATCCCCCTCGAGCTCGAGGAGGCCGCGATCATCGATGGCTGCTCGAGGCCCGAGGTCTTCTACCGGATCGTCTCCCCCATCCTCAAGCCGATCCACGCCACCGTCCTCGTGCTCAACGGCATCTGGATATGGAACGATTTCCTCCTCCCCCTCCTCATCCTCGGCAAGGGCAACGCCATCCAGACCATACCCCTTGCGGTCGCCAACTTCGCGGGGGCTTTCGTGAAGCAGTGGGACCTCATCATGACCGCCATCCTCATGGCGATGATCCCGGTCGTGATCTTCTTCCTCATCGCCCAGAAATCCATCATCAAGGGCATGGTGGCCGGTTCGATAAAATAGGGAAACCCGCGATATGGAGCATCGATGCGCCCAACTATCAAGGATATCGCCGAGAGGGCCGGTGTCTCGAAGACCACCGTATCCTTCGCCCTGAACGACCCGGGGAGGATCTCCGAAGAGACCTGCCGTCGGGTGATGTCCATCGTCGCGGAGCTTGGCTATGTCCCTGACCCCGTGGCCCGTACCCTGACCACCAAGCGGCTCGGGGCAATAGGCCTTCTCTTTCCCCAGCCCATCCACGAAGCCCTGTCCAATCCCTACCTATGCGAGCTGATACGCGGCATCGGGGAGGTCTGCGAGGAAAAAGGCCTGGCCCTGACCATGCTGCCTCCCCTGAGGGGCGGCCTTGTGGAATCCGCGCGCAGGGCGGCCGTGGATGCCCTCCTGACCGTCGGGGTCGGGCCGGGCACCGGCGTGGCCGACCTCCTTCGGCGCAGGCACATGCCCTTCGTGACCATAGACGGCGCGGAATCGGATTCCACCGTCAATGTGGGCATCGATGACGAAGCGGCGGCCTGGCTGCTCATGGACCATCTCCTTGGACTGGGACACCGTCGCATCGCGATACTGGCCCTGCGCCCCGAAGTATCCATCGAGCCGGAGGAGCGTTTTTCCCTTGTGCGCGACCGCCGCCTCGCCGGTTTCGGGAGGGCCCTTGCCAAGGCGGGCCTTGACCTTGAAAGCCCTGGGATAAGCGTGGTCTCCGTCGTCGGCTCGATCGAGGGCGGGGCCGAGGCGGCGCGTACCATCATGGCCGCGGAAGGGGAGAGGCCTACTGCGATCCTTGCCATGTCGGATGCGGCGGCACTCGGGACGCTCGATGCCTGTCATGCCCTCGGCATAGCCGTCCCTGGCGAGCTTTCCGTGGCCGGCTTCGACGATATCCCCCTGGCCGTCCTCTCTGAGCCACCCCTCACGACAGTCCACCAGCCTGGCAGGGAAAAGGGGTCCAGTGCCGCGAGCCTGGCCCTGGCTATCCTCGAGGGCCGCGAAGCCACCCATATCCGTTTCCCGGCCTCGCTCGTCGTCCGCGGTTCGACGGCATCGCCCCGAAGTCCGGGGCCGGACCTTCGCTAGATGGCTGAGCGCATGGATTTTCCGCAAGATTTCCGGCGCTTCGTGGCCCCCGGCGTGGAGCGTCTTGTCGCCCTCGCCGGCATGCTTGCCGCGCGGGGCCTTTCCTACCAGGTCCTGAAGTCCGAAAAAGCGCGGCACCTCGCGGTCCGGATCGGGAAGGATGCCCCGCGCATCATCCTGATGGCGCATTACGATCGCGTCAAAGGCAGTCCTGGCGTGCTGGACAATTCCTGCGCTTGCCTCCAGCTCGCGGATTTCGCCTGCCGCGCCTTTTCCGGGGGGGCCGTGGACCTCTCCCTCCTCATCGTCTTCACGGACGCGGAAGAGGCGCCGGGAAGCGGAAGCGCGGCAAACCAAGGGGCGCTCGCCCTCGCCCGAGCCATCCGCACGACCTTCTCAGGGGGGAACCAGGAACCACCGTCGGTGCTCGTTTTCGATGTCACGGGAAGGGGGGATCGCCTCCTCCTCTCCTCGGCTCCCGCGCGGCTCCTGGCCCGTGGTGGCCTGTCCTCATCCTCGTCCGCCTCATGCCATGAGGCTCTCAACAGGCTAGCGCGCCTTGCGGCGCGGAATGCCGGCCTTTTCGACCCCCTGTCCATCGGGCTCCCTTGGTCTGATGACCTCGGCCTTGTCCTGGGTGGCCTCGGTGCCCTCACGGTGAGCCTCCTGCCCAAGGCCGAAGTGGACACCCTGGTACTGGGCGGCGTTCCTGCGACCTGGAAATTTCTCCATACCAAGGAGGATCGCGCGGAGGTGGCGGAAGCCGGGGCGTTTTCCCTCATGGGTCGTTTCCTCGACGCCTTGATCCCTTCCCTCCTCGAGCCCGGCTGCCCTTTTCCTGGAAAACGGCCTTGAACGGCCTGCAATATCCACCCTTCGAGCTACCCGAAATCCTGAAAAGCCTGCTATACTCTTGCCGTTTCCATCTCGATCACGCCGGGGTGGAATCTGTGAGCGCAGATCGTGGGAAACCAAAGAGGAGACCTAGCTATGGGCAGAAACCATGATATTCCCTTGAGGAAAGATGTAGCCGTCGGCGATCGCTGGAACCTGTCCAGGCTTTTCGACTCCGAAGCGGCCTGGGAAGCTGGGCTCAAGGACTACGAGTCGGGCGGGAAAAAGATAGCAGGATACAAAGGCAGTCTTGGAACAAGCGCGGAGGCCTTCCTTTCCGCCCTCATGTTCAACCGCGACCTGTCCCTCCTTGAGGAAAGGCTTTCCACCTATGCCCATCTCCGCCAGACAGAGGACGAGGGCGACAATGATTCCCGCGGCCGTTTTTCGCGTTTCATGATGGCGGCTACGCCCATCCAAGGAGAATGGGCATGGCTCGTGCCCGAGATCCAGGCCTTAAGCGAGACCTTCGTCGGGAAATGCATGGCCGATGCCCGCTTCTCCGACTTCGCGGTCTGGCTCGACAGGATCCTGCGCTTCAAGCCCCACATCCTCTCCGAGAAAGAGGAAAAGCTGCTTGCCCTCCAGGCCGAGACGAGCCAGACGCCTTCGGAGACCTTTTCGGTGCTCACGAACGTGGATATCGACTTCGGCGGCGTGGAGACGCCCGAAGGCCGGCGCCCGCTCTCGCAGTCGACCTTTGCGTCGCTCATGCAGCATCCTGACCGCGATGTCAGGCGCCGCGCCTACCTACAGTTCTACGCTTCCTATGACGGCCACAAGAACACGATCGGGGCGCTCTTCGCGGGTTCCGCGAAACTCGACGAGTATCGCTCGCAGGTCCGGAACTTCGGGGGGGCGCGCGCGGCGGCCCTCTTCCCGGACAACGTGCCCGAATCTGTCTATGACAACCTCGTGGGCACGGTGAACGCGAACCTCGATGTCCTCCATGGCTATTACAGCCTGCGCCGACGCGCGCTCAAGCTCGACGAGCTCCGGCACTATGACGTCTATCTTCCCCTCGTGCCGGAAGCCAAGGCCGAGCACAGCTATGAGGAGGCCACCGATCTCATCTGCGCCGCCCTCGCGCCGCTCGGGGACGAGTACGTGTCGACGCTCAGGAAGGGCCTCACGGACGGATGGGTGGACCGCTACGAGAACAAGGGCAAGCGCTCGGGGGCCTTCTCCGCGGGTTCCTTCGCCGGCGACCCCTACATCCTCCTCAACTACAAGAGCGATGTGATGCGCAGCGTCTTCACGATGGCCCACGAAGGCGGCCATTCGATGCATTCCTGGTATTCGGCCCGCTCCAATCCCTACATGTGCTACAACTACACGATCTTCGAGGCCGAGGTGGCCTCGACCTTCAACGAGCAGCTCCTTTTCCGATACATGTATGACCGTGCCCAGAGCGACACGGCGCGGGCGAGCCTCCTCGCGAACAAGGTGGACGACACCCTGGCAACCCTCTTCCGCCAGACGATGTTCGCCGAGTTCGAGAAGCGTACCCACGAGATGCTCGAGGCCGGAGAGCCCCTCAGGATCGACAGCCTCCGCGCCGAGTACCGCAAGCTCCTCGAGAGGTATTTCGGGAGCGAGATGCGCTTCGAGGAGACAAGCGACCTGGAGGCCATGAGGATCCCCCATTTCTACAATGCCTTCTATGTCTACAAGTACGCGACCGGCATCTCCGCGAGCATCGCGATCTCCAATCGCGTCCTTGGCGGCGGGAAGAAGGAGCGCGATGACTACTTCGCCTTCCTGCGCTCCGGCGGGTCGCGCTTCCCCATCGAGGCCTTGAAGGTGGCCGGCGTCGACATGTCCACGCCAGCCCCTGTAGAGGCAGCCTGCGCCGAGTTCGCGGCCAATGTCGCGGAACTCCAGCGTCTGCTCAGGCTCTAGGACCTGGCATGAAAAAGCTGTCAGCGCTGTTCGCGATGGAGAAGGAGGCGGCGCCGGCGCTCTCCGATCCATTTTTCGGCTGGGAGGCGGCGGGGCCGGGCCTTTGGGTATCGCATAACCTTCCCCTCCGCCTGGCCGTCACGGGTGTGGGCAAGGTCCTCTCCGCCTGGGCCCTCGCCCTTGTCGCCGGGCAATCCGACCTCGTCGTCTCCCTCGGGCTTTCGGGCGCCCTTGGCGTGGAGGAGGAGGACCCGGAGTCTTCGGGGGCGGTCGGGAGCTTCTTCCTGGCTTCGGAGTTCGTGGAGTACGACATGGAGGCGAGCGCCCTCCGTTTCGAGGCGGGCGTGACGCCGTTCGCCGGCATGGCGGGACCCGTGATCTCGACGGTCGGCAGGGAGAGCCTCGCCTTGGCCCGCGAAGCGGCTTTGGCGGCCGGCCTTCCGCTGCGGGAGGCCCGAGCCGCTTCCGGGGACCGCTTCCTGTCCGACATCGTGAAATCGCGGGCGATCCGCCGGGAGACCGGCGCCTCGATCGTCGACATGGAAAGCGCCGCGATCGCCAAGCTCTGCTTGCTGCGCGCCCACGGTGCGGACGGCGGCCCCCTCGAGATGTTCGCCTTCAGGTCAGTCAGCGACAACGCAGACCGCCATGCCGGGCGGTCCTTCGCCAGCCTCATCGACGCACAGGCCGCCTACCTGGGCGTTTTCCTGCGCGAATTCGCGCCCCGGTACTGCCGCGGCTAGCGCCGTCCCGGCTACATCAGGGACAGCGAACGCAGGAGGATCGAGACGGCGGCCACGGTCGCCGTCTCGGTCTTCAGTATTCGGCTGCCGAGGCCCGCCAGCGCGAAGCCATGTGCGAGGAAGAGGGCCACTTCGGCCTCGCTCCAGCCGCGTTCGCTTCCGACGGCGAGGGTGACAGGCCGAGGGGCCCCTGCGGCGGCCGTGGCTTCCCCGGCTCCGCGCAGCTCCCCCAGCCTTGGGCCGCCGGGATGCAGGAAGATGAAGTCCCCCGATCGCCAGTCGGGTTCCCCCTCATTGTAGGTGTTTGTTGTATCGCGCAACGCGGAAATGGACGTGGCCAGGGTCCATTTGCGGGAGACCCTCGGGAGCCTGGGATTCGCGGCCTGCTCGGCGCCTTCGATCAGGTGGCGGCGGTACTCGCCATCGCGGAAGAAGCCGCTTTCGAGGTAGGATTTTTCCCCGAGCGCGGTGCCGGTCAGGATAATTTCCGCCACTCCAAGGCTGGCAAGGTCCTTGAAGATGCGCCCGGCCTGGATGGGGCGGGGAAAGCCGAGGACGAGGCGGATCGGGGCGAGAGGCGGCGCCTCCTTCAGTCCCCGGAAGGAGAGCGCGAGTCCGCCTTCGTCAAGGCGCTCGATCCGGGCGATGCCGATGGTGCCGGGGGCGGGGCCGAAGGGATCGCCGCATGCCAGCCCGGCCGCCACCTCGTCACCTTCGCTTTTGCCGAGCACCCTCTGGATGTGATGGTGGCGCCTGTCCCCGGACGGCAGGATCGAGTCGACTTCGCTTCTTTCGAGGATGAGGAGATTCACCCCTTGAGGCTAGCCTGACCCGGGCCAACGCGTAAAGCACCGCTACTCGGTATCGGACTCCGCCTCATAATCGACGCCTTCGACACCGAAGCCATGCACGGCCAGGAAATCCTTCTTGAAGCCTTCGATGTCGGCCAGTGAGTGGAGGTTCGCCTCCGATATATGCGAGAGCGACGCTTCGACCTCAGCCTGGACGCCGGCCGAAAGCTCGAGTTCGTCCAAACGGATCCGCCCCTCGTCGTCGAGCGGGATCGGAACGGCCTGGCCCTTCGCGTCCTGGGCGTACAGGCGGTCACGGAAAAGCCTGTCAGCCTGGGCGATGCAATCCTCGTGGTTGCCGCGGGCCTTCATCACCTTGAAGAGGACGGAGACATAGAGGGGAATGATGGGGATGACGGCGCTGGCGCGGGTGACGACCGCCTTGTTCACCGAGACATGGGCGTGCAGGCCTGTGGTGGCGTATTTCGCGGTGAGGCGGCGGGCCGTCTCGTCGAGATGGAGCTTCGCCCTGCCTATCGTGCCGTCACGGTAGATGGGCCAGGAGAACTCAGGGCCCAGGTAGGAATAGGCGAGGGTGACGCAGCCGTCGGAAAGGACAGCGCCTTTTGCCAAGGCATCCAGCCAGAGTTCCCAATCCTCGCCGCCCATGACCTTGACGGTGTTCGCTATCTCCTCCTCGGTGGCCGGCCCCACCTCCGCGTGGGAAAGCGTGCCGGAAAAGACGTCCACCGTGGTTCCGGAATAGGTCTTCCCGATGGGCTTGATCACCGAGCGGTGGAGGATGCCGGTGGCGGGATCGGTCCTGACGGGAGAGGCGAGCGAATAGACCACGAGGTCGAAGCGGAGCCCCATCTCGCGGGCCGCGGCGATCACCGCCGCCTTCGCTTCCGCGGTGAAGGCATCCATGTCCAGGCTCCGGGAGGATAGGCCGGCGGCGGCGGCGGCCTGGTCAAAGGCGCGGTTGCCGTAGAAGCCCGGCGTGCCGGTCTTGTTGCCCGAAGGGGCGCGTTCGAAAGACAGGCCGATGGTTGCGGCTCCCGAGCCGAAGGCAGCCGCTATCCGTGAGGCCATTCCATAGCCGCCGGAAGCTCCTATGACAAGGACGCTCTTAGGCCTCCGCGTCGTCGAGTAGAGGCCTTTCCGGGCCTTTATGTATTCGATCTGCCGGAGGGTCTCGGCGGCGCAACCCGCGGGATGGGCCGAGAGGCAGATGCTGTTCCGGATCATGGGGCGTAGTATCATGCTATTTGCTCCTTCATCCGACGATGGCGATCCACTCGGCTTCGGCAGCGAGCCCGCCGCCGACAGTGCCCCTGCCTCGCTGGTGGACGATCTTCGTCGAGACCTTGATGTTCTCGATCTCCATCGTAAAGAGGTCTCCGGGCGCGACGGGCTTGCGGAAACGAGCTTCCCTGATCTTGGCGAAGAAATAGATGCCCGGCCCGCCGAGGCCCAGGAGGCGCACGCCTGCGCCGCCGCATTGTGCCATGGCTTCCACGAGGATCACCCCAGGCACGACAGGCTGGCCGGGGAAGTGCCCGGCGAAGAAGAATTCCGTGCCCGTGAACTTCCGGGTCCCGACGATCGCCTTCCCGCTTACATCCACCGAATCCACGAAAATGAAGGGATCCCGGTGGGGAATGAGGGCTTCGATCTCCGCGCGCGTCTCGATGAAGGTCTTCACGAATCCATCCTTTTTACAACTATCACGGCATTGTGGCCGCCAAAGCCGAGGGACGCGCTTGCGGCGGCGCGGAGCGGCACCGCCACTCCCGTATTGGGAGTATAATCGAGATCGCAGCCTTCCGCGAGGTCAGGCGCGGCAAGGTTGATCGTGGGGGGGACGAAGCCTTCCACGATCGCCTTCACGCAGGCCAGGGCCTCGATGGCTCCCGCCGCGGCGATGCAGTGGCCCGTCATGCCTTTCGTCGAGGAAATGCGCAGGCGAGGCGCATCGGCGCCGAAGGCCAGCTTGACCATGGTCGTCTCCACCGGGTCATTGATGCGGGTCGAGGTGCCATGGGCATTGTAATAGTCGATGTCAGCGGGCGTGAGCCCCGCGTCCTCGAGGGCCATCGTGATGGCCTGCGCCCCGCCCTTGCCGGATGGATCCGGCGCGGTGAGGTGGAATGCGTCGCAGCTGGAGCCATATCCGGCGAGTTCGGCGTAGATGCGGGCGCCGCGCCTTTGCGCCCCCTCCTCGGTCTCGAGGATGAAGATGGCCGCACCCTCGCCGATCACGAAGCCGTCGCGGTCCTTGTCAAAGGGCCGGGAAGCGAGCTCCGGGCTGTCGTTGTGGGCGGTGGAGAGCGCCTTGAGCCGGCCGAAGCCGCCCATCGCGAACTCGGTGATGGCAGCCTCGGTGCCGCCGGCTACCGCCATGTCGCAGCGTCCCGCGCGGAGGAGGTCGAGGGCCTGGCCGAGGGCGTCGGTGCCCGAGGCGCAGGCTGTGGCCGTGGTGAGGGCCGGGCCGTGGAGGCCGAGCCTGATGGCCACGTTGCCCGCCGCCTCGTTGATGATCATGAGGGGCACGGTCATGGGGAGCATCCGGTCGGGACCGGCGTCGAACATCTTCCTGTGGGACTCCGTGCAGACCTCAAGGCCGCCGATCCCGTTGCCCAGGACGGTGGCCACCCTGTCAGGCCTGTAGGGCCCTTGGGCCGCGGCGCCGTTGTCCTGCCCCTGTGCGCCTTCCTCCGCGGCCGCGCCGCGCCGATCGGGCAGGCCGGCGTCGCGCCAGGCCTGGACGGCGGCGGCGACCGCGTACTGGCTGAAGAGCGCCATCTTGCGCGCTTCCTTGTTGTCCATGTAGGGCGCCGTCTCGAATCCTTTCACCTCGCAGGCGATGCGGGAGTCGAGGCGGGAGGCGTCGAAATGCGTGACTGGCCCCGCCCCGGATTTCCCTGACTTGAGGGCTTCCCAGAAGCTGCCTACGTCGTTGCCGATCGGGCTCACGATCCCCATCCCCGTGATGACTATGCGTTTCGCGTGTCGTGGATTCACTGTGTCTCTCCTTGTTCCGCGCTTACCAGCGGATGGCCTGGGCGCCGTAGGTCAAGCCGGCGCCGAAGCCTATGAGCATGATGAGGTCCCCCTTCTTGAGGAGGCCCTTCTGGTCCATTTCGTGCAAGGCTATCGGGATGCTCGCCGCCGAGGTGTTCGCGTATTCGGCCATGTTCATGTAGAACTTCTCTTCCTTGGTCCCAAGGCGCTTGGCCGCCGCCTGGACGATGCGGGCGTTGGCCTGGTGGGGGACTATCCATGCGAAATCCTCGAGCCGATAGGCCGAGTTGTGGAGGAGGCGGTTCACGAGGACCGTGATGGACTTGACGGCGAAATCGTAGACCTTCTTCCCGTTCATGGAGATCACGGGAACGACGGGCTCCGCAGGCTCAAAGGTCTTGCTCCGTTCCTCCTGGACGAGCATCAGCTCCTTCGCGCCGCCGCCCTCGGCACCGAGGATGCTCGCGATGAGGCCACGCCCGGCTTCCTCGATGCGCGAGATCACGACCGCTCCGGCGCCATCCCCGAAAAGGACGCAGGTGGCGCGGTCCTGCCAGTCCACGACTCGGGATAGGATCTCCGCGCCGATCACGAGGGCGTGGCGCCCCTTCCTGGCCTCCAGCATGGCGGCGGCGGCGTCGAGGGCGTAGATGAAACCCGTACAGCCGGCGCCTAGGTCGAAGGCTGCGCAACCATAGGCTCCGATCTTGTCCTGGACGATGCAGGCTGTGGAAGGAAAGCCGAAGTAATCAGGGGTGGCGGTGGCCACGACGATGAGGTCGACGTCCTTGGCTTCGATGCCTGCGTTGGCGAGGGCTTGCCGCGCTGCATCGGCGGCCATATCGCTCGTGACGGTGCCGTCAGCGGCGATGTGGCGGGCGGCGATCCCGGTATGGGATTCTATCCACTCCTCGGTGGTATCAACGAAGGAGACCAATTCGGCGTTGGGGATCCTTCGTTCTGGGATATGAACACCCGTTGATCGGATGATGATGGCCATGTGACCTCCATTGGTGACAACATCATTGATACTGTCACGTCTGGAAGGGTGCACAATATTGAAAAAAATGTCAATATGACGGTAAATCGATATATGTCACACTTGGAATCATCAAAAACCACCCGCTGAATTGACGATGCTAAAAAGCTCGCGAGCGCAGGACCAGGATGCTGGAGTTGCTCCGGCTTCGCCTGCGGACCGTCGCCTAGGCCTTCCATCCCCTGATCTCGCATTCATTGCCCAAGACAAAGTGGCCCGACGAGACCTCCGACCATGAAGGCTTCCCTTGCGAATAGTCATGGATCGAAGGATCATAGGCCACGTGTTTCTTGAGCCGCTCCACCTCCGGGTCCGGAAGCGGCACCGCGGAAAGGAGGGCGCGCGTGTAGGGGTGGAGGGGATGGGCGAAAAGCTCCTCGGCACCGGCAAGCTCGACAAGCCGTCCACGGTAGATGACTGCGATGCGGTCGGAGATGAAACGGACCACGGACAGGTCATGGGCGATGAAAAGATAGGTCAGCCCCCGATCGCGCTTGAGGCGGTTCATGAGGTTGATCACCTGGGAGCGGATGGAGACATCCAAGGCGGAGATCGGCTCGTCCGCGATGAGGAGTTCGGGTTCCATGACGAGGGCCCGCGCGATGCCTATGCGCTGCCGCTGCCCGCCCGAGAACTCATGGGGAAAGCGCGAGGCGAACTCGGGGATGAGCCCGACATCCCGCAATGCCTTCTCGACCTTCGCCCGACGCTCGGCCTCGTCCTTGAAGAGCCTGAAGTTGTAGAGGCCCTCGGAGACGATGTAGTCGATCTTGGCGCGCTCGTTGAGGGAAGCCATGGGGTCCTGGAATATCATCTGGATCCTCTGCCGCAAAAGGCGTTCGGCGGAGGCATCGATGCGCCCGGAGACGCGCTTGCCCTCGAAGAGGATCTCGCCCTTCGAAATGGGATGGATGCGCATGATCGCGCGTCCAATGGTCGTCTTGCCCGAACCCGATTCACCCACCAGCGAGAAGGTCTCGCCGCGGCGGAGGTCGAAACTCACGCCGTCCACGGCGGTGAAACGCTTCCTGCCCATGGGAAACTCGACCCCCAGGCCGCGGACCGAGAGGATCGTGTCATCGCTCATGCTTCACCTCCGCTGGCCTTGCCCGCCCGGCCGGGATCCTTCCGGGCCTTCGAAAGGCGCTCACGCAGGCGCATTATCGAGCGCGGCGCCTCGATGCAAGGTGCCCGCGGGTCGAGGAGCCAGGTCCTGGCCCAATGGGTCGGCGAGACCGGGAAGGCCGGCGGTTCCTCCACGAAATCCACCTCAAGGGCCTGGGGATTGCGCGGCGCGAAGGCGTCGCCCCTGATTTCCTTGAAAAGGCTGGGTGGCGTGCCCTTGATCGAGTACAGCTCCTCGCCCTTGACGCCCAGCTGGGGAAGGGAGGCGAGGAGGGCCCAAGTATAGGGGGCGCGCGGATCGTAGAAGACCTCCTCGACGCTGCCCTCCTCGACGACCTGGCCGGAATACATGACTGCCACGCGTTGTGCGACACTTGCCACGACCCCCAGGTCGTGCGTGATGAAAAGGACGCTCATGTGCAGGTCTCGCTGGAGGGACTTGATGAGGTCGAGGATCTGCGCCTGGACGGTCACGTCGAGGGCCGTGGTGGGCTCGTCGCAGATGAGGACCTCCGGCCGGCAAGCGACCGCCGCCGCGATCACCGCCCGCTGCCGCATCCCTCCGGAGAATTCGTGGGGAAACTGCCGGTAGCGGAGCTCCGGTTCGCCTATGCCCACGCGCTCCAGGGTTTCGATGACGGCGAGGCGGGAAGTCCGGCGGTCGAGCCCGCGGTGGAGGGCGGCCGCCTCGCGGATCTGCTCTCCCACGGTCTTGAGCGGGTTGAGCGCCGTCATCGGGTCCTGGAATATCATCGCGATGCGCTTGCCGCGTATCCCGAGCCACTGCTTTTCCGTGGTGTAGCGGGCCAGGTCCTGCCCGTCGAAGATGATTGAGCCGGATTCCACGCGGCCGTTCTTGTCGAGCATGCCGAGGAAGGTCTTGGCCAGCACGCTCTTGCCGGAGCCGGATTCTCCGACGACCGCCAGGGTCTCTCCCCTCCGGAGCTCGAGCGAGGTGCCGCGGAGAGCCGTGAGCATTTTCCCGCGGAGGGAGAAGCTGACCCGCAGGTCGCTGACCTCGAGGATGTTGTCGGCGCTCATACGTGGTTCCTCGGATCGGAGGCGTCGGCGAAGCGGTTGCCGACTATGTAGAAGGAGATCGTTATCGCCGCAAGGAGCAGGGTGGGCCATGTGAGCTGGTAGGGGTAGAGCATGAAGTTGTTCTTTCCGAGGTTGACCAGGTTGCCGAGGGACACGGTGTCAAGGGGAAGGCCCAGGCCGATGAAGCCCAGGAAGACCTCGGAGCCGATCGAATAGGGGATGGTGAGCGCCGCTTCCATGATGAGGATGGAGACGAGGTAGGGTAGGACATTCTTCAGGATCATCCGGTGGAGCGGAGTCCCGAGGCAGCGGGACGCGATGTTGTATTCGGCGTCGCGTATCATGAGGACCTTGTTGCGGACGAAGCGTGCGATGCCGATCCAGCCCGTGGTGCAGAGCGCCACGACGATGGTCCAGAAACCCGGCCGCATGATGTACGTGAGGAGGATGAGGAAGACCGTCTGGGGGATGTTGTTGAGGACATTGTATATCTCGGTCATGACGCGGTCGAGTCTCTTGACGTAACCCCACAGTGCCCCGGCGATCATGCCGATGCCCACGTCGAGGATGGCGATGATTAGGCCGAGGAGCATGGAGGTCCGTGTTCCGTACCATGCCCTCGCCCAGAGGTCGCGTCCCAGGCCGTCGGTGCCGAAGGCATGGCCGGACCCAGGTTCCATGTTCCAGGTGGCCGTATCGAGGTCCACCCTGTTCGGGTCAGTGGGGGACACGAGGGGGTAGATGAAGGAAGCCGTGACGAGCACGACGATGAGGGCGAGGAGGAAGATCGAGACCGGGCTCTTGAGGAAGGTGCGCATCGTCGAGCGCCAATAGGAGTAGTGCGCATAGCCCGTGAGCTCGGCGGCCGCTTCGTCGAAAAGCGCGGGCCTGAACAGCTCCGGCGCCAGGTCGGGCATTGGCCGTTTCATGCCTTGCCTGCCTTCGCGCCGCCGCTGCCTTCGAGCTTGATGCGGGGATCGACGAGCATCATGAGGATATCGCCTAGGAAAACCCCCGCGATGCCGAGGACGGAATACAGGAGGACAAGGGCCTGGACGATCGGGTTGTCCTGTTGCCTGATGGCGTTCACGAGCAATCCTCCCATGCCGGGTATCGAGTAGATGCTTTCGATGAGCAGGGAGCCCGCAATGGTCAGGAGGACCTGCTGGGGAAAGTACTGGACAAGGGGAACAAGGGCGTTGCGGAGGACATGGCCTGTCATGACGCGCCGCCTGGGCAGGCCTTTCGAGGTCGCGAATCTCACGTAATCGCGGTTCTCCTCGTCCACCATGAAGCGCCGCAGCCAGATGGCGTACCAGGCGATGCCCGAAAGCGAAAGCGATGCGGTCGGCAGGATCCAGCTGACGGGCCTGTCTCCATAGAAGACCATGGGCCAGCCGAGGAGGCCAGTCACCCATTGCTGGATGAGGAAAAGCCAGATGAGGCTCGGGATGGCCCGCACGATAGTGACATAGACGGTGCCGATGCCATCGGCCACCTTGTCCTTTTGCCTCGCCATGAGGACACCGAGGCCGAGGCCGAGCCCCATGCTGATCACGAGGGCGGCCAAGCCGAACCAAAGGGAATAGGGCGCTTTTTCCGCAAGGATGGTGAGGACCGGAGTCCGGGGATAGATGGCGATCGAGCGCCCCAGGTCTGCCTTCGCGAGGCCTGAGATGAAGTGCCCGAACTGGATGGCCGGATTGTCCAGGACGCCCATGTTCCGGAGGTAGGCTGTCCGCGCGGTCGCGTCCATGTTGACATAGTCCTCGCGCGTGAAGTAGCCGCTGGACGGCATGAGCCGGAGGAGCATGAAGACCGAGACGACCACGATGACCACGGTGAACAGCGACTGTCCGAGCCGCCTCAGAACGTACGGACCCATCTGTTACCTCGATAGCTTGGCTCAGGACCGGAAGGGGAAATGGGGAACATGCCCGGAGGTTCACGCAGAGGGCGCAGAGCCGGCCTTCCTGCTTTCCGTCTCCGCGATCCCTGCGGAAGGCTCCGCACCCTCCGCGAGGATCTTTTTCGTGGGCCTATTTGCCCGTAAGCGCCGTGAGTTCCTTGTAGAAGGCCGTCTTGAGCTGGAGGTAGCGGGCCGCCGTGATCGGGTCCTTCTCGACGATCATGCCCTTGTACTTGAAGCGCGTGATGCCGAAGCCGCCGCGAGGATAGGTGAAGGGCAGCACCTTGCTGATCGTGTAGGCGCCACCGCCCATCTTCCAGGGGAGGACATAGCAGCGGTCCAGGAAGAGCGCTTCAGCCTTGGCGAAGATCGCATAGCGTTCGGAGAGCGTCGTCTTCGCGGTGGCATCGGCGACAAGCTTGTCGAATTCGGGATCCGAGTACATCCCGTCGTTGATGCCGCCGTCGGTTATGAGGCGGCCGAGCTGGGCGCTCGGATCGGCGAAGCCGAAGCGGAAGTTGTCGTTGATGATGTCGAAGCGGCGGGGCTCGACTGCCTCGGCGAACATGTCATCGATGACCTGGCCGAGCTCCACCACGACGTTTTCCTTGCCGAAGGTGCTCTCGATCATGGCTTTGAGGAGGAGTGCGCGCTTGGTGTCGGTCGCGTCGGTGAAGTGCACATAAAGGATCTGGAGGGGGAGCTTGCCGTCCACCTGGAACTGGGCGATCGGCTTGAAATCGACGGTGGCGGCGCTGACGCCCTTGATGCCGCCCTTTCCGTCGGTAAGGTCGGCGATCGCCTTGGACAGGTAGTCCCTGGCTTTTTTCAGGTCGTAATGGTTGCCGGACGCACGGATTTCCTTCACGCCAGGATAGTCGGAGTAGTCCTTGCCCTTTTCGTCGAAGACCGTCTGCTCGGGAATGACCGTGTTGCGAAGGATGTTGGCGGGCTGGTAGGGGTCGTCGAGCTCATTGAGCTTGGCACGGTCGATTCCGTAGTAAAGGGCCTTGCGGAAATTGAGGTTGTTGGCGAAGGCCTTGAACTCGGGATTGGCCGATGTGAAGTTGATGTCGAACCAGTAGGTGACCGTGGATGGCTCGGCGGGATAGATGTAGCTCGCCCATTTGGTCTTGCCGAGGGCCTTGACCTGGTCTGCGCTGAGGCTCGCGCTTGAAAGCTCGCCGCGCTGGAACATCTGGATCTGGACATCGGCGTTGACTACTTTCTGGAGGTTGACCGTCTTCACGGTGATGGATTTCGCGTCCCAGTAGGCGGGATTCGCCTTGAGGACGATCTGCTTGTCGCGCTGCCAGTCGGCGATATAGTAGGCGCCGGAGTAGAGGATCTTTTCCTTTGCCACGCCGAAATCCTGGCCGACGGAGGCGAGGAAGTCCTGCTCCACGGGCAGGAAGAGCTCCATCACGAGGAAGGAGAGGAAGAAAGGAGTGGGCTTGGTGAGCTTGTAGGTGACGGTGTATCTGTCGAGGGCTTTTATTCCTACGCTTGAGTCGAAGGCTGCCAGGGCTTGGTCCCGGCCCAGGTCCTTTTTCTTGCCTGAATCTATGTCGACGAGGTCGAGGTAGTAATTGTTGAGGCCGACGATGAGCTTGCGGATGTCCTTGGACAGGTTCTTGATGCCGCTCTTGGGATCGGCGACATAGCGGAAGCCATTCACGAAGTCGTCGGCGGTGATTTCATAGGCAGTTTTCTGGCCCTTGGAATCGACCCACATGATGCCTTTCCGGAGGCTGAAGGTCCATTCGCTCGAGTCGGCGCTGGCCTTCCAGGACTCGGCGAGGGAGGGCACGAACTTGCCGTAGCGGTCTTGTTCGACGAGCCCGTCCTGGGTATTCGCCGCGACGCGCTGGTCGGTGGTATCGGGCGTGTAGAAGTAGCGGAGGGAAGCTCCCTCTGCCACATAGGTGGCATCATAGCGGTCCAATGCCGGTGCGGCCCCCCCCGCGGCCACTGTTATCAGGGCAAGGGCGATCGCGATACCCATCGCTCGAGCTTTCATGCAAGCCTCCTTAAGAATTCTGCCGGTTAGCGGACGGTGCCGAAGGTTCAAGGTACGAAGGGGGCAATGCCCCATTGATGTAACAGCAATAACCGTACCAACATCAGCCTGGGGTTTCGAATTTTACCTCTATTGGCAGAATGTCGATCCGCACCGAGGCAAAGGAGTAGTTTTGCCCATACCACAATGAGGATTTGCCCTCAATCCTGCCGAGCCTGATTTCCCATCCAAGGGTTTTCCCTTCTTGCTCATCGATGAGATAGCTTTTGATGTAGCGTTGGCCTGTCTCCTCGTCGAGGAAAAGGGCCGATTCGCGGTTGTCCAGAAGGAGGCGAGCGGCAAAGGACGCCAGGTCGCCATAAGGCGAGAGGATCCCGGATGCAATGGGGCCTTCGGAGTCGAAAGCCACATCGCCAGGTGCGATTTTGTCCTTGGCTCCGAAGGAAAAGGATGCTGAAGCCAAATCGAGGCTGTCCCCTGCGCAAAGGAGATGCAGGATGCCTCCCTTGATTCGGACGCGCTTGCCACCGGTAGTCTGCACAAGGGTTCGAACCGCCTCACGGGGATCGATGACATAGACATGGCCGCGGCCCACGACCTCAAGGCGCCTTTCCCCTGCGCGATAGACAAGGCCCGTCGCCTCCGCGATCCCAAAAGCCATGCGGCGCGCCCCGTCCTCGACGACGCATGCCTCGAGGAGCCGTCCAAGTCGGGCCCTGGTGTCAAAGTGCTGGTCGATGAGGCCTTCGGGGAAGAACCCCAGACCTCTCCCAATGAAAAGGCCTGGGGTCATCTCGCTGTCGCCGATCGAGCTGGCCCTGGGATATGCCAGGGCGCCGAAACTTGTGCCACTGCCGATCATTGGATCGCTCATCACCGCGGCGCCAGCGCTCGTTCCTCCGAGGGTCTTGCCGCGAAGGAGGTCCAAGAGGGGGCTTGAGGCGCCGTCCGGAGCCAGGAGGAGTTCGACGATCGTGTTCTGGTTTCCGCCGAGCATCCAGATCGCATCCGCGGCCCTTGCCTTTTCAAGCACGGCTGTACTCCATGCACCGCGCTCCGCGCCCGGAAGCACCTTGGAGACCTCAAGCAGCTCAACCTGGCTTTTGTCGACGCCTAGTTCGCCTAGCCAGTCCTGCATCTTGGCCAAGCCCCCTAGTGGATCGCCGGTTGCGGCAGGCAGGATGGCGTAGCGCTTATCCCGCCCTCCTGCAAGCGCCACAAAGGCTTTCATTATTTCGAGCCTGGCTGGCAGCTCAGCGCCGCCGACGATCAGGAGGTTCCCTTGGTCCATGTTTTCTCCAGATTGGTTTTATATGGCTATATGGAACCATATAGCCAGTTGGCGCCAATAGAGAGGCGCAAAGAAAGGCCTGGCATATCTCAATCGGGGCAGGATGCCAGCCTTCTTCCTTCGTCCGTAAGCCTGGTCCCTCGCGGGCCGCGGGAAGAGCTGACAAGGCCAAGGGCAGAAAGGCGCTCGAATCGCGCGCGGACGGCGCCAGGACCCATGGCCCGCCCGCGGGCAATGCAGAAGCTGGCAACCGCTTCCCGGCCGATGGGCTTGCCCACGGATTCAAGGGCGGCCATCGCGGCCAGGACGCAGCGATCCGCGATCTCCAGGCCTTGACTCCCTACGGTGGACTCGCCGGGGAAGGGGATGCCTACCGCAGGCCGTGCGAAGGCTTCGAAGAAGCCCTCATCGGGGAGGTCCGCCAAGGTGATGTGGGGGCCTTCCCCGACGGCAAGGAGGTAGGTGACAAGGTTGCGGAGTTCGCGGACATTGCCAGGCCAGGCATAGTCGCCGAAGGTCACGAGGAGGGCGGGCTCGACCTCCGTGCCGCCCCGCCCCTCCGCCTTGAGGAAGGACTCGATGAGGAGGGGGATGTCGTTCGCCCTTTCGCGCAGGGGCGGGATGCGGAGCAGGCCGGTTTTCAGCCTGAAATAAAGGTCCTCGCGGAACTTGCCTTCGCGGGCGCGTTCGAGGAGGTCCTCATTCGAGGCCGCGATGACGCGCACGTCGATCCGCTTGATCTCGGCGCCACCGACGCGCATGATCTCCTTTTCCTGGAGGACGCGGAGGAGCCGGGTCTGCACCTTGGGTGAGATGTTGCCGATCTCGTCAAGGAAGATCGTCCCGCCGTCGGCCAGTTCGAACAGGCCGCTTTTTCCGCCTTTCTTGGCGCCCGTGAAGGCCCCTTCGTCGTAGCCGAAGAGCTCGCTCTCGATGAGGTCGTCCGAAAGCGAACCCAAGTCCACCGCGAGGAAGGGGCCGGAGCTCCTGCCTGAGGCCGTATGGATGGCGGAGGCGAAGAGCTCCTTGCCCGTGCCGGACTCGCCATGGATGAGTATGGTCAAGTCGGTGGCCGCAAGCCTTCCCGCGACACGTTTGGCCCGCTTCAATGGCTCGCTTTCGCCGGTGATGTCGTTCATCGCGTACTTGGCCACGTAGCCGCGGCGCCGGTATTCCCTTGCCAGGCGCGAGCCCTCCGCGGCGGCGTCGCGCTCGTTCCTGAAGGTCGCTATCCTGCCATTTTCCGACTCGAAACGGTGGACGATCACGTCGCCCTCCGCAAGGCGGAATATGCCGCTCTCCTGTGCGCCTTCGCCCGCGCCGCCGTCCTTGGCTTCAAGGAAGTCAAGGAGGCTTCGGCTGCGGATGATGCTTGCGAGGAATTTGCCGGCTTGGGCCTCTCCGGTGCGGATGCCCAGGAGGCCACGGAGGTTTTCGTTGCAGACGGAAATCCGCCCGTCCGGGTCGTAGACGAGGATGCCGTGCGAGAGGGAATCTATGACGCCTGCAAGATGCGCGTTGAGCCGGCGGGTCTCCTCCCGGGAACGGGCAAGGCGCTTGGCCAAGGAAACGATGGCCGAGAGGTAGCGGCTCGCGAAGCCATCCGCCATGGTCTCGGGGAGGCCAAGGCCCATGAGGACCTCGGCGATGGTGCCGAAGTCGAGGATGCGCGGTCCGATGTCGATCACATGGGGGATCCCCGGGGGGACAAAGGCGGTCTCCCCGGCGGTCACCGCCACCGCGATCCCCTCAGGCGGGGCGGGTGAACCTGGCCAGAACGGCAGGTACTCGACTCCGTCCAGCCCCAGCCCCGCGAGGGCATCTATGCAGGCGACCGCTGTCTCTTCGCAGTCATTGACGAAAAGCGCCTTGGTGCCCGGCGCAAGCTCGACGACGAGATCCAGGTGGTCGCAATTGACTGTCCTGCGCGCGACGATGAGGGGGACGGCCGATTCCAGGACGCCCGCCTCGGAAAGCTCCCGCGCCACCAGCCCGCTCGATACCAGGACGAGGTCGCCTTTCAGCCGGGCGGGAAGTCCCTCGGCGATCGAAAAGGAGCACAGTTCCGCTTCTTCCTTGAGATAGCGCGCGAGCTGGAGACCGAGCTCCGAGCGGGTGCTCTCGCTACCGGCAACGAGGCAGACGCGCTTCATCAACCCTCCAGGCGTCCCTGCATCCTTAGCACGCCGTCCACAAGGCCAGGTCTGCCCATGGCAAGGACCGACCGCACCCGGTAATCGACGGGGTCCAGGATGACGACATCGGCATCCGCTCCGACGGCGATCCGGCCCTTGGCGCCGAATTTCAGGGCGCGGGCCGGCGAGCTCGTGGCCGGCTTGAGGCCGTCCTCGAGCGGCAGGACTCCCGCAAGTATAGCTTGCCTCAATGCCTCCCACAACGAGGAAGGGCTTCCCACCCCGAGTCCGGCGAAATTGCCTTTGTCGTTGAACAGGGGCAGGGAACCCTGGCCATCGGAGGTGCAGGTTATGCGCTCGAGGGGAATGCCGCTGTCCAGGAGGCGGCGCAAGGCGATCGTGACGGAGATTTCGCCTTCTTCCACAAAAATCGGGACGGTGCTCGTGGTCAGGTCCACCGAGCCCCCCCTCCTGGCCCAGGCGAGGGCGGACTCGAATACGCGGGCGCTGCGGTTGCAGTGGGTTGGGATGAATTGCCCTCGGGGCATCTCGCCGGAGGCGACCAGTGCCTCCAGCGGCGCGAGTCCGCCGGGAGCGTCGCCTATGTGGAAGTTGATGACCCCGGCCTTGCCGGAAAGCATGCCGGCCACGCGCGCCTCCGACGCGAGCCTGCCGAGTTCATCGATGCTGGGCATGGAAGACCTGTGGTCGCTGATGGCCACCTCGCCGATCCCGATGATGGGATCGATCATCATGATGTCCTTCATCGCGTCGCCCGTGACTGTCCTCGGGGGCACCCGGTAGCTGCCGGTGTAGCACCAGGCGGACAGGCCTTCTTCGCGCAAGGCGTAGGTCTTGGCTACCAGGCTCTCCATGCCGCGCGCCACTCCGTCCGTCCCCAGGGTGCCGACAATGGTGGTGACGCCGGCCTTGATGCAGGTCGAGAGCTGGATTTCTGGGGTCCTGGTCGAATAGCCGCCCTCGCCGCCGCCGCCTATCGCATGGACATGGGCGTCGATGAATCCAGGAACCGTGGGAAAGCCAAGGGCATCGATTGTTTCCACCTCTCCCGGCAAGGATCCCACATCGATGTCCTGTGCAATGGCGACTATCTTGCCCGCGGCGACGAGGATATCGCGGATGCCCAAGGGCGCCGGTGCAAATATCGAGGCATTTCGAATGAGGATGAACATCATGGCCTTCCTTTTCCCTATCGTTGCAAATTCACTGAGCAAAAGGCGTGCCATATTGAGTGCGAAGGAGGCGGAAAAATAAAAGACCTGCCGCAGGCCCTGGCCTTTTGTCCGGCGCGGGATCCCGGCCTTCAGGTCCCTGCGGCGGCCTTCCTTGCCGCGATGAGCCAGGAGGCGATATGATCCGCCCCTTCCCCGGTCTTTCCGTTGAGAGGGAAGACCGGCAAGCCCGGCGCAACGGTCTCCAGGCCTTTCCGGAAAGCCGCCTCGTCAAAGCCGATCGCCTCGGCTATGTCGAGCTTGGTCAGGATGCAGGCGGCCGATCGGGCAAAGATGATCGGATACTTCCAGGGCTTGTCGTGCCCTTCGGCGGCGCTCGAGACGACGATCTTGAGGTCCTCGCCTATGACGAACTCCGCGGGGCAGATGAGGTTGCCGATGTTCTCGATGAAGAGCCAGGCGGCATCCTCGACCTTCATCTTGCCGAGCATGGCCTCTATCATCGGGGCATTGAGGTGGCAATCGCCCCCGGTCTCTATCTGCCAGGCGTCCACGCCCAGGGCGCGGAGGGTCCTGGTGTCGATGTCGCTCGCCACGTCGCCTTCGATGACGGACAGGGGGCGGGAGAGGCGCTCGGCGAGGCGGGAGACAAGGCTGGTCTTTCCGGCGCCAGGGCTTCCGAGGATGTTGACGGTGTATATGCCGCGCCTACGCAGGCCTGCATTGATCGCGGCCGCGAGCCTGTCGTTCTCTTCGTAGATCGCCCGCTTGAGGCTCACCTGCATGGCTTATGCGCTCCCGGATAGTTCTATGGATTCAATGTAGAATTCGTCGCCAAGGTCGGTGATGACGGCGTCGCCCCCGCATTCGGGGCAGGAGAAGGAAAAGCGCCTGCGCTCGAAGACAAGGCCGCAGGAGGAGCAGGTGAGCTTGGGCTTCACCACGCGGAGGTCGAGCCGCACCCCTTCCGCCCTGGTGCCTTTGGCGAAAAAGCCGAGGTAGAAGGCCAGCGACTCCTCCATGTAGGAGCCCGTCTCGCCCGCCACCACATGCACCGCATCCACCCGGCCCGCGCCGCGTGCGCCCGCTTCCTCGACCAGCATTCCCACGATGGCCTGGGCGGCACCCGCCTCATGCATCTCAGGCCTTCGGAGCAACAGGCGCGGCTTGCGCGGGCTTGGGCGCGACTTCGCGGACCTGCTTTTCCTGCCTGGCGGCGAGATCGGAGAAATCGGCGACTGCGGAGCGGGTGTTGCCCATGAACAGGCATTTCTTGGGGCAGGCCACGACGCATTCGCCGCAATTGACGCAGGCGAACCGGTCGATGCGCCACAGGCCTTCGCCTCGATCGACCTTGATGGCATTGGCCGGGCAGTGCCGGTCGCAGGCGCCACAGAGGATGCAGGCCGGGAAATCGATCGTGATCCGGCCGCGGCTGGCCGCATAGGGCTCACGCACGACAAAGGGATAGCGGCGCGTGGCCGGCCGCGAGAAAAGGTTCCTGAGCGCGATGCGCGCCATTGGTAGGAAGGTCAAGGTTACCTCTCGGTGCAGGAGATGCAGGGATCTATGGTGAGGATGATCGTGGGAACGTCGGCAAGCTGGGAGCCTACCATGACCTCGACCATCGCCGGGATGTTGGCGAAGGTGGGCGTGCGGACGCGGAAACGCTCAGGATTGCGCTTGCCGTTGGCGCGCACGAAATAGAGGGCCTCTCCGCGGGGTTGCTCCACACGGACCCAGCCCTCGCCCTCGGGCGCGCCTTTCACCGGCACGGCCACGGGACCGCCGGGCATGCGTGCGACAATCTCGCCTAGGAGCCTCAGGGACTCGTCGATCTCGCGGATGCGCACCTTGGCCCTGGCCATGCAGTCGCCCGAGGTCTCCACCATGGTCGCGAAGGTGAGCTCCGGGTAGGCCTCGTAACCCTTCCGGCGCATGTCGTAGTCGACCCCGCTCGCGCGGAGCATCGGTCCGACGGCACCGAGGGCGTAGGCCTTTCCCCGGCCGAGGACGCCGACCTTCTCCAGCCGGTGCCTGACCGTGGGCTCGCCGATGAAGACCTCCGCGAGGCGGATGGTCTCCGCCCTGACCTTGGACAGCTCCTTGACACAACGGTCCAGGGTCTCGTTCTCGGGATTGGTGCTCGTGCCGCCCACGATGCAGGAGCCGTAGATCACGCGCCCTCCGGCCGTCTCCTCCGCGACGTCGAGGACGATCTCCCGTGCCCGCCAGGTGGCATGGAAGAGGTTCTCGAAGCCGAATGCGTCGGCGGCCAGGCCGAGCCACATGAGGTGGCTGTGGACCCGCTCCAGCTCGCACCAGAATGTCCTCAGCCATCGGCCCCGATCGGGCACCGTCAGGTCCATGATGGTCTCGATGGCCTCGCAGTAGCCCATCCCATGCATGAAGGAGCAGATGCCGCAGATGCGCTCGGCCACGTGGACATAGTCGGTGAAGTCGCGCTTTTCCACGAGCATCTCGAGGCCCCGGTGGATATAGCCGATCTGGGGGATGGCGTCCACGACCTTCTCGTCCTGGAGGGTCAGGTCAAAGTGGAGCGGTTCGGGAAGGACTGGATGCTGGGGACCGAATGGAATGACCGTGAGGCCCGGGCCTGCGTTGGGGGAGCCGCTCATTTGATGGCCCCTTCCTGGGCATCGGCCGCGGGGGACGAGGCAAGGGGGACGGGCGGGGCGTCCAGGGGTACGGGGCGCTCGACGCTCGTGCCCTGGACGCGGACGCGGCTGAAGGCCCTGGGCGTCTTCTCGCCCATGATGTCGTTGTGCCAGTCGGGATGGATGCGCTCGATGCGCACGCCGAAAAGGTCGCGCATCTCGTTCTCGTAGTAGGCGGCCGCGGCGTAGTAGGAGGTTATGCTCGGGACGCTCTGCTTCGGCCCGACATGGAGGCGGAGGGTCTTCATCGCGTAGCCGCCGCCGAAGCTGTAATTGACCTCGTATCCCTCCGTGGTGGAGAGGGCGAGCACCTGGATGAGGCGCCAGCCGTCCAGGAGGAGGCTGTCCACCGTCTGGAGGAGGAGGTTCGTGCTGATATTCTCCACTTCGTGGGTCTCGTGTTCGCTCATCGTCTTGCCCCTTCTTCCGTGCTGCCCTTTTTCGCGTTGCGCGGCGCCGACCTGAGCGCGACCCTGCGCTCCTTGAGGATGGCCGCGGCGCGCAGGACGCCGTCGAGTATGGATTCGGGCTTGGCGGCGCAGCCGGGGACATAGACATCCACGGGGATGGCCGTGGCCACGCCGCCACAGACGTTGTAGCACTCGGAGAAGACCCCGCCCGAATAGGCGCAGGCGCCGATGGCCACCACGGCCCTGGGTTCGGGCATCTGCCCGTATATGCTCTTGAGCACCTCGACATTGCGGTTGTTGACGCCGCCGGTGACGAGGAGGAGGTCTGCCTGTTTCGGATCGCCGGTCACGATGCAGCCGAAGCGCTCGGCGTCGTAGACGGGGGTGAGGCAGGCCAGGACCTCGATGTCGCATCCGTTGCAGGATGACGCGTCGTAATGCACGATCCAGATCGAACGTTCCACGCCGCCCATCAATGCCCCCTCGTGATGAGATAGAAGGGGACGAGGTTGCCCGCACCCGCCACCAAGGTGATGATCCACGCCGAGGCCAAGGCCGCCTGCCACTTCACGCGGGCGGTGACGTTGTCGATGAGGATCACGAAGAAGAAGGTCGCGACCAGCCCGATGCAGGCGGCCAGCATGCTGGAGCTGAAGAAGAGGAAGACGATCGCGTAGAGGTAGACGGACTCGTACCAATGCGCTAGCTCCACGAGGCCGAGGACCGGTCCGCCCATGTCCGCGGTGAGGCCCTTGACGAGCTCCTGGTGCGCGTGATGGGAGGTGGCCAGGTCGAATGGGGATTTCTGGAGTTTCATCACAAGTATGAAGAGCAGCCCGATATATATGCCGGGAAGCTGGAGGATGAGGGGCGTGGTCGAGGCCAGGATCTCGTAGAAGTTGAAGCTCTTCGCGGCCTGGTAGAGGCCCACGAGGGTGAGGATGATCATGGGCTCGTAGGCGGTCATGAGGAGGAGTTCGCGCTCGGCGCCGATGGCCGCGTAGGGCGAGCCCGTGGAGTAGGCCGCGAGGACGAGGAAGACCTCCGCCAGCGTGAGGACGAAGATGATGAGGAGGATGTCCGAGCCCTCGAAGAAGAGGAACCCCGTGAGGACCACGAAGATGAGGTGGCTCACGATGAAGGGCACCTGGAGGCGGTTCACCGGGGCGATTCGCTTGGAGAACAGCTTGGAGAGGTCGTAGAAGGGCTGGAGGAGGGGTGGTCCGATGCGCCCCTGCATCCTTGCGGTGAGGATGCGGTCCACTCCCGCGATGAGCCCGCCGATGATGGGGCCAAGCACGACAAAGCCGATGGCGACGAGGTTTTCGGTTCGGAAGATCATAGGAGCACCGTCCCGATGATTATGACTATGAGGAGGAGGGCGATGCCCGATCCCGCGCCAAGGATCCTGCCCTCCTCGAAGAATTCCGTAAGGTAATAATTGCGCGTTTCGACCCTTTTCTCGGTCGCCTTGGAGCCGCGGAAGCTGAGGCCGGGACCCTGGGGCCGGCCCGACATGTAGGCCGGGGAGAAGGCGGCGGGCTTTCTGGTGAGGAAAATGAGGAGGCCCGGCACCACGACCGTCATGACCACCATGAGGACCGTGACGAAGGCGTTGCCGCGGTTGAGGCCAAAGGCCTGCTGGTAGGTGGCCAGGAGATAGGGTTCCACGACATGGGCGGACACGAAGGGGAAGGTCACGCAGGCGGCGATGGTCAGGATCGCCAAGGTCGCCTCCGCTATGAACTCCTGCTTGGTGACCTTCGCCTCAAGCAGGCCGCGGGGCGCCGTGGGGTCGGGGATCTTGACGAGGAGGCCCAGCCATTTTGTCCAGAAGAGGACCGTGACCGCCGAGCCGTAGGCCAGGATCACGATCATGAGGGGGCTCACTATCGAGTTGAGGTTGATGAAGGCCTCCATCGCCGCCCATTTGGACACGAGCATGCCGAAAGGCGCGATGAACATCGCCGAGATGCCGACGATCATGAGGAGGGTGACCCTCGGCATCGACACCACGAGGCCGGACATCTCCTCGACGTCCAGGCTCCCCGTGCCGACGCTGACCGTGCCGGTGCCGAGGAAGAGGAGGGCCTTGGCTAGCGCGTGGAAGAGGATGAGGAAGAAGGCCACCCAGACAAGCTGGTAGCTGCCTATCCCTGCGCAGGTCACGATGAGGCCAAGGTTGGAGACCGTGGAGAGGGCCAGGATGCGCTTGGCGTTCCTCTGGGAGACTGCCGCGAAGGAGGCGCCAAGGAAGGTGATGGCTCCGACGAAGGCGACGAGGTAGCCGGGCATGGTGCCGGAGAGGACGGGCGCCAGCTTGAGGAGGAGGAAGACGCCTGCCTTGACCATGGTGCTCGAATGGAGGAGGGCCGACACCGGCGTGGGCGCGACCATGGCCCCGAGGAGCCACGAGGTGAAGGGCAGCTGGGCGGACTTCACGAGGCCCGCGAGGGCCAGGAAGACCGCGGGCGCCAGGACCATGGCGAGCGACGCCCCTCCTGCCTTCCCGAGCGCCTGGAGCTTGTCGAGTTCGACCGTCCCGGCCTTGGCGGCCAGGAGTATGACGGCAAGGGAAAAGGATATGCCGCCGATCAGGTTGAGGTTCAAGGCGCGGAAAGCGCTCTTCTGTGCCTCCTGGGTCCGGGCGTAGCCGATGAGGAGGTAGGAGGCGAGGGTTGTCATCTCCCAAAAAAGGAGCATGAGGCGGAGGTCGTTGGCCACCACAAGACCGTACATCGCCCCGAGGAACACCAGCATGACGCAGGCGAACACCCGCCGGCGATCCTTGATCTCGGGATGCTCCTCGGTATAGGTCTTCATGTAGCCGGAGGAGTAGAAGAGGATCAGCCCGCCCACGAGGCCTACCAGGACGACCAATAGAAGGCTTATCTGGTCTGCGACGAAAAGCCTCTCGGACTCGATGCCGCCCGTCCACTTCTCTCCCGCGATGGCGAGGGCCGCCTGCACGAGGGCCAGGACGAGGGGGATGAGCCTTCTCTTGCGCGCGCCGATGATGGCTATCGCCGCTGCGATGGTAAGTTCGAGGCCAAGAATGATGTAGTCCAGGAAGGCCGGAGCGGGTCCCGACTGCCAAGGCAGGCTTCCTCCCACGCTGGCGGCGAAGGCAACCGCCAATCCGGCCTGGATCAAGGCGGCCATGACTACAACGACGCTCCGGATCTCGTAGCGTTTCAACAGCAGGGCTACGAGGCCGAACGCGGTCGGCACCCCGATGAGAAGAAGCAGTAGGTTTGTCATTTCCCCTTAGTCGTACTGCACCAGGCACTGGATTGTCAAGTTTAGGCGGAAGCGGGGCGGGTCCAGGGGAATCCCGCTTGTTCCCCCACACCCAGTTTTCGCAAGGGATGTGGGGCAAACAGGCAGGAAATCAGCGAGCGATCAAGCCGGCGAGGGATCGCTTGCCCGTGTTCCGCGATTCCAGGCGAGGAGGGCCAGCAGGGCGGAAAAGGCAAGTCCGGCGAAGGCGGCGAGTTTCTGCCAGGTCGGGTCGGGGATGAAGTTGCCCCCAAAGCCGAAAAGATATCCTCCAAGTATCGCCGCGAAGAGGAGGCGTGGCTCGAGTTTCCTCTTGCCGATGGCAAGGATGGCTATCAGGAGGGCGGGGACGATGCCTGAGGTGTAGCCTTGGTAGGTCTGGAGGAGGAGGTCCACGATGTCGGTTTTGTAAAGGGCGACTATCGCGCCGATCACCGCCACGATGCCTATCCAGACCCGGACGCGGCTCAGGGACTTGCCCCCGAGAAGGTCGTTCTCCAGGACACCCGCCGCCGTGAGCAGCACGGTATCGGCCGTTGAAAGAATGGCGGCCAGGACGCCCAGGAGCATGACAACGCCGAGCCAGCCGGGCAGGACGTTCCGGATTATCGCGTTCAAGGGATCGAGCTTGCCCGCCTCGAAACCAGTCGCACGGGCCCAAAGGCCGATGAAGGTGACCGCGAAGGCGAATATGAGCATTCCAAAGCCCGAGGTGAATGAGGACCTGCGCGCGTTGGCCGGCGTGTCCGACGAGAGTATGCGGCCGAACATCATCGGGCAGATGAAATAGGAACCGGCCACGACGACAAGATAGTAGGCAAGGTCGAGGGGGCCGAATTTCGCCGAGAAAAGCTCGATCTTCACGCTTCCCGGGGCCGGCGTCTTCGCGAGATAGAGCCACGCGAGGGTTCCGAGCAAGGCGATCGCAAGGACGCCGAATTGGAAGAAATCGGTCCGAAGGACGGATTTTTGTCCCCCGATAAGGGTGTAGACGAGGAGGAAGAGGGCTGCCGCGAAAACGGCCCAGGTATGGCTCATGCCGGTCATCGTGGTGATGATCTTGCTCGCGGCCAGGAACTGCCCGGCGGCGATGCCGGTCCAGGTGAGGACGATGATCAGGGCCACGAGGCGCCGGGTCGCGCCGCCTCCGAGCTTGCCCGCGAGGTCCGGCAGGGTCAGGGCTTCGGATTGCCTCACTTTTTTTGAAAGCAGGCCTCCTTGGAGGAAGTGGGCCAGGGATCCCGCCGCCACGAACCAGAAGGCCGCAAAACCCATCGCATAGGCCTTGCTCACGGTGCCTATCGTGATTCCGCCGCCGATCGTGGAGGCGAGCATCGAGGCTATGATGAGGAAGCGGGGCTGCCGCCGTCCAGCGACGAGGAAGTTTTCGAAACTGTCATTGTATTTGAGGCTGAACAGGGCGATCCCGAGAAGGAGCGCGCAGTAGGCTGCCAGAATCCAGGCCAAAGGTACCTCCAGCCCCGGCGCTCTTCCTCTCGGATGCCCCCGGGGCGGCCGTATAGTATCCGTTCAGGCCTCCGGGGGTCAATTCATGGCCCCCAAGGAACAAGGCTCAGGCCGGCCGGATGAAAACCGCGAACTCGCCCTCGTCAATCGTTTCCTTTTCCAGGAGGCGCTCGGCGACCGCATCGAGCATGGGCCGGCGCGAGCTGAGCAACTCGAGGACCTTCTCGTAGCGCGTGGCCACGATGCGGGCCACTTCGTCATCCACGTAGCGCTGGGTCTCTTCGCTGTACTCGCGGGTGAGGAAGCTTTCCGTCGGGCCGCCGAATGAGGCGCCCCTCTTGGTGAGGGCGACATTGCGGAAGCGGTCCGACATGCCATAGTCGGTGATCATGCGCCGGGCGATGTCGGTGGACCGTGTGAGGTCGTTGGACGCGCCTGTCGATATCTTTCCCAAGGCGATCTCCTCGGCTGCCCTTCCCCCGAGGAGAATGTCGATCTGGCCGAGAAGCTCATCTTCAGTGACTATATAACGGTCCTCGATCGGCAGCTGGAGGGTATAGCCGAGGGCGCCGAGCCCGCGAGGGACGATGGATATCTTCTTGACCGGGTCAGCCCCCGGGGTGAAGGCGGCCGCAAGGGCATGCCCAGTCTCGTGGATGGCTATGGTGCGGCGCTCCGACAGGTTCATCACCCGGGATTTTTTCTCGAGGCCGGCCACGATCTTCTCGATGGCCGCATCGAAGTCCTGGTGCATGACTTCCCGCCTCCCGGCGCGCACGGCAAGGAGGGCAGCCTCATTCACGAGGTTGGCTAGGTCCGCTCCCACAAAACCCGGACTTCCCCGGGCCACCCTGGAGAGGTCCACGTCCTGATGCAGGCGCACGCCCTTGGCATGGATCCTGAGGATGGCCTCCCGGCCTATGAGGTCGGGCCTGTCCACGAGGACCTGACGGTCGAAACGCCCGGGGCGGAGAAGGGCGGGGTCAAGGACATCGGGCCGGTTGGTGGCGGCGAGGATGATGAGTCCGCTCGTGGCGTCGAAGCCGTCCATCTCGACAAGGAGTTGGTTGAGGGTCTGCTCGCGCTCGTCATTGCCGCCCATTGGACCCTGGATGCGGCTCTTCCCTATGGCGTCAAGCTCGTCGATGAAGACGATGCAGGGGGCCTTTTCCCTTGCCTGCTTGAAAAGGTCGCGGACTCGGGCTGCGCCCACGCCGACGAACATCTCCACAAAATCCGCGCCGCTCATGCGGAAGAAGGATACACCGGCCTCTCCTGCCACAGCCCTTGCCAGGAGGGTCTTGCCTGTGCCGGGCGGTCCGACGAGGAGGACACCTTTGGGTATTTTCCCGCCGATCTCCGTGTATTTCTTCGGATTCTTGAGGAAATCGACGACTTCCACCAACTCTTCCTTCGCTTCGTCCACACCGGCGACATCGGCGAAGCGCGTGGTGACATCGCCTTCGGCCACTATCATGGCCTTGTTCTGGCCAAAGGCCAGGACATTCGAGTTCTGGTTGCCCATCCTGCGCAGGAAAAAGCGCCAGAGGAGGAACATCAGCCCGAAGGGCAGCACCCAGTTGAGGACAAAGGCGATCACTGCGTTCCCATCCCGGGAGACCGCGGAATAATCCACGCCTTTTTTGTCAAGGATGGCGGTGAACTCGGGATCGGCGACGGGCACGGTCTTCCAGACGGTGCCGCTGGGAGCCTTGCCCAAAAGGACTGACTGGGGCTTTTTCGTCGGATCCGTGTAGCCGGTGAAGTAGCTCGGGTCCATCTCCACGCGCTTTATCTCGCCGGTCGTGACTTTTTCCTTGAACATGGACCAGGAAATGACGCTCGTATCCGACTGTCCCACAAAGTAGTTGAAGAGCCCGACCGCGATGATCATCACAAGGACATAGCCAAGGGTTGTCCGGAGTTGGGGGCCGCCGAAGCCCCGGGTGGGCTCAGGATCCCTGCCGCCGTGCAAGCCGGGTTTCCTGTTTTTATTCCAATCGCTTCCGCCTTTCGGCATCTCGCTGCTCCTTGATATTCGTCGTGCAAACGGTTGCAACCTACAATCTACTGAGAAAAAGCGGCTGCCGACTACGAGATAGCCCGGGTTTTTCCCGGCGCGGAATGTCCTTGACCCCCTGCCGTCGTTTTTCGTATATTTTATCCGTATACGATTCCCCAAACCTTTAACGTAATTCCTAGGAGGAATACCGCATGAAAGTCAAACCGCTTAGCGATCGCGTACTCGTGAAAATCCAGGAGAGCGAGTCCAAGAGCGCCGGTGGAATCATCATTCCCCAGACCGCCCAGGAAAAGACCCAGACCGGAGTCGTGGCAGCGGTCGGAACCGACGCCGACGTGATCAAGGTGAAGGAAGGCGACAAGGTCATGTATGACAAGTATGCCGGAACCCAGATCAAGATCGAAGGTGTCGAGTACCTCATCGTGAAGATGGCCGATATCCTCGCTATCCTCGAGTAGCATTCCGGCGCTGACCTTTCGCGCGAAAACAGCCACCTCCGGGTGGCTGTTTTTTATGTGCCCGTGGGGCAAGTCCCGTGCTGCCAATAAAAAAGCCGCCCCGGGGGACGGCTTCTCCATTTTGGGTCCGGTGACCCTGCGCCCCTCTATTCAGTGAGGATCTTGAGCACCTCTTCCTGGGTGGCGGAGGCCAGTATGGCCGCCCTCTTCTCCTCGCTCTTGAAGAGAAGGCTCACCTCGGCAAGGAACTGGAGATGGGGTCCGGTCTTGTCGGCCGGCGAAAGGGTGAGGATGAAGATCCGGCAATCCACCTGGTCGAGGGCTTCAAAGTCCACGCCATTGTCGGAAACGCCGATGCAGGCGACGAGGTCGGAGACGGCATCGGTCTTCCCATGGGGAATCGCGATGCCGTGCTTCATGCCCGTGCTCATCCGGCCTTCGCGCTCCATGATGGCGCGGCGGGCAGCCTTGATGTCACGCACCCTGCCGGATTTCCCGGCCGCGACGAGGAGTTCATCGATGATTTCCTCTTTGGTGCGGCCCTGCAGATGAAGGGCAATTGAATCTTTGCCAAGAACGTGTTTCAGGTCCATGCCTTTATTCTACGGCCCAGCGGTGGCTGACGTCAAGCGCGATCGCGTTTTCGCGGCCGGCCGCTAGATGTAGTATCTTGCCTCTTTTTCCTGCATCTGTCCCGCATCCTGGGAAACCATGATGGAGAGGCAACCGGCCCAGAGGGTGTCAAGGAAGGCTCCCATGGCGATCAATGGCAGTGCAATGGGCACGATGATGAGGTAGCCATTCTCGAATCCCTTACCATAAAAGGCGCAAAGCGCGGTGAGCGCCGTTATCGCCCCCCGCCCGGGGGAGGCCCCGAGGAGGAGGGTGAGAAGGGGGGCGGCGGCCAGGATCCAGAATAGGCTTCCGAGTGAAATGCCCATGCTCGAGTACGAGAAGAGCACGGCGATAAAGGCCGTGGACGTGACAAGGGCCGTGCCTGCCCGGCCGAAGATCAGGCTGAGGGGGAGGACGACGCTGTTGGCCCTCCTCCTGATGCCCAGGCTTTCCTTGGCATGCTTGGTCAGGGATCCCAGGGGGAAGTAGACATCGCCGGAGACCAGGGCGGCGAAGGCCGGCGCCGCAAAAGCGTAAAGCCATCGGTAGGGGTGCTTCCTCCCGCAGGTGAAGTAGAGGATCGCGGGGATGACGATGAAGGTGACCGCCAGGACTTCGCCGCCCACAAGGATGAGAAGGGAGCGGTAGACGTCGCTTTTGACGGCCATCCTGAGCTGCAGGACCGTGAAGGCGGTCACGGCGATCACGAGGACGCCAAGGAACTCCGAAAAGAAGGAATTGATCTGGTAGAAGATCCTGGAGAGGGAGTCGAAGAGGGCGAGCACGGGTCGGGTAGCCGTCTTGTCGAAGGAAAAGGTGAAGCCAAGCAATACAGCCAGGAAATAGACGGGGAGAAGGAAGTCCCCCGAGGCGGAGAGCACCGAAAACAGGCTTGGCGGGAAGATCGCGAGGAGGAGTTCCTTGAAGCCAGGAGCGGCGACGCTTGCGGCCGCTTCCGAGAGGAGGGGGATGCGGGTCGGCTTGAAGAGGGCCGCCGCCATGACGCCGATGAAGGAAAAGGCCGCCACGGACAGGACAATGATGATGAGGGTCCGGCCAAGGACCTTCCAGAATTCCTTGTCTTCGTTGAGCTCGAAGATCGCGACAGGGAGGGAAAAGAGGACGAGGGGCACCAAGGCATAGCGCCCGATCCGGATAGCCAGGAGGGAGAGGAAGGCGATGGTCCCCTGGAGGGAGGAGTCGTCCACCGGGACGACCAGGGCGATGGCCGCGCCAAGGAGGGCGCCGATGATGTATTTCATCCAGATTTTCATGGCAGGGAGCATAGCCTTCAGGGCAAGGTACCGTCAATCGATGGGCTCTCCCTTGCCCATGTCCCTGTCCGCCAGCTAGACTGGAGTCTTATATGAAGTTCACGAGCACACGCGGTGGAGACCCCATTTCCTTCCTCGATGCGACGCTTCGAGGCTATCCTGTGGATGGAGGCCTCTTCATGCCCGAAGGGGAAGCCGATATCCGCACGGCCATCTACTCACCCGCAGCCCTCTTCTCGGATGTCATATCCCTGGCCGCTTCGGAACTCCTCTCCGAAGACCTCGATCCCCGAAAGATGGCAGGAATCATTTCCTCCGCATATTCCAAGGAGCCCCACTCCGACAGCCTTGGCGCAGATATCCTAGTCCTCGACCTGTCACAGGGACCCACCGGGAGCGCCGCCGACTACAGCGCGGCCTTCACCGCGGCCTTCCTTGATGCCCAGCTGGATTCCGGCTCCGGCCTGGTTGTCGCCGCGGCGCGGGGAAGGGAGGCAAGCGCCTTGGCCGCGGCTTTCTCCCGCATCGGATCCGGCCAGCCGCTGGTCCTCCTCCTTCCCAAGGGCGATCGGCTCCACGTCCCCTCAGCCCTCGTTTCGGGGCTCGCCGGCCGCGTCCTTGTCCTGGAAGTGGAAGGCGGACTCGCTGAAGCCCGCGCCCTGGAACGCCTCGTCGCCGGGCACCTGGTCGGAGGACGGATTTGCGTGCCCGTCGGCTCCTCGACCCCTTCGCGCCTCGTCGGGCGCAGCCTCCTCCTCATCGGCCTCTTCTCCCTGGCCCGCGCCGGCATCTCGGGCGACCTCATCGTCGCCGCCCCCCCCGGCGACCTCCTCGGCCTCGTCACCGGCCTCTGGGCCTGGAGCTGGGGCCTCCCGGTGAGCGCCTTCCTTTTGCCACGCCTGCCCGGGGAGCCCAGCTCCGCCCTCCTCCTCGACCTCCTCTCGGCCTACGGGGATTCGGAAGAGGCCTCGGGAGCCGAATTCCTTGAGCGCTTCGATGCCGACTATCCCCTCGGCTCCCTTGTCCTGAGCGCGCCTACCGGGCGGGAAAGCACGAGGGAGCGTCTCTGCCTGGCCAATGGCCTTGTGCTTGATGACGCGTCATCCCAGGCCGCGGCCGCCGCCCTTGCCGCCTTGGCCACAGGACTCACGGGACATGCCCGCATAGTCGTGCCGCGTTTCGCCCACCCTTTCTGGGATGGCGCCGCGGCGGAGCGGGAGCTTGCGGGCGCGGAGAAGGGCATTGAGGCGGCAGCGTCCGTCTCCGCCGATGTAGAGGATTTTTCCGCGGCCCTTGGCCTCCTCCGCTAGCATGCGAGGCCCGGGCGATCTCCTGCTGGACCGCGGCATCGCAAAGCAGATGGGCGCTATCGCCCTGCCTGTCGTGGCGGGAAGCCTCATCGAGACCCTCTACAACCTCACCGACGCCTTTTTCCTTGGCAAGCTCGGGCGAGCTGAGATTTCCGCTCCCTCCATCGCCTTCAGCCTCATGTTTTTCCTCATCGTTTTCGGGATCGGCCTTTCCGGGGCGGCCACGACCCTCATCGCCCAGGCCAAGGGCAGGGGCGATCGGGGGAAGATGAACTTCTACCTCAACCAGGCAACCTTCCTCCTCTTCGCGGTCTCCCTGGTCCTCATGATCGCGGGGACCATCCTGGCGAAGCCCCTCTTGCGCCTGCTTGCCACACCCGCCGAGGTGTTCGGCTACGCGAGCAGCTATATCACGATCTGCTTCCTCGGCATTCCCTTCACCTTCATCTATTACGCCCTCCAGGGCTCCTTCACTGCCGTAGGTGACTCCTTCACCCCCCTTTGGGTCCACCTGATCGCCGTGGGTCTCAACGCCCTCCTTGATCCCCTCCTCATATTCGGCCTCGGCCCCGTCCCGGCCCTCGGCGTGCCGGGAGCGGCCATCGCAACCGTGTTTTCGCAAGGCGTGGCCGCGCTCGTTTCCCTCGCCATCCTTTTCAAGGGACGGTATGGACTCAGGCTGGAATGGCATCTCCTGCGGCCACAGCCCAAGGCTCAGCGCCTCATCGCGGAGATCGGCCTGCCTTCCTCCATCGGTCATGCGGTCTCATCCCTCGGCTTCACCGTCCTCCAGGGCGTCGTGAACCATTTCGGCGCCTCGGCCATCGCGGCCTTCGGTGTCGGGAACCGCATAACAGGCCTCTTCGACATTCCGGCCCGAGGCATCGCGAGCGCCGCCACGACGCTGACCGGACAGGCCCTCGGCAAGAAGGACAAGGCCAGGGCGAGCCGTATTGTCAGGGTTTCCTTGATAGGCTGCTGCCTTTTCATGACGCCCCTCCTCATCGCCGCCTTCGTCTACGGCGGCGACCTCATCCGTTTTTTCGTTGACGATGCCGAAGCCATCCAGTACGGCGACCTCATGTTCAAGATCGTGAGCCCTTCCGTCCTCATGTTCGGACTCTTCCTCGTCCTCACCGGGGCCTTCCAGGGCGCGGGAGCGACGAGGGTCATCATGGTGCTTTCCATCGCTCGGCTGTGGGTCCTCAGGGTGCCGCTGGCTTATTTCCTGGCCTACGCCTGCAAGTTGGGACCTGTCTCCATATGGTACGCGATGTTTGTCTCGAATGCCCTGACCGCCTTGGCGGGCTTCATCCATTACAGGCGTGGACATTGGATGGGGGCCCTCGAGGGGCGGACGCTATAGGCATTGCGCAAGGCCGGCATAGGCGGAAGGACCCAGCCGGCGTTGACAGGAAGGGCTTGTCCGGGCTAGTGTTTGTCCGCCTGACCCAATAGCTCAGATGGATAGAGCGGCTGCCTCCTAAGCAGCAGGTCGACGGTTCGAATCCGCCTTGGGCCATCAGCAAGGAAAAGGCTCCCGAAAGGGAGCCTTTTCCATCGCAGGAGCCGTTCCCGCGCGATCCCTTTTCTCAGGATCCCTTGCCGGCCCCATCCTCAAGCCGCTTCTTCGCCTCGTTGGCCTTGGCCAGTTCCTCGAGCTCGGCATAGGGATCGGGAGCGTTGCCTTCGTCGTAGCCCTTCCTGATGTCCTGGAGATAGCTCGTGAGCTCATTGGTCCGGCGTTTCAACTCGTTGACGCCGCCAGAGCCATCCTCGCCGGCGGCCTTGAGTCGGGCCATGTCGATGCGCATCTGCTTGAGCTGGTTCACGGACGAGGAGAGCCGGAGCTTGATGACCTCGCTCTGGTTCTTGAGCTCGTCGTAGGAGCGTTCCTGCTTTTCTATCTCCTCTATGGAGTGCTGGTACTCTTCCTTGAGCGATGCCGAGGTCGCGGCGTCGGCCTTGCGCTGGAGGCTGGCCTTGTCCGAGACCAGGTCCGACATGGGGATGCCTCCGACGATGCGGTCTATCTCGTTGGCGGACTGGGCAAGGAGCCTGACCTGGCCGACGTAGGATTCCAGGCTCGGCGCCAGGTCCGCATCCCCGGTGCCGCTGGACCTGAGCTCGGCGAGTATGGCGGTCTTGGACCTCTCTGCATCCTGGTACTGGGAGGCAAAGGAGCCGAGCTCTGTCGAGGTGGTCCTCTGCTCCTTCCGGAACTTGAAGATGTTGCGCCAGCCCCCCTCGATCCCCAGGGAACCGAGGAGCTCGCGCTGGAGCTTCGACTTGGCGACATTGAAGGAACCCGCGTGGGAGATGAGGCTCAGGACCATGACCGCGGTCGGTATGGGGAACCACAGGAAGCTGCTGTTGTTCATGACAACCAGGTTTATGACCGCCAGCAATATCGGCACGGTGATGGTCGAGGCGCTATGCATTGCCATCGAGTCCTTCACGCGGTTGAGCTTCTTGTACGTCAGGAGTTGGCCTTCATCGAGCTCGGGCATCGTCTGGACTTCATTGGCCTTGACGGCCCCACGCATGGACGCGACCAGGCTCGACACGACGCCGATGCCCCAGGCCGCGGTGACAAGGGCGGGAAGGAAGGATGGAAAGCCCGCATGCGTCGCGATGCTCATGTACCACAAGCCGGCATTGACGGCCAGGAAGGAGGTGACATTGCCGATGAAGCTGCCCCTCAGGTGGCGTGAGCGCGCGACAACCTCGCCGCGATAGGCCGACATCGTCGAGGAGCGCTCTTGCTTGAGGTTGTTCCAGGTCTCGTTTTCCGCGAGCTTCTTGTCCCACTTCCCGGTGGGCAGGTCGTTCGCGATGCCGCGGATCTGGTCCTTCGCCTCGCGGCGCTCGGCGCGCCGTTCATGGCGTTCCTGGTAGCGATCGTAATCCGCGCGGTAGCGGTCCCCGCCGCTTTCGTAGTCCGAGACGCCGCTGCCACGCTTGCTCATGCCGCGCCCGACGTTCTTTTCGAACTCGCTCACGAAGCCATGGACAGCCGCCTCGATGTTTCGACCCAAGGCTTCGGGATCGAAACCGCCATCGCCCGAGCCGGTGAAGCCACTCCGGGGGAATCCGCTTCCCCGGAGGGAATCGTTCCCGGTCCTTTCCCCCCGCACAAGGAGCCCGGACTCGGCCATCGAAGCGATCACTTCCTTGGCCTCGACCCCATAGGAGCCATACCGGGCGATCGCTTCCTGCACGGAAAGGCGGCGTCCTTCGGTCTTTATGTCCTGCAGGATGGCCTTCCGGATTTCATCCAGGATCTGGCGGGAGGCCTCAGGCGAATAGGAGCGTTCAGGGCTTGGCTTGTCGCCCAGGTCGAGCAGGGGTTCCACGGCCTGCGGACTTGCACTCGCGGGGGCGAGGGGCATGGCATGCGCAGGGGGGGCGACGGGGATTGTCACCTTGGCTGGCGACCCCTGGAGGGGCGGTGACAGGGGGGAGCGGATCGGCGCGTGAGAGGTCGCCATGGTGCTGGATTCGGGATTCTCCCCGGCGTCGGCCTCGGTCCCGTTTTCCCCGTTCCCGAGGTAGGAACCCGGCTTGTAGCCCGGTCTCGGCTTGCCGCGGTCGGGATCGAATTCGGCGTTGGGCGTGGTTATCTCGTAGGCGTGCACTTCCTTGGTGATGTTCTTGAGGGATACCTTGCCAAGTTTTTCTGCCCTGAATTCGATCTTGTTGAGGACGAGATTGTAGACATCCTGGGAGAAGCAGATGGATCCGGGGCTCGCGAGGGACTGGAGCCGGGCGGCGATGTTGATGCCCTCGCCGAGGGCGTCGTTCTCGAAAAAGTAGATGTCGCCGAGGTGGACGCCGATCCGGACAAGGAGGGGGAGGTTCTGGTTCTCCTTGTTGTGGGCATAGAGCTTGTCCTGGATCTCGAGGGCGCTCTGCATGGCCTCCACAGTGTTCTTGAAATCCACGAGGAGGGCATCGCCTATGGTCTTGATCACCGTGCCGTGATGGTCCCGGACGATGCCGCCGATCAGCTCGTTGTGGTAGCGGAGCAGCTCCAGCGTGCCAGCTTCGTCCTTCTCCATCATGCGCGAAAAGCCCGCGATATCAGTGTACATGATGGCCGCGAGCCGATAATCCTTTTGCTCCATGTTAGGCAAGATAGTTCGCGGGAGGATAATACGTCAATAGTAGGGTACTCCGTCCGGCTTGCCGGGCCTAGATTTCCTCCTCGAAGGAGACTTCAAGGGTCGGCAGGTCGACCCGCGAGAGCCTGAGCTGGACGGTTTCCTCGAGCTGCCTGCCGTTTCCAAGCCTGAGTCTCGTTTCCAGCCCGAGGGCGGGAATATACACATGGCTGGCGCCCCCTCCTCCCTGCCCGACAACGATGCCCGGGCCCCGCCACTGGGCCTGCCGCCTGAGCCAGGCGAGGGTCCAGTGCTGCTCGCTCTGGCGCTCGGCCGAGCGGGTCCCTGAAGCCGCGGCCTGGGCTTCCGCGCAGTGTCGCATGACCTCATCCGCGGGCAAGGCGTCGCGGCCTTCCAGGAAGGCCCGGACCTGCATGTGCCCGAGGAGGTCCTGGTAACGCCGCAAGGGGCTCGTGGCCTGGGCATAGAAGGGGAGGCCGAGGCCACGATGGGCACCGGGGCTTGGTCCGGTGATGCCGCCGCGCATGAGGCGGCGACGCGCGAACTGCGCCGAAAGGCCTGTGCCATTGGCGGTCTCGCCACCCTCGGACGGGGATTCCTGGCTGTAGAAGGGGAAGGGCAGCTTCCTTTCGAAGGCCCAGCGGGCCACGGCCTCTCCCGCAAGGAGCATGAGCTCCCTCACCATGCCGCTCGAGCGTGTCCGGGGGAGGGTCTCGATTCGGATGTCGCCATCCCTTACAAACACCCGCACTTCGGGGATGTCGATCTCGACGGCGCCTTGGCTGACCCTGCGCCCCTGCCTGAGCGCCGCGATCCTGGCCAGCTCGGCAAGGGCGCCCGACCCGCCTGAATCGAGGATGGTATCGGCTTCGGCGTAATGGCTTCGCCTGACGCGGACGGTGGAGGCCATGACCTCCACGTCGTCGATCGCGCCGTCCTGGCCAACCTTTATCTTGAAGCTGAGGGCCGGGGAGGTCTCGGAGAGCCCGAGGCCAAAGCGTTCCAGCGCTTCGTCAGCCAGCATCGGAGAGGTCGATTCGGGGATGTAGAGGGTCGTGCCCCGGGCGAGGGCTTCGCGGTCGGCGGGATCGCCAGGCCTGATCGCGGCGGCGGGATCGGCCACATGGACGTAGACATGGCCGTCGTGGAAGGCCACCGCGTCATCGGGGTCATGGCTCCAGGCGTTGTCGATCGCCCAGGAATCCATGCCGCAAAGGTCGATCCTTGCCAAGCCTTGGTAATCCGGACCAAGGTTTTTTTTGGGCGCACCGAGGGTGCAGCCGCAACGGCTGGGGTAGGGATTGAGCATATCGGTCCAGCGTCCGGACTTGAGGAGGAAGGCATGGGCTCCTTCAGGGCTTTCTCCGATCCCGGTTTCCGATAGCAGCTTGCATTTCTGGCTTTTCCCGAGGGCGAAGGCCTCGATTTCCGCAAGGAAACGTTCATCCGCCGGCAGGAAGGCGGCTTCCGCGTCGGGCTTCCTTCCCCTGGCCTTTTTTGCCCTGTCCACAAAAGCGGCCCTTTCGGCGGCTTCGCCTTCCTTGCGGGCCCGCTTTTCGTTTTCCTTGGCGATCTCCCCGTCGCTCATTGGCACGAGGCCGCCTTCCACCTGCCTGAAGCGCATGGCTTCGAGGCCTTCTTTCCAGCATGCGAGGATCTCTCCCGGGCCTGCCGTCCCGAAAACAAGCTCGGCGATGTCAGCCCAGGAAAGCCTTGCTCCGGCATCGGCCATGGCCCGGGCCGTCTCGAAATCACCGCCCGGGGTCGGCGGCGGCAAGCTGGCCAGCGGGCCGTCATGCAGGGCTTCGATGTCTTTTTCGCGGACTTTGACCAGCGTCCCGTCCTCGAGCCTTATCTCAAGGCGTTCGTGGGATTCAAGCACGAGTGCGGGGCGATTCTTGTAGAGGGCCAGTGATTTGGGCGGTATCATGATCTCCTCGGGAACCGAAGGCGGTTTGAGCCGGAAGTATAGTGGAGAGGGCGGTCTGGAAGGAAGTGCTGCGGCGGAGGCCAAGGCGCCTTGGGGGCCGCCGAGGGCGCGGTTGCCATTCCTGCCCGTCGATGCTAGTATTCGCCTTGCCCGGGCCGTAGCTCCGACCTGCTACGGCGATTTTTCGCAAGCCCGCGCGAGAAAGCAGATGCAACATGAGGAGGAATACTGATGGTTGCCCTAATAGCAGGAATCGTCCTTGTCGCTTTCGCCATATTCGCCTGCCTGCCCGGAACCTTGGGTTGGTGGCCGCACGTTGTCGCTTTTCTCAAGGGATCGGTTCCCGTCCTGGCCGTCTTTGTCGGCTTGATTGCGGTTTTTATCGGCATCGCCGACATTAAGGACAGGATAGAGGCGAAAAAAGAAGAGGAAGAGGAAGCAAAGGAAGCGGCCGCGAAGGCCGTCGAAAAGAAGGACTAGAAGTCAGCCTCGGCCAAAGGCCTGCCAGTCTTGACACGATGGTCCATCTGTGGGAATATGCTTCCCGCGCGTATTCCTTTCGAGACCACGTAAAGGTGAAGGTATAGATACATGAAGACAGTTTTCGTCACGGAGCTGACCGCAGAACGCTCCTGGTACCTGATCGACGCCGAGGGCAAGCCCATGGGCCGCGTCGCAGCCAAGGTGGCATCCATGCTCCGCGGCAAAAACAAGCCCACTTTCACGCCCTCTCAGGAGACTGGTGATTTTATCGTCGTCATCAATGCCGAAAAAGTGGCCGTAACCGGTCGCAAGCGGCAGAACAAGATGTACTACCACCACACCGGCTTTCCGGGCGGCCTTAAAGAAGCCACCTTCCGCCAGCTCATTGAGCGTCATCCCACCGATCCCCTCGAGATGGCCGTCAAGGGCATGCTCCCCAAGGGGCCTCTCGGCAGGAAGATCTTCAAGAATGCCAAGTTCTACGCGGGCTCTGCCCATCCGCATGCCGCCCAGCGGCCGACCACCATCGAACTGTGAGAGAGGCTAACCAGATGACCAGGAATCTCGGTATCGGCACCGGCAGGCGGAAGTGCGCCATTGCCCGCGTTTTCCTCCGTGAAGGTACCGGCAAGGTCCTCGTCAACGGCAAGGAACTGACCGACTATTTCAAAGAGGGCGAGTTTATCCTCAATGTCCGCCAGCCCCTCATGGTGACGGCGAGCGAGAACAAGTACGATGTCCTCATCACGGTGCTCGGTGGCGGCCCGCACGGCCAGGCCGGCGCGTGCCGCCATGGCGTTGCCCGGGCGCTTTTGCAGGTCGATCCCGCAAACCGCACGGCCCTCAAGACCAATGGCTACCTGACCCGCGATCCCCGAATGGTCGAGCGAAAGAAGTACGGACAGGCTGGCGCCCGCAGGCGTTTCCAGTTCTCCAAGCGCTGATATCCCTTTCGTGCGGATAGAATCCGTCGAGAAGCGAGCCTCCGGCACCGTGAAAATCGCGGTCGGGGGCTCGTCCTTTTTGTTCCGGGAGGCCTATCTGGCCGCCCTTGACCTGGAAGCATCCATCATCTTTCCCGGAAACGACCTGGACGAGGACGCCGTGGATCGCATCGGCTTGGCTTCAGCCGCGACCGAGGCCGATCGCAAGGCCATTGCGCTCCTTGCCCGGGCCGAGCAGAGCCGGTTCCTCCTCGCCGCCAAGCTCGAAAAGCGCGACTGTGAAAAGCAGGCCGTCAGCCTTGCCCTCGACTTCCTCGAAAAGGAAGGATTGCTCTCCGACCGGCGTTTCGCCGAGGCCTGGCTTCGCTCGAAGCATGGCGGAAGCGGGAGCACGCCGCGAAAGCTCCTTGCGGGGCTTCGAGGCAGGGGCATCGACGCGGAGGTCTCGGCTGCCGCGATGGCTTTGGTGTTCGGGGCGGATGAACGAAACAGGCTCCTTGGCAGCGCCGCGGAGAAGGAGTGGAAGCGGCTGGAGAAATCGCCGCAGTTGCGGTCTCGGGAACTGCGCGCCGAACTGAAATCCCGTCTTCGCGCCCTTGGCTTCCGCCCCGCGGAGCTCGCCGAATGGCTGGAAAGCGAAGAGGCGGCGGCCCTTTTTGCCTCTAGCGGAGAGTGACACTTCCTTCCCTTCCTCGATCTTCACTTGACATATCATGGCGTTCGTTGCACAATTGTGCCGAACAATGGCTTTTTAGAGGAGTCTTTCGCATGGATGACGATATCCTCACCATAGAGGAAGTCGCCCGGTACCTCAGGGTTTCCGAGCGGACCGTCTATGATTGGGCCCAGAAGGGCGAGATACCTTCGGGGAAAATTGGGACTGTTTGGCGATTCAAAAAGAGTGAGATCGAACGCTGGGTCAATGAGAGGCTGTCGTCCAGCCGCACGCAGAGCGTGTTCAGTGTCGTGCAGATCCGGAACATCCTTTCTCCCGACCGCATCCTCTTCCTCAATTATTCCAAGAAGCGTGACAGCCTCGTGGCCCTCGCCGAGAACCTCGCGGGTGCCCCGCAGATAAAGAGCCGCCAGGAGCTCGTATCCGAGATCCTGCGCCGCGAAGACCTGATGAGCACCGCCATCGGTCGGGGAATCGCGATCCCCCACGTCAGGCTCTCGTCGGTCACCGACCTTGTCGTCTCGGTAGGGCTCTCCCAGGTTGACATCACGGATTTCCAGAGTCTTGATGATGTGCCGGTCCGCCTGCTTTTCATGATCGCGGCCGCCTACAACCAGCATGCCTACTACCTCCAGACCCTCTCCTTCTTCAGCTCCAAGCTCAAGTCGGTCGAGTTGCGGACTTCCCTCCTCGCGGCCAAGACCTCAGACGAGGTCTACGAACTCCTCGTGAAACAGGACGATCACTAGCACCGATAGGGCTGAAGCCAAGCCAATAGATCCAAAAGCCGCCCTTGGCAAGGGCGGCTTTATTACTTGCGACCGCGCTTGCCAGCGTGGTACAGTATGCGAAACCACCCGCCATGAGGATTGCCCGTGTTCCTGAAGAGCCTTGAGATATTCGGCTTCAAATCCTTCGCCGATCGCACCCGAATCGACTTCGCGGACGGCATTTCCGCCCTGCTGGGGCCGAATGGCTGCGGCAAGTCCAATGTCGTGGACGCCATCAAATGGGTAGTCGGCGAACAGTCCGCGAAGAGCCTCCGCGCCGACAGCATGGAAGACATCATTTTCAATGGCACGGAGACGCGCAAAGCCTTGGGCGTAGCCGAAGTCACGGTCACCATCTCGAATGAGACCGGCCTTCTTTCGCTTGATGTCCCCGAGGTCGCCATCAAGCGCCGCCTCTACCGCTCCGGGGAGGGCGAGTATTTCATCAACGGCAAGCAGGCGAAGCTCAAGGAGCTCCGCGAGCTTTTTTGGGACACAGGCATTGGCAAATCCGCCTACTCCGTCATGGAGCAGGGCAAGATCGACCAGATCCTCTCCTCGAAGCCCGAGGAAAGGCGCTACCTGTTCGAGGAGGCGGCCGGGATCACCAAGCACAAGGTCCGTTCCCGCGAGGCGGAGCAGAAGCTTGAGCGCACCGAAGAGAACATGCGCCAGGTCCAAGGCATCCTTGGCGAGGTCAAGCGCAGCCACGACAGCCTGAAGAACCAGTCGGAGAAGACCCTCAAGTACCGCGCCCTCCGCGAAGAGGCCTTTGCCGCGGAGCTCGACCTCCACCTCCTTCGCCTCCGCCAGTTCGTCCAGGAAAAAGACCGGCGCGACGAGGAGTTCGCCACTCGGACGAAGGCCCGCGATGTCCTCAAGTCCGACATAGACGGCATCAACCTTTCCCTCGAGGAAAGCCTCGATATCGTGAACGGCATGCAAACCAAGCTCGTCGAGCACGAGAAGACCGTCTATGGCCTCGCGGTGGAGAAGAGCGGCAAGGAAAAGCAGCGGAAGCTCCTCGCCGAGCGGGTGGCCGAGGCCAAGGGCAAGATAGACCAGTCCAGGCTTAGGACCAAGACCCTACGCGAGCGCCTCGAGTCCTTGCGGGAAGACGAGGCCGAGCGGGAAGGGGAGCTTTCCACCTACAAGTCGAGGCTCAAGGAGATCGAGCGCAACATCGGCGAGTTCGAGGGCAGCATAAGGAGCGCCGAGTCCCGCATCCGCGACAACGACGCCGCCGTGTCCAAGGCTGAATCGGAGATCGTGGACTACGAGGTCGATCGCTCCGGGGCCCGTGAGCGCCTCGATGCCATCACCGAGGACATCGTGGCCGAGCTCGATGCCCGGCTCAAGGAAAGCGGCTATTCGGCCCTGGAGAGGCGAGCCGCCGAAGAGGCCATCGAATCCCTCCTCGGGGTGATATTGACGCGGCTCTCGGGCAAGGCGAGGCTTTTCGAGGATCTCGAGAAGATGCCCGACCTGGCCGGGACGGAAGCCCGGTCCCTCATCGCGAAGGCCCGTGTCGATCTCCTGGAGTCCGCCAGCCGGACGGAGGAGCTCAAGGGGCGCTACGAGGCCTACAAGAAGACGACCCCCGCATTCATCGACGAGTTCCTCTCGCCCGAAGGCATAATCACGAAAAAGCGCGCGATCGACCGGGAGATCGCCGGAATCGACGACGGGGTCGCCTCCAGGCGGACGCGCATCGTCGAGCTCAGGACCGAGAACAGGGGCCTCTCCGAGAAGGTCGATGAATACCGCCGCACCCTTGAGGAGCTCCGTGGGAACAAGATCCGCGTCGAGACCCAAAGCACCGCGGCCGCCGAGGCCCTGACCCTCCTGCGCAGGGAGATCACCAGCCAGGAAGCCTACCTCAAGGAGCTCGAGAACGAGGTCTGGCTCGAGGAAAAGCGGCTGGGCGAATCGGAGGAGGAGCTCGGTGAAGTCGACAGCGACCTCGTCGACATCGAGAGGAAGGGCCGTTCCCTCCAGGAGGAGCTGGCGCGCCTTGAACGCGATATCTCCGTGAAGAACTCCGACCTGGGCAAGCGGCAGGAGGACCTCAGGAAACGGATGGAGAAGCTGGGCTCCCTCCAGTCGGAGCTTGAAAGGCTCCACCTCGGACTTGCCCAGACCGAGATCGAGATCCGCAACGTCAAGGAGAATTTCCAGGAGCAGTACTCCCGCGACCTCCTCGAGTTCGAGACTCGGATGTTCGAGATCCGCACGCCCGTGTCCGAACTGCGCGAGAAGCTCTCCGCCCTCAAGCAGAGGCTCAAGGACCTGGGATCGGTCAACCTCATGGCGCCGGAGGAATACGCCGAGGTGAAGGAGCGCTACGACTTCCTCTCAGGCCAGATCGCCGACCTCGAAAAGGCCCGCCTCGACCTGAAGCGCATAACGGACGAGATCCGCAACGAATCGGCCGAGCTCTTCCTGGATACCTACAACAAGATCAAGAAGAACTTCCACAACATGTTCCGCCGTCTTTTCGGCGGCGGCCGAGGGGAGCTCAGGCTGGGAGACCCCGACCATGTCCTGGAATCCGGCATCGAGATATTCGCGCAGCCGCCGGGGAAAAAGCTCGAGTCCATCGCCCTCCTCTCGGGCGGGGAGAAGACCCTTACGGCGGTTGCCCTCCTTTTCGCGACCTACATGGTGCGACCTTCCCCCTTCTGCTTCCTGGACGAGATCGACGCGGCCCTGGACGAGCAGAACGTCATCCGCTTCGTCAACCTCCTCCGCGAGTTCGGGCGGACCAGCCAGTTCGTCGTCATCACCCATAACAAGAAGACCGTGACAGGCGCCGATGCCCTCCTTGGCGTCACGATGGAGGAGTCGGGGATCACCAAGGTGATAGCCGTCCGCCTCGCGAATCCTGAGGGCGCCGAGTCAAGGGCCTCGGAACCGGTCATCCCGATGGAAGAGGAAGAGGTGGAGTACGAAAAAGGGACGGAATTGCCGCCGAGCGCAAGGCCGGTCGTGGTCGCGATGAAAACCGACCCGGCCGGCGGATCGCAGCCCGAGGGGAAGGCCGAGGAGACAATGGCGGAGATCGAGCGCGAATCCGCGCTGACCGGGGGCGAGGTCTAGGGCATGGCCAGACCGGCGCTTCCCGCACGCATCGCCTCCTTGGTCGCGAAGCTGCGCGGAGCCTTGCCTTTCCTTGCCCCGAAGCTACCTGGCTCGGGAAGCGCTCCCGAGCCATTTGACAGCCTCGAGGATGGAACCACCTTACCGGGAGAGGACTTCGAGCCGAATGCCGCCGTGGGCATCGCGGCCGGCATCCGCGGGAAAGGCGCAAAAGGCGCAGGGGCCGAAGGCGGAGGCCTTGAAAGACTCAAGAGTTTCGTTGACGTTGTCCTCGGCAATCGCCTCGCCATTGGACTTATCGTCGCCGTGCTGGTCCTCATCCTTGCTCTTTTCGTCGTGGCCTTCATGGTCTCCGCTCCCCCTAAAACGGCAATGCCTGACCTCCCCTCGGAGGGCAGGGACGTCGCCGCAGGGGAAGCCCTTGTCCGCAGGCTCCTCCTGCCGCCCCTGCCCTCCCTTGAGCCAAAGGTCGAACTGGAACGCGAACAGGGTCGGGTGTATACTAAAGCGGATTCGGCCCCCTATCGGAGCGATATGGGAAAGGTTGAAATCACGGGGCTCAAGGCGCGGCAAGACGCCGCAGTCGAAGCCTTGTATGGGGCGGTGCCGTGAAGAACTGGAATAGGGGCCTTGGCCTGGTTTTCGTCCTCGCCTGCGCCGTCCTTCTTTCCTGCTCCGGCACGCCGAAACCGGCCGGCCAGAGCCCGAGCGCTGCGCCGATGCCCGCCTCCCCGGCAGCCGCGCCTCCCGAAGCTCCTGCAGGAAAAGCTCCGGCAAACCCTCCAATGCCAGGCCAAGGCACGCCGCTCCCGGCTCCCCCTCCCTCTGCCGTCGTCGCGGCCGAAGCAAAACCGCTTGCCACGCCAGAGGTTTTCGATATGCGACGGCGACCCTTGAGCCTTTCGTTTTTCGTGCTCAACCTTCCCGATCCCCTGCCCCCGGTGCCGTCGCTTGTCCGAGCTGCCTTGGCTCCTCCCCCGGCCAGCGCCCAGGCCTTGGCCACGATGCCTGATGCGCTCCCGGCGGCCCCCGCCGCGGTGAAACCGATTGGTGCGGACCTGGCTGCGGCGATGCCCTCGCCCTTGCCAGCGCCGCAGGCTTCGCCATCGGTCACGGCCGCGACAGCGAGCCCTATCGCGACTGCCCAGTCGCCCCCGCCCTCGTCCTCGCCTGCCGTCCCTCGTCCTGTCGCGGCGGCCACTCCGGCTGCGGCCGCGCCCAGCCCCGTCGCGCCAGCGCCAAGCTCGCCAAAGCCCGCCGCCGGCAAAGCAGCCGCGGAAAAGCCCAAGGCCCCCGATAAGCCACCCACCATCGTCCCCTCGACGCCACCTTCGACCGCGCCAATCGTCGCGGTGAGTCCCGAGCGGCAGGCCGACATCGCCAGGAAGATTGCGGTGGAGCTGGGCACACGCATTGAGATCCCCTTTGAAGGCACCGGATGGACCTATCTGGGCGAGCGCGAGGGCAGGAGCGGCATCCTGTATGAATCCAGGCGCTATGAGGCTTCGGGGATTGTTTTCGTGCTCAATCCCAACCAGAGAGGGGAGTTCATCCTTCGTTTCCAGCGACAGGACCTCCTGCGCGGCACGACCAATGAAGAGCTTGTCGGCGTGACCGTGAGTCCGCGGGCCGCGGTTGCGGTTCCGCCCGCGGCCTCGCCTGCCGCGCCTCAGGGAGCTTACCCGACGTCCATTCCCTCAGCCCCAGCCGTTGCGGCCCTCCCTCCCGCGACAGCCCTCCCTCCCGCCACAGCCCTCCCTCCCGCGGTCGCCCTGCCCCGAAGCCCAGAAGACCTCCTCCTCTTCGCCCGCAACGAACTAGCGGCGATGCGGATCGCGACCGCCCTCTCGGCCCTCGACCGTTTCCTCCAGCTCTATCCCGCGGGCATGGACGAGGTCTTCTACCTGTACGGCCTTGCCCTGGAGCAGGCAGGTCCACTCAAGGACATCAAGCGCGCCTACGCGAGCTACCGGCGCGTCCGCGACGAGTACCCGCAAAGCGAATTCTGGGACAAGGCCGCGGCCCGGGCGCTTTATATCGACCGGCATTATTTCGACATCCGCTAGATGCAGACGCAAACGCTTTATTATACCAATCCCCGCCTTCTTGGCTGCGATGCCACGATCCTGGCCATCGAGCAGGGATCCGCGGCCTCCTCCCTCGTCCTCGACCGGTCGGTTTTCTATCCCGAAGGCGGCGGCCAGCCCTGTGACCTGGGCACGATAGGCGGCATCCCCCTTGGTTCCGTCGTGCTCGAGGGGGGCAAGCAGGTCCATCGCCTGTCGAGGCGCGCCGAGCCGTGGATGGTCCCCGGAGCCAGGGTCGCCCTCGTCCTGGATGGGGGGCGGCGGCGCGACCACAGCGAACAGCACACGGGACAGCACCTGCTTTCGGCGACCCTCCTGCGCCTCTTTGGAAACGCGACCAAGTCCTTCCATCTCGGTGCGGAGCGGTCGACCATCGATGTGGACGGTCCCTTCGTGGATGGGGGATGCGCCCAGGAGGCGGAAAGCGCCGTCAACGAGGCGATCGCCGAGGATTTCAGGGTAGTCACCCATCTATGCCCCCCAGAGGACTTGAGATCATTTCCCTTGCGCCGCCTCCCACCGTCGGGGCAGGAAGCCATCAGGGTCGTCGAGATTGACGGCCTCGACCATACGCCCTGCTGCGGCACCCATGCGCGGAGCACCGGCGAGCTCAGGCTCATTGTCGTGACGGGCACAGAACGCTACAAAGGCATGACCCGCGTGGAATTCATGGCCGGAAACAGGGCTGTGGACCATGGGCGCGCATCCGCCAAGGCGGCCCGGGAGGGCGTGAAAGCCCTGGGTTGTCCCTTGGAGGAGCTGGGTGCCGAGGCTGGCCGGCTGGCGTCTCGTCTCAAGGCGGCCCAATCCCAGGTCCGTGCACTCGTCAAGGCAAGGGCAAGGACCGAGGCTGGAATCCTCCTCGCGGCCGCTTCCGCGAAGGGGGAAAAAGTCCCAATCGTGATGGGTTTCGAGGATCGGGACGCGGACGCAGCCCTGGAGGCCTGCAAGGCCATCGCCGAAGGGGGCAGGGTCGCGATAGCCGCTTCCTTCCCGGAATCCACGGTATGTGTCATAGCCCCTTCTCCGCTGCTGGGACTTGGGGAACGCCTTGCCGCCCCCTCCGCCTCGCTGGGGGGGAAAGGTGGAGGCGGACCGGCCTTTTTCCGCGCGACCTTCCCGGAAAGGGCCGCCATGGAGGAATTCATGGGTCTTGTGACTATAAATTTACAGAATTAAGCCCATCTATTGACAATTGTAAAAATAACAAATAGGATTCAAGGCGCAGAACCGAAGGAGAAGACAGACATGGACCAATTGACCACTGATGTAGCACGTTTTTTCGAACTTGTATCGGGAATCCAGATCCGCGCGAGGCGCACGATCGAGACCGGCCTTCGTGCCCGGGACCTCACGTATGCGCAGTATTCGGCCCTTTTCGCCCTGGCGGCGAACGACGGCATGAGCCAGGCGGAGCTCGCCCAGGCACTCGACACCGATTCGACCACGGCCATGGTCCTTCGCACCTCGCTGGAGAGGAAGCGCTTCGTAACCCGTGTCGATGACCCCGAGGATGGCCGCGTGAAGCGTATCGAGATCACCGAATCCGGCAAAGCGGCCCTCCAGTCAGCCCTTCCGGAGGCCAAGAGCCTTTATTCCAAGGCCAGCGCCCTCTTTTCGGAGGTCGACCTGAAGCGCATCCTCCCGGTCCTTGAGCGCCTGCACGGCTTTGTCGGGGAGACTTCCGCGACGAAAAAAGCCTCGGGCGGCGGTTCCCAGGCCGGGAAGGGAAAGCCGAAGAAGGCGGCTGCACCCTCTCGTGGGGGCAAGAAAGCCCCTGCCGCCAAGGCCAAAGCCAGGGCCAAGCCCGTCGCGGCGAAGAAACCGGCCCCCAAGGCCGTGGCACGGCCCGCGCCCAAGGCGACGAAGAGCGTGAAGGCCGCCAAGAACTCGAAGCAGGTCAAGGTCGCCGCCCGCGTGAAGGCCCCCTCGGGAGCCAAGGCCTCCGCCTCCAAGGCCAAAGCCCCTGCGAAGAAAGGCAAGTAGCCTCCTCGTCCGGAAAGCAAGAGCCGTCCCGGGAAAACCGGGGCGGCTCTTTTTGTCCACGGGGAAGGGATGGCTCAGAGCGTGAAGGTGAGTCCGCTGACAAGGATGCCCGGGAGCAGCGCCCCCCCGAGGGCCCGCAGGCCATAGCTCGCTGTTTCCGTCACAAGGCTTCGCTCCTGGGTCAGGGCCTCAAGATGGCTTCCGAGCAAGGAGTAGATGCTGTCATCGAAACGCATATCCTTGATCGGCGCGGTGATCTTCCCGTTCTCCACCCAGAAACAGGCGAAACGGGTCATGCCCGTGATCCTGGCCGACTCCACGTCGCTCCAGTTCAAGTAATGGAAATTCGATACATACACCCCACTCCCGAGGGCGGCGAGGGCCTCGGCTTCCCGAAGCTGGCCAGGGCCGATCGAGGGAGAGCGAAGGCTTTCCCAATCCGTCGCCTGGTTCGAAGGAATGCCGTATTCCGTCGCGCTCCGTTCGGATACAAGGGTCGAGACGAGCTTGCCTTTGTCGACAAGGACGAGGCGTTCCGGCGCCACATCCCCGGATTCATTGAAGCGGGGTTCGACGCCGAGGGAGAAGTCCTGGACCAGGCTGAATGCGGAAGATAGGCTTTGCCTCCCCTCGCGGAAGGCGACATAGGCGCTGGTGCCTTCCCGGATGCTCCGCTCCGAGAGGCCATGCCAGGAGAAGAAGGTCATGACTTCGTTGAGGGCGTCCGGGCTGATATAGGCGCGGTATTCCCTGGGCTCAAGCTTGCGCTCCTGGCGGGCAAGGGGCTCGAGCCGGGTTGCCGCGGAGGCCAGGCGGCCTTCATGTTCCGCCTGGTCCCAGGTCCGCCCAGCATAGCAGGACTTGACCGCTTTCCCGTTCGGCAGCCACATCGACCAATCGGTCACGAAGGTTTCCGCCGAGAACCAGTGGCGCGCCCCCGCTGAAGTCGCGGCGCCGCGGACCACCGGCCCTTGGGCATGGATCCCCACGACATCGGAGCCGGCCGTTGGGGAGAGGACATCCTCGATCACGCTGTCGAAGTCCGGAAGGCTCCCCTCGAAGCATTGGCTCGACTCGAGGCCGGATTTCGGAGCTTGGCGATAGGGGTCTTCAGGCAGGAGTGCCGCGTCCTCGCGGGTCCTGGAAAGGATCCGGGCGGCGAGCGCGGAGTCATCATCGGCGTTCCCGGACACATTGAAGGAGGCGGTCATGCTCTTGCCTTCGAGGAAGAGCCGGAAGGAGACGATGGAGCGGTCCACCTGCCCTGCCTGCCTTACCTTGCCACCGTTGAAGCGCACGAACAGGGAGTCCTCGCCGAGGAATTCCATGGACAGGGCCTCGCCGGAAGAGAGCTCGTTCAGGAGGACCTTCCTGGCGTTTTCGAACCTGGCCTCGAGCTTATCCATGCCGTTCATGCCTCGCCTCCGAATATCTCGACGCCGCGGAACGCGCAAACGGGACTTGCGTGCCCGACAAAGACAATCTGGTTGGGCTCGCCCTTGCCGCAGTTGGCCGCCCCATAGGCGCGGAAGGTATTCCCGTCGCCGACCTTGAAGAGATTGCGCCAGAAGCTGGAGGATACACCGCGGTAGTTCGGGTTGCGCAGGGTGCGGGTTATACGGCCCTCCTCGATGAGCTTGGCGAATTCGCAACCGAACTGGAACTTGTTTCGGAAATCATCGATCGACCAGGAGCGGTTGGATTCCATGTACACGCCGCTTTCGATCGAGGCGATGATGTCGTCGAAGTCGTCGCGGCCGGGCTCCAGGTTGAGATTGGCCATGCGGTCGATCGGGGTGCGGGCCCAGCTGTCCGCCCGCTGGCAGGAAACGCCGGCCTTGGCGGACCTGGCCTGGCTTTCAAGGCCGCCCAAGGCGCGCACAAGGATCCCGTCCTTTATGATGAACTCCCGGCGGGCCGGTGCGCCGGTGTCGTCGAAGGAGCAGCTTGCCGCCTCTCCCCGGACGCCCGGATCGAAGGTTATGTTCATGAGGTCCGACCCATAGCGGAGGCTGCCGATGTCGGTGGGCTTCACGAAGGAGGATCCGGCGAAATTGCGCTCGTCCCCGAGGATCCGGTCGAGCTCGCAGGGATGGCCGACGCTTTCATGTATCTGGAGGACCATCTGGTCGGGAGCGAGCACGAGGTCACCCTTCATGGAAGGACAGTCCTCGGCGGCAAGGAGTTCCAGGACTTCCTCCGCGGTCCGCTGGGCGTCGAGCTCAAGGCTTCCTCCGTCGAAGAGCTCGGCGCCGCCCTGGAAGATGCGGGCGCTGCCGTTGGCAGTCCGCTTCTGGACCAGGTTGCCCTCGCGGGCGATGGCCTGGAGGTTGTGGGTGGCGAGGTGGAGGACCTGGCTGAGCAATGTCCCCGTGGTCGAGGCTATCTCGATCTCGATGTCCCGCGTCCCGAGTTCGACGCTGGTCTGGATGATGCGGTCGGAGATCCTCATGGAGGACGAAAGGGAGACCGCCAGCCCCGAGAGGTCGCCCGCGGAGAGTTCCGCGCGTTTCTGCCTCGGCGACTCCCAGGTCGCCCGCGATACCGGTCGTACCTCGCGCCCGAACCTATGGAGGGCGCGGGGCGAAGCGGAGCGGGCGAGGAGGAGTGCGCGGGAAAAGGCCGTTTCGAGATCGGTCACCTCGCAGGACGCGGTGGCCGCGTAGCCGAATTGCCCCCCGGTGAGGACCTCGACCATGTAGCCTTCATCGTCGTCAAGCCGGGCGTCGTCGAATTTCCCGTCGCGCGCGCTGTAGCTGCGCTCGACGCCGCGGAATCGGCGGATCCCGGCCCACTCGACCCCGGATGGAGCCGTGGCTTCAAGGAGCCGTGAAAGGTCCATTCGCATGTTGCCTCCTGTCTCTCAAGCGCAAATGAAAAAAACGATATCTCACGTCATCGATCTAGAGCTTGATCGGCCGCCTGTTGTCGGAAAGGCGCCGCATGAGGTAGTCGCGATCGAGGCCGAGGACTTCCGTGGCTTCCCGCAGCTGGTCGGCGGAAAGGAGGTTCTGCTCGGCGAAGAGGTAGACGAGGGCACGCTCCGCGATGCAGGGAACCTTGAGTGCGTGCATCTGCTCGGGGCAGGGGGATGCGCACTCGAGGTAGCGGGAAGCCAACGAAGCGTAGAGGCGGGACTGGATGATGTTGCCGGCTATCGCGTTGAGCTCGGCGAGGAGGGGCTTGGTGTCCCCACGGGCCGCCGCTTCCCCAAGTGGTTTCAGGGTGAAATAGGAATACTCCTTTCCTGGGAGCCAATGGTGTCCGTCACAGCGGGTGCAGTAGTTGGGCTCCTTGCCGTCCTTCTTGGCCCGGTCACCTCCGATGATGATGAGCGGGTCGAAGTAGAGGGCGGGGCATTCCAGGCCATCCACCGTGTAGTAGCGGTAGGTATAGAGCGAGTCGGCCAGGCAGTCGCTGTGCTCGCAATACGCGGAGAGGGGGAAGACGTCCGTCGCGGTATCCAGGAGGAGGCGGGCGGTCTGGTTGAATATCTCCCTCCTGAAATTGAGGACGAGGGTAGGAAGGACAAAGACCAGGCCGCGCGCTTCCGCCTCGTCCTTCATGAGGTAGGCGACGCGTTCGTCGTAGAAGGCGGCTTCGTCCACGATCCAGGTGCCGATTCCGGGGTTCTCGGCGATGAGGGTCTCCAGTGCGAAGGAATCCCGCGCGGGGGCAATGTGGTCCCCGCAGCGTTCGTAGCCCCCACGATAGGCCAGGGCATCCGCCGGATAGTCGGGAAAGCGCGCGCTGTCCAGGCTCGAACGGACGACGAAGATCTCACGGCGGTCGGCGCCCGAGCTGGTCGTGGCCTGTGCCGCGACCTTGCCTTTTCGGAGCGCGACCAGGCTGTCCCGCCACATGCGCGCCGAGAACTCGGTCTTGCCGGAACCCATGGGTCCGATCACGAGGATCCGGCGGCCTGCCTTGGTGAAATCGAAATGGTTGAGGGAATGATGGACCCGCACGAGGGGGAAACCCAGGTTTCGGAGGAACTGCGCCGAATCGTTAGCCTCATCCATGCTTCCCCCGCCTAGCTATTCGAGTCGTTCAGGGTCGAAGGTGCGGCGCAGGGACTTGAGGAAGCCGCCGGCGCAGGTTCCGATGAGGCCTGTGAGGAAAAAGCTCCTTGCCATGCCGCGGCCGAGCTCGGCGAAGAAACTGGCCAGCTGGCTGCCGGCGCCGCTTCCGGCGGCAGGGACAAGGTGGACCCCTGCGGGGAGGATCCCTCCCAGGGCTGCGCTGCCGGCTATGCCGCCGGTGGCCATGAGGACGGCCCCGATGCCGAGGACAAAGATCGAAGGGATGAGGATATAGGTCCCAGCCAGCCTGAGCCGGTCCGCGGCGCGTCGGCCACCGAGGTATGAAAGCCCGGCAAGGATGAAGGTCGTGAAGACCGTGAAGCCAAGAATCCTCGAATCCAGATCGGGAGGAAGTATCACAGCCCCTTGGGAGGCGTCGGTGATGGCAGGTTTGTCGGCGTTGGGCCAGGAGACCGAATCGGGAATGGCCGTCTGGGTTCCCTCGCGCAGGACAGGGGTGGCCGCCGTCGTCATCGCCGCTTCCGAAAGGGAGCTTGGGCGGAAAGTGAGGTCCCCTTTGGCCGGGACCCCCGGCTTTTCCGGAATGCCCTTCACATAGTCCCGGGCAAGGTCCCCTTCGCTGGCCACAAGGGCTTTCTTGAGCGGTTTCATGTCCAGGCTTGGTTTTCCCGCGGCTGCCTTGCCCTCGAGCCAATCGAAGGTCTTGTCCACGGCATCGGTGGATAGGGCTTTCAGTTCGGGGACGGGGATGCGCTTCTGGAGGGCCGCGACATAGACAGGGCCATTTACCTTCAGCCCCCCCGCGAGCTCGAGGACTTCATCCGTCCCCGCTGCCAGCGCCGGATCCGCAAGGGCGGCATAAAGCTTGTCGCTCGTGAGGGTCCTCTTGTAGAAATCCCGATCCAGGGCCCAGGGCTTGACTGAAAAGGCCATGAGGACGGAAAGGGAGAGGGGCAGGCCTACCAGGATGTACAGGACAACCGAAAAAAACTTGCGCATCGCGTCTCCAGGGCTAATAGATCAACAGTGCGACATTCGGGCGCACGCTGCGTTGCCCGAAGGAAAGGTACTTGAAGGGGTGGAGGTCGAGGGCGTTCATGTACCAGCCCAGGACGTATTCGGTATCGATCACGTTTGCGGCCAGGTTGTGGTAGAGGGGCATGACCGCGGCACTGGAAAGAAGGAGGGTCTCGGCCTTTGCCAGGACATCCAGGCGGTCGTCGCCGTCCTTGCCTGCCGCCGACTGGAGGAGCTTGTCGAATTCCTGGTCGGCATAATGGGCGTCGTTGAGGTTGGAATCGCTGGCGAACATTCCAAGGAAGGCGAGGGGATCCGCGAAGTCGCCGATCCAGGTCTGGACACCCAAGGTGAAGCCGCCGCGGCTGCTTCCCTGCCTGAGCGCCTGGAAGTAGTCAGGCGCGGGCACCACCTGGACCTTGACCGTTATGTCGGGGAATTGCCCCCAGGATTTCTTCATGATAGCGCTCACGCGGGCCGCGTCCTCCGAGCCTTCAGGCACGAGGACCACTATGGGAGCCAGGCCTTTCCCTCCAGGGAATCCGGCCTTGTCGAGGAGCTCGGCGGCCTCGGCCGCGTCCACGTCGGTGATGCCTTTGGCCTTCTCGTAATCGCTGTAGGGCAGGACGAGGGTCGGCGCGGGCATGTAGTAGGAATCCTGGGACCTGATCTCCTTCCATGGCAGGAGGAGGGCGAGGGCGCGGCGGATACCTGCGTTGCTCCACGGAGCCTGGCTACAGTCGAAATACCAGTACTGCGTGCCGAACATGGGCGCGACCTGGATGGCTCCGCGGTCCAGCAGGGCCTTGAGGTCCATGGGGCCGGCGAGCCAATGGATCTCGCCCTGGTCGAAGGCCCTCGTGACCTCGGCGTCGTCGTCGGTGAGGAGGACGCGGATCCTGGGGATGGTGACTGAACCGGCGTCCCAGTAGCGCGGGTTCTTCTCAAGGACGAGTTCCCCGTTCTTGAAGGATGCCGCGACATAGGGTCCGTTTACGGGATAGGGGATCGCGCCTTGCCAATTCCTGGCCTTGAGCATGGAAGGGTGGATTGGCGAGAAGGAATGATGGCAGAGCAGCCGGGTGAAATAGGCGGCAGGGCTGGTCAGCTTAACTTGGAGCACCTTGTCGTCGATGACGGAAACGCCGACGGAGGATGCGTTCGGGTTCTTGCCGAGCCGATATTCCTTGGCCCCGTCGATGATGTCGAAGAAGGAGGCATAATCGGCCTTTTCCGAAGGCTTGAGCGCCCGCAGCCAGGCATCGCGGAAATCGGAGGCCAGGAGGGGCGTGCCGTCGGACCAGACCGCTTCGTCCCGCAGGTAGAAGGTGTAGGTGAGGCCGTCGCGCGATTTCTTCCAGGTCTTGCAGGCGGATTTGACCGGGTCGAGGGTCGAGGGGTTGTAGGTGAATAGCCCCTCGTAGATGCCCGTGAAGATCTGGGCCTCGGCAGCGTATATCGAATGGTGGGGATCGAACTGCACATCGAGGGCGTTGCAGGCGACGACCAGCTCCTCCGGAGGGGCGGAGCTATCCGGACTGAGCGCTGAAGCCTGCGAAAGATGGAGGGTCCCGAGGGCAAGTATGAGGGCGAGAGCGGGCAAAGCGCGGAGGCGGGACATGGTTGCTCCTTTTTGGGCCGTCATGGCGGTCCAAGGTATCGCAGCGAGGGCCGGAAGACCCGAAACGGCTCCTAGGAAGACGAGAAGCCAAGGCGTCGCATCTGCTCCTGTTCTTCAATGTGCGCCACATATTCATGCTTTTTCTGGTTGGCCTTGATAAGGGCGCCCTTTATTGCCGTGATATCGGCCTTGACGCTCCGGATCTTGGCCCTTTCCTCGGCCGTGACCTCGGCCTTGAAATACTCCTCGAGGGCGTTCATTCGCTTGACGAGGACCTGGAGTTCCTCCATGGTCTTTTCCAGGAATTTAAAGGCTTGCTCGTCGGAAGCGGTCTCCAGCCTACGCCAGGAAGGGCCGTTTTTCTGGAGTAGCCCCGAGAGGGCCCTGCTCTTCCGGCTGCTTTCCTCGATGAAATTGGGGAAATCTATGGATTCGTTCGCCCTGGAACCCGAAATCGGATCGACGATCTCGACGTAGTAGCGGATACCCTTGTCCTCGGGGGAGAAGATGCCGCGCATGGCGATCTTCAGCTTGGCGAAGAAACCGCTGTTGCGGGTTTCAAGCAAGCTTGAGTCCTCGGCGAGCTTGGCGATCGCGGTCTCCAGGGTAAAGCCAAGTCCTCCCAGTCCGCGGATCCCCTCAAGAATGACGCCCTTGTAGGTTTTTTGCTGCGCCGCCTCGATCTTCTTCTCTTCCTGGACAGAAAAATGCGAAAGGACCGCTTCCCGGAGGCTCGGGCCCTCGAAGGAAAAATCCTCCTGGAGGACTTCCTCCGCAAGTTCTGGAAAGAACGGCTTTTCGGCCGCCACTTCCGCGAACTTGCGCTTGAAGAGCCTGACGGCTTCCTCATGGCGGCTCGACAGGAATTCAGGCGTGAACTCGAGGCCAGGCGAGACCAGGTTCCTGAGCTCAAGCTTGTAGCGTTCTCTATGATAGGAAGCGAGCACCTTGAGGAACGCCAATATCTCCCGGCTCGTCTTGTCGAGCTGGCTCACGGCTTCACCGAGGATCCCCGAGGAAAGCTGGTCGGTTCCCTTGCGCACGGAGGAAACGAGCTCGGCGAGGGCTTTGGTGTTGACATGGGTGCTCGTCTCCGAGAATTGCGTGAAGGCGAAGTATTTCACGAGGGCCAGGAGGCGCTTGATCCTGGCCATCCCGAGGAAATCCGTGGCGAATTGATAGTAGTTGTTGAGGAATTCCAGATAGGAGTCGAACTGGGAGAGCCGGATGCTCATCTGGTCGACCTTCTCGTTTTCGGGGAAGGGCAACTCCGGTGGGACCTTCACTTCGGAGATCTTCATGTCGAGCTTGTAGGGATCCTCGTGGAGGATGCCTTTCTTGAAGAGGATCGAATAGATCCCCTGGAAATAGGTCTGGAAAAGTTTGAAGCTGCTTTTCAGTTTGGGGAGCTCGACTCGGTCGAGTCTTTCCCTTTCGGCGTCGAGCCTTTGCTCAAGCCGGCGGGCAAAGGCCTGGGTGTCTTCCATAGCGAGGAATTATGGGCTAAAAAGCGGCCCTGCGCAATACTGGCGAGGTGACTGGCTTGTCGCCCTGGTGCCCTGGCTCAATCGGTCGAAGGCCTTCCATGGCGTGGAGGCCTCATGGACACCTTCCTCTCCAAGGCCCTCCTGGCATGTTCCTTGGCAGCCTTCATTGGCTGTTCGCATCCTGATGCCTTGTTTTCTCCCAAGCAAGGCCTTTGCCTTGACTTGCCGGCCCTTCCCCCGTCGTGGTCTTCCCTTCCCCAGCCTCGATTGCTCCTAGAGTGGAGGGACGGTGATGGCCGGGCAAGGAAGGAGTTTTACCCCTTTGGTTCGCGCGTGGGGGTCGAGGTGCCGCGGGGACGGCCCCAGTCCATCATGGCCACGCCGTATGCGGGGGATCGGGCATTCTTCCCCGCAGGGACCCGTTATCCCACGGCGATGTCGAGCCCTTTCCCGGGGGAATGCCAGGCTGGACCGGGGAGGGGCCACGGCGGTCGCGGCGATATCTGTCTGGGATGGCGGGGCGGCTGGCTGGCGGCGCTCTGCCTGGAACTGGAGAGAGCGGGACTCTTGCCAGAGTCCTTCAATCTGGAGAGGCTCGCCATGGAGCTGTTTCGGCGTCGAAACGATCCCTGGTTCCTCGCCCCATCGGTCGCAGCCCGCAAACTCGCGGATGGAAGCTTTCGCGTCGGTCTCCTAGAAGAGCCCGAGCTCTTTCCGGCGAGGCTGCCCTCTCCGGGGCCCTGGCTTGCTCCGAGCGCCTTGGCTCCCTCTCCCCTGGAGGGCTCCGGAATTGTCCACCTCCCGGAAGGAATGTCCCTTTTTTGGGGAGCCGAGTCCGATCTCGTGGTCTTTGTGGACGAAGGCGGTCAATGCCTCCAGGTCACAAGGCCTCGATGACGCCCAGTTCGGAAGGATCCCGGACGGGGCCAGGGGGCCCGGCGACGGGAAGCTTGATCGAAAAACAGCTGCCTTCACCCGCGACGCTCTCCACCGCGACGCTCCCGCCATGGGCCAGGGCGATGTGGCGCACGATCGCCAGGCCGAGACCGGTGCCCCCGAGCTGCTTGGAACGTGCCTTGTCCACGCGATAGAAACGCTCGAATATCCGGCTCAGGTCCTTGGCGGGTATGCCTATGCCGTTGTCCGCCACGGCCACGACAATGGCCTCGCCGGTGCTCCCTGAGTCGACGGCGCTCACTACCACCTTGGAGCCCCGAGGCGAGTATTTCACGGCGTTGTCGAGGAGATTGACGACGGCCTGCACAAAGAGGCCAGCGTTCACCCTGGCCGCCAGGCCTTCCCGGCAGCTTTGCAGGATCGCGATGCTCTTTTCCTCTGCCTTGGGCAGGACAGCCTCCACCGCCTCCTCGAGCAGCGCGTCCAATCCGCATACCCGGCATTTGAGCCAGTCGTTCCCTTCTTGCTCAAGACGGGCTAGGGTTAGGAGGTCATCGATGAGGCTTTCCATCCGCGTCGCGTTGCCCGCCAGGATGCCAAGGAAGCGGCGGGCCTGGACGATGTCCTCGATGGCACCCTCATCAAGGGCTTCCGCGAAGCCCTTGATGAGGTGGATGGGGGTTCGCAGCTCATGGGAGACATTGGCCACAAAGTCCTTGCGCACGCGCTCGAGCCTGCGAAGGCGGGTGATGTCGTTGAGGACGATCACTGCCCCCGCGAGGTCCGTGCCGGCTGTCGCACCGACGCCGCCGCTTCCTTTCAGGGGAGCGACAAAGGCCTGGAACCACCGCTCGCCCTCTCCATAGAGGGCGAGCTGGGTCTCAAGGCTTTCCCCCCCCGCGATGCAGGCCTCAGCGGCTGATTGGAGTTCCGTGGATCGGGTCAGCTCCAAAAGCGCCAGGCCTTGGGCTTTTTTTGCGGAAAGCCCGAAGAGAGAAGCGGCCGAGGAGTTCGCCATGCGCACCCGGCAATCGCGGTCGAGGGCGAGCACCGCCTCGGACATGCCGTCAAGGATGGCGGCGCGCTCGCGACCTTCTGCCTCGGCCTCTCGGACGCGGCGATCAAGTTCCTCGGCCATCGACGCCAGGCCGCGGGCGAGGACTATGACTTCCTCGGGCCCATCATCCTGCGGGATGGGGCGCGTACGGTCCCCCATCGCCACGGCGCGCGATGCCTCGGCCAGGAGGCGGAGGGGAAGGGCGATGCGGCGCGAAAAAAAGGCGGCGGCCAGGAGCGCTGCCAGGGCCGAAAGGAGGACCGCGGCAAGGAGGCCGGCTTGGTGCGGCCTCAAGCGCGCCTCGATGGTCGGGATATCCGCCGCGATCCTGACGACGCCGAGGATGCGGCCATCGCGCATCGCCGGGGCGGCCGCGTAAAAAAGCTCGCGGTCCGTCGTGGCGGAGCGCCTGCGCGCGGTCGCCGACCTTCCAGCAAGCGCGGCGGCGATCTCCGGACGCGAAGCATGGTTTTCCATCCCGGCTGCGATGGCCGCCGAATCGGCGATGACCGCGCCGTCGGCTCGGATGATGGACAGCCGCCATCCCGACTCCTGGCTGACGCGGCGGATCCACGGATCGAGTCCTGTTGCCCGCGCCGGGCCGCCCGGGGGGGGGGCGGCGAAAGCGCCATCAGGAAGCGCCGATGCGAGGGCGCGGGCTGACGACTCGAGGTCGGAAGCCGTCGACTCGCCATACAGGCTGTCCATCACGTTGATCGCGAAGGCGCCGAAAAGCACGGCCGATATGGCGACGACGACCGCCAGGGGCTCGAGTATCCGGGCAAGGAGCTTTCTTGCCATGGCCCCTAATCCTTGAAGCGGTAGCCCACTCCGCGCACCGTCTCGATGCAATCCTCGCCTTCTCCCAGTTTCTTGCGGAGCGAAAGGATCTGGACATCCACGGAGCGGTCGGTGACGGGGTAATCCCTGCCTTTGACCGCATCGATGATCTGCGAGCGCGAGAACACCCAGCCGGGATTGCGGAGGAGGAACTCGAGGATGGCGAATTCCGTCGCGGAAAGCTGGATCGCGCGGTCACGATGGAAAGCCTCGTGCCGTCCCGGATCGATCCTGACACTGCCGCGCGAGATCACAGTGGCGTCGCTGGCCACCTGGGACGAGAGCTCCGCTTTCCTGCGCAGCGCCGCGCGGATGCGCGCCGCCAGGACCTTGGGGCTGTAGGGCTTGACGACATAATCGTCGGCGCCGAGCTCGAGTCCGGAAACGATGTCCGATTCCTCGCTGCGGGCCGTGGTCATGATCACGGGAAGCCGCTTCCACGAGGCTTCGGTCTTGATGCGACGGAGAACCTCGAGGCCGTCGAGGCCGGGGAGCATGATGTCGAGCACGACGCAATCGGGAGGGGTCTTGGCGAGGGAGGCGAGTCCCGCCTCGCCATCCATGGCCACCACGAGGTTCCAACCCTCTTTCGCGAAGGAAAAGGAGAGGAGTTCCTGGATCTCAGGGTCGTCTTCGATTATAAGGACAGTCACCCTGGACATCGGCAAGCCTCCTTAGTCGTTGAGTTCGACATGGCGGCCTTCGACCATGAAGACCACGGCCTCGCAGACATTGGTCATATGGTCACCGAGTCGTTCGAGGAAGCCGGATACCTTGATGAGACGGGAAGCCCGTTCGACGTCATCGGGGTGTCCCTTCATGAAGGCCAGGGTCTCCTGGACCAAGGCCTTGTGCTCGCGGTCGATACCGTCGTCCAGGGCGGCCACCCGTCTGGCTTCCTCCGCGTCCCGGTTGAGGTAGGACTGGACCGCCCCGCGCACCATTTCGCTGCCGATCTCGGCCATGCGTTCCAGGTGGCTTGCCTGGCGGAAGGCCGGCTCGCCTGCGACCTTCTTCACGATCTTGGCAAGATGCACGGCATGGTCGCCTGCCCTTTCTAGGTTGTCCGTCACCTTGAAGACCGTGACAAGCTCGCGCAGGTCGCGGGCTACGGGTGCCTGGGTGGCGATGAGGATGGCCACCTGGTCCTCGATCTTCAGCTGCAGGGCATTGACTATCTCGTCGTCGGCCTTGATCTCGGCGGCCAGTTCGATATCCTCGGCGCGGAGCGCTTGGAGGGCCTTGCGGAGGTTTTCCTCGACCTTGGTCCCCATGAGGAGGATATCGTGGTGGAGGCGGTTCATCTCGTCCATGAGCTGCACTCTGTTGGTCATGTCGCCCTCCCTGGGGTTCAGCCGAAGCGGCCGGAGATGTAGTTCTCGGTCCGCTCGTCGCGCGGGTTGAAGAAGATGTCCCTGGTCGGCGCGTACTCGACGAGCTCGCCATGGAGGAAGAAACCGGTCCTGTCGGAGACCCGGCCCGCCTGCTGCATGTTGTGGGTCACGATGACGATAGTATAGCGCCGTTTGAGCTCGTCGAGGAGGGTCTCGATCTTCGCGGTCGAGATGGGGTCGAGGGCGCTCGTCGGCTCGTCCATGAGGAGGACATCGGGTTCGACGGCGAGGACCCTGGCGATGCACAGGCGCTGCTGCTGGCCGCCCGAGAGGCCGAGGGCGGGCTTGTGGAGCCTGTCCTTGACCTCATCGAAGAGGGCAGCCTGGACAAGGCTCCGCTCGACGAGGTCGGAAAGCGCCTTCTTGTCCTTGACGCCGTGGACACGGGGACCGTAGGCGATGTTGTCCCAGATGCTCATCGGGAAGGGATTGGGTTTCTGGAAGACCATGCCCACACGCTTCCTGAGCTCGATCACGTCCCGGTCGCCGAAGATGTCCTCGCCGTCATAGAGGACGCTGCCCTCGACGCGCACCCCTTCGATGAGGTCGTTCATCCGGTCGAGGACCCTGAGGAAGGTCGACTTGCCGCAGCCCGAGGGACCGATGAGGGCGGTGATGGTGTTGGGGTCGATCGAGAAGCTCACGTCCTTCAGGGCCTGGGTCTGGCCGTACCAGAGGTCGAGGTGGCGGACGTCGAACTTGGGGGGGCGTGGATCCATTGCGCTTTCCTTATGCCGCGGCGTTGCGGCCCATCCTCCCGACGAGGCGCTTGGCCGCGACGTTGAAGAGGAGGACGATGAGGATGAGGACCGTCGCCGTGGAGAAGGCGCGGTCGAAGGAGATGCCCTCGGCGAAGAGGAGGTAGACGTGGGTGGAGAGGGCGCGGGCCGAGGAGAAGAGGCCGGTGGCGAGCTTGTAGTCCGAACCCATGGTGAAAAGGAGGGCCGCCGTCTCGCCCACCGCCCGGCCGATGCCGAGGATGAGGCCGGTGAGGATGCCCGGCGCCGCGGCGGGGAGGACGACCTTGGCTATGGTCTGGAGCTTCGTCGCGCCGAGGGCGAGGGAGCCCTCGCGCAGGGCCCTCGGGACGGACTTCAGGGCTTCCTCCGAGGTCCGCACGATGGTGGGCAGGATCATGAGGGTCAGGGTGAGGCAGCCCGAGAGGAGGCCGAAGCCGAAGTGGAGAATGTCTACGAAGAAGAGCATGCCGAAGAGGCCGAAGATGATGGAGGGGATGCCGGCGAGGGTCTCGGTCCCGAGGCGGAGGATGCGGACGAGGGGCCCTTGCTTCGCGTACTCGATGAGGTAGACCGCGGCCGCCACCCCGAGGGGGGCGGCGATGAGGAGGGTGAGGATGAGCATGGCGAAGGTGTTGAGGATGATGGTCGAGATGCCGCCGACCCTGCCCGAGAGCCTGGGCTCCTCGACGAGGTAGCGGAGGCTGAGGTTCCAGCCCCTCTCGTGGCCGCGGCGGGTGAGGGGGGCGAGGGAGGGTGCCTCGCCATTGGCCAGGGCCACCGCCTCCTCGCCGCTCCGCGCGAAGGCGACGAGGTCCTCGGCGAAGGCCAGGCCGACTCCGCCCTTGGCGCCTGCCAGGGCGGCGAGATAGCCTGCCATGTCGATCGCGGGATTTCCCGCCGGTTTCTGGCCGGCCGCCTTCGCCGCCGCCTCGAGGGGGGATCCGGCAGGCGGCGCGATGGGCGCCACCGCCAGCTCGGGGCCGCCGAGGGCCGCCCAGGAGGGGACGCCGCCGGAGACCAGGCGGGCGACCTCGACGTCGTCCATGTCCTCGACCTGGCGGTTCTCGACGAGGGCCATGGCGTCCGCGCTCGCCACGACTGACAGCCGGCGGAGGGAGACCGTCGCGATCCCCGCCAGGTCGCGCAGCGCCTCGTGGGGAAGGACGGCGATCGAGCCCGGCGTGGTGCGCACCTTTTCGAGCGCCGCCTCGGGGGAGGGGACGAACTCGACGAGGCCGCCCCAGGCTATGGCCTCCGCCGCGCCTGCGCCGAAAACGAGGTCGCGGGCCGCCGCGCCCTCGGGCGTCGCCGGGTCGACCGCCACGGGGAGGAGGTCGGTGTCCTCGCCGGAGATCTTGGACCAGTTGATGTATTCGTCGGTGTAGATGCCGAGGAGGACGGGGGCCTCCACGACCTCGAGGGCGGACTCGCGGTTGACGACGATGGCGAGGCCCTTGGGGCTGGCTTCCGCGAAGGGCAGGACGGTGGACCGTGTCTCGCGGTCGAAGCGGAGGCCCTTCCAGGCGATGAAGCCGATGATGAGGGCGAGGATGGCGATGGTGAGGATGGAGAGGCCGCGGATGGCGGCGAAGGCGGCTTTCTGCTGGAGGATGCGGCGGCCGTGGGACTTCGTGTCAGGCACCTGCGGCCCCCTCGACCTGGGAGATCGTGCGCTTGAGGATGAGCTGGACGCCGAGGTTGAGGATGAGGATGAAGGCGAAGAGGACGATGCCCGTCGCGAAGAGGCTCGTGAGGTGGTCACCCGTCGCGTAGCTCATGTCGGTGATGATGTTCATGGTGAGTGTCCTTACCATGGAGTTGAGACCCGTGGGCATGATCGGGGCGTTGCCGCCCACCATGAGGACGGCCATCGTCTCCCCGATCGCCCGGCCCATGCCGAGGATGACGCCGGCGACGATGCCTGACCTGGCGGCGGGGACGAGGACCTTGCCTATGGTCTGCCACTCGGTGGCGCCGAGGGCCAGGGAGCCTTCCTTGAGCTCGCGGGGCAGGGCGCGGAGGGAGACTTCCGTGACATTTATGATGGTCGGGAGGGTCATGATGGCGAGGACGATGGCCGCCGAAAGGACGGAGTAGCCCGAGCCGCCGAAGAGGGTCCGGGAGGCGGCGGAGATCACCGCGATCCCGAAGAGGCCATAGATCACGGAGGGGATGCCCGCGAGGAGCTCGACCGCGGAGCGGATGAGTCTCGAGTTTTTCTTCTCCGCCAGCTCGGCGAGGTAGATGCCGACCGCGAGGCCGACGGGCACCGCGAAGAGGAGGGAGAGCCCCGTCACGGAAAAGGAGCCGACGATGAACGAAAGGATGCCGAAGCGCGGTGTGGCCGCGGTCGGCGCCCAATCGGTGGAGAAGAGGAACTCCGAGACCTTGACCTTCCCGAAAAGGGGCAGGCCGCTTTGGAAGAGGAAGACGGTGATAAGGATGACGGCCAGGACGGAGACGGCAGCGGCCCCGAAAAGCGTCGCCTCGATGGTCTTCTCTAATGCCCGTTGTCGCTTCACTCTGGCTCCTTGTTCGGTCGCAATCCTATGGGAAAGGCATGAGGAAACGGCGCGGATTGTGTTAGAAAAGGGTTAATACGTCCTCGTGGAGGGATTCCCCTTCCTTCCGTGAGCCCTGCCGTCGGGACTCCCCGGAAGGGGCCGCCAGGAGGGGGGTCAGTAGGCGACGGAGCCGGCCATGTCGCCCCCATGGCCCTCGCCGAGGAGGTCGATGCGCGCGAACACCGAATCTATCGAGTCGCGGCGAAGTATATGGCGCCTCCAGGGCGTGCCCTCCAGCCCCTCGCTCACCAGGGCTTCCTGTTCAAGGTATTCCTTGCTCGCCCCCTCCTCGGCCCAATGCGCGAGGGCGATGCTGGCTTGCCAACCCGCGGTGCCGGCGGCGGGGACCTCGATCTCGATCGCCGTAAAGCCGCCCTTTCCCGTCGCGCAACCCGTGTTGAAGAGGCAGGGGATCACGAAGTCCCTCTCCTCGTAGATGCCCCGGGCGAGCCCATAGCGCCTTTCCTTGCGCCTGAGCCCGGCGAATTCCCTGCGCAGCGAAGGCACGCGTTGTGCGATTTCCAAGCGCCGGGCTTCCGTCGCGTCGGGGAATTCGCGGAGGAGGTTTTCCATGGTGAAGCGCAGGGAGTCGTACTTGGACATGGACTCGAAAAGGGGCCTGTGGGTATGGCCGGCGATGGTCGCGATCCCGAGTCGCTTCGAGGCCTTGTAGATGCGGCTTTCCGCCTTGAAACGCTGGCGCGAATCCTTCGAGATCGAGGTGTTGGCGACCTTGAGCGGCTTGGCGAGGTAGCGCACGACGAAATCGGAGAGGTAGTTGTATTTCACGAAGAGGCGGGAAGCCTGGTGGCCGTGGAGGCAGAAAAGGCGGCGGCCGCCATGGGTCAGGGAGAGGCCATGGAGGAGCTCGTAGGGATAGTCGCCTTCGCGCAAGAGGGCAAGGTCATGGTTGCCGACTATCTTGCGGAGCGAGCCCTTCGCGGCGAAGGCGTCGAAGACGGCGTAGAGGGGCTGCCAGGCCCGCTTGATCGCGGCGAGCTTGAACTTCTGCAACTCCTCGATGTCCCCTCCGAGGACCAGTCTCCAGCCCTCCTCGAGATAGCGCTCCCTGAGGACGCCACGGATGAGGGCGCGGTTCTTGACAAGGTCGTCCCGGGACCCGCCGTCCCCCATGTGGAGGTCCGAGATGACCACGGTCTTCGACCCCGGCAAGAGCTCCTCGGTGGGGCAGGCCTCCATGAGGCCCGTGAAGGAACGGAGGAAATCCTGGAATCTCATCGGCGCCTCCTGGAGGAAGGTAAAGGCCGCCCTGCCGGGCGGCCCGTCTACAATGGGCTGGTCCTTATTTCTTCACGAGGGGGATGAAGTCGGCGGACTTCACGATGGCCTGGCCCTTGGCGGAGAGGATGAAGTCGATGAAGGCCTTCTCGACGGAGCCGGCGACCGGAGCGCCCTTCGTCACGGCGTAGAGGTAGCGGGAACCCGCGTACTTCTTGGCGATGACATTGGCGACCGTGGGTGCGACGCCGTCGACCATAAGCTCGCGGCCACCGGCCTTGATGACCTGGTCGGCGAAGGCGATGCCGACATAACCGATGGAGCCGGGGGTGGCGGTGACCTTGGCGGCGACCTCGCCGTTCTCCTTGGTGACAATGGCGTCCTTCGTGAAGGCGCTTGTCCTGTCAACGTAGAAGGACTTGAGGAAGATGTCATAGAAGGAGGCGAAGGTGCCTGAGGACTCGTCGCGGTTGACGACGACTATCCTCATGTCCGGCCCGCCCACGTTTTTCCAGTTGGTGATCTCGCCGTGGAAGATCTTGGCCAGGTTGGCCTTGGTGAGGTTGGCGAGCTTGACGTTCTTGTTGGCGACGACGGAAAGGCCGTCCATGGCGATGGGGGTGGCCACGGCGCCGGCGGCGATCTGGTCGGCGTTGAGCTCGGCGGAGGATCCGGCGAGGCTGTACTGGCCGGCGAGGAGGGACTTGACGCCGGCGCCGGAGCCGGTGAGCTCGTAGGAGGCCTTGACGCCCGGGTTGTCCTTCAAGAACTGCTCGAGGGCCTGCTGGGCGATGGGACCCACGGTGGTGGAGCCACCCCAGGTGAAGGTGCCGGAGAGGGTCTGGGCGAAGGCTCCGGCAAGGGCGATGGCGGCGACAAGGCAGAGTGCAAGGATCTTCTTCATGGCGAATCCTCCCAATGGAATCCGGTTTCGACGTCGCTCGGTCAGGAGCTTGGGCCTATGGTAGGGACCCCTTGTCAGCAAATGGCTTGCGTTTCGTTAGCCTTTCGTGAATTTGGCTGCCTTTCGCATCATTCCGTCCTGTGCCGCTCGAGTCCCGCGCGCAGGGCCGAAGCTGTCCAGTCCGCCGCCCACAGCCAGCTCCAAGCATTCGGCCCGGGTCGATTTGGCCACGGCGCGAGCCGTCTCGAGGCCGGCCATGACCCGGGGGTGGCGGCGCGTGGGCATGGGGACGAAACCTCCGTACGGCATGAAGCGCGGCGCGGTGGCGGTTCTTCGTTCAGGCATGATGAGAATGGCGTGAAACCAGCGCGGGAAAGGCGACCCGGGCGATTATTCGCGCGATGCTCACCGATTTCTTACCGCGCCATTCCATGCTTGCGCACGCAGGATTGGAGGTGTCGATGCCGTTCACCAACTACCATTGTCATGCCTCTTTCTGCGATGGCGAGGGAGAGCCTGCCGCGTTCGCGGAAGCGGCCGTCGCGAAGGGCCTGTCCTCCCTCGGTTTCTCGTCCCATGCCCCCCTGCCCTTCGAATCGCCGTGGTGTCTCGGGCGCGGAAGAGATGGCGGCGCACTCGGCCGTTATCGCAAGGAGCTCACCGGAATCCGGGACCTCTATCGCGGGGTCCTCGATATCAAGATCGGCCTCGAGGTGGATTGGCTGCCAGGGCTCATGGGGCCCGCAGACCCCGCATGGGTGGATTTTGATTACCGCATCGGCTCCGTGCACTTCCTCGGCGCTCCCGCCACGGAGGGCTTGTGGGCCATGGACGACACGGCGGCGAATTTCGCCTCCGGACTCGGTGCGGTCTATGGCGGCGACATCCGCGCCCTTGTCAGGGACTATTACGAGGCGGTCGAGGCTTCGGGCTGCATTGTGGAGGTGAACACCGGTGGCATGGCCAGGGGCTGGATGGACAGGCCCTATCCCGCGCCATGGCTTCTCGGGCGCATCGCCGATCTCGGTATCCCCGTCACCCTCGATTCCGATTGCCACCATCCCCGGGACATCGCCCATGCCTTCCCCGCGGCGGCGGCCCTCATGGCCTCCCTCGGGATCAGGGAGGCCATGTTCCTCGACGGCCACGCCTGGTCCGCGCGTCCCCTGTTCGCGCCCATGGGCCATCCAGAGCGGAGAACACGCCACGACAGGCAGCCGATGCTTGCAGGCGCGGCTTTCGACCACTGTTGCGCCTAAGGGGTGGCCGGGCTCTTCCCTGTCAGGTCCCCGTCGGCGCGCCAGTCCCCTCCCGTTTCCGGACAAAGAGCAATGACGTGGCGATGGCCGTGAGCGGCGCCACAAGCACGAGGCCGAAGCTTCCCACGAGGGTATGGGCGAGCTCGGCGGCGACATAGCTGAGGTTGAGTACGTTCACCGTCGGTATGCCCTGGGCGATGAAGGTCATGAGAAGGCCCGAATAGCCGCTTGAGTAGGCCAGGAGGAGGGTCGTCACCTGGGTGCCGATGACGAGGCGTCCGACCGTGAAGCCGGATTTCAGCAGGGCGGCCCTCGAGACAGCGGGATTGTGGAGGGTGATCTCGTCCATCGCCGCGCCGTTGATCTTGAGCGCCCGCGCGACGGCACCTGCGAGGAAGGCGGTGACAAGGATGCCGCCCATCGAGCCCAGGTAGGCCGCAAGGCTCTTGCGGGTGAGGCCCCCGACGAGGAAAAGGATGACGGCGACGAGGACGGCGACTATCGCCATCGTCGTGGGGATGGCCGGCCATCCGAGGAGCATCGCGGGGAGGAGGACCTTGAAGATGACCGCGAGGGTGAAGACGAAGGACAGCAGGGCCTTTAGTCCCACCAATCCCCCGAAGAGGAGGAGGAAGGCGAAAAAGACACCGGCCACGATGGCCAGGATGTCGAGGCGGAAATGGTCTATCACGTTGGCGTAGACCACGTCCTTGTGGTCCGCCCCGAGGTCGAGGACGGCGAGGGCCCGGTCGCCGGGGACGAAGAACTTGTCAAACTCGAGCTTGCCCATGAGGTGGTTGGCGCTGTCGAAATCCCTGCCTGCGAAGCGTCCCGTGAGCACCTTGATGCGGAGCAGCTGGTCGCCTTCCTTGATCGGGCCGATCTGCCTGACCACGGAGTTGTCGACTTCGGTGATGCGCGCAAGGACCCGCTCGGAGGAGCCGGGCTTGTACGGCGACCTCGATGGGGAAGGTATGAGACAAACCGCGATGCTCGCGATGGCGACGACGGCCGTGAAAACAATGTTCCTGCGGGACTTGGGTGAGGCCATTCATGACTCCTCGGGGAATGCGGGTGCCACCCGACAGACCGGTTCGGATGGCACCCTGGGTTTTTTTACTGGTTGGCCTTGAGATCGAGGATCGCGCAGAGCTTCTTGTAGATGTCCGTGTTGTCGTAGTAGCCGCCGAAGAGCTCCTGGCCCGGGCCCTTGGCGAAGGTCGCGACGGGCACGCCGGTGTGGGAGTAGGTCGTCCAGCCGATTCCGGCGTTTTGGTTGAGGATGTGGGTGATGGCGATGGTGAAGGGCTCGTAGCCGCCGTAGAGCAGATACTGGTCATCGTCCGCGGAGCGGCTTGTCTTGATGCCCATAGAGCGGCTGAACGCGAACTGGAGGTCGATTTGCTGGAGGGGCGTGAGCTGGTCGAGGGTCAGGCCGAAGGCGCTCTCGATGGCGGGGAGGAGGTCGGTGAGGTCGGCGTCCTCGGGACTCGTGATCGCGCGGTAGGGCTTCACGACCTCGTCGGTGAAGCGCTGGAAGGACATCGTCTGGGGCCTGATCTTGTCGAAGAAGGTCGCGTACTGCGTACCGGCCCAGCCGATGCTCATGCCGCCCGTCTCATGGTCGCCCGTGACGATGATGAGAGTGTCCTTCGGGTACTTGGCGGCGAAGGCGAGGGCCTCCTTGACCGCGGCGTCCAGGGCGAGGGTGTCGGTGATGGAGGCGGCAGCGTCGTTCGCATGGCAGGCCCAGTCGATCTTTCCGCCCTCGACCATCATGAAGAAACCCTTGGGGTTGTCGGAGAGGAGCTCGATGCCCTTGCGGGTGAAGTCGGCGAGGCTGAGGCTCGAGGGCTGGCTGTCCATGCTGTAATAGAGGGCCGAGGCGTCCTGGAGGTCCTCGTTGACGGCGATGACCTTGCCGGCGCCTTTCTTGAGTGCCTTGATCTCGGCTGTCGTGCCGGCATAGGTGTAGCCGGCAGCCTTGGCGAGCTCAAGCACCGGCTTCTGGTCGCCCTTGGCGCCCTTGGGCTGGAGGAAGCCCCCACCGCCGAAATAGTCGAAGCCGCTCATGGTGAGCTGGACGGCGATGTCGTAGTAGTTGGAGCGGGAAGGCGCCTTGGCGTAGAATGCGGCGGGGGTCGCATGGTCGATGGAGACCGAGGTGACAATGCCGATCTTCATGCCGGCCGCCTTGGCCTGCTCGGTGATGGGCTGGTACTTCACCGTCTTGCCGACGTCCATGTTGACGACGCCGGAAAGGGTCTTGTGGCCGGTGGAGATGGCCGTGCCCGCGGAGGCGGAATCCGTGATGAAGGTGCCCGCGTCATAGGTCGTCGTAAGGCCGTTCACGGGGAACTGGGTGAACCCGAGTTTCTGGATCTTGATGTCCTTGGCCGACATGGCATTGGCGTAGATCTCGGCGGACTGGATCTGCGACATGGCCATGCCGTCACCGATGAAGAGGAAGACGTACTTGGCCTTCGGGGCGGCAGAGAGGGGCAGGGCCATGGTGATGGCGAAAAGCGCGAGGGCGAGGAGCCGGGCGCGCCGTGCGGTCCAGGGACAGGGGTTCATTGGAGCCTCCTTGAAAAGGTCGATGATGGGCCTATGGTGCGCCGCGTTTCCTAAGGGACGGCATGTATTGTGTTAATTGTCAATGAATGGCGCCTGCCGGCCGCGGCTTTGACCTGGTCTTCACCGGCAACTCACGGGCCGGCCACCGGATCCCGTGCGCCCGAGCCGGAGGCCTCCGATGCAAGTCCCTTCCTAAAAGGCCGCGATGAGGGAGGCGGTGAACAAGGGTTCCGCCCTTCGGGGCCATCGGGTTCCGCCTTCATCGGCCAAGCAAGGTCCGGGACCGGCGCCTTCGCCCAGGTCCGCCGCCGGGCCGCCTGACGCCGCGATCGTCCTCGTGGCGAGGTGGTCGGGGGCGGCTTTGGCCACGCGCTTCAAGTTGGCGAGGATCTCGGAGAGGCCATCCGCGTCGAGTTTCCCCCCGGGCTGGAGGTGGACGACGGCGAGGCTCGTCGTGAGGAGGTCCATCCTCGCGTCCTTGCCATCCCGTGTCTTGCCCGGCACCCACCCGCGCGCCCGGTCCTCCGGCGAGTAGAAGGAGGCGGCTTCGCGGGCGAAGCGCTCCGCCGCCTCGAGTAGGAGGGGGAGGGCGGGAGGGAGGGCAGCGGCCTGGAGGCAGGCGAAGAAGTCGTCTCCGCCGAGGTGGCCGATGAAGGCGCCGCGGCTGGCGAGGCTCGTGCGGAGGATGTCGGCGAAGAGCATGATCACGCGGTCGCCGGAACGGAATCCGTAGCGGTCGTTGAAGGGCTTGAAATTGTCGAAATCGTAGTAGGCGAAGATGACGCCTTCGCCTGGTTCGGCCAGCCTTTCGGCGCATATGTCGGCGATCCTCAGGTTGCCGGGAAGGCGCGATAGGGGGTTCTGGTCGCGGGCCTCGACCAGTTCGCGTTCCGCGACGACGCCGAGGATCTCTCCCGCGGGTATGATGCCGGCATAGCGGCCGCGCTCCGTCAACACGATGCAGCCGGCCTCCATCGAGACGCCGAAGGCAGCGACGACGCGGGCGAGTTCGCTGCCGAGGGGGAGGGTGGAGGCCTTGACGAGGAGACTGCCGGGGCCTTTCTCCTGGAGGAGGTGCTCCAGGAGGGAAATGCCGAAGGGCGAATAGACGTATTCCCGGAAATCCCGCTCCCTGAAGACCCCGACGGGTTCTCCCCCGGCGTCCACGACGGGGATGGTCGCGGTTCCGGGCGTCTTCCTGAAGAGGGTGAGGACATCGGAGAGGCCGGCGCCGAGCTCGGTCGTCGGCCGGGCGACGAGGTAGCCCTGGACATGGTCGCAGCCCGAATCGGCGCAGACCCGCCTTTCCCCCTCGGTCTCGACCCCCTCGGCGATGACCACGATGCCCATGAGGTGGGCCATGCCGGCGATCTTCTCGAGGAAGGCCGCCTTGCGCGGATCGCGGTCGCAATCGGCGACGAAGTAGCGGTCGATCTTGACGATGTCGGGCGCGGCGCGGTGGAGGAGCTTGAGTCCGGCATAGCCCGAGCCGAAGTCATCGAGGGCGATGCGGAAGCCCTGGTTGCGGTAGGTCGCGATGACCTCGTCGAAGCCCGGCTTCTGCGTGGGTTCGAGGAGCTCCGAGAGCTCAAGGACGATGCGCGACGGCGGCAGTCCCGCTTCCTCGGCGAGCCTCAGGGTGTTGCCGGCGCGGTAGTCGGGCATCTCGAGGAGGCGGGTGTCGATGTTGTAGAAGAGCTTGGCGTTGTCGAGGTCGGCGGAGGCGAAGGCCCTGAAGGCCTTGGCCCTGAGGGCAAGGTCGAGCTCGTAGAGGACGCAGTCCTCGTAGGCCTGGTCGAAGACCTCCTTGATGCTCGAGAAGCCAAGGCTGTCCCAACCACGGAGGAGGGCTTCGAAGCCATAGGCGCTCCCGTCCTGGAAGCGGGCGATCGGCTGGAAGGCGTGCTCGAGGCCATAGATGGCCGATTCCCAGGCGCGGGGGCCCCTCATGTCCTGCCCTCCTGCCCGGACCCGCCGGGGAACCACCGCACGACGCCGACCTTGTTCCGCCTCCCGTTGTAGATCATCCCGCCGTTCCAGTACTCCAGGGCGGCGATGAGGCTGTTGCCCCCGTCCTCGTCGTCGCTGCCCGGCCCGCGCCAGCTCGCCAGGGTGAGGAAGCCGTCGAAGTCCTCCTCGTGGAGGCTCGTCTGCCGCTTCCGGTAGAATTCGTTCCAGTTGTCAAGACCCGTGAAGCCCTCGCCCTCGTCCTCGACGATGAAGCGGGCGCGCTTGCGCAGGTCGTACCAGACGCGGAGCCTCTTCGCGCTGTCGCGGCGGTTGCCGTGCTTGATGCCGTTCTTGATGATCTCCGAGAGCTGCTGCTCAAGGAGGTTCCCTTCGCGGAAGGCAGGCGGACAGGATTCGAGGATGAGGGCCGCGTAGTCGCGGACGCGGTCGAAATCGCTCGCGAACTCGGCGTAGCGCATGCCCTGGGCGTCGAAGAGCTCGTTGCCTTCGTCGACGATGAGCTTGCGTATCACGAGGGTCTTCATTGCCGTGCCTCCGTCGGTTTCTCCTCGCGGAGGAGGGCGAGGATGTTCGACATCTCGAGGACCTTGCGCGGGGAGCCATGGAGGCCGCGGCAGCGGAGCTCCCCCCCCGCGGCCTTGAGGGCCTGGAGCATGCGGATGATGGTCCCGACGCCCGTGCTGTCGAGGTAGTTCACGCGGGAGAAATCGAGGGCGACCCTGCGCCAGCCGCCCTTGATGCCGTCGAGGGCCGCGCGCGCGAAGGAGGGCGCGCCATAGAGGTCGAAATCCCCCGTGATGCCTATCGTCACGCCGTCCGCGCCTTCTTCGGTTGTCCATTCCATCGCTGACCTCCCGGATTCCGGAGCCAAGGATGGCGGGTCGCCTGTAAGCCTTCCATGAGGATAAGGCGAGAAAACCGAGAATTCGCCTGTGCTTCACGGTCCTTTAACGCGAGGCGCGCATCTTCCAACCATGAACAACGAAACAGGAAGGGCTGGGGTGCTTAAGGAGGCGAAGTCGGGAAAGGTCTATGGTGGAACGGCGCTCCGCGCCGCCCGCCATTTCCACTCGGTGGGCGAGGGGGCGGCCACCCTCGCCGTGGCCGACGAGCTCCGGAGGCGCCCCGAGGTGGAGGTCATCGCCGTCGTCGACCCGGATGGCCGTCCCCGTGGCATCATCACCCGGGATCGCCTCTTCGCCCTCGTGGGCAAGCCCTTTGGCCGTGAGGTCCTTGGCCGCAGCGCGATCGGCGAGTTCTCGGAGGCCGCCCCCTCCCTCGACGTCCATGCGGGCATTTTCGCCGTCGCCGCCGATACCCTGTCCGGGAACGGGGATTGTCCCTTTCGCCTCCTCGTCGATGAGGAAGGCCTCTTCCGCGGTCTCCTCTCGGCCCGCGACCTCTCCGACCATCTCTCGCGCATGACGCAGGACGACATCGACCTGGCCGGCCAGATCCAGCTCAGGCTCGAGGAGGGCAACGAGGGACTGGACGACCCGAGGCTTGACTTCGATGCCTGGTCGAGGGCCGCCAAGGGCGTCGGGGGCGATTTCTGGCATACACGGCGGCTCGAGGACGGCAAGGTCTTCTTCGCGCTCTGCGATGTCTCGGGCAAGGGAGTCGCCGCCTCCCTCGTCGTCTCGATGGTGTGGGGCATGCTCCTCATGTATGATTTCTCGAAGGGCCTTGTCGAACTGATCAAGCGGCTCAATGAATCCCTGGTCCTCACCTTCCGCCTCGAGCGCTACCTCACCGGCTTCTTCGCCATCCTCGATCCTGGGACAGGACTCCTGGACGTGGCCGACATGGGCCATTCCCATGCCTTCATCCTCCGCGGCGGCCGGGCCTTGAGGCTCCGAAGCAAGGCCGGCAACATGCCCGTGGGCATAGACCGCGAGATCCTTCCCCACGTGGAGCGCTGGCGCCTCCGCGTGGACGATCGACTCTTCGCCTATAGCGATGGCCTTACCGAGCAAGAGGACGCCGCTGGCGGCGAATTCGGCGAGGGCAGGCTCGCGGCCGCGATCCTCGGGGCGATCGCGCGGGGGCAATCCTTGCGCCAGTCCCTGCCGTCCGCGCTCGACCGGTTCAGGGGAAGGATTCCGCAGCAGGACGACATGTCCTTCCTCTCCATAGGCTGGAAGGGGCAATCCTAAGAGCTCGCGGCGGGAGGGCTGGACGTGGTGGCGCGAGCGGGCCATGATCCATGGAAAAAGGAGCCACCATGTCCCGAAAAGCCTATTCCGCGCCAGGCGCGGCCGCCATCGGTCCCTATTCCCATGCCGTGGACGCGGGGAACCTCGTCTTCTTCTCCGGCCAGACGCCTATCGATCCCGCCACCGGCCGCCTTGCCGAGGGTGGGGCGGCCGCCCAGACCTCGCGCTGCTTCGACAACCTTTTCGCCATCCTGGCCGCGGCCGGACTCGGTCCCGATGACGTGGTGAAGGTGAACGTCTACCTTGTCGACATGGGCGATTTTCCCGCGATGAACGAAACCTACAAGCGGCGCTTCGAGGAACCCTTCCCTGCGCGGACCACCATCGGTGTCTCGGCCCTTCCCCTCGGGGCAAGGGTCGAGATAGAGATGGTCGCGCGGAAGGCCCAGCCCTGACTCAACTCCGGCCGAAGAGGGCCCCGATGTCCCCGATGCCCGCCAGGCCCTCGCCTTCCATCCAGGCCAGGATGCCCTCCAGGGTCTTGAGGGCGGCGCGGGGGTCGACGAAGGTCGCCGTCCCGACCTGGACGGCGCTCGCTCCGGCGAGGAGGTATTGGAGGGCGTCATCGGCGCACATGATGCCGCCGAGGCCTATGACCGGGATTCCCACGGCGCGGGAGGCCTTCCAGACGCAGGCCACGCCCACGGGGCGGATGGCCGGCCCTGAGAGGCCCCCGGTGCCGCGGGCGAGGGCGGGGCGCTTGGTCCTCGTGTCGATCACCATCCCCACAAGGGTGTTGATGCAGGAGATGGCGTCGGCGCCCCCCGCCTCGGCCGCTTTCGCGATGGGCACGATGTCGGCCACGTTGGGCGTGAGCTTCACGATGAGGGCTCTTCGTGTCGCCGCCCGCAGCGACCGGGTCAGGCGCTCGACCTGGGCGGGATCGGTCCCGAAGGCCAGGCCGCCGTGGGCCACGTTGGGACAGCTCACGTTGATCTCGTAGCCATCGACGCCCGTGGCGCCCTCCTGGCCCGTCGCGCCGCCGGCGCCGCTCCGGGGCGACCAGGGGCCGGCGGCCTCCTCGAGGGCCTCGACGACCCTGAGGTAATCGGCCTCGGAGGAGCCCGCGACATTGACGATGACCGAGGTCGATAGCCGCCGGAGCTCCGGGAGCTTCCTCGCCACGAAGGCCTCGAGGCCGGGGTTGGCGAGGCCGATTGAGTTGAGCATGCCGGCCGGGGTCTCGACGATGCGGGGCGCGTCGTTGCCCGCCCTGGCCTCCAGGGTGACGGCCTTCGTGTAGATGGCGCCGAGGCGGCCCAGGTCCATGAGGCCCTCATATTCCGCGCCGTAGCCGAAGGTGCCCGAGGCAACGCCGACGGGGTTCGAAAGGACGAGGGGGCCTATCCTGACCCTTGGGTCGATGTTCACCTGCCGCCTCCTTCCTTGCCCCAGTCGATGTCATCGCGCCCGAAAACGGGTCCGTCCACGCAGGCCCTGAGGAAGGAAGCCCCCCCGGGCACGGGCAGGGCGCAGCCCATGCAGGCGCCGACGCCACAGGCCATCCACTGCTCGGCACAGAGGCTTGCCTCCCAGGACCGCGCGCGGGCCAGGGTCGCGACGGCCGCGAGCATGGGAGCGGGACCGCAGGCCATGAGGCGCCAGTTGCCAGGCGGCAGCTCGCGGGAAAGGTAGTCGAGCACGGTGCCCCGGTAGCCGGAGGAGCCGTCGTCGGTGCAGGTCACCGTCCCTGCGGGGAAGCCGGCGCGCGGTATGGCCGCGGAATTTCGGAATCCTGCCACGATGAGGGCCGGTCCGGCCGCGGAAGCCGGGATCCGGGCCGCTTCGAGCTGTGCGGCAAGGAAGAGGATGGGACCCAAGCCCACTCCTCCAGCGACCAGGAGGGGCCTTGATCCCTCTGCTTCGAGCTGGGCGGCGTCAGGGAAGCCCCTTCCCAAGGGGCCAAGCACGTCCACGAAGGCGCCTGTGCCCAGGTCGGCCAGGATCCTCGTCGCCTTGCCACGGACCTGGTAGAGGATCCCGGCGCGCGACGCGCCGTCCGGGTCCTCATGGAAGGACGCAAAGGCGAAGGGACGACGGAGAAGCGGATCCAAAGCCGAGGAAACCCTGAGGGTCAGGAATTCCCCCGCATGGGGATGGCCTGCTGCGCCGTTCCACCGAAGGACAAGTTCCTTCCAGCCGGGTGCGAGTTCTCGGTTCCCGAGGATCTGTGCGTCGAATTGCAGCATCGGAAGGCCCCCTCGCGGCAAACATAGGGGGAGGCAAGGGTTTCCGTCAACGAGGCAGCGGCGGGACAGGGGGGGGGAGCCACGCCTTGCAGGCCCGGAAGACCCCGGGGTATCCTCCCTTTCTCATGAATGGACTTCCCGATATCGCATTGCTGTTCTCCTGCATCGCCCTCGGCTTTTTCCTTGTCCGCCTCCGCCTTGCGCCACCGCCGCGCGTGACCGATTTCCTGCTCAAGGCCAGTCTCTGGTTCCTTCTCCTCATCATGGGCTATCGGCTAGGGAGCGATCCGAGCCTCGTTTCGCGCCTCGGGGAAATAGGCCTGTTGGCCCTTGTCTCGGCTGGCCTGGCCGTCTTGGGCACCCTGTCACTCCTCTTGGCGGCCGATCGTCTCATTCGCGGGCTTGGACGGGGAAATGAGGCGGAATCCAAGGGAGATAGCCAACCCGGGGCCCACCATCGCATTGGCGCTGGAATGTGGCGCAGGTTTCGCGCGCCCCTCGTCCTCCTTGCCTTGGTCGTGGCCGGATTCCTCATGGGCCGCGTGCTTCCCAGACCTGTCGGCTTCGATTTCGACGCGCTGTGCGCCTGGGCCTTGAGGCTTCTCCTCTTTTTCATCGGGATGCAGTTCGCCCAGGCCGGCATATCGCTCAAGGAGAGCCTCCTCGATCCCGCGGTCCTTGTCATCCCGCTAGCGACGGCCCTGGGATCCATCCTTCCCGGTTTTATCATCGCGCCGCTTTTCGGCCTTGGCCTAGGGCCTGCCTTGGCCCTCCAGGCCGGCTTCGGCTGGTACAGTCTCTCCGGCGTCCTCATCGCGAGCCTTGGAGACCCCGTCCTCGGGTCCGCTTCCTTCCTTTCGAACTTGGCGCGGGAAGTGATGGCCTTCGCCCTCATACCATTCCTCGCGCGGAGCAAGAGGCCCTGGCTCGGGATCGGCGTGGGAGGGGCGACCGCGATGGATGTCACGCTGCCCATCGTGGAGCAATGCGCCGGGCCCCAATGGGTGCCGGCGAGCTTCACGAGCGGAGCCTTGCTCTCGACGCTGGTGCCGCTACTTGTGCCCTTGCTCTACGGCATGTAAGAAGCCCTCCACGAGGTCGGCCGCCATGGCCGCGGCGTGGGTGTTGAGGTGGATACCGTCCACGAGGAGGCGGAAACCGTTGGCCGCCGAGATTTCATCGAAGGTTTTTCCGTAGATGAGACGGGAACGCAGGGCGCGGGTCTGTGCCTGGGGCATGCGGTTGAAGGGAAGGGGCTCAGCCCGCGGAAGTCCCTCGAGGTAGGCGCAGAGCCTTTCCCTCAGGGGAAGGTATTCGACTTCCTCGCGGTGCGCCACGCCCTTGATCACCGCGGCGTACTCTTCGGTGCGAAGCCAGGCGTAGTGCCTGGGATCCTCTCCGATGGGGGGGATTGAGAGGAGGGCGATCCGGGCTCTCGTTTCCCGCTTGAGGCGGCGGACTATGAGGGTAAGGTTCTCCTGGTAGAAGAGCATGCTCGGGCGTTCGGGAAGTCGGTAGAGGGCATAATAGCCCAGGGCCTTGCGGAAGCCGAAGGTGGCGTTCACGTCGTTCGTCCCGATGAGGATGGTGACCGCGTCGGGATCGAGGGCGACTATCTCATCGAGTCGGACGGCCAGGTTGAAGGCTAGTTCGCTGTTCACGCCGGCGTTGCAGAAGTCCCAGTCCGGGTGGCGGGTCGAGAGGATATCCACATAATTGGCGCTAACCACACCGTGGGTTATGGAGTCCCCTGCGCAGACGGCCAGGGGCTTCCTGCCGCCGTCCGTTTTTCGCCTTTTTTCCAGGAGGCTTTTCGGGTTGGATCGCGGCAGCTCGATCCGCGCCCGCGACAGGGAAAGGGCAAGGGAGACAAGCAGGGCCAGGAATGCGCCGGCGAGGAAGGCCGTAATGAGGAAAAAGGAAAGCATCAGGAAGTCCCGCCTGCCTCCGCGAGGCTCCTTTCGACCTGGGCCAGCTTTTCTTCGAGCTTCCGAATGGTGCGCTCCAGCCTCTCCTTCTCCTGGGCAAGGCGCTCGAGCTTGTCCTCCGGCGGCATGTCCCGGCCAAAGTGGGCCTTGACCGAGGCGGGACTCTCGCCGTCCCTGAGGGCGGCCACCGCTTCGGCGCGGCGGCCTGGATCGCTGATGCCTGCTGCCATCCTGATCCCATCCCAGCCGATGGAGGGCTCTACCCCCCAGGTGGCCGCCCGGGCCGCCACCCCCGCAGTGGTCCTCGGCACTCCGAGGGCCCTGTCCACATAATCCTCGAACCTTGTCTTGTAGCGTTCGCAAAGCCCTTGGGCCTCCACAAGGAGGCGGCCGAACTCGATCATGATCCTGCCGTTCTCGGTTATGCAGCTTTCCTTGATCCTGCGGGTGAGTTGGACGAACTCGGGTTCGCTCTCGAAGAGATTGCGGTAATGGCCCTTGCCCTCGGCCGCGACGAGGAGGTCGTGGAAAATGCCCCAGAACTCGTTGGTATGGGCCTTGCCCGACGAGAGGAAGGCCTTTTTTTCGGCATGGAGATGGTGGGCGTATTCATGGATGGCCGTATAGATAAGCTGGTCGTCGTTGTGGAAATTCCGGTTGTGGATGATGATCTCGCGGCTGCGCGGCTTGTACAAGCCATTGACGACGTTGCTTTCCTTGCCCGAGAAAATGACGCTGAATTCGGTCTGCGCATCCGCCGTATCGAGGAGGATTTCCTTCACCCTGTCCTGGTTCATGCCGCTGCCTTCCCTTTTGCCGCATGATAGAGCAAGACCAGCGCCCGCTACAAGCGTCGAGGAGCTTGGCTCAAGGCTGTCGGCCGTCGCGGGCTCAGCGGTGGAGGGCCTTCTCGATCTCGGACTGGTTGAAGCCTATGACGATCCGCCCGTTTACGTCGATCACGGGAACGCCCATCTGGCCGGAACGTCGCTGCATTTCCTCGGCCCGCTTGAGATCGGCCGCCACATTGTATTCCGTATAACTCAGGCCCTGTTGGCGGAACCAATCCTTGGCGACTCGGCAATAGCCACAGCTCGGGGTCGTATAGATCGTGATGGACATCGATGCCTCCAGGAATGATATATATTAAAATACGCATATAAAACAGGGGCTGTCAAGGTGCAATCGCGTGGGCTTCCTTGCGGCGTAGAGGCAACATGCGCCTCGATCGTGCATTGGTCCTCTTTCTCCTCTGCCTGCTTTGGCAAGTCGCCCCGCGGGGCATTGCCCAGGAGGTCCTAGGACCCGATGTGGGGGCTGGAAGCGTGCTTCAGGCTGACGCCCGCCTGGATTTTTCGGGGCGTTTGGAGGCTGGCCTTGTCCTCGTGAGCCAGGAAGTGCAAATTCGCCTGCGCTTCGATACAAAGCCGAATGGAGCCGTCAGCCTTGAAGGAGAGCCTGCCATGCCGCGGGTGGCAGGGAGCCTGGTACTGCCCTGCTTGGAACTTGGCGCCTTCCAGCCACGGGGCCTCCTGGCTTTTCTTGGAACGCCGACCAAGGCCTTTTCTCCATCCGGAGGCTCCGCTCTTTTTAAAGGAGCGAAGCCGGCTTGGCGTTTTCTCTATCCCGATCCTCGCTTGACCTCGACGCTGCGGGGGATTGTCGTGGGGAAAGGCGGGCTGTGGGCCTTGGGCATCGAAAAAGGAAGGGCGACCTCCCTGGTGGAGACAACGGCGGCCCTTCCTTCGGGGTCCCCCCTTGATGCCTCGGACGAAAGCGACCTTTCCGAAGGCAGTGCCACCGGCGACGGCGCCGGCTACCTATGGTCCCGTCCCTTGCTCGCATGCGGTGGCGTGGCTCTTTTCCATGAAGGGCAGTCCCAATACCTAGCCGCCATGGCTTTGTGGGGTTCCCGCTGGAAGCCCTTCTCCGAGGAATCCTGGCGCCTCCAGAAGCCTGCCATGCCGGATGAGAGGTTCTTTTCCTGGGGAGTCCAAGCAGGGGCAAGAGGGCCGTCCTCCTGGTCCACCGCATCCTTTGGGGCAAGCTATGGCGAATTGGACAGACCCGGAACCGCCTTTAGCCTTGAGGCCGGTTTCCAGGGGAGAGGTTTCGGCTTGGAGGCCCGGGCTGGAATGGCGTCTGGCGCGTTTTCAGGCTTTGACGGCGGGGCTAGTCCCAGTCTCGGCGCGGCGCTGGATTCATGGATAGCCTTGGCGGCAGGCAGTCGGGCGAGCCTGTCCCTTCATGCCAGCGCCCCGGGCCTGGGCCTCCTTGCGGACAACGAGGTTCCCTTGGTCTCTCGCCGGGCGGAGTTCAAGGTCGACTGCGAGGGCTCGGGCATGGGATTGAAGGTGGACAAGGCAAAAGGCAAGACCACCTTCCAAGCGTCTTTTGGCCTCGATGCGGAGGGGAAAAGCCTATTCGCGACGAGGCTATCGCGCCGGGGCGAAGCCGGGCCGGCCTCGTTCAGGACCTGGTTCGAGGCTCAGCGATCCCGGGCGAAGGCCGAGGCGCCGGGATGGTTCCTTGCACTCGATCTTTCCCTTGGGTCCCATGAAAAAACCGGGAGCCCGATCACCATCGGCTCGAAGGTCCATATCGAACTTCCCCTCGCAAGCGGCGCACCGGTCCAGCTGGATGCCGGCTTTGACCTTTCCCTGCTCGTCGAAGGCGGGGCCAGGCTCGAGCTCCACGCGGTTGTCCCCCCAATCTCGCTGGCCCTTGCCGGGCAGGGAGGGAATGCCATTCCCATGAGCTTCGGACTTTCCTGGCGCCGCTCCTTCGAATTTGGCCCTTGCCGCGGTGGGAACTCCCCGCGATAGTGAAAACAAGGAGCAACAATGCTGCGAGAACAGTGGTACGTGGTCCTTGAATCGAAAGAAGTGGGCAAGAAACCCGTGGGCGTGACCAGGCTTGGTGAGCGCATGGTGTTCTGGCGGGACGCCGAAGGCAAGATCATCTGCGATTTCGATAAATGCGCCCATCGCGGTGCCTCCCTTGCCTTGGGAAAGGTCATCGACGAATGCCGCATCCAGTGCCCTTTTCATGGACTCGAGTATGACTCGACCGGCGCCTGCCGCCTTGTCCCGGCAAATGGCAAGAACTCCGAGGTTCCCGTAGGCTTTCGCCTTCTCTCCTATCCGACCCATGAGGAACATGGTTTTGTCTGGATTTTCTGGGGAGAGGGGAAGCCGGCGGCCGCGCCGCGTTTCTTCGAGGATATCCCAGCCGGGATGGCATATTCCACGGTGAAGGATCCATGGAAGAACCATTACAGCCGTGCGATCGAGAACCAGCTCGACATGGCCCATCTTCCCTTCGTCCATCGCAACACGATTGGACGGGGCAACAGGACCGTCGTGGACGGCCCGGGCATCATGGTCGTGGAGGAGGGCTTCTTTGTATATGTCTACAACCGGGCCGATGACGGCAGCCCGCGGAGGACAAGCGAGGAAGTGCCCGTGCCCAATCCGAAGAGCGATTACAAGCTAGAATTCCGTTTCCCCAATCTCTGGGAGAACCGCATCGGCGAGAAGATCCGGGTGCTGGCGGCCTTCGTGCCCGTGGATGAGGGCAACACCATCCTTTACCTGCGTTACTACCAGTCCGTCACGAAGCTGCCCTTGTTGCGCGGCCTCATCGGGGCGATAGGGAAGCGCATGAACCTCTTCATCGCCCACCAGGATCGCCGGATCGTGGAGACCCAGATACCTGTAGGCGATGGCAGCGGGACGGGAGAGCTCCTCATCCCCGGTGACCGCGCCCTCATGGAGTACCGGAAGATGCGCATGGAGGCAAAACACGGCTCCAGCCCCAACTGACTCGGCAACATGACATCGAGAGCTCTCCCCTGATTCTGGCCCGTCGCTACAGGTCAGAATCAGGGGCTATGGCCAATGTTTGGTTGCCGGGTCAGTAAGGCTTAACGCTCCGCTTGAAACAGGATATGATCGGGCTCGAGAAACGGAGGAGCCAATGCGATTCGAGGCCGAGCGGAGTGCCTTCCTCGTCGTCGACGTCCAAAATGATTTTTGCCCCGGCGGCGCCTTGGGAGTTCCCGACGGCGACGCCGTGGTGGGTCCGATAAACCGCCTTTCGCGGCATTTCCGCCACGTTGTCCTCACCCAGGATTGGCATCCTGCCGACCACGTCTCCTTTGCGACGACCTGGAAAAGGGCCCTCCACGATACCGTCATCGTGGGAGGCATCCCCCAGGTCCTGTGGCCGGAGCACTGCATCCAGGGGACAGGCGGAGCCGCCTTCCATCCTGGACTCCGCGTCGAATCGGCTTCCCTCATCCTCCGGAAGGGAACGAGGCGCGAGCTTGATTCCTATTCGGCCCTCTTCGAGAACGATCGCAGGACACCCACGGGGCTGGATGGCTACCTGCGTTCCCTCGACGTGAAGAGAATCTGGATCGCGGGCCTTTCCACCGACTACTGCGTGTACTACACGGCCCTCGACGCGATCCGCCAGGACTTCGACATCACCATCGTCGAGGATGCCATCCGCGGGGTGGACGTCCCCGAAGGCAACGTCAGCCGGGTGCTGGCCGAACTTAGGGGCCTTGGAGCCAATTTCGTGCATTCGAGCGTCTTGGACGACTAGGAAGCGGCACATGCAAAGCGCCCTGTTCACCGATTTCTACGAGCTGACCATGGCCCAGGGCTATTGGCGGGCCAGTGACCGCCGCCGCGCGGTCTTTGACGTCTTTTTCCGTCGCCAGCCCTTTGGGGGCGGCTATGCCATAGCCGCCGGACTGCAGCCCCTACTGGCGGCCCTCGAGAATTTCCGTTTTTCCCAGGCCGACCTTGCCTGGCTCGAATCCCTGGCCATGTTCGATCCCGCCTTCCTGGGCTTCCTCGCCGACTTCCGCTTCCGCGGTGAGGTTTGGGCGCAGGGAGAGGGTTCGGTGATCTTTCCCCAAGTCCCCATGCTCAGGATCGAGGCCGACCTCATCGAAGCCCAGCTTGTCGAAGGCCTCGTGCTCAACTATCTCAATTTCCAGAGCCTCGTCGCCACCAAGGCGACACGCATCTGGCGCGCCTCCGGTTACGGCCGAGTCCTCGAGTTCGGCCTGCGCCGCGCCCAGGGATTGGACGGCGCCGAGTCCGCAAGCCGGGCGGCCTTCATCGGCGGGGCCGAGTCCACCTCGAATGCCCTTGCCGGTCGGCTCTTCGGCATCCCCGTCACCGGGACCATGGCCCATTCCTGGGTCATGACCTTCCCTTCGGAGAAGGAAGCCTTCGAGGCCTACGCCGAAGTCTTCCCGGAAAAGAGCGTGTTCCTCATCGATACTTACGACAGTCTGGGAAGCGGCATCAAGAACGCCATTGAAGTGGGGAAGAGCCTGGCCGTCCGGGGCAAGACCTTTGGCGTCCGCCTCGACTCGGGCGACATCGAGTACCTTTCGCACGAAGTGCGCCGTGCCCTCGACGAGGCCGGCCTGGCCGATGCCTTCATCGTGGCCTCGAACGAGCTCGATGAGGAGATCATCGAGCGTCTCGTGGGCAGCGGTTCCCCTGTGGACATCTGGGGAGTGGGCACGAGCCTTGTCACCGGTGGCAACGAGGCGGCCTTCACGGGCGTCTACAAGCTGGCCGCGGTCGAGCGCGAGGGAAGGCTCGAGCCCACCATGAAATTCAGCGACAACCCGGAAAAGTCCACGAATCCCGGCCTCAAGCAAGCCTGGCGCCTTTATTCGGAAAAGGGCGGCGCGATGGCCGATCTCATGGCCCTGGCCGAAGAGGATCCGCCTGAAGTGGGGAAGGAGGTGGCCCTCCACCATCCCACGGGCGACTGGCGCTTCACGACCCTTGTTCCCGCCCGCGTGGAGGCCCTTCTTTCTCCGGTCATGAAGGATGGGAGGATTTCGGCCACGCTGCCTTCGCTTGCCGAGATCCATGGATCCCTGAGGGAGAGGCTTTCCTCCTTCGACTCGACCTACCTGCGGCTCCTCAATCCCCACGTCTACAAGGTCTCGATCTCCACGCGCCTGCGCGACCTCAAGCTCACCTTCATCGACGCCCACTTCAAGTGATCAATCCGCCTCCTCGCCGATGGTGCAAGGATTGGATGTTGCCAGGAGGTGGAAGCCCTGCTTTTCCACGATGGGTCGGCTCATCGGGCCGGCGTCGATGGTGAGCCAGGCATATCCCCGTCTCCTGGCTTCCCGGGCGCGGAGGGCGAGCATCGCTGAATAGATCCCGCGGCCACGGAACTCCTTGAGGGTGGAGCCGCCCCAGAGACTCGCGAAGGGCGAGTTGGAGGGGAAGCGTATCCAGGCCGAAGAGACCGGCTTGTCCTCCTCGTAGGCCGCATACATGGCAATGCACTCGGGGCATTCGCTCAGGTCATGCGCAAGCTCGTCCAGCAGGTGTTTCGGGTTTTCCTGCCAGACCGCGGCGTGGACCGCCGCCACGTCCGCGAGCCGGTCCCGGTCGGCGATGCGCCTGATGTCGAGCTTGCTTTCCAGCCTGAGGGAAGGTGGCATGTCGCCCAGGTCGAGGGCCATGATCGATTCGTCCTCGCCGATCGCAAAGCCATGGGATTCCAGCCGCTTCTTGAGATCGTCCGGCTTGTCCTGCCCGTAATGCTTCCATTCAAAGGGCATGTCGAGCTTCGCGAAGAAGTCCAGCTCCCCGTCGATGGCGGCATCGGCGGTTTCCATCGAGAGTCGTGACCATGAGACGAAGCCTCGCCGTGAAACCTCATGGACCAGGTGAACGAGATTTGGGAGTTCGTAGCGGCGAAAGCCGGGAAAGAGGGCTTCCCTTCGCTCGAAGCGATCATACTGCCGCCAGACATATTCGATATCCATAAGGAGCCTCCAACAAAGGTGAAGGCCACAGTCTGACATCACGCGGCGGTCTTTCCAAGCGAAAGAACGGTTTTATGCGCCTCAGGCAGCGCGGTCTTTAGGCCCTAAGGCGGCGGCGCGCCTTCTGGAAGTTGAGACTCCAGGTGATGCCATGGCCTCCTCGGCATCGCCTTGTCAATTGCCCTTGCCCTTGTCTTCGATCAACCTGTTCACGAATCCCACTTCATTCCTGAGCTTGAGTATCTCCTCATCACGCTCAAGGAGGGCCTTTTCCATCGAGGAGATCTTTTCCTCGACCCTTGCCAGCCTTTTTTCGCCTTCGGCGCCAAGGCCCTTGTTCTTTTTGGAAAGATAGTCAAAACCGGCGGCGAACGCCGTCATCGCGACAAGTCCGCCGACAATGATGAAGGTGATCCACATGAAGGGCTCCTTTGGCTGGGTCTGCTGACCCGGTATCGTGACACCGGCCGCCGGGGCAGGTATGTCCCGAATCCGAATATCCCATGTCTCAGGTCGGCTGGACCAGGTTGATGAGGTTTCCGCATCCATCCTCGAAGAGGACCGTCAGGATGGGGCCTGCGTTCACCGGCTCGCCGCGGAACATGACTCCGCGTCCCTTGAGCTTCGCATACTCGGCCTGGATGTCCTTGGATACGAAGGCTGTGACCGGGATTCCGGCGTCGAAGAGCGCCTTCTGGTGGATGCGCGATGGCGGGAAATCCATGGGCTCGAGCACAAGCTCCATGCCTTCGCTTCCCTCCGGGGAGACCACCGTGAGCCAGCGAAACGCGCCCATCGGAAAGTCCGCCATTTTCGAGAAGCCGAGGATTCCTGTATAGAAACCAAGGGCTTTTTCCTGGTCATCTACCGGAACGCTCATGAAAGCGATGCGCATACGGATCCCCCAGGGAAAAGATAGGCCTGTCCGCAGCGGAAGGCAAGCGGGAAAGTCCGGCCCGGGGGCTCATGCCAAGGCAGGCCGGAGGGCGACGCGGCGTCCTTGCCCTAGGTCGGCCTTGTGGAGACCCTGCCCCGGAACCCGCCCGCTCCAATCATCGCCTTGCCCCGAGGCTCTCGATGTACTCGAGGCTCTGGTGCCGGAAATAGGTGTCGTAGAGGGTGGCATACTCGCCGCCGCGGGAAAGCAGCTCATCATGCCTGCCTTCCTCCACGACGCGCCCGGCCTCGAGGACGATGATGCGGTCGGCGAAGCGTACGGTGGAGAGGCGATGCGCGATCACGATGGCGGTCCGCCCCAGCATCAGGGTCTCAAGCCCTTCCTGGATCTGGGCCTCGGTGAAGGGGTCCACGCTCGAAGTGGCCTCGTCGAGGACAAAGATGGCGGGATCCTTGAGGAGGACGCGGGCCAGCACGACGAGCTGGCGCTGGCCCATGGAGATCGACGAACCCCGGTGGCCGGTCTGCGTGGCAAGGCCATTGGGCAGCTCCTCGACCCAGTCGCCTCGCCCGAGGGACCGGGCAGCCCGTTCGACCTCGGCGTCCGTCGCCGCGGGGCGCGAATAGCGGATGTTGTCCGCCACCGTCCCCGGGAAGAGGAAGGGGTCCTGGGAGACGAGGCCGATGGAATCGCGCAACGCGTCGAGCGACCAGGTCCTGATGTCGTGGCCATCCACGAGAAGCATGCCGCCCTGGAACTCGTAGAAGCGCATGAGGAGCTTGACGATCGAGGACTTCCCGGCGCCGGTCTTCCCGACTATGGCGAGTTTCTCGCCGGCCCTGATATTGAGGTCAAAGCCCGGGAGCACGGTCTCCTTGCCGTTGTAGGAGAATTCGAGTCCCCTGTACGAGACTGCCCCATCCACCTTCGGCGGCGCATGCTTCCCTGCCTGCCGCACGCGGGGCTCGCGGTCGATGAGGGAGAAGACCCGCTCGGCCGCGGCGAGGCCATCCTGGAACTGGCTCCAGAAGGAGGCGATGTTGAGCATGGGCCACCAGAAATAGCCGACCGACTGCATGAAGAGGAACCACTGGCCGGGCGTGAGCCCTCCGCCCCGCGTCTGCATTCCGCCCGTGAAAAGGACAAAGCCATCGCCCAGCCCCGAGGCGATGCCCACCACGGGGAAGATGAGCTGGAAGACGATGCCGCGGCGAAGGCCGAAACGGTAGGCGGTCTTGTTGTCTTCCTTGAACCCCCGCCACAGGAAGCGCTCGCGGCGGAAGCCCTTGGCCACGGATATGCCCGCCACGCTCTCCTGGATGCTCGCGTTCACCTGGGCGGTTACCCGCTTGGCGTTCCGCGTGACGAAGCGCGCCATGCCGCGGAAGCCGAGCGCGAGCCCCGCCGCGATGGGCGCCATGGCGAGCACGACGAGGGCAAGCTTCGACGAGAGCGAGACGAGGTAGCCGAAGAAGATCCCGACCAGGACGATCTGGGAGAGGAAGTCCACGACGAGGCCCACGACGTTGGCGAAATCCTCGGTGTCGGTCGTGATCCTGCTGACCACCTTCGCCGAGCTGTGCTCGTCGTAGAAGGAGAGGTCGTGGGCGATGGACCGCGCGAAGGCATCCGAGCGGAGGCGGAGGATGGTCTCGCCGACCACCTTGCCCGAGAGGTGCTGGCGGAGGAAGTTGAGTAGCCATTCCAGGGAGCCGAATGAGGCCACCGCGATGCCAAGGCCGATGAAGACCCCTACGGCCGGGAAGGCGGCAGCCGCGTCCAGGGAGCGCGATATGACCACCTGGGCCGCGAAATCCGCCAGGGAAGCCAGGGCCAGGACCAGCCCGACAAGGGCGATGCGCCAGCGCCATGGCCGGAAGTATGAGGCGATGCGCGAAATGAGCGCGCGGTCGGTGTAGTTGCGATCATAAGCCTCGGTCTCGAGGCCGTCCATTATGAAGCCCATCTCTTAGGTCCTTGCGAAAAGTCGGCGATAGTCCTCGTTGGTTTCGAGGAGCTCCGTATGCGTGCCAGCCGCGGCCAGCTCCCCGCCCTTGAGGAGGAGGATGCGGTTGGCCCACCGTATCTGGGAAAGGCGGTGGGTTATGAGGAAGGTCGTCCTGCCCGCGCTCGCCCGCCGCATCGCCTTCTGGATCTCGTCCTCCGTTCGCGAGTCGACAGCAGAGGTGGAGTCGTCAAGGATGAGGATCCGGGGATCGGCGAGGAAGGCCCTCGCGATGGCTATCCGTTGCTTCTGGCCGCCGGACAGAGTGACGCCGCGCTCTCCCACCTCGGTCGCGTAGCCTTTTTCGAAGGACATGATGAAGTCGTGGGCCTGGGCCTCCCGCGCGGCGCCTTCGATCTCCGCGTCCGTCGCCCCTTCCCGGCCGAAGGCGATGTTCTCGCCTATGGTCCGGGAATAGAGGAAGATGTCCTGTTCGACCACGGCGACCTGGCCGCGCAGGCTCTCGAGGCTCCATCCGCGGACGTCGGTGCCGTCTATGAAGATGCTTCCGGAATCAGCGTCGAAGACGCGGTTCACGAGGCGGGCCAGGCTGGTCTTTCCGCTCCCCGTCTGCCCGACCAAGGCGACGGTCTCGCCCGGCTCTACCCGGAAGCTGATGCCGCGAAGCACCGGGCGGGAGCTCTCGCCTTCGCAGGAATTCCCGCCGATGCCGCAAAAGGAGAAGTTAACGTCCCGGAACTCCACGAGGCCCTCGATGCGCCTGGCCGCTCCTTGCGGATTCTCGTCAAGGTCCGTTCGGGTCATGATTGTCTCGAGGATGCGGCCTGCGCTGGAAAGCCCCATCTGGAAGAGGTTGAAAGACCACATCGAGATGAAGGTCGCGAACCGCAGTGGGTTCCACAGGAGCATGAAGCTCACGACCTGTCCGATGCTGATGGAACCTGAGCGCCAAAGGAGGAGGGCATGGAGGAAGGCGCCGCCCCAGCAGACGGCGAAGGCCAGGAGCGGCCAGTAGAGGGCCTGGATCCGGGTGGCCTTGATGTAGAGGTCCTTGAGCCTTGCGGCGCCGACGGCGAATTTTCCGCCTTCGCGGCCTTCCCCTAGGTTGGCCTTCACGGTCTCGATGCCTTCCAGGGCATCGGCAAGGTTGCCGTTGAGCTCGCCGAAACGGTCACGCTGCTCGTCCGTCACGGGGTTGAGCCGCTTGTTGTAGTCGAGGACGGAGAGGACGAGGAGGGCCAGGAACACAAGGGGCATGAGGAGGAGGCGGAGGTCGAGGGAGGCGATCATCGCGAGGGGCACCACGATGCCCAGGGCCGCGTCCATGATAAGGAGGAGGCCGGGGGAGAACATCAAGTTGAGGAAGTGGACGTCGTTCGTGGCGCGAGCCATGATGTCGCCGACCTTCTGGCGCGAATGGAAGGTCTGGCTCTTGCCGAGGAGGCTTGCGTAGAGCTCCTCCCGGGAATCGCGCTCGATGCGCTGCGCCAGGAATTCGAAGCTGATGTTCCGCCCGAGTCCCATGGTCCCCTGGACAATGCCCGCCGCCCCGAGGAGGAGGGCAACGCCCAGGAGGTCGGCGACCAGCCATTCGGGCCGGGAGATGATGTCGAAGCCGCGGCCTATGAAGAGGAAGCGGCCCGAGTACCCCATGTTGTTGACTATGGAAAAGAGCACGGCCATGAAGGGCAGCCATGGGTAGCGGGCCAGATGGGAAAGGAGCCAGCGCTTCGGGCCGCGGGTATCGTAGCGGTGCTCCTCCCCGGTTCGGAACTCCGCCTGGCTGGCTGGGATGATGTGCGACATGCTTAGATAGTAGCGCGCCCGGGGATTTGACGCCAGCGGCCCCGGGCGCCAAATGCGCGAAGCCAGGGAATCAGCCCGGATGGGGCTCCTCTGCGACCTCCGCGAGGTTCCGCACCCAATGCTCCTTTTTCAGCCACCATGACGCCACGAGGGCCTTGGGGATGTCGGAGACCTTGGCGATGCCGAAGAGGGCCACGGGACCAAGGGATGTGAACTTCGCAATTATGAAGGCCGCGGGAATGAAGACGGCATAGGTCACGCCGACATCGACCCACAGGCCCATCGCGGTGTCGCCGCCGGAGCGCGAGACGGCGAACTGCGCGTTGAGGAGGCACCAGACAGGGAGATAGGCCGCGATGACGAAGACGAGTCCCCTCGTGACCAGCCGCGCTTCCGCGGTGAGGTTGCCGAAGACGAGGGGGATGGCGAGGGTGGCCGCGGCGGCAGCCAGGCTAGCGAAGGCCCCGAAGATGAAGGAGCCCGACATGATCCACTTGGCCTTCCGGCGGCCCTCCTCCAGCTTCCCGGCGCCGAGGGTCGAGCCGACGATGACGCCCGTCGCGGTGTGGATGGCGGGGAAGACGAGGAAGATCAGGTTGGCGATGGTCCAGCCCGCGGCCATGCCGGCCACGGTCTCGGCGCCGCCCCGGCCGTTGTAGAGGGCCGTGATGATGGTCTCGGAGACGACCCAGGCCGTCTCCGAGAAGAGCATCATGCCGGAGCGCGAGAGGATCGAGCCGAATATCCTCCGGTCGATCGCGAATATGAGGCGTGGGTTGAAGGCGAAGCTGGGCTTCTTTTTCGCGATGATCAGCGCGAAGGCGAGGAACTCGATCATGCGGGCGATGTCGGTCGCTACCCCGGCGCCCACGACCTCGAGGCGCGGCGCGCCGATGTTGCCGTAGATGAAGATCCAGTTGAAAATGGTGCAGGCCACCGCCGCGGTCGATGAGACGAGGAGTGGAACCTTGGTGACGCCTATATCGCGGAAGGCCGTTCCGATGGCGGCGGCGAAGGCCATGGGGATGAAGCTGGGCGCGACCGAACGCATGAAGCGCGCGCCTTCCCTGACGATCTCGTCACCCTGGAGGTTGCCGCCGAGCATCATCCTGATGAGGGCCTCCGGGAAGGCGAGGCAGACGATCGTGTGGGCCGCGCCAAAGAGGGTGGCCATGAGGAACTTGAAGCGGAAAGCCTGCTTCATGCCTTCCGCGTCCGAGGCTCCCCGGTGCTGGGAAAGATAGATCCCTCCCGCCGTGCAGACGGTGTTGAGTATGACCATGTAGATGAAGTTGATCTGGTTGGCCGTGTTCACCGCGGCCATCTTCGAATCGCCGAGGCCGGCGACCATGAAATTGTCGACGAGGGAAATGAGGCCGGTCACCAGGGTCTGGAGCATGACGGGCACGACGATCGAAAGGGCTTCCTTGTAGAAAGCCAAGGGGCCCAGGCGCGGCGGATATGCCGGGACTTTTACCATGCTCCTTTGTACACTGCCGGGAGGGTCCCTCTTCAAGTACCCTTGCCGGATTCCTTGCCCTTGGCCCAGAGGCTTTTTCCGCATGTCTTCTTCCAGACGAGGAGCTTCGCCGAAAAAAGCAGGGCCAGGAGGACGGCCCAGGGATAGCGAGGGGAGCGGGGCCTCTCGATGGCGAGGTCGCCCTTCGGGAGGCCTGGCCAATACTCCTGCGCGCCCGCATTGAGCGGCCTCAGGCCCTTTCCGATCCGCGTGAACAGGAGGCCGCCGATTTTCTCGACATGTCGCGTCCCGGGGGGAGGGCCGCCGTCCCAGGCGGGAAGGTCGAGGTACGCGATGGCGCCGTCGTAGACGAGCGGGAGGTCCTCGTTCGCGAGGGCTGCGGGCCCCAGGCCAAGGGCGGCCTTGCTCGCCTCGAGGCGCGAAGGCGGGGCTAGCCTGGATGTGCCGAGGATGGGACGGGCGAAAGTCAGTTCGGGGGCGATATAGCGGTCTCCATCCGCCTTGTCCAGCGAGGTATCGATCCGGATCGAACCCTGTGATCCACGGGCCGCCGTTTCCTTGGGCCCCAGCGGGCTGCCCACGTCCGCAAGCACGAGACCGGGATGGGGAGCGGCTTCGAGGTAGGGAAGGACCGCGAGGACCCGCGTGGAAAATGGGCCTGTCGCCGCTGCGGCCTTGCGCTCGCCTTCGAGGCGAAAACCGAAGGCCAGGTCGGCTTCTCCCGTGAGGCTGGAAATGGAGACCCGGTAGAGTCCTCCCGCCGCGGGGCGGATCGCAATGCCCCCAGGCCGGGGCTCGATGCGCCATTTGTCGGGGGCAACACGGAAAAACGCTGCCCTCACTTCGTCCCAGAGGGAAAGCTCGACACCGGCCAAGGCTCCTTTTGTCGCGAAGGCCACTAGCCAGGTGCCAGCAAGCCTATCGTAGCGCGCAGCGGTCGGGTAGGCGGAAAAGGCCTCATTCCTCCCGCTTTCGAGCAGTCGCAGGCCGTAGGCATGGAAAGGCAGGAGGTCGGTGAGGAGGCTTATGTCGCCATAGCCCCTGCGGGGAAGCTGCTGAAGGACGGAGTAGTCGATCTCGTGGAAGGTGAAGGAGGACTGGAGCCGCGCCGCGGCCGCATCTCCGGAGATTTCCCCTTCGGGGCCCGCGAGGATCCGCGAGAGGGGGAAGAGCCTGGACCGCGCCGTGGAGGGGTCGAAGGCGAGGGCATAACGGTCTGCGCCGGCGAGGCTCTTGTCGGCCGCCAGCCGGGCGACGGCGACGTCGAGGGGGCGTTTCCCCTGGATGCCTGCGAGCATCGAGCGCGAGCAATCGATTACGACGGCGCGCCTGCCCCCGCCGGTCCCCACGCGGGGCGGCAGCGCGGCGAGGGTGAAGGCCAGGGAGATCGCGATCGCCGAATCAAGGATGACGTCATAATAGGTACGAAACGACCTGAAGAGGAAGGCGGCCCTGCCTTTCCTGGCGGCGGGCTTGAGGAGGTCGTGAGGGTAGGTGATTTTCCGCGAAAGCCTGAGGTTGAGGAATAGGAGGGCGGCCACGGGGATGAGGAGGCCGAACAGGAGGGCGGCATCAGGCATGGAGCGCCTCGAGGAATGACCAATACAGGTCCGCGCGGCTGTCGCCGGGACGCATCACCCGATAGAAAGCCCCGCGCCTCCTGGCCTCGCCAAGGGACCTGTCGAGCCCGTCCTCGCGCCTGCGCCAGGATTTTTCGGTCGCGCTGTCCCAGGGCAAGCGGATCCGGCTGCCGCTTTCCGGGTCCGCCACGTCAAGCTCGATCGCGCCAGAGAAGAGGGTATCGACGCTCCGATAGACGCGGATGAAGGCATTCCTGGAAAAAGGGCTGGCTGCCGGCTTGAACCGCGGATCGAAAAAATCCGAGATGGCGACAAGGCGCCTGAAATGGCTGGAGGCCCTCGCGGCCTTGATGGCCGTCACGATGTCCGTGCCCGCAGCGTCCTCGCCTACGACCTTGATGCCTTCGAAAAACGAGGAGATGGGCTTGCGCGAGAGGCCTCCGCGAGGCCGTTCAAGCCTGCGCAAGGGGCGCGCGGCGAAGGCGTGGATGCTCGTGGGCATGCCAAGGGCGGCGATCAGCCAGGCTATCGTGGCGCCCATCTTGCGGACTTCGAGATCGCCGAAGACCGAGACAGACGGGGAGAGGTCCACGAGGATGACCGCGCCTTCGTGCTCTTCCTCGTAGTACTCCTTGACGTAGAGTCTCCCGCTCCTGGCCGCAAGCCGCCAGTCTATGCGCCTGGGGTCGTCCGAGTTCTGGTATTCGCGGATGCTCTTGAGGTCGAAGGACGACCCGGAGCGCCTGAACATGGGGTCGCGGGAGGCCGGGGATGTCTCCCGCGGGCGGGTGCGCTTCCTTCCGAGGAAGGCCTTGAGGATGTTCGTCGCCTCTGGATCGATGAGGTCTCCGGGCCTGGTTCCGGCATCGGTCATGCGGAGCCCCTGTATTCGCGCCGCACGGCGGAGAGGACGGCCGCTAGGATCGCGGCTGAGTCGACCCCGTCGGCCTCGGCGTCGAAGTTGAGGATGATGCGGTGGTTGGCCAGGTTGGCGAAGAGGGCCTCCGCGTCCTCGAAGGAGACGTTGGGCCTGCCATCGACCACGGCCCTTGCCCGCGATGCCCGCCATAGCCCAAGCGCGCATCGGGGAGAGGCGCCATAGCGGAGGTATTTCCGCACGGCTTCGACCGTGCTCGTCTCCGGCTGGGTCTGCGTGACGAGCCGCACGATGAAATTCTCGACCTCTTCGGGCACGACGATGCACGGCGCGGCGCGCCGCCAGGCCTCGATGGCCGCCATCGTGCCGGCAAGGCCCGAGGGGGATCCTATGCCCGGCCTTTCCACCGCCTTCAGGATCTCCTTCATGGTGGCGAAGTCGGGAGTCCTGAAGAAGAGCCGCATGAGGAAGCGGTCGATCTGGGCTTCCGGGAGGGGATAGGTGCCTTCGAGTTCGATGGGGTTCTGCGTGGCGATCACGAAGAAGGGCGAGGGGAGGTCCATGGTCTCGCCGAGGAAGGTTACGCGCTTTTCCTCCATCGCCTCGAGGAAGGCGGACTGGGTCTTGGGCGTGGCCCGGTTGATCTCGTCCCCGAGGACCACGTTCGAGAAGATCGGTCCCTTGTAGAAGCGATATGCGGACTCGCCTATGCCCCGCCCATCGGCGGAGAGGATGCTGGAGCCGATGATGTCGAGGGGCATGAGGTCGGGGGTGAACTGGACACGCCTGAACTCAAGGCCGAAAAAATCGGCCCAAGTCCTTGCCAGCCTCGTTTTTCCCAGCCCCGGCGCGCCTTCAAGGAGGACATTGCCTTCGCAGAGGAAGGCAAGGAAAAGGCGCTCAACGATGTCGTGGCAGCCTACCACCCTCGATTCGACATAGCCATGATAGGCCGCCGCGAAATCCACCACGAGCGATAGGTCCCTTTCGAGCTCCGCTGCGCCATACCGGGGATCAGGTGATGCCATAAAGGAAACCTCCGACCAGTACACGTTGGGCGAAATATCTGCCGCCGGCGAGGAGTGCCGCCAGGTTCGCCAGTCCAGCCGCCGCGACCGCCGGGCCTGTAGGATCGGCGGCCGCAAGGAGATTGAATCCGAGATGCCAGGCAAGGGCGAATGCGATGCAGGACACGGCCTCAAGGCAAGGACGGAGCCACGAGGATGCCTTCTCCCGGCGGCGCGCGGCTGTGGCGAGGACGCCGGCCGCCGCTGCCTCGAAAAAGCCGCAGACCAGGTGGACCGGCTCCGACCACAGGAGCCGGGCGAGGATGTCGCGTGCCGGGAAAGCCAGGAAATAGGCAAGGTTCTCGATGGTCGCAAAGAGGCCTATGGCTACGAGGCCGAGACAGAGGGCGTCGCCATTGGCCTTGGCAATGGCGGCATGGTTCCGCTTGCGGGCAGCGGTGGCCGCGAGGCCGACGAGAAGCGCGAACTTGCCGCATTCCTCGAGGAGGGCCGAAGCGACGAGCCCCAGCCCGCCCATCCCTTCCGCGATGGCGAAAAGCGCGTAAAGGCCGCCTCCCAGCGCGACAACGGATAGTGCCCGCATGAATCCGCGCCTCATCGTGAAGCCCCCGCGCCCTCGCGCCACCTGCGCTTGACGAGGAGGCTCCAGGCGTCCTCCCGTGGTCCAGCTCCGAGGGGCAGCGCGAAGGAGCCGAAAAACCTGCGCTCGTAGTTCCGGAGCTTCGCCAGGTCAAGGCCCTCTCCGGCCCTGACATCCTTCCCGCCACTTGCCGTCAAGGCGAGGAAAATGCGCGCACGATAATCCACGAGGGGGCTGGGAGGAAGGGATCCTGCGCTTCCGGCGAAGCCGCGGGAGTTCGGGTTGCCTTCCGCCTTACCCGGCTCTCCGCGGTCCCCGCCGGAAAGGTTATGCGCCTCGCCTTTTTTCCCCGCCGACGGGGCGGCGGGGCTGTGCCCGTCCTGCGGGGAGGATGGGGAGGCAGGAGGTTCCCGGCGTTCCGGAGCGGCAGCGGCTTGCCCCTTCTCCATGGCTGTCCCCGCATTCCCGGCGGCGCTATAGATGTCGGTTTCCGCCTGGCTCTCCGCCCTTTTCGCGCGCAAAGCCTGGAAGTCAGCGGAAGTCGGGTCGGGACGGGCTGGGGTTTCCTTGGGGGCCGCCACCGCGCCATCACCCTGTCCGGGGGCCGGGAAGGAGGGGTCGTCGATCCGTAGGCCGGAAGCGAGGGCCGGGGGCGGTCCCGGATAGATGAAGGCAGGACGGCGGAGGACGAGGAGGCTTACGAGCTCAAGGCAGGCAAAGGCGAACAGGGCCAGCGCGGCGAGTTTTCCTGAGAAGCGGAACAAGGGCCGGCGAGGGGCTTGCCTGAAAGGAAGCCCCCCATCAAGGTCCACTGCCCGGCGGACAAGAAGCTCCAGGGCAGGTCCCTTGACAGGCTCCAGCAGGGCCTCGAAGACGCTGTTTTCGTCGGCCTCACGGAGTGTCTTCCTGAGGAGGTCATCCGGAACGGGCCAGAACGCGAAGGCTGGGAGGATGGAAGCGAGGAAGAGGGCCAGGCCCGTGACGGCGGTCGCCGGAGGGGAGAAGAGCATGAAGAGGAGATTGGCGATCGACCACGCGATGAGCGAAACCGCGGCCCAGGGCACGATGCGGCCCGCCGTGGAGATGGCGATGGCCTTTCGGAGCCTTGCTTCCAGGCCGGGGAGGCTCATCGCTCCCTCCTGCCTCGGACGAAGAGGAGGAGGAGGATGCCAAGCCCGCCGCCCGTGACTATGACGGATGGCGCCAAAGCCGCGATGGCGAGGCCCAAGCCTGCGGCGAGGGCCGAGAACAGGAGGACAAAGGCAAAGCCGTCCCGGTCGGGAAGTATCGTATCCTCAAAGGACAATATGAGCCCGGCGCCTGACGCGGCCTCCGCGGCGAGTACCAGGAGTTCCAGTTTCGACAGGTCCAGCGAAACCAGGGCGGCGTATGCGAAAAAAGGAAGGACCTGGACGGCGAGGAGGGCTTCCTCCCTGCCGCGGACAGAACGGAGGAAGGCGAAAAGCCGCGCGTAGACGAGACTGGCGGCGACAAGTGGCCCCGCTCCCCAGGATCCGCCATCCGCCGGGACGACAAGGACCGCCGCCGCGACAAGGGGGAGGAAGAAGAGGAGGCGCAGGGCCATGTCAGCCGCGTTCATGGAGTATCCATCCCAGGATGAAGCGGCGCGACCGCAGCGCGAAGCCATCCTGGGTTTTTACGACAAGGGGAGCCTCGCTGAAGCGGCAGTCAAAACCCATATCCATGCTGAGGGAATCGAGGGGAATCGAACTTGCGTTCCTTGTGGAAAAGGCGACGAGTTCAAGTGACGCCACTGTGGATGAAGGGCCGGTCCCAGGGGCCTCCAGGTCTTGCGCATAACGTGTCAGGGAGATGGCTGGGCTCTCCTCCCGCCTTTCCGCCAGCAGGGCGGCCGCGACGCGGGGATGCGGCCCTTTCATGTTGGCGGGCCTGAAATCCACGATGGTGACGGAGGGGGTCGAAGGCAGGAGGAAGCAGACTGCCCCCGATGCGAGGATGGAAAGGGCGACAACGGCGGCCGGTTTCCGCTTCGGCGACGGTAGGCCCGCGGTCAGGGCCATCGTGAAGGCGAAGACCCCGAGGAGGGACAGGGGCAGGAGTGGCGGTGGAGACTTGAAAAGGGCCTTCGAGGCCGCGAGGGCCTCGTCGTCAAGGTCGCCTTCCCCGATGCGGTATTCCCGCGGCGCGGAGCCAATCCCTTGGTGGGCGAATGGCAGGACGAGGTTTCGGATCGCTGCCCGTCTCGCGCTTTCCGGGACGGCGCCGGCCTGCGTGGCCGGCGCATTGGACAGGTCCAGCTCAAGGTCCCGGCTGCCTTCACCCGAACCCGTGGAAAACCGCAGGTATCGCATGTCTTCATCGAGGTAGAAGGCGACGTCCACGCTTCTTGCCCAGCTACCCTCATTCGCCTCGAAAAGGAGGATGGTCTTGCCCTGCCATGTGCTGCCGTATACGGCCACGCGCCCGACGATGCCTTGTTCGGACTCGAGGACCGCGAGATTCACGCGCCAGGGAAGGAAGGGCTTTCCGGATACCACGAGGCCATCAGTCCCGCGGCCTCCAGCCGCGAGGGGGAGGGGGAGGACCGCGACGAAAACCGCCAAGGCGATTCCTGCCATTGTCCATTTCCCCCTCATCGTTTGGTCCTGAGGAGGATCGTCGCGCCCAGGGAGGAGGCGAAGAACAGCGCGAGATAGAGGATGCCGCCATCCATCCGCTGGAACTTGCCAGGAAGGATCGACAACGCCTCCTCCTCGTCAGCGGCCTCGAATCCCCGCAAGCCGGCGTTGGAGGGGAGGGTGAAGGATGTCACGTCGCTCCCTCGGTCGCTGACATGCGCCGTATAGCGCCCCGAATGGGCGGGTGAGAGCTTCGCCGACCAGAGCGCCGGCCCTGAGCGCGAAAAATCGACATCGAGGGTTTCCCTTCCTGGAGCACTCAGGCTGAGGGAAGGCGAGGCAAGGGCGTCGGAGCGCAGGATGACCGAAAGGCCCGCGAGGCCCTCGAGGACGGAAATTTCCACGGGCTTTTCCGCGAATAGGGCGTCCAGCCTGTCCCGGACGACGCCCACCGCATCCGGGTTGGCAAAGAAATCCCGGCTGTAATTCCCGTAAAGGTCGCTCGTGAAGATCAGGACGGCGCGGTTCGAGTTTTCACGGGACGCGAAGAGGGGATCACCCAGAGCGTCAGCGAAAAGGACGGTGGCGCGCTCGCTGGCCGAGAAAAGGGCCATTCCTCCGATAGTGGCGACCTTGTCGCCATTGAGGGCAAGGATCTCCGTCGGCGCCTGCACAAAGGGCGGCCGGGCTTCATTCTTGCGGTCCTCGAAAAGGAGGCCAGGGATCTCGTTGGCGCTCGAGACCCGATAGAAGCGGCCGCCAGTCTCGAGGGCCAGGCGCTCGAGGAGGGGACGGTTGAGGTCCTCTCCGAGGCCCATCGTGGACACCGTGACGCCTTCTGCCCTGGCGCGGGCCGCCAAGGCCTGGAAATCGGCGGGTTTCGTGACGCCGTCCGACAGCACGACGACATGGCGCTCCTTGATGGGGACGGTGGCGAGGCCCTCAAGACCCAGGGATAAAGCCGCCGCCAGGTCCGTGCCGCCCTTCGCGTTCACGGGCTCCAGGACAGGGGCGGCCACGATGTCGCGGTTGAGGGCGAAATCGTAGACCCATCGCCTTTCGTCCGAAAAGATGAGCATGCCTACGCGGTCGGTCGCCTTGAGTTCCCTGAGGAGCTCCAGTCCTGTCACCTTGGCGAGCGAAAGCTTGTCCCCGAACATGGATCCGGAGCTGTCGATGAGGATGAGGATGGCCAGGTCGGGAAGCTCCTTGAGGTTGCGCGGCATGAGGGAGACGGGGAGCATATCCTCGATCTCTGGATTGTCGCCTTTCTTTCCGAAATCGGGGCTGTCTGCGACAAAGAGGATGCTTCCCGACCGCCGCGCGTTGACTTCAAGGAGGGAGCGAAGAAAGGCGCCATGGATACGGGACAAGGGAAGGCCATCCAACACGATGAGTTCGTAAGCGCCAAGGTCCCTGTCGGCGGCTTCGGCGGGACTGGCACGTTGGGTCTCATAGAGGCCTTCTATGAAAGAATTCGGCGTTTTTTTCTCGGTGACCAAGAGGACCTTCGGCTTTTTTGCGAGGTCAGCTCCGGGGTCGAGAGTCAGGTCGAAGCGCTGGCCCGAGGGGGCGAGAGCCGACAGCAGGAGGCCCCCTGTCAGGTTTTTTTTGGGCCAGGAGAACCTGAGGGCCAGGTCCGCGGGAAGATCCTTGCCAGGGCCGCTCCAGATGGCCGCGTCTTGGGCCTTGACCTCGATGGACCGGAGTTCCCTGGCAGCGGGTTCAAAGAGCAGCTCGAATGAAAGCCCTTCGACCCGCGGCGCAAGCCGCCACGAGAAGGAGGCGAGGGGGAGGGCGGCTTTCGTGGGTAGGATCTCCAGGCTGAGGGAGACCCCCCGCTTCCGCGCGGCCCGGTCCAGCCCCTGGATCTCGGCTGCGGCTATCATGCCTGAGCTCACGACGCGGGCACGCCTGAAAAGCGGGAGTCCGCGGGCGAGGTCCGACGCGATGGCATGAAGGGAGACTCGGTCTGGAAGAAGACCGGTGATTTTCCGATAGGCTTCAAGGGGAGAGCCAGGGGAGGGAAATGGAAGGAGCATATCGTCAAGCGCGACGAAGACCTCTGAGCCTGGCTTCCTTGACCCCATCAATTCCTCGGCGCCCATGGTCCTATCGAAGGCGAGGTAGAGGCGCTCCGGAAGGAATATGGCAGGCAGGGCGGCGGGAACATGAAGGAGGAAGGCAAGGAGGAACACGAAGGGCAATGGAAGTATGAGGCATTTCGCGGCGTCCCACTTGTTCCCGGCCATGTGTGCGCCTATTCTATACGTTGAATGTTGGGACGGCAACGATTAAAGGGGGATACATGGACGAGACGCTCGCAAAGGCCTTTCGCGCCTCGGCGATTACGACTTTCAAGGATATGTTCGGGCTGGCCGCCGAGCCTGAACCCCTGCGCGCGCTTGCCCCCGACGAGGATCATGGTTGGGACATCACGGGCCTGATCGGCTTGGCTGGACAGGCACAGGGCGTGATGGCCGTCCGCCTGACCACTCCGCTTATCCGCTCGCTTCTCGCGGGCACGGGAGTCGAATCCTCAAACGATGCCGAACGCCGTGAACTCGAGGGGGGGCTCGTCGGCGAGCTTACCAACATAATCGCCGGACATGCCACCTCGGCCCTGAGCGCGATCAATATCGAGATAGCGCCGCCCGTCGTGATCAGGGGAGCCAACCACCGCATCGGCTGGCCCAACATAGCGCCCGTCGAGCAGCTTCGCTTCAGGCTTCCCGACGGCGGATTCGAAGTGGATCTCTGCATAAAGACCTAGGGTGACAGCGATTCCGCCTGGGCAATCCAGGCGTTTTTTTCCTTCCTTGCACCCGGGCGGGGAGGCCTATTCTCTCCCCCGCCTTCGGTGCTAGAATATATTTGCTGACTAGGAAAGAACGTAGCCTCCCTTTCGGGTTTGGCTCTTCCATCCTTCATGCAACCATCTTCACCGCAGGATCCCCATGAACGAACCCAGTTTTGAATCGCTCGGACTGATCGCGCCCATCCTCAAGGCAGTTGAGGAACAGGGCTACAAAAACCCCAGTCCAATCCAGGTCGCCGCCATCCCGAGTCTCCTCGAGGGCCGCGATCTCCTTGGCTGTGCCCAGACCGGCACGGGCAAGACCGCGGCCTTTGCCCTTCCCATGATCCAATACCTTGTCGGCAAGCCTATAAAGGCTGTCCCCAAGAACGTGCGTTGCCTCGTCGTGGCGCCGACTCGTGAGCTGGCTGCCCAGATCAACGAGAGCTTCGCTTCCTATTCCAAGTACGCCCATGTCAGCCACGCCTGCATTTTCGGCGGTGTCGGCAAGGCACCCCAGGAAAAAGCCCTCTTGCGTGGACTCGATGTCCTTGTCGCAACCCCAGGGCGCCTCCTCGACCTTTACGGTGAAGGCAAGCTGCGCCTCGGGTCACTCGAGGTTTTTGTCCTGGATGAGGCGGACCGCATGCTCGACATGGGCTTCATCCATGATGTGAAAAAGATCATCGCCCTCATCCCGAAAGAGCGGCAGACCCTGCTTTTCTCCGCCACCATGCCGCCCTCGATCGCCCAACTGGCCCAGAGCATCCTCAAGAAACCGCTGCGGGTGGACATTTCCCCTGAAAAGCCCACGGTGGAAGCGATCGAGCAGAGCGTCATCTACGCCGAGAAGAATGACAAACGCCACATGCTCGCCGCCCTCATCGAAGGCGGCGACGTGCGGCGGGCCCTCGTGTTCACGCGGACCAAGCACGGTGCGGACAAGCTCGTGAAGTCCCTGGAAAAGTCCGGCATCAGCGCTTCGGCCATCCATGCGAACAAGAGCCAGAACAACCGCATACGCACACTCGAGGGCTTCCGTTCCGGCGAGATCCGCATCCTCGTGGCCACCGACCTGGCCGCCCGGGGCATCGACGTGGACGGGATAACCCACGTATTCAACTACGAACTGCCGAACGAGCCGGAGACTTACGTCCACCGGATCGGACGGACAGCCCGGGCCGGGGCCGATGGCATAGCCATTGCGCTTTGCGAAAGCGAAGAAAAACCCTTCCTTCGCGACATTGAACGCCTCATCGGCAGGAAGATCCCGATGGCGACGGGCACGGTCGTGGACGAAGCCTTCAAGACCGCGGCTGTCGCGAGGGCGGAAGAGGCCAAGAACCCGCCGCCGGTGGATGCCCGGGATCGTGGTCGGCGGGACTTTGATCCCCGCGGCCCGCGCCGCGGTTCCCCGAAATCTTCCGATTCCCCACGCTCCGGCTCGTCGACCGGAACCAAGCGTACCCCTCGAGAGTCGACGCGCCGCGAAACGCCAGCGACGCGAAGTGCGCCTGACAGGGCTGCATCTCCCTCCGCCCGTCGCAGTGAGGTTTCCCGCGGCCAAGGCACGGCCCGGCCCTCGACAAGCCCTGCAGGCAGGGGCGCACCGGGTGACAAGGCTCCTGCGCGACGGCCAGCAACCGGCCGGAACACGACAGGCCGCGCGCCCTCGTCCAGGGCCGGCAGCGATACAGAAGGCAGCCGCTCGAGCCAGGACGCCATCCGGAATGCCATCCGCAACATCGCGCGAGGCGAGGATGATTTCCTCCTTCAGCCACGCGCCAAGCCCGAAGGCAAGGGAAAAAAATAATAGTCGACATATCCGGTCGGCATGACTTGATTAGCAGTGCCTAATATAGTATCATTCTTATCAATGGAGGTCCACATGAACAGTCTTTCGATACGCGGCACGGAAGCTTTCGCTGCCCCCATGGCCAGAATGACCTCGGCCGTTCCGGCCGAAAACGAAGGCGCAGAGCGCATGCCCGACAGCGAGGCCCAGGAAGTTTCCAGGGTTTCTGTTTCGTCCCAGGCTCCCCTCAAAGCCGGAGAGGGTTCACTCCTCGATGTACTCGCCTAGTAAGCAGATCCTACATAGAGCCTGAAGAACCTGCGGTCCCGTTTAGGGGCCGTTTTTTTTTCCTTCGGGCAGCTCGCCCGCACGCTTTTTGGAAGTATATTGCGGTTCAATGAAGTATCTCCTCATCGTCAATCCGGTCTCCGGCGCGGGACTCGCCCGTAGCGAAGTTTCGGTTGTGAGGAGGTATTTCGCCAAGCGCGGGCAATACCTTGAAGTGCGCATGACCAATGGCGCAGGCGACGCGGAACGGCTTGCCCGGGAAGGATCTCGATCGGACTTCGATGTCATCATCGGCGGCGGGGGCGACGGCACCATAAACGAAGTGCTCAATGGCATGCGGGGCAGCGGAAAGAAGCTGGCCATCATACCTTGGGGGACAGGGAACGTATTCGCCACGGAGATGCGCTTCCCCCGCGGCATCGCCAGTGTCTGCCGCCTGATACTCAAGGGAAAATCGGCGCGTCTTGATGTCGGCGTCCATGGCGAGCGGCTGTTCCTCCTCATGGTAGGCGCGGGATTGGATGCCTATTCCCTCAAGCAGCTCGAGGGCCAGGGCCTCAAGCTGCGGCTTGGAGTGATCGCCTACGCGATCGCGGGCCTTAGGGCCTTTGCCCGATACCGCTATCCGCGCATCACGGTGGAGCTCGACGGCGGGCGCAGCGATACGGGGAGTTTTGTCCTCGTGTCCAACACGAGCCGTTACGGGGACGTCTTCTCGTTCACGCCGCACGCCTCGCCGTTGGATGGATGTCTTGACGTCTTCGTCTTCCAGGAGACAGGGCGATGGAACACCATCCTCCTCGTCCTCCGCTACCTCGTGCGTTTTATGGCCAATCCGAACCTCGCCGCGCCGCCCATGGGCCTCCAGCGCTCAAGAATCCATCGTGCCAAAAGCCTTCGCCTGTCGTCCAACAAGCCGGTCTTCACCCAGATCGACGGCGAGCTTGGCCATACCCTGCCGATCGACATACATGTCGAAGCGAGGGCTGTCGATCTCATCATGCCGCGCCGCAGCCTCAGGAGACTGAGGCGGCAGTCTTGCGAGGATCCCGATTGCAGGGAGGAATGACCGCTCGAAGGGACAGGGACCAAGCTGCCGCCCTGCGAGCGGGACTTGCCCTGTTCGATGCGATGCCGCAACAAGGCAGCAAAAAGAGGGCCAAGGCTCCGCGAAGACCGCGCTTGAGCTAAGCTGACATGGTGCTATCCAAGCCCGGGCCAAGGCTCGGATTTAGCGGGGCGTGGAGGGCCGTGGGGACTTCTTGGGCGGTTTTTTCCCCAGAAGAAGATGGTCCCGGGGCTTTTCTCCACTTCCTGCCGGGCGGCTAGAGCCGGAAGGCGCGGCATCGCGGGCGATTGGCTTGTTGAGGGCCTTCTTTTTTTGCGCATCGACGATGGCCTTGCCATCCGTCGCCTTGGCTTTCGGCGCTTTTCCGCCCATGGGCATTTCGCCGGCTATCTTGGCTCTGGGCGCCTTTGTCCCGGGCGCACGGCGGAGTTCTTTCGGATGCAAGGCCTGCATGAACTCGGATGGCGCTGGGCTCCTGATGCGCAGCAACTCACGGGTGAAGGGCTGGACAAGGACGAGAAGGACCGCGTGGAGGCAAAGCCGTCCAGCGGGGTCGCGGCGGGATCCATAGCGTTCGTCCCCGGCGACGGGATGACCCTTGTCGGCCAGTTGGGCGCGTATCTGGTGCTTGCGCCCTGTCTCCAGGGAGAGCTCAAGAAGGCTGAAGCCGTTGCCGCGTCCGATGACACGCCAGTTGGTGACGGCTCGGAGGGCTCCACGTTCACTAGGCTCGGCGACACGCATCCTCGTGGGACCTGCTTCCACGAGCCATGAATCGAGGGAACCCTCGTCCGCCTCCATATCGCCCTCGACCAGGGCTTCATAGAGCCTCTCCTTGGCCAAGCTGTCCCAGTGCGACATGAGGGCAGCCTTGGCAGCCCCCGATTTGGCGAAGACCAGGGCGCCAGAGCTTTCCCGGTCCAGGCGGTGCACCACCGCGGCCCTCCCTTTCGGGTTGCGACGACGGATATAGCCGGTGACCACGTCATATAGGGACTTGGCCCTTGAACCTTCCGCGGCGATGACGGGAAGCCCAGCCGGCTTGTCCACCGCCACGATGTCATCGTCTTCGTAGAGGACGGCGAGCTGGCTCCGGTTGCGCATCGTGGCGCGCTTGCCTGAGAAAATGCCCGTGTCGCCGCGGCCGTAGGCGGGGGCATCGCGGCGGTCGCCCACCCTCGGTGGCTCGTCTCGTCCCGCGACGGTGTGGCCGCTTGTGCGACCTTCGCCGTCGCCGCTTTCCCGGTCCTCCCTGCGCGCGCCTTTGGGAGCCGTGCGCCCGCCGGCGCGGGTTGCTGCCCGCCCAGCTCCACTCGCGCCTTGCCTGGGATGTCCTGGGGCTCCGGGCGGAATGCCGTGGGAGGATTTTTTCTTGCCTTTCATGGGGCCAGTATAGCCGGAAACGGCCATGGCCGTCGAGGCGGGAGGAAAAGCCAAAACGCGGCCTTGCCCCCGGGGCGAATCGGGTGTTCACTGTCTGGATGAAGCGCACACGCAGCCGCGGCTTGATGGCCGTCCTCGTACTTGTCTTGTTCCTGTCCGGCCTCGCCGCCTTCGTCGTCATTGTTCCCGTCGCCGAACGTGCTCCCCCCCCGGCGGGCTTTGTGCCTTTCCGCGACGACGCCCTCGCGGCAAGGTTCCGTCCCCGCCTTGATTGCCCCGCCGACTTCGGTGCCATCGAAGCCGTCTATTACCGCGCGGCATGGGACGATGCGGGGTTAATCCACCTCGCCTACCATCCTGCCTGGGCACGGGAGCGAAACGAGGCCCCGGGATTCGGGCCCTTCCTGAGCCGGACCCTCTATACCGGCGGCCTGTCACTCCAGCGCGCGATGTTCGGCAAGGGCGATATCGAGTCCATCGGACTCAAGGTCGATCCAGTCTCATGGTCCATCCTGGAAGTCGAGTACGAGACGGCAAAAGACTACGATCCGTCCGCCTTTTCGGTGACCCACGAAAACGTGGTCGCGAAAGGACCCCTCGTGCCTCCCCTGGCTTTCAAGGTCGTGAGCTGGAACCATCTCTTCTCCTTGGAAAAGGGCGGGTCCCCCGCGTCCCTGTCTGGATCGTCCAGGCCTGAGCCGCTTTTGTATTTCTCGGCCGCGCTCTGGAGCGGATACGCGATGTGGAAGAATCCCGAGACGCGCCTGCGGAAGGACAGGGCCCACTTCGATTGGGAGCGTGGCGCGGTCGAGTGAAGTCCCTCACCTCCAAGGTCCGTTTTTTCCCCCCGCGCCCCGCCGGTCCGGCAGGCCTTTGCCAGGGTTGTCGAGGGGCCTGGCCTTGGTGATCTCGAAGGAGACCGCGCCTTGGTCGCGCTCGACCCGCCCTTCGACCACGAGGGGGCGGAGGTCGAAAAAAAGCCGGCCATAGCGCTCGAAGGCTTCGGGAAAAAGGACAGCCTCGATGATGGCCGTCTCATCCTCGAGGCTCACGAAGGACATCTCCTCCTTGCCCCGGGTGAGCACTTCCTTCCGGGTCACGGGCATGGCGACAATTGTCACGATCTTGCCGAAACACGCGGCCAGGTCGGCTGCCTTGGTCCGCTCCACCTTGTCGACCTCGCGCTTCCACAGGCTCAGGGGATGGCGCTCCCGGAGAAAGCCGAGGCAGCGGTATTCGGCGGACAGGACCCGGCGCTCCTCTCCCCAGCCGCATTCCCCGGCGGCGGACGTGGGAGCGCCGGGTCCTGGCGCGGCGATGCCATGGGCCCCGCCCTGCCCGTCGGCGGAGAAGAGCTCCCCGCCCGCGGCGGCGCCAGGCTCGCCGCGGGCGCACAGGAGGCTGCGGGCCGCCATGGCCCGGGAGGCGGTGGCGGCGATCGAATCAAGGGCCCCCGATTCGGCAAGGGCGACGATGTCAGCAGCCTCCAGGGCGAGACGGGAAGTGAAGTCAGCCAGGCCGCGGAAGGGGCCATGGGCGGCACGCTCGGCGGCGATGGCGTCCATGGTCGCGCGCGACAGGCCCCCTATGGCCATCAGTCCCACCACGAGGCGCCCGCCCGAGGCGCGATAGGCGCGTCCGCTTTCGTTGACATCCGGCCCCGCGATGGCCAAGCCCATGCGCCGGGCCTCGCTCACGTAGGCCGAAGCCGTGTAGAAGCCGCCCTGGTTGCTCAGGACCGCTGCCATGAATTCGGCCGGGTGATGGCAGCGCAGCCAGGCGGACTGGAAGGAAACGACGGCATAGGAGGCCGAGTGGGGCTTGCAGAAGGAATATCCCGCGAAGGATTCCATCATCTCCCAGACGCATTCGGCGGCCGCCGCTTCGACTCCATGTTTCGCGCAACCCTCAAAAAAAATGGTCTTGCATTCGGCGAGCTTCCTCGCCTTGTTCTTCTTGGCCAGGATCTTACGCAATGCATCCGCGTCCGACTCGTCAAAGCCGGCGAGGGCGATGGCCGCCTTCGATACGTCCTCCTGGTAGACCATGATGCCGTAGGTCTCATCGAGGACCTTCGCCAGCCGCGGATGCAGCGGCTCCCATGTACCGCCATGTAGCCGTTTCACGTATTCGGCGATGTACTTGTTCGCCGCCGGCCTGATGATCGATGAATGGATCACTATGTGCTCGTAGTCGCCGACGCCGGCTTTCTTCTGGAGTTGCCGCATCGCAGGCGACTCGATGTAGAAGACCCCCATGGTGTCCCCCCGGGCCAGCATGTCGATGGTCCGGGCGTCGCCGAGGGCCATGCGCTCGAAGGCCGCCTGGTCGGCGAGGATGGCGGAATCACGACCCTCGCCGCTGCGATCCTCCTCCGCGGCTATGTTCGCGACGGCATCGCGGATGACGGCAAGGGAGCGGTTCCCGAGGAGGTCGATCTTGACGAGGCCCGCCGCCTCGGTGCCGTCCTTTTCCCATTGGAGGAGGGGATATCCCTCGGCGGAACTCTCGACGGGGGCCAGCCGCCGGATCGGGCCGGGCGCGATGACGAGGCCGCCGCAATGCATGGAGATGCCGCGCGGAAGGCCTTCTATCCGTGTCGCCGCGGCGATGATGTCCTTCCACAGGGGTTTTGCCCGCCAGGCTTCGAGCCCTCCTCCTCCCGAGGCGCCGCCTGACCACGAGCCGTTCCCCCAGGCGCTGCCTTCGAAGACCGAGCGCTCGCAGGCGGCTATCTCCCCATCGGGCATGCCCCAGGCCTTGGCCGCTTCGCGGATGGCCGAGCGGGGACGGAAAAAAAGGTGGTTGGCCACGCGCGCCGCCCGGTCGGAACCGAAGGCTTCGATGGCGCGGCGCATAACCTCGTCCCTTTCGTCCCAGGCGAAATCAATGTCGATGTCGGGAGGGTCGGGTCTCGCCTCGTTGAGGAAGCGCTCGAAATACAGGTGGTGGCGTATTGGGTCGACATTCGTGATCCCGAGGCTGTAGGCCACGGCGCTCGCGGCGCCCGAGCCACGGCCGCAGGTGCGGGCGGTGAAACCCGCAATCTGCGCCACGACGAGGAAGTAGTCGGTGAAGTTTTTCCTCCCGATGATGTCGAGCTCGTATTCGAGGCGGTCCACGACGGCGTCGTTCACTTCCCCGTATCGCCGTTGCGCCCCTTCAAAGGCGAGTCGCCTGAGCCGGGCATAGGCCTCATCGGCGTGGCACGCGGCCTCAGCCGGATCAGCGGCCCTGTCCCCGCCCGGAACCGCGACCCTGTCCCCGCCAGTGGCTGAGGGAAAGGTGAAGCCGTCGAAGATCCGCGAGAAGGCGCAGTCGCGCGCGACCTCCTCATTGGCCGCCAAAGCCGCGGGCCAGGAGGCGAAAAGGCCCTGGGCTTCCTCGGGGCCGAAGAGGATGGCCCCGGGCGAATCGAGCGCCTCCGCCGCGCCGGATGCCACGAGCGATCCGAGCTTCCCAAGGGTCGCGCCCTCCCCGATGGCCCGCAGGAGGCGATGGACTTCCCAGTCGCTTTTCTCGATGAGGGATGCGTCCCCGAGGGCGAGGAGGGGTATGCCACGCCGGGAGGCGTAAGGCAGGGCGCCGAGGCGTCGGGGCGTGACGCCGGCATAGAGCCGCGGCACCCTTTCGCGCAGCGCGTCAAGGACGGCGGTGTCGCATGACGCGTAGATGAGCCCGCGTGACTTGGAGATGAGGAGGTCGCGCGGCCCGGAAACGCCGGCATCGGCTCTTGCCGAACCGGCCGTGGCCACGGCCTTCTCCGCGCTCACGAGTTCGCAGAGGTTGCCGAAGCCCTCCCGGTCACGGACGAGGGCCAGGAGGCGGCCACCCTCGACGCGGAGTTCGGCGCCGATGATGGGCCTGATGCCCGCCGCCTCTGTCGCCTCGATGAAGGCATGGACACCGTAGAGGTTGCTGGAGTCGGTGAGGGCCATGGTCCCGTAACCGAGTTCCTTCGCCCTGGCCACGAGGTCCTCGATGCGGCAGGCTCCGGAGAGGAAGGAGTAGGCGGAGCGGACCTGGAGGTGGCTAAACATCGCGGAAGGCAGCTATGCCTTGGCGGGCATCGCCATGGCGTGAATCGCCCTGACGGGCGGCGGCCAGGCTCACGCCGTGCGTCAGGGATGCGCAGCCATAGCGTCGCCTGGACCTGTCCACCGCCTCCTGAAGGCTCGCTTCGCGCCCTAGGGGCAGGTCGCGAAGCGATGACGCGAGTGGCCCGGAAACGGTCGCCTCGGGCGCGAAGAGGTCGAGCTGGAGGCCCGCGGGCTCGAGGCGGGACAGGGCGAGGGCCACTTCCGCGACGCGGACCCGGCGGAAGTGGGCGCGGCCAAGGGCAAGCCTGGCGGCGCCGATGAGCTCGCCATCGAGGGCCAGGGGCCTGCGCGAGGTCACGCCCCCCCGGCCCTCGACCTCGTCCGTGTACAGGAGTTCGGCCCAGACTGTCCGCGCCGCCAGCTTGTCCCGCCTGAGCTCGAAGCCACATCTTTCCACGAGGATGGTGAGGACCGCATCGAGGACATCGGAGTCGAGGACATCGGAGTCGAAGCGGATTCGGTGCTCGATGACGCGGGCGGAGAGCTGGCCGTCCTGGACGGGAGATCCGTCGATGCCGCGGGCCCCGTCGCGCAGGGCCGGACCCTGCCTTCCGAGGAGGCCGAGGACCTCGTTGTCGGATAGCGCGGCCAGCTCGCCTATCTCCCTGATGCCGACCGTCTCGAGTATCCTGGCTGGCTTCCCCTCGACGCCGGGGAGGAGTCCGACATCCTGATGGCAAAGGAAGCTCCCTTCCTCGCCTTCGCGGACGCAGACGAGGCCATCGGGCCTGAGGCTGCGCGTGCCCACCTTGGCCACGAGCTTGTTGGCGGCCAGGGCCGTGGCGGCGTCCAGTCCCACCTTTTCGGCCAGCTCGTCCCTGATCTTCGCCGTCGTGTCGAGGTAGGCCCCGAAAAGGCTGCGCGTGCCTCCCATGTCGAGGTAGAAGTGGCCGCGCCCCGCGTTCTCGAGAAGGGGCGCATACCGCGCGCAGATTTCCTCGATGGCACGGTTCACCTCGACATAGAAAGAGGGGGATGGGGGGACGAGGCGGAGGCCCGGCGCGCGTCGTTCCGCCTCGTCCACCCGCATCCCCGGTTCGATGCCTTCCTTCAATGCGTTGCGGGAGACATCGAGGATGAGGGCCCGCGCGGCGCCGGGCACCGCGACCGCGAAGGCCTTTTCCCTCAGCGAGCTGTCCCGCAGGGCTTCCGCCGAAGCGGGGAAGTTCACCACGTTGAGGTGGATGACACTCGCTTCCCGCCTCATGGCAGGAGGCCCTCCCTCGCCAGGAAGGACTTGAGGGTCGCGGCGTTGTGCGGCGCCTGGCCTCGCCAGTGGTTGTTGAAGTAGACGAGGATGCGCCGGGCGTTGCTGGCCATCGCCTTGAGCCTCAGGGTCCAGGAGCGGAGCTCCTCATCCTTGTAGCAGTAGTCGTAGCGGGCCGCGGCGTCCGAACCCCACCAGGTCTCGCCGTTCCTCCCATGGAGGCGGACGTAGGCCAGGGGGGAAGTGACGAGATCCATGGGCGGTGGCATGTTGGGGAGGTCGGGAAGGTCGATGGCCGCCAGGGCCACGCCCCGTTCGCGCAAGGCGTCGAAGACCCGGTTGTTGTACCAGTCATGGTTGCGGAATTCGACCACGAGGGGCAGGCCCTCGGCCTTGCGGAGGAGGGCGTCGAGATACTTGCGCCGGGGGGCCTCGTAGTGGAAGGAGGGCGGGAATTGGAAGAGGACTGCCCCGAGGCGGCCGGCGTTGACGAGGGGGAAAAGGGCGCCCCTGTACTGGGCCAAGGCCTCTTCCCAGGCCCCCGGCACGATCTCGTGGGTGAGGGACTGGTGGGCCTTGATCGAGAAGAGGCAGTCCTTGCCTGCCTTGGAAAGGAACTCATGGAGCTGGCGCTCCTCGGGCATGCGATAGTAGGAAAAATTGAGCTCCACCGTGTCAAACTTTCCGGCATACCAGCCGAGGTAACCCTTCCGTTCAAGTTCATGCGGGTAAAAGACTTCCCGCCACTCCGGGTAATCGAAGCCCGACGTGCCAACCCGAATCTCGCAGTCCATAGGCACCACCATAGCCCGCAAAGAGGGCATGAGGCAATACTACTATACACGCGTGGAGTGAATCAAGAGCACGCTTGCGTTGATGGGGAACTGCGCTATCCTAAAGAACCAGAACAACAAAGGAGGCAACATGAGAGTTCCTTTCCAATTCACGCTCGAGGGCAAGGACTGGTGGAAACCCTTCATTCCTGTCTTGGCCGCCTATAGCATCTATCTTGGCCTTACCCAGGCTATGAGCCTCAGCCGGCGTGGCGGAGACCTGGTTTCCTATTTCATCGTCCTCCTTGTCGTTTTCCTCGCCTATCTTGCCGTGACGACCGCCTTTTCCATCGTCATCCTTCGTGTCGTCCTGCCCAAGCTCAGGATCGGCGACAAGGGCTTCGAGTTCCGTGGCGATGTCGGCAAATACCTCGGCATGATCTTCCTGGGGACCTTCCTCTCCATCATCACCCTCGGGATCTATATCCCTTGGTTCAGCCGGAAGATCGTCGCCTACCTCGCTTCGGAAACACGTTTTGCCGACCAGAGGCCGGAGTTCCTCGGCAGGCCAATAAAGCTCCTCCTCATCTTCCTCCCCTTCCTGGTCCTTGTGGCGGCACTGGCGGCGGGCACCACCTTCTTGGCGCTGAACAGCGACTTTTCGTCGAATGCCCATCGGCCGAGCATCGAGATGGCCTCGCAGCTTCCCGCCGCGCCACATGCCGCATATGCCACCAACGCAAGTTACCGCCCTGAAACCGACTACGGCCGCGAATATGGCGGTGGCTCGGCGGCGATGCTCACCACGGTCCTCACCTTTATCCTCGTCCTCCTCATCTTTGTGCCCTTCATGTACCTCATGTACCGCTGGTACGTTAATTTTTCCTGCGGTGGGTTTACCCTCCGCTGGGCGACGAAATTCTGGCCTTCCTGCATTTTCCTCCTGGGACAGACCTGCCTGACCATCATCACCCTCGGCATCTATTGGCCTGCCGCCTGCCTCAGGATCTACCGCTATTTCGCCGGCCGCACGGTCATCGAAAAGGATGGCGTGGAAAAGGGCAGGCTCGGTTTTGAGGGGGCGATCGGCAAGGGTTTCTGCCTGCTCTGGTGCCAGGCCCTCCTCTGCCTCGTCACCCTGGGGCTCTACACTCCCTGGGGCACGGCGAAGGTCGGACGGTGGATCCTGGAGAAAAGCTGGTACGAGGGTCAGGTCGCCGAGGCCACCGCGGGTCCTGCGTGAAACCTTCTTTATTTAGGACGAATATGCGCTTCCACTGCCCGATGCTCCTTCGCTTCCTTCTCTTTGCGGCCTCGGTCGCGGCCGCGCAAGCTCTGGTGGCCCAGGCTGCAGTACGGGACTATACGCCGACCAAGGTCTCCCAGGAGAGCATCCCCCTCTCCTCGACCGTCTACGCCGACATGGACGCCCTCTACCTGATGACGGGCAAGGGCACGCCCTCGAACGCCAGGCCCTGGACCAAGACGGAGGCCGGTCTCATCCTTGCGCGCGTGGAGCGGGCTTCCCTCGGCGGCAGGGTGACCGGGCTCTACGACGCCATCGCCAAGGCTGTCGAGCCCGGCCTCCGTTTCGGCTTCCGCGACGGATTCGGTTTCGGCTTCGCGTTCGACGCCAACGTCGAAGCCTACGCCCACGACAACCAGGACTATGACCTGGAAAGCGACTGGATCCTGGGCTTCGAGGAGCGCAAGCCCCTCCTCAAGCTGGCCCTCGATTTTTCCCTCAAGGACCTCTTCTACGTCTATTGCGACCTGCAGTATGGACGAAACAGGTTCAATTACGAAGATACGCAATACAAGGTCACCGACTCATATCCGGCCGGCATCGGCGCCATCGTGCTTCCTGGGGACACGCAGGCCCTCATGGTCTCCCATTCGGTCATCTACAGCCAGTTCTTCCTCACCAACATCCTCGAGCACAGCTATGACTTCGATTTCCAGTGGCCCAAGCGCGCCGTGGCCTCGGTGGGAGGAGCCAACTGGAACTTCTCCCTGGCCCGGGACAAGGTGAGCTGGGGCAACGGGCACTCGGGGAACTTCATCGTCGGTAGCCATGTGGACTACCAGGACTACGCGCGCCTTGTCGCCTTCTCCGACCTTTTCAAGTACGACTGGCTCACGGTGTTCCTGGACGCCAACACCAAGCCCGGGGAACAGCCCGACACCGAGTTCAGGATCTTCATCGCCCATCGCCTGGAGTTCAGGATCCTGGACGGCCTGACCTTCGCGATCTCCGAGGACATGATGTACCAGAACGATGTCTTCGATTTCCGCTACCTCAACCCGGCCTTCATCTACCACAACCTCAACAACCGCTCGCTTTTCAACGCGATCGCCCATGTGGAACTGGATTGGAGTTTCATGAAGGGCTTCAACCTCTATGCCCAGGTGGTGATGGACCAGGCGAGGGCACCCAACGAACTGGCCGTGCAGGGTGACGCCATGGGCTATCTGGGAGGCATTGAATATGCGGCCATGGCGGGACCGGGGATCCTCAGCACCTCCCTCGAGTGCGCGTTGACCGATCCCCTCCTGTATCGCCGGGATGGCGTCGATTTCCTCATGTACCGGAAATACTTCACCAATGGCTATCCCGGCCCCGGCTACATCCTCAGCCTTGATTACCTCGGCTACCCGTACGGAGGGGATGCCCTTGTCCTCCAGTGGGATCTCGGCTGGCGCGTTTCAGGGAGGGGGAGCGTCGGACTGCGCCTTTTCGGGATGCGCCATGGAGAGATGGATTTCCTCACCTCGCACAACAAGGATGGAGACAACGCCGGTTATCCCAACTATGAGGGGACGACCCCGTCGGGAGACAAGGTCACGGAAACCCTGGTCGCGGGCCTGTCGGGGGACTACGCCATCCCAAGCTTGCCGGCCTGGCTTGCCGTGAAGCTCTGGGCCAACCTGGATTGGGTCAACCAAAGGACCTTCGTGGCCTCGACCGGCGCCTATGCGGACATAAGCGCCGATTTCCAGCTCACGGCGGGACTCTCGGTCAGCTTCTGATCGAAGGCATCAGAACTTCCATAGGACGCCGGCGGAATAGAGGAAGAAATCCTTGGAGGAAGCGAGGACATTCCTATAGTTCGTGTGGTTCCAGTACTGGAGCCTTGCGTAGGTCTCGAAGCCCTTCGCGATCGGCCAGGTCGCCTTCAGCGAGATTCCATGGCTCAGCTGGTCGGGCTGGGCCTGGATCGCGGCGAGCGTGGTGCTTTTGGTGTAGAGGTTGGAAGTGGCGAAGTCATAGTCATAGTAGATCGGGTTGCCGTTGGCGTCGGTCATCCCCATGTAGATGGGGCCCTTCGCCAGGTACTCGTAGCCGAGTTCGACATTGGCGCCCGTGGGAAGGCTTGCGTTGACGTAGATGCCCAGGTGCTTCGCGTCCGGGCCGTAGGCGAAGCCGAGGGGCCAGTCCGTGCCCTGGCTGCCATTGATGAGGTGACGCTGGTACATGGTCAGGTAGGGCTGCCAGCGGCAATAGACCCATTCGCTCGCGAAGGTGTATTCGGCGCCCGTGGTGATGACCAGGTCGTCGGTCGCCTTGAACGAGTAGCGCCCACCGCCCTGCCAGGCATACTGGGACGGCTTGCCGGTCACTCCTTCATCGGTGCCCTGGAAGTCGTCGATGGTAAGCTCGCCGAAGACCTCGAGGCCCTTGAGGGGCACGAGGGAGGCATTGAGGTTGAGCATGACATTGCCGAAGCCCGCCGCGTAGCTGTTGTGCCAGAATTCCGTGGGAAGGAAGTCGGTGAAGGCCGGTATCTTGCCGCCGATCATGTTCATCTGCGCCACGCCGAAACGGAAGCGGTCCCAGAAGCGCGCCTCGACCTGGCTGTAGGCGAACATCTTGACCGGCTCGACCGTGGTCGTGAAATCATGGTCGTTGATGGGGTCCCACCAGTCAATGCTGTTTTCCGTGGCGTTATATGTGGTCGGATTGTCGCGGACATAGTATTGGATGTCCGCCTCGTTCGCGTAGAGGTGGGTGGCGGATGACCCGACGATCGAAGTGAAGCGGAAGTTCCTGTTGCCTATCGCTCCCTGCACCTGGTCATAGAACTCGGCCCTGGAGTTGAGGAAGGTGTTGCTGAAGTGGCCTTCGCCTATGCCCGACTTGAAGCGCCCCGCCGCGATCCAGGCGTTCTCGTTGCCGGTCGCGAGCCAGCCCTCCTGGGGGAACTTCCAGCTCGTGAGCATCCGGATCAAGGAATTGACCTCCCAAGGGGCCATGAGGGCAAGGTCGTTGGTGCCCACAAAGGTCGGCCGTATCGCGAGGTCGATCTTGACCTTGCCCGAGACCGCGTTGCCCACCTGGAAGCCCGCGCCCAGTTCGGTGAAGACGGGGATGCCGTCGACAAAATACAGGAGGGTGGGGTCAGAGGTCGGAGCCGGCGTGTAGGTCTCGATCCCCGTGACACCCGTCACCGCGGCAGGGTTGAAGGATAGGACCAGGCGGCTCTTGAAGTCCTTCGTCGCCCCGATGCGGCTGTCATAACCGGCTATTTCGGCCAGTTCGTTGCCGGAGAAGACAAAGCTGTTCGTGATCGGGACCTTGCCCGACATGATGTAGCCGGCTATCGCCCTTGCCACATCGGTGTCGTCGCGGAAAGCCAGGCCTGCGCCTTGGGCACAGAGGTGGATTGCCGAAAAGCTAAGGAGGAGAAGGAGGGGCAACGCTTTCTTCATGTGAAGCTCCGGTGATCCGCGGGGCTTTCGCGAACCGGATTCCCCGATGCGCCGACCGACACGCAGCCCCGTCGGGTCGTTACAAGAATGGGTCTAGGTTGATGCCATCTTGCACCGCTGTCAACCGTTTTTGCGCTCCGGCAGTTTTGGCTCGAGGGGCGGGGGAGCCGAAATGAGGCGGTCTATGAGGCGGCAAGGATCCTCGTCCACGACGAGGTCCTTGAGATGCGAGACTCTGAGGAAGCCCTCCTCCGCCACGTGGGCGAGGAATCCGAGGAGGGGGGCATAGAAGCCCGCCACCTCGAGGAGGCCCACGGGCTTGGAATGGAAGCCTATCTGGCGCCAGGCCCATGCTTCGAAGAGCTCCTCGAAGGTGCCGATGCCTCCAGGGAGGGCTATGAATGCGTCGGAGGCCTCCGCCATCCTGGCCTTGCGCTCATGCATGCCGCTGGACACGATGAGCTCGGTGAGTTCGACGTGATCGACCTTCTCGTATAGCTTTTGCGGGATGACTCCCGTTACTTTCCCTCCCGCGGCAAGGGTGGCGCGCGCGAGGGCGCCCATGGTCCCGACATTGCCCCCGCCGTAGACGAGGGTAAGGCCACGCCGCGCCAGCTCACGGCCCATGGCCTCGGCGGCCGTGATGTACTCAGGTTTCGATCCCGCGCTCGAGCCGCAAAACACGCATATCGAATTGATCATGCATAGGAGTATAGCGACCCATTTCGGGTCCGGGCAATGATGCGCGTTGCCTCATAATTAATCTAGCCGAAATGGCAGGCATGCCTCATAAGTAAAACACGACGAAAGCTTTCATCCTGGCTTCCCAGTAGCTTAACAGGCAGGGGGCCGCCAATGGAGCTTTCAATGCGGGCCAAGCACGAAGTGATTGACCGGACCTGTGCTCGGTATCGACGAGCACGAAAGTCTACGAAGGGCAAAATCCTCGACGAGTTTATCCAAACTACTGGCTATGCAAGAAAATACGCCGCATGGATTCTGTCGCATTGGCGACAGACCGTGGTGGAACGGATCAGGGGAAAGGTGATCAGCTTCAAGGTTGGGCTTCGGGTCGCCCGGCCTCGCTCCGGTCGCCCCGTCGTGTATGACGATGGTTTTCGGATCGTCCTCGCGGACCTCTGGTTTCTTTTCGATTGCCTGTGCGGGAAGCGTTTCGTCGTGATGATCCGCGGTCTCCTCGACGCCGTGCTTGCCACTGATGAACTCACCTGCAGCGACACTGTCCGGGCTCTCCTGATGAAAGTCAGCCCAGCCACGGTGGATCGACTGCTCGCGCGAGAACGGAAGAAACTCTCTCCACACGGCACCTCCATCACGCGGCCAGGCGGTCTGTTGAAGGGCCAGGTTGCCATCAGGACCTTCACCGACTGGAGCGATGCCACTCCAGGCTTTTTCGAAGCCGATCTGGTCGCCCATGACGGCGGCTCGGCCTTCGGAGACTTCCATTGCACGCTCACCATGACCGATGTCGCCACGGGATGGACGGAGACGGTCGCCGTCCTCAACAAGGCCCAGAAACATGTCTTCCCGGGCCTCCAGCGCATCCGCGACCGCCTGCCCTTCGCCATCCTCGGACTCGATACCGACAACGGATCTGAGTTCATCAATGGCCATCTCGTCAGATACTGCGCCCAAGAACATATCCCACATTCAATTAGTAAGTGCAATTCTCTGGCATAGAAAAGAGAGAGTTGAGATACTACATACATCCTCGATCCGCCAAGATAAGGGATGTACTTATGCGTAGATATCAGCAACTCTCTCAAGAAGAACGATACACCATTGCCATGCTTTCGAAAAGTCGAAAAACCAAGGCTTTCATTGCCAGGGAGCTTTGTCGCTCCCCCAGCACTATAGGAAGAGAGTTAGCCAGGAACCGCTGTACAAGTGACAATGGATACCGTGCCGAAGTCGCGCACAGCTATGCCACCGCGCGCCGAAGGCGTGTCAGGCGTGGTTCACAGTTCACGCCGCGCCAATGGAAGGTCGTAGAGAACCTGCTGAGGACTGAATGGAGTCCGGAGCAGATCGCCGACCATCTCAAAAAGCACCATTCTTTTTCGATCTGTCATGAAACGATTTACCAGCACATCCTTCGGGACAAGAAACATGGCGGAACGCTTTATCGGAACCTCAGGATAATGCCGAAGGTTCGCCGAAAACGCTATAACAGCCATGATTCCAGGGGTATCCTGCCTGGGAAGCGTCATATATCAACCAGGCCCGTGGAAGTCGAATCACGGGCCGTTTTGGGGCATTGGGAAGGCGATACAGTAATGGGTTCTGATCGCCGACATTGCATCCTTACCCTTGTGGAAAGAAAATCAGGCTACGTGATAATCAAGAAACTCGAGGCGCGGACCGCCCAAGAAGTAACTCGTGCGGCGATTGAGGCGATACAAGAACATAAGAGGAAATTCCTCACGATTACCTTCGACAACGGGACCGAATTCCACAACTATTCGGCACTGGAAGATCTTTTCCCTATCATGTGTTTCTTTGCCACTCCTTACCATTCCTGGGAACGAGGCAGCAACGAACATATGAACGGCCTGATCCGGCAGTATCTTCCGAAGGGCGAGTCAATGCGCTATATCGATCAAAGGTACTGCGACTTTATTGCACACCGCCTCAATAACCGCCCCCGGAAGCGCCATGGCTACAAAACACCAAAGGAGATCTATACCAATGGGTAGTAATTATTGCACTTGGTCCTTGAATCTAGGTATTACGTTCACGCGCTCCAGGCCCTACAAGAAAAACGATGGGTGTTTTGTCGAGCAGAAAAACAATTCCGTGGTGCGACGATCCGTCGGCTACTCACGGTTCGATTCACCCGCCGCCCTCGATACCCTCAACGCCTTGTATGACCGGCTCAGGCTGCTCACCAACTTCGTCTATCCAAGCGCCAAGCTCATCTCAAAAACCCGCGAGGGTTCCAAGGTCAGCCGTAAGCATGACCGACCCCAGACGCCGTTTCAGCGCATCCTCGCTCGTCCTGATGTATCCCAGGAAACCAAGAACGCCCTGTCCGCCCAGTATCACCAGCTGGATCCCATCAAGCTCGCCCACGAGTTCAAGGCCCTCCAAGATGCGCTGATCCCTCTCGCGGCACCCGTGACAAACCCCTTCAAGGCGTATAAAGTCTTCCATACGCAGGCGTCGCCTGCCATGCCTTCGTCGTGAAAGACTTATGAGGCATCAACCTACCTTCGTCGTGTTTTACTTATGAGGCACCGCGGCTCCCGCCTCCTCGCCGATCCCTCGGCCAGACCTGCGGAAGCCAGCTCAGCCTCCATTCTCCAGGCGGAAAAGACGCGAACCATGTCTCGGAATCTCCAGCTCGACGGAATCGCCCACCGTGATGCGCTCTCCCGTCCTGACGTCCACGAGGGTACGAAGCCCCGTCGCATAGCGCCTCAGGATCGCCAGGTCGAATTGGCGGGCCTTCCGCAGGCCCTGGAAGTTGAAAAAACCGACATAGCCCGCCGTGTTGAAATAGATCTCGGGCAATTCCTGCTCCATGAGGTCAATGGCAATCGCCCGTCCGCCGAAACAATCGTCAGAGACCCGGTCTATGACCGCAAGGTCGGCATAGGCCTGCTCGGAGAGGGCGGAAAAGTCATCGGAATACATGAGGAGGCCGCCGGATAGCGCGATCGCGTCCATCTGGGCGTTGCGCTCCCCGTGCTTGAACTTCGTATCCTTGTCCCGGATCATCACGCAATCGGGATCATTGAGCCAGAGGCGCTTGTGCATCGCCGACCGGACCATGAAGTTCCTCATGGAGTTGCGCGCGCCGACCATGGATCCGGTCCGGAGGATGCCCGCCGCCGGCTGGATCCAGAAATCGCCCGTGTCGGGGCCTACGCGCATGGCATCCACGGTGCCGATGCCGGCGGAGATCGGCATGCCGCAGCCGATGATGATGCTTTCCTTCCCGGCGACCTCGCGGATGATGCGCATGCCTTCCTTGAGGACCTGGGCCCGCGAAAGTCCGAGGTCATGATGGACGGCGCCGCGGAGCCAGGCAGAAAAGAGGAAATCGCACTTGAGGTACTCGAAGCCCCAGTCATGGACCATGGTGTCGATGACCTGGCGGATGTACTCGGCGAAACGCGGGTGCGTCACGTCGAGGCCATAGTAAAAACCCTTCCAGATGGGATTATAGCCGGCCCTGAGCCTGCGGCCATGTTCGTCCTTGAGGACGTACTCCGGATGGACATGGGCAATGCGCGAACGACCTGAAGCGGAGAATGGCGCTATCCAGATGCCTGGCCGCATTCCCGCCTGCCGGACCGCATCCGCGAGCTCCTTCATCCGCCCGTCGAAGGCCGGGCGCTCCACAAGCCAGTCGCCGACCACGGATTGGTAGCCGTCGTCTATCTGGAAAAAGTCAAAGCCCAGTCCCCTTTCCTTGAGGACGGCGAGATTGCGGTACAGGATCTCCGGGCTGATCTTGTCGTAATACTGGTACCAGGAACACCAGCCACGGAGGTTCTTGGCCGGAGGTTCATAGGCCGTGTCGTCCTTGATCCCCATGAAATAGGACTGTTCGACCTCAGGACGCCTGCCCGAAAGGAAGACAATTCCATCCAGATCTATGCTTTGGCCCGGTTCGATGAGCTGTCGGCCGAAATCGTAGATCAGCTCGACATAGCTTTCGGAGCCGCGTTGGTCGACGTTGAGTATTATGTAGAAGAATTGGTTGAACGGCGGGAGTTGGCCGACAAGCCAGGATTTCCTGGTATCAAGGTCCTGGACGACGGAATACATCTCTGAGCTGAGCATACCCGGCGTATTGGAAGGGAGATTGGACATGTTGGACGTGACCAGGGATACAAGCTTAAGGCGGGGACGGAGGGGTTTTTCCGATACACGGTAGCTCCGGACCGTCGACCAGGACTGGTATCCGTTGCGGAGAAAGGAAATGCGGCGAGGGTCTGTTCCGTCAAGGAAGGAGCCAAGCCCGCCCTCCGCGGGGAAGCGCAACCGCGTTATGCGAATCGAGCTCTTGGATACATTCGTGAGTCGAAGCGAATATCGGCTGCCGTATTCGACATCTCCGCGACGACCAAGGAGTTCGACGGAGTCGTTGCGATAATGGATGCGGTCGGGATCCCGGGCTTCATCCTCGGAAATGACCGGTTCAAGCCCGAAGGAAAGGCGCTCGATGCCCGATTTCAATTCCACCTTCACGCGGGGAAAGATGCGGGAAAGCACTTCGTTGCCTGGCAGATCAGCCATATTGCCTCCGATCGATAGCAACTATAATCACGCGCCGTTTTAATGCACGCGAACGTTGACTCTGGAGGATCGCCTAGCTACTTTAAATGTGTATGAAAGATGTCACCATCGGGCTTTTCAACGATTGCTACGTCCCCATCATGGACGGAGTCACGCTCACCGTCCGCAATTACGCCTATTGGCTCAACAAGACGATGGGCCCGACCTATGTCATCACGCCCTATGTGCCGAACCATGTCGACGAGGAGCCCTTTCCGGTCATCCGTTTCCTTTCCCTTCCCACTATCGTGCGGCCCCCCTATCGTCTCGGCCTTCCGGACATCGACATGCGTTTCAACCTCCTCCTCCGCAAGCGGAATTTCTCCATAATCCATGCGCATTCGCCCTTTGGCACCGGGCTGGTGGCCTTGAAGACCGCACGCGAAAAAGGCGTGCCCATCATCGCGACCTTCCATTCCAAGTACCGCGACGATTTTTCCCGGGTCGTCCCGATCAAGCCCCTCATCGACGAACAGATGAAGCGCATCGTGGAATTCTATTACTCCGTTGACCATGTCTGGGTTCCCCAGGAGTCTGTCGCGGCGACCCTGCGGGAGTACGGCTACAAAGGCCCCTATGATGTCGTCGAGAACGGCATCGACCTGAAAGCCCCCGCCAACATCGCTCCATACTTCAACCTTGGGACAAAGGAGATTGGACTGCCTGAGGACAAGCTCGTGGGTCTCTTCGTCGGCCAGCATATCCTGGAGAAAAACCTCGAGTTCCTCATGAGATCCCTTCCTGCGGTCATGGCCGAAATCCCGGAATTCCGCATGGTCTTCGTCGGGCAAGGCTATGCAAAACCACAGCTCCAGGAACTCGCAGCCGAACTCCACATAGATGACAAGGTCCTGTTTCACGATGTGGTCTTTGACCGGGAAGTCCTCAGATCGATCTATGCTCGATCCGATATCTTCCTCTTCCCATCCTTCTATGACACCATGGGCCTCGTGGTCCGCGAGGCCGCTGCTTTCAGGACTCCATCCCTTCTCATCGAGGGCACGAATGCGGCCGACGCGATCATTGACAACGAAAACGGATTCCTCGCCAAGAATGACCTCAATGCCTTCTCCGCACGCCTTGTCGAGGTCCTCAAGAACCAGCACCTCAGGGAAAGAGCCGGCCTCGGGGCACAGCGCAGCTTGTGCCGAAGCTGGGAGGACGTCGTCAGCGAAGTCAGGAACCGCTACCTAGGAATTCTCTCACGCTGGGCTCCGTAGCGGCTTTTATGGTTCTATACTGAATTGCCTAAGCGATTGGTTGTGGATGAACAGCAGCGATGGCTTCAAAAAAAACGGCGCTTCTGGGAATCAAGTGGAAGAACAGTGTAAGATGGCGGCATGAACTGGGAATCTGTAGAGGAATTCTACGGGGGTCTTTTGGGGGTTGAGTCACCCTGGGAGGTCGAGGGGATCCTGCGGGATAGCCAAGCCCG
>JANYKC010000041.1 GCA_025358255.1 Spirochaetaceae bacterium
CGTTCCATGAAATATCGGGAATCCGTGGTGACCTGAATTGTTTTCCAGGCCCTGGATCATGGGATTCCCGCGATGCTTTCTCATGGATCAGACGAAAGAAGCGCGGGAAGGGATTGGAAAAGAGAGCGGGAGGCTACAACACCCCCTCCGGCGCCGGTCTTCGCGGTGTCGGGCGGGACCTTCTATTCCCCTGTCACGGTGACCGCTTCGGCCTACGATGCCGCTGGTTCATATTCCATCTATTACACGACGGATGGGACCGACCCGATCACCAGCGAGACCTCGAAAGAGACCAGTTCCCTCTCCCTCACCATCAGCGAGACGACCACGATAAGGGCCTGCAGCTACCTGACGCCCACGCTGTTCTCCGAAATCGTCTCCCAGACCTATACGATCAAGAACGGTCCTGTGGACGCGCTGGAAATCGTCTCCGGCGATGCGACCACTGGCGTCATCTCGACCGCGGGCGACATCGTCTACCGGAGGTTCCAGGCCGCAGCCGGGGAGGTGGTCACGGTCAGCCTCGACATGCCCGCTTGCGACGTGGACGCCCACATCAAGCTGCTGCCCGAATCGGGCAGCCTCCTGTGGGAGGGCAGCGACACCAACGGAGCCAACGCCGCGACAGCCCTCGCTTCCCCGAGCCTCGTCATCCCGACCTCGGGCACCTGGTTCATTCGGGTCTATGACGAGGGCCTCACCGACACGTCCTATATCCCCTTCACGGTGACGATGACCCTGTCGGCCAACCCCGATGCCAACGAACCCGCGAACGACGAGCGCAGCACCGCCATCGCCCTTGCCTCGGGAACCCCGACAACAAGCTACCTCGCGACGAAGGCCGACCTGGACTGGTACAAGATCCAGGCCAATTCGGGGCAAATGATCAGCTTCTCGGGGAGCATCACGATCTCGAAGGTCGACCTCCACATCCAGGTGTACAGCGAGCTCGGCACCAGCGCTTCCTGGTCGTTGAGCGACACGAACGGGGGCGATGCCCCCACCTCGTTGGCGAGCGCGCAGTTCCTGATCCCGACGAGCGGAATCTATTATGTCTGCGTCAACGACAATTCCAACGACGAATGGGACATGGATAATCCCTATACGATCCAGGTCAACGTGAATTCGAATCCCGACCTGGACGAACCGGCGAATGACCTGAGGGCGAGTCCCTCCACCCTGACGCCGGGCACGGCGACTCTCGGCTATATAGCGACGAAGGGCGATGTCGACTGGTACATCTTCCACGCGATCGCCGGGCAGATGCTCACGTTCACGGGCAGCATCGCGATCTCCGCGGTGGACCTCAGCCTCCAAGTGTATTCCGAATCAGCGACCAGCGCCTCCTGGACCCAAAGCGACTCGGACGGAAGCACCGCCCTGACCTCCCTAACCAACCCCCAGGTGGTGATCGCTTCCACCGGAGACTATTACCTGCGCGTGGGCGACGTCTCGGACAATGACTGGGATTCGGACAGGCCCTACACCGTCCAGGTCAACCTGGCCGCGAATCCAGACGCGGATGAACCGTCGAATGACCTGAGGGCAACGCCATCCTTGCTGGTTCCGGGCGTTTCCAGGACGGGCTATATCGCGACCAAGGGCGATATCGACTGGTACATGTTCCACGCGGCGGCGGGGCAGATGCTCACCTTCACGGGAACCATCGCGATTTCCCCGGTGGACCTCTACCTCCAGGTTTTTTCCGAGACGGCGACGAGCTCATCTTGGTCCCAATCCGACTCTGACGGAAGCACGGCCTCCACGTCCCTGTCCAATCCCCAAGTGGTCATCAGCGCCACTGGGGATTACCTCCTCCGCGTGAGCGACACCTCGGACAACGACTGGGACTCGGACAGCCCCTATGGGATCCAGGTCAACCTCCTCGACAATCCGGATTTGAACGAACCGGCGAACGACGCCAAAGCGAACGCGGCGGCCCTCTCGCCGGGCTTGCCGGCCCAGGGCTATATCGCCACCAAGGGAGACGCCGACTGGTATTGGTTCACCGCGAACGCGGGGCAAACCCTTGCCTTCACGGGAAGCCTCGCGGCCTCGCCTGTGGACCTGTATCTCGGGGTCTACACCGAGACAGGGACCAGCGCCTCGTGGTACGTGAATGACTCGGACGGCAGCACCGGCGCGACCTCGATCACCAAGTCCGCGGGCGTGCTTGCCTCCGGCGGGAAGTACTACCTGCGCGTCAGCGACACCGGGGACACAGAATGGGACTCGGCCAACCCCTACACCATACAGGTGAACCTTACCAATTAGGCGGGAGTTTCCACGGGATGCACGACGCCCTGGTCGACCGGCTTCTTGCCCTGAGCCATCGCGACCCCGCCCTTCTCAAGCGGGTCTATCGCTCGCTTGCCCGCAAGGCCCACCCCGACACGGGCGGCGGCGATGCCTCGCGTTTCCTGAAGCTCAGGGAAGCCTACATGGCTGCCGCCCAGGTCCTTGAGCTCGAGGCCGAAGGACAAGCCTCAGGGGCAGGGCGCGAGGCGGACGGCATGGCCAAGGCAGGGGACTGGATCGCGGAGGCGGCCAAAAAGAAGCGCCAGGCCGCCGCATCGCTGCGGCGCGAAGCAGCCGAGCGCTCGGGCATGGGTGGCACGGAGGGGGATCGGGCTTCTCCCCTCGATCAGACGGCGCGGCCAACGCCGCCGGGCTTCACCGCATTCCGCCCCGCGACGGCGGCCGAGAGCGACTATCGCGCGCGGGGGCCGGGGCAGCCGGTCCTGCCACGATCCGCGGAGCAGGCCCGCCCCGCGGTGTCCGCGTTTTGCGGGGTCGAGTACTGGAAGATCAAGAGCCCCAAGGATCGCATCGCCTTCCACCTCCACGAACTCTCCGTGTTCACGTCCAGCGCCCCTTCATCCCCATCCCTGTGGAGATCGCGCTTCGCCATCCTTCCGGATGACGGTTCCCGTCCCTGGAGCCTGGCGATCAAGAGGCTCCTACAGGTCGTCCCGATTCGCTCCATCGACAGCAAGATCGTCGCGGCGGTGCGCAGGCTCGACGATTACGCCGCGGCCAAGCTGGGGTATACGGGGGAGGACAAGCTGTTCACCGAAACGGGCGAGGCGGCATTGTCCCTCATCGCGGCCTGCCTCAGGGATTGCGGAATCCCCTGCACCCGGGCGGGAGAGGCGATCGCTCCGACCGCGTGGGAAGCCAAGGCCCGCTTCGACCTATGCCGCCCACAGGCCGCGGAGTGGACCTTCATCGAGGGCCACACGGGTTTCCGGATGCGTTGCGAGTCCCTGGCCGCGGCCCTTGTGGAGCTGGCGGCGAAGAGCTAGGGCCTATTCGGCCACCGGCTCCTTGACCGACCATCGCCCCTCGGAATGGAGGAAGCGGGCGGCTAGGAACTCCAGGACCCGGCCGTCCTCGCCGGCCGCTTTCACCGATCCACCGAGGGCGTTCACCTCGATGACGCGGAACAGCACGCCGTCGAACTGGAAACGGACGCCTTCCGCGGGGAGCTCCCGCCGGGCATCGCGATAGAATCCGTATTCGTAGGCGAGGCAGCACAGGAGCCTGCCGCAGGGCCCGGAGATCTTCATGCTGTTGAGGCTCAGGTTCTGGTCCTTCGCCATCTTGATGGAGACAGGGGTGAGCTTGTCGGAGACGCCATGGCAGCAGAGGACCCGGCCACAGACGCCACAGCCTCCCGTCACCCTCGCCTCGTCGCGCACGCCGATCTGGCGCAGCTCGATCCGCATCTTGAACACGGACACGAGGTCTTTCACGAGCTCGCGGAAATCCACGCGGGAGTCGGCGCTGAAAAAGAACAGGACCTTGGGCTCGTCGAGGAGGTAGTGGGCGGTGACGAGCTTCATGGGGAGGCGCCTTGCCTCGATCTTCTGCCGGCAGAGCTCGAAGGCCTTCGCCTCGCGCTCCCTGTTGGCCGCGACATGCTCCAGGTCCTCGGGCGTGGCGATGCGCTCGATCTTGAGGAGCTCGTCGGAACTCACGCGCACCGCCTCGAGCACGACTCCCTGGAGCTCGCAGATATCGCGGCCGTAGCGCGTGGGCGCGACGACCGACATGCGGGGCTCGAGGACTTCGCTCCCTGTCCAGAAGGCGTAATAGGTCTCGTTCGAATGGGATGACCTGAGGCGGTAGAGGGGACTGGGAAGCTCGCGCGTGGAGATGGACGCGCCGCTTCCTTCGGCGGCATCGCCACTGTCCGCGGTGCCATTGCCCCCTGCGCCTCCATTCCCGTTCCTGTCGCCGTCCTGGCCGCCTTCGTCCTCGAGGCCCCGGAGGTCCTCGTCATTGCCGTGCTCGTCCATATATTCAGCCATGGTCATTTCCTCCTAGCGTAATAGGTCGACGAGCATTCCGTAGATCTCGTCCACCCGGCGCAGTATCTCGAGCTTGTCGCGCTGGTTCCGCAGGATCTCCGCCGCCAGCTTCTCCAGGGATTCGTCGATTATCGCGATGCGATAGAACTTTTTCCTTTTCAGGATGTTTCCGCCGGAGGTCTTCTCCTCCACGGCATAGGACCTCTCCACGACATAGTGGACAAAGTCACGCACGGCCTTCTTGTAAGCCTGCACGATCTCGATGGTGGGCTTTTCCTTGAGGCGATCGCCTGCACCATGGACTTCGTCCAGGAGGCGGGAAAGGTCCGCATCCGAAAAGCCCTCGGACTGGGAGAGCGCTGCGGTCTTTTCTTCTCCCAAGGCCTCGCTCAGGCGGCTGCGGAAAACGCCCTTTCCCTTCCCGGCCTTCTTGCCTTCCTCGGTGCGCCGGGGAAGGTTGGCAGGCAGCCAGGGATTGGGTATTCCTTCGGGAAAATCGATGCCTGCCATGGTCGTGGCCCTTTAGGCCTGGACCCCGTCTGGAGTGCCACCGAGATTGTTGGTGGCCGCATTGGAGGTCGGGGAAGCGGACGGGGTGGCCGCGGGCGAGGCCGCCGTAGAGGCCGCCGGCGAGGCCGCCGGCGAGGCCGCCGTAGAGGCCGCCGTAGAGGCCGCCGGCGAGGTCGCCGGCGAGGCGAAGGAGTCGGCACGGAACCGCCCCAGGAAGCGCGAGGCAGCCCGGTCTCCGCCGTGGTTTTCCACAAAGGAGCGCAGGCCCGCCTCGGTGGCGCCGGCCGCGCCATTCACGGCCACATAGCCATGGATCACGGTGCCGTCCTCGACCTCCATGCGCGGCGCGAAGACACTGCCCACGATGACGCCGCCCGTCAGGAGGCGGAGCTGCTCGCTTACGTAGACATCGCCCTTCACGAGGCCGCCGATGATGGCCGAACGGGCCCTGATCGAGGCCTGGACGCGTCCCGCCGCGCCCACGACGAGCTTGCCGGTGACGCGGATCGAGCCGCGGACATCCCCGTCTATGCGCAACATCCCCTCGACGTCGATATCGCCATCCACGGCCGATCCTGCCCCGACAAGGGAGTTAACGAGTGAATCTTTCGGATCTGGCATGGGAACTCCGGTTACTGGTCCTTGCCCGCGCTGGTTCCCGTTCCATCCGTCCCGGGCGCAGCCGCCGTAGCCCTGATATTCAGGAACTTGAGGGGATCGATGACGCTGGTTCCAAGATGGACCTCGTAGTGCACATGGGGTCCAGTCACGAGCCCTGTATCACCCAGGAAGCCGATGGTCTGGCCCTGCTGGACTTTCTGACCTTTGTAGACTCGGAACGACTGCAGGTGGGCATAGCGGGTAAAGAAACCATGGCTGTGCTGGACTATGACGTTGTTTCCAAAGCTCTTGTCGTAACCGGCATAGACGATCTTGCCGTCAGCCGTGGCGACTATGGGATCGCCCGTCCGATAGGTCGAGATATCGATCCCCTTGTGGATGTACCACTGGCCCGTGAAGGGGTTCTCGTTCTGACCGTAATACATGGAAACATGGCCGATTCCGGCCTTTATTGGCCAGATGTTGGGGATTTCCGAAAGGACTGCGCTCTGGTTTGCAAGGAGGGAACCAAGGTCGGAGAGGGGATCGACCGAGCTTTCCAGGTAATCGGTGACCTTCTTGATCTCACCGATCTCGCGGACACTGCCCGTTCCCGTCTCCCCGGTCTCGAAAAACGAGGCCAGGTCGCCCTGCTGGACCGCGGTGTCCGGTGCGCTCGCCTTGGTGCCAATGCGGACCAGGGTGCCCGACAGCGCGGTTTCAAAGCGCTTGGCCGCCGTCACGAGATGGGAAGTCTGGTCGCGGAAGGCGTCCAGGTTGGCCTGCGTGGCCTTGAGGTCATCGGAGCGGTTGGCCAGGAGGCGGGCTGTATCGGAGAACCTGAAGGTAAAAATGAGGGATGAAAGGACCACGATGGCCAAGGCCAGGACGATGCCGCCCAAGGCGAAAAATGATATCTGGAGGTTGAATATCTTCTTTTCGGTGTGCGGAATGAACATAATGGTGAGCTTTTGCCGGCCGGCCTTCCCGACACGTCGGGAAAATTCGCCTGCGGAGCGATACGCCGAGCCCATCCGAGCGGAAAAGCGCGCGTACAGGGCGTTTTCCATCTTCTTGTATTTTTTCAAGGTGGACATCAGCGTCTCCTTGTCGGAATCGAACGGAGCAATACCGCTTCGATCTTACTCTACCACTAGCATTATCGACCTGTCAAACGGGCAAAACCGGAGCTTCTTGGCCAAAAGCCGTCATTAAGCGAATGTATTCCATTGGAAAGGATTAGCCAATGCCGATATACTGAATCGGATGACTATAATTGCAGCGGAAAAAGGGGCCGATAAGGGACCGCCCCCCTCTGCCGATTCCCGTTTCGGAAACGGTGGAGAGCTCGACATCACCTTTGTCGGGGCAGGCAGCGCCTTTTCCAAAAAATACTTCCAGAACAATATCCTCGTGGTCAAAGGCGGGGTGCGCGTCCTCGTCGATTGCGGAACCCGTGCGCCCGAAGCCCTTTCGCGCCTCGGCCTTTCAGTGACCGACATCGGCGCCTTCCTCATCACCCATACCCATGCCGACCATATCGGTGGCCTCGAGGAAGCCATGCTCATCCATCGCTATGTGGCCAAGAGAAAGCCCAGGATGATCGTCACGGAGAAGCTGCGGCGGATCCTCTGGACCATGTCCCTCCGCGGCGGCGCCCAGTTCAACGAGGTGCACGACGGGAAGCCCCTCCAGTTCGACGACCTCTGGGAAAGCCTGCTCCCGAAACGGGTACGAAACGCGCCCAGGGAGCTCTGCTTCATCAAGGAGGGTGATCTCGAGATCGGCCTCTTCAGGACAATGCATATCCCGGATTCCGCCCTCGGATGGGAAGACTCCTTCCCCAGCTATGGACTCCTCCTGGACCGACGCGTGCTGTTCACGAGCGACAGCCGCTTCGACCCCGACATGATCACCTGGCTTGAAAGCGAGTACAAGCTCGAAACCATCTTCCAGGACTGCCAGTTCTACCCCGGCGGCGTGCATGCCTTCCTGGACGACCTTGCGACCCTTCCCGCGTCGGTCAAGGCCAAGACCTGGCTCATGCACTACGGTGACGGCATGGAGGGCAAGCGCGACCGCATCCGCGAGCTGGGTTTCGCGGGCGTGGCCGAGGAGTGGGCGACCTATCGCTTTGCTTAACCTGGGGAAGGAAACCCCTTTCTTTCGACTAAAGGGGTTTCCTTCCCCCGCGAGCCTTGGCTCGCGAGCTCCCATCTTCCTGAAAGCAGCGACCGGGGGTTCCCCCCGGACCCCAACCTTCCACCCCGGGATAGCACCACCCACCCTTGCCGATGCACCGCCATAATCGCTACTTTATGTCTTGGCTCCAATCTTCAGGCGAAAGGTATACCCATATGGCCAAGCACCAATTCAAGACAGAGGTTTCCAGGCTCTTGGACCTCATCATCCATTCACTGTATTCGAACAAGGAAATCTTCCTCCGCGAGCTTGTGTCCAACTCCTCGGACGCCATCGACAAACTCTCCTACCTTCGTGTCTCGGAAGAGGCCTACAAAGCCCTGGCCCTTGAGCCTCGCATCGAGGTCAGGCTGGACGCGGTGGCCAAGACCCTGTCCATCGTGGACAACGGCGTGGGCATGGACGCGAAGGAACTCGAGGAGAACCTCGGCACGATAGCGCGCTCGGGCACCCGCCGCTTCCTCGAGGCCCTCCCCTCCGAGGCGAAAAAGGACTCAAACCTCATAGGCCAGTTCGGCGTGGGATTCTACAGCGCCTTCATGGTCGCCGACCGGGTGGTGGTCACGAGCCGCCGTGCCGGGAAACCGGATGCCTTCCGCTGGACGAGCGACGGCAAAGGGGACTATGTCATCGAGGCGGCTGAAGGCTTCACCGCGATTGGAGCGGCGCCAGGCGCCTCCGAAGGCGCCTCCGAAGGCGCCGCCGAAGGTGCCGCCGGAGGCGCCGCCGGAGGCGCCGCCGGAGGCGCAGGGCCCACGGCCATCCCGGGAACGGAGGTCCTCCTCCACCTCAATGCGGAGGGCCTTGAGCTCCTCTCCAGGTACCGTGTCCAGGAGATCCTCAAGAAATACTCGAACCACGTCGCCTATCCCATTCGCCTCGTCTCCCAAGAGAAGGAGTACGACGAGGAATACAAGGAAAAGGGCACGAAGCGGGTGGACGAGCAGGTGAACTCCGCGAGCGCGCTGTGGCGCCGCTCCAAGTCCGAGATCAAGGACGAGGACTACAAGGAGTTCTACAAGGGCTTCTCCGAGGGCATGGGCACGATGGACGAGGATCCCTTGTTCTGGATCCACACCAAGGCCGAAGGGACGGTCGAATACACCACCCTCTTCTTCATCCCGAAGAAGGCGCCCTTCGACCTCTACCGCGCGGACTACAAGAGCGGCGTCAAGCTCTATGTCCGGCGCGTCTTCATCACCGACGACGAGAAGGAACTCCTTCCAGTATGGCTTCGCTTCGTCAGGGGCGTGATAGACAGCGAGGACCTTCCCCTCAACGTGAGCCGGGAGATCCTCCAGCAGAACCGTGTGATGGCCATGATCCGCCAGTCATCCGTCAAGAAGATCCTCTCCGAGCTGGCCGAGCTCGCGACCGGAGATACGGCCAAATATGAGGAATTCATCGGGCAGTTCAACCGGCCCCTCAAGGAAGGCCTCTACTCCGACTACCAGAACCGGGAGGCACTCCTCGCGCTCGTGCGCTTCAAGAGCACCTTCGGCGCCGGCTGGACGAGCCTGGCCGACTACAAGGCCCGCGCCAAGGACGACCAGAAGGCCCTCTACTACATCGCCGGCGGCGAGGATGAACGCCTCAGGAAGTCGCCCCTCCTCGACATCTACAGGAAGCAGGGCCTCGAGGTCCTCATCTGCCCGGACGAGATCGACGAGATCGTCATCCAGTCCCTCCAGCCTTTCCAGGGGCTGGAATGGAAGGCCGTGAACCGGAGCGGCAGCGAAGAAGGACTGGCCAAGGACGACGGGGCACCCGCGGGCGAGGACGCGTCCAAGGCCGTGGACGCCGCCCGCGCCATCCTTGGTGAAGCGGTCAAGGACGTGCGGCTTTCCAAGCGCCTCGCCGACAGCCCCTCCTGCGTCGTGCTCGACGGCGACGACCCCTCGCTCCGCCTCCGCGAACTGCTCAAGGGCATGGGCGGCGCCGACCTGCCGGAACTGAAGCCCATCCTCGAACTCAATGGCGCCCATGCCCTCGTGAAGCGCCTGGCAGCGGCCCAAGGCGAGGAGGCGGAAGACCTTGCGCGCGTCCTCCTCGACCAGGCCCTCCTAGTTGAAGGCGCGCCGCTGGCTGACCCGGTGGACTTCGCCATGAGGCTCAACCGCTTGCTCAAATAGAGAGTGCGGCGCGGACCGATAAAAAGACCGCCCGGGCCTCTCATGGCCTGGGCGGTCTTTTTCGATAGGCCGAAGCCAAGCCTATTTCTTCCTGAGCAGCACGGCGGTGAGGTCGTCCGTGACCGGGGTTTCCCCGACGTGGAATTTCCATTCCTCGATGATGTACTCGAGCATGTCGGCCGCGGAGTCCGAAGGGGCCATGCCATAGGCGGAAAGAAGGCCGTCCGCGCTGAAGGGCTTGCCCGAATCGTCCACTGCATTCTTGAGGCAGTCGGTATAGATGAGGAGGGAGTCGCCTGGTTCCACGGCGAACTTGACCGAGCGGTAGGAAGCTTCGATGCCTTCGCGGCCCAAGGGTGGACCCTTGAACCCGCCCGGCGCCTCCGGTTTCACATAGTTGGCCTTGGCCTTGCCGGCGCGCCGAAAGGCCAGGTCGGTGTTGGCCGCATTCGCGTATTCCACCGTGCAGCCATCCAGGCGGAGAAGGCTTGCCGTCAGGTAGTTCTCCACCGTGGAGAGCTCCGAGGAGAGCTCCCCGTTGATCTCCTCGACGATGCGGCCGAGGGAATAGGTGGAGAGGTTGCGGAAAGCCCGGTAAAAGATGGAGCGCGCAAGGACCGTGATCAGGCCCGAGGAGATGCCGTGCCCCGAGACGTCGCCCACCGAGGCGCCGATGAGACGGTTCCCTTCCACGTAGAAGTCGTAAAAGTCCCCCGACACGTCGTTCACGGGCCGATACACGAAGGACAGCTCCCAGTCCAGGTTCTCCGGCGCCTTCTGGGGGAAGATGCCCTGCTGGACCTGGACGGCGATGCGCATGTCCTTGGCGGCCAGGTCCATGGCGTTCCGCAGCTTCAGGTTGGCCGCCTGGAGGTTCGCGTTGAGGCCCGACTGCTCCTCCATGACCCCCGCCAAGGCAGAGGTCCTTTCGCTGACCCTCTGCTCCAGTCCCTGGTTGAGGCCCTCCACGTCGCGGTAGAGGCCGGTGAATTGCCTGGCTAGGACCGTGGCCGTCCCGAAGATCAGGAAGAACGCGCCGATCTTGGCGGAGGCGAAGGAAGCCAGGGAAGCGAGGCTCAGGACGCCCGCCACGAGGAGGAAGAGGACGATGATATAGCCAATTGCGATGGTCCAGAATTCGGTGCGCTTGGTGAAGGCCGCGAGGCGCTCCCGCGGCGGAACGGAGCCAAGCTCCCGCAGATTCCTCGAGGTGGGGAGGATGCAGTCGAAAACGAGGAGGTAGAGGATGGGGACAGGCAGGCTCTTCTGCCACAGCTCGAAGAGGACCTCGCCCCAGAGGATCGGGGCCACGAAAAAGAGCACGAGGGAAATTCCACCGTAGATCCAGGTGAAAAGGCTGAGCCTGCCCCGGTTGGCGGTGTCGAAAAAGCCGAGGAAGAGGGGAAAGAAGATGAAAAGGCTGGACAGCTCGATGCCGCGGATGACCGCCGTATCGGAGATGAGGTCGAAGACGATGAAGGAGGTGGCGAAAAGGTAGACGGCGAAGGAAAGGGTGCCAAGGCCGTAGAAGAGGTAGGGGCGGTTGGCCGGGCGGAGCGCGAAGAGGATGAGGTGATAGAGGGCGAAGAAAAAATAGATGCCGATGAGCATGAGGTCGAGGTACTCGCTCTTCAGCTTGAGGAGGTTCCTGTAATCGCCCACAAGGTGGGGACCGCCGGAAAAGAGCCCGGTGCGGCCCTCGTTCGCGTCTCCCATCATGACCATGGTGAGGACATTCCGGCCCGGCATGAGGAAGCGCTTGTCGATGTCGACCAGGGCCCCGTGCACCGCCCTTTCCCGCACGATCTCGCCGGTGCGCGAAAGGTAGACCTCGCTCGCGATGACAGAGCCGTTGAGGTAGATCTCCCAGTTCTTCCCGATATCCTTCAGGTAAAGCCCCACGCCGCTCGAGGAATCGAGCAAGGCGGGATGGGCCTCGAAGACGAAGACGGCCGTGAACTTCTCCGGCTTGTAGCTGCCCACCGCGAACCTGCCCCGCTGCTGCCTGGTGGCGATGGGAAGGTCGCGTAGGACCATGGGCCTGTCACCCTGGTGCGGCGCGATCCTCGTCCATGCCGGATCGTCCCGCTTGGGCTCGGCATAGGTCCACTCGAGCGCAAAGCCTGGCCGGACGAAGGACTCCAGCGCCGTGAGGTCGACCATGGTGGGGGATTGGGCCCAAAGGCCGGGGATCGAGGCCAGGGAAAGGAACAGGACGGCCGCTAGCCGCCTTCGTGCGCAGTTTCGATTCATCGATGGCTCCCCTCTTCATCTCATTTTCGACATGCGGTCAGTCAAGAGGACTCGCCCAGGTCCCGCAAACGGTCACGGATCAAGGCGGCGCGCTCGTATTCCTCCACGGCGATGGCCTCTTCGAGTTCCTCGCGCAGCCGCCGGCTCTCTGTGCTCAAGCCATCGTCCACGCCGCTCCCGGTCTCCTTTTCCCCGATTGGTCCCTCGACCGGGCTTTCACCTTCCCCTTCGCCTATTGCCCTGCCCAAGTGAAGAAGCTCGCCATTGGGCGGCGATTCCGCATCCGGGGCATTTTCCCCGCTGCGGCCGCCTTCGGTCACCAGGTTCACCGAGATGCCCGCCTCGTCCACTATGGCCTCGGAGATGAAGACCGGGCAGCCCATCCGGACCGCGATGCCGATCGCATCCGAAGGACGGGCGTCAACGACGAGTTCCTCGCCGTTCTGGCGGATCACGAGGCGTGCGTAGAAGGTCCCATCCTGCAAATCGTTGATCTCGATGCGCAGGAGATAGGCCTGGAGGGCGCGGAGGAGGGATACGGCAAGGTCATGGGTGAGCGGGCGGGGAACCTCCACGCCGCCCATGCCGATGAGGATGGACTGGGTCTCGAGCTGGCCGATGATGATGGGCACCGCAAGGTCGGAGCCCTTGGGCCTGACCAGGACCACATTGCCCTGGTCGGTCTGCGCTATCGTCCAGATCTCGGCTTCAACAAAGGTCTCCGCGGACATGGGGCCTCCGTCTCCAAGTATAAGCTCCCAGCCCCTCAGCCGTCGAGAAGCGAAAAGATGCCGGCAAGCTCGTCGCGTCCCTTCCCGGGCGGAAGGATGGAGACAAGGTCGAGGCGGCATCGCTCGAGGAGGAGGCGGGCACGGCTCATCGACGCTTCCACAGCGCCTTGCCGCTCGACGAGGCCTATCGCCTCCTCGACCTCGCTCGCCGCTATGCCTCGGCGCCGGGCCGCGGCGAAGCAGCGCGCGAGGTCGGCGCGGACCCGGGGCTCGGCGCGGCAGGCAAGGATGACCGGAAGGCTTTTTTTCCCTTCGACGATATCGTCGCCGCGGGCCTTGCCCGGGAGGCCTGAACGCAGGTTCTTGGCATCATCGAGGATCTGGAAGGCGACTCCCAGGGACTCGAACACCGCGCCGAGGGCGAGGACCGAGGCGGTCGGGGCGCCCGCCGCCAAGGCGCCGAGTTCCGCCGCTGCCCGGGAGAGGACGCCGGTCTTGAGGGCGCACATGGCAAGGTATTCCTCCTCCGTCGGGAGGAAATCGTCGTCGCGATGCCAGGTGATGTCCATCGCCTGCCCGAGATGGAGGCGCCGCATATGATGGGCGTAGCGCGCATGGAGGTCGAGCTTGACCTTTGCCGGGGCGTCCAGCTCGTCGATCAGGACCAGTGGAAGGAAGTAGAGGAGGTTGGCGTCATTGACCGCCAGGTCGACGCCGAAGACCAGGTGGATCGAAGGCCCGCCTCGCCGCTTTTCGGATCCGTCCTCGATGTCATCCACGATGAGGGTCCCGTTGTGGGCTATCTCCACGATGGGCGAGAGGGAGAGGGCTCCGTCCATGCGACCGAAGGCGCGGGCGCTGAGCATGAGGAGCAGGGGCCGCCAGCGCTTGCCTCCCCGGCCCAGGAGCTCCCTGGCCGGCGCGTTGAGGCTCCGCACGATCTCGGCTCCGGGCGTCCCCGGGAGTTCCCCGAAAAAGCGCTTGAACCATGCGGCGTCGGGAGAGGACGGCAGGCAGGAATCGATCTCCCCTTCAATGAGTCCGAGGAGTCGCGTATACTCCGATTGCATGAGGCAACGATAGTACGGGATGAGGGGGGCTGTCCATGTCGACCTATGAAAAGCCGGATTTTTGGGCCATCAAGGCCAAGAAGGAAGGCTACCCTGCCCGCTCCGTCTACAAGCTCCAGGAAATCGACGAGAAGTTCCACCTCATCAGGAAGGATCTCCGAGTGCTCGACATCGGCGCGGCGCCGGGCTCCTGGAGCCTCTGGATCCTCAAGCGCCTCGGGGGCACGGGCTTCCTCTCCGCGGTCGACCTCTCGCCCCTCGGCATGAGCGCGCCAACGGAGAACTTCTTTTTCATCCAGGGGGACCTCTACAACCCTGCGGTGAGACAGGCCCTCCTCGACCACGGACCCTACGGCCTCGTCGTCTCCGACGCCGCCCCCTCGACCACCGGGAACCGCATCGTGGACCAAGGCGCATCGGAGGCGATCGTGGAAGCCATCATCGGCTACAGCTTCGCGACCCTCAAGGCCGGCGGTGCGATGGTCGCCAAGATCTTCCAGGGCGGGGCGGAACGCGAATTACTCGACCACATGAAGGAACATTTCACCCAAGCCAGGGCCTTCAAGCCAAAGGCCTGCCGCGCGGAGTCCTTCGAGACCTATCTCGTGGCCACAGGATTCAAGGGCACATGAGATGCCGCCCCTCCACGTCCCTCCGCGTCGGCGCCGCGGGGGATGACCGAAGGCGCGCTTGACAAGGGCCAGCACCGCGCGCGCGAACCCATGGCCCTCAGTCCCCCTTGCTCCATGAAGCCTCTATCTCCTCGATGCGGCGCGTGAGCTCCGCGGTGGAAGGACGCGCATCCAGGAAGGCAAGGAACTCGGGCTTCTGGCAGAGATGGGAGATCTCGGCGAGTATGGTCAGGTGGGTGCGGGCGCCGGCGGAGAGGATGAGGAAGACCGTGGAGACATGCTTGCGATCGAGGGCGTTGTAGGCCACCGGCGTCTTCAGGAAGGCCACGCAGACGCGCTGCCCCTCCTCGTCCTTGACCAAGGGGTTCCGAGGGTGGGGAATGGCGATTCCATGCCCGATCGCCGTGGGCATGAGGGCCTCCCGCTCAAGGACGGCCTGGAGGAGATCCTCGCGGGAGACGCCCTTGGGCATCGCGACAGTCTTGGAAAGCTCGGAAAGGACCTCGACAGGATTGGCTCCGCCGATGTTGTAGTAAACGCCACCACGGCGCACGAGTTCCGCGAGAGAAACCATTTCAGGCATGATCACTTCCTTCGTAAATCGGGTCGGATCAGGTCCTTCATTTCTTGGCGGGCGACTCAGGCAAGGGGAAGGTCCATGCCTTCGGCTCGATCCCGGGGATGATCGCCTGGACCTTGATCGTGGCGGGACGCGGCATCGGATTTTCCCCCATGACCACGACCAGGTAGGAATACGTGCCGCGGGGATAGGTGTACCTGCTGCCGGGCAGGTATTTGCGGCCGAGCTTCGCTTCGCGTTCGCCCGCGTTGCCCATGCTCTCCCAGAGGACCCAGTAGGCCTCGAAATCCGATGCGTCCTTTAGCCAGGCAAGCTGCCGGAAATCAGGTGATTCGACGGAAGCCGAGATGTTGACCGCCATGCGCGAGGGCAGGGAAAAATCAAGCTGGAGGACGACGAACTCGTCAGGCTGGCCCTTGACCATGCCGGAGGGCTCGAGGAAAGGGTTTGTCGAGGGCAGGTTGCCCCAGGAGTTTTTTATCTCCGCCTTCGAAAGGAGCCTGGCACTGACGGTAGGCGCGGAGTCGGGCGGCGGCAGGCTGGCGCAGGCGAAGGCTGAGAGGGAAATGCCGATGAGGCACAAGCGGAAGAACGTCGTCTGGAGTGCTTTCATGCGGACCATTATAGCATAAAAAAAGAGCCGGCCTAGCGGCCGGCTCCTCAAGTCAGGGAAAGTCGAGCTTAGTAGGAGAGCTCGAAATCGATCGGGATGGACCAGGTGCTGGATCCGGTGTTGTAGTTGAAGCCGATGATGATGTCGCCGGCGGCGAAGTTCAACTTGGCGTAGGGGTTGGCTTCGAGGCCGTTGTTGGCGTACCAGGCATCACCATTGTCGTACGAGACCTTGGCGCCGACGGAGAGGAGGTCGGAGACGGCGTACTCGGCCTTGACCTTGGCTCCGAAACCAACGGTGGTTCCAAGAACGACGTCGGCGTCGAGGCCGAGGTCAAGCTTGTCCATCGTGGTGCCGGCGGTGAGGTAGATGTAGTTGGTCGTGGAGACCATCTTGAAGCCGACCTTGAGGGTCACGTCTTTGATGGCCTTGACGTCGGCGCCGACCCAGAGCTCGGAGTTGCCGAGGCGGTAGCCAGCGACGATGTTGGCGATGTTCGGTACGAGGTAGGAAACGCCGAAGTTGGCGACGGCGAAATCGGTTCCGACCGCTGCGCCGGTGAAGGGCAGGAAGGCGGCGACGACGAGGCCGGCTACGGGCTTCGCGAGGACTTCAACGCCGGTCTGGACGTTGGCGAGGCGAGTGGAGAAGCCGTTGCCATCGACGTAGGAAGTGAGGCGGGCCGGACCCTCACGGAGCTTGCCAGCGAGGAGCTGGAACATGCCGCCATTCAGGTTGTAATAGAACTTGTAGTTGCGGACGGCCGCGAAGGGATCGGCTCCGCCTACCGTGGTCGCGGAAAATCCATTGTCCTTCGCGGCGTAGTTGAAATAGGTCTCCGTATAGAGGCCATAGCCAGTGTTGCCGGCATTGTCATAAGCGGTGGCGGTGATGTCGCCATAGGCACCGAAAGTGAGAGCGGGCTTGGCGTCCTCGGCGAAAGCCATCGCGCCGATCGTCATGAGGGCGAGAAGGATAGCGAGAATCTTCTTCATGAAGTTCCTCCTTACTAATTGCAAGGGGTAAAACCGACGGTTTATTGCTCCCCCTCGATGTTCGAAGGCAGTATACGGCGCGTGATTTTTGGTGTCAAGTTTTTTTTCGTCGGGCGAGGAGAACTTGCTAATTTATAGCAATCCAGGCACAATCTGCTTATTTATATATGTAATATACAATTAGTTTGCTTTTTCCCGGCTTGGGACTCGTAATTGTTCACGATTTGAACATGACAAAAGTTTTTTTTTTGTAATAAAGAATCCAGCGGCCCCGGTCTATAAAGCGGTTTTCCTAGGAAATTCGCGTTTTTATGTAGCGATTGCCCAATCCAGGAAGCGGCTTTTTGACTGGCTTCCTCCCCGAGCCCCTCATACGACATGGCCGCAAGGGTTCCCCGCAGCTCGCATCCTTATCGAAGGATCCACCTGCTTCGATGGAGTGCCGGTGGATAGCGGGCAGGCAGGCGCGATGATCATTGGCCATGACCCGGGGATGCGCCCCCTACTTCCCTAACTTCCAGTCCCTGAACGCCTCGGCGAAGCGCGGGAGCGAACCGGTGATCGTGGATTCGGAGACGCAGAAGGAAAGCCTGAACCAGCCAGGGTAACCGAAACCGACCCCCGGCACCGCGAGGATGCCGTATTTCTTGAGGTGCATCACGAAGGCGACATCGAGGGAAGGATCGCCCGCGCCGCTTTCGGCGGGCAGGTCCGGAACGCGGGCGAATATATAGAAGGCACCTTGCGGATCGGGGAATGCATAGCCCGCAGCGCGGAGGCCATCGGAGAGGATCTTGCCCCGACGCGCGTAGCTTGCCACGTCGGCCACTTCGTCGAGGAGGCAGGCGACTACCCGCTGCATGACGGCAGGTGCATTCACGAAGCCGAGCACGCGCGTGGAAAAGGCGAAGCCGTCAACGAGCTCCTTGGCGAAGGCCGAGCGCGGGGAAACCGCTATGTAGCCGATGCGTTCCCCTGGCAGGGAGAGGCTTTTCGACCAGCTCGACACGACGATAGTCTCCGCGTAGGCGGCCATGACGGAGGGAACGACGGCATCGCCGTAGACGATCTGGCGATAGGGCTCGTCCGCGATGAGGTGCGGCATGCGGCCGCACTCCTGGCCATGGGCGCGAAGCACCTCGGCCACGGCTTCGAGCTCGGTGCGGGAATAGATGCGACCCGTGGGATTGTTGGGCGAGTTGAGGATGACGCAGGCCGTGCGGGGGCTCAAGGCCTTGCGAATCGCCTCGGGGTCGGGCGAAAAGTCGCTCCTGGGCGCGACGGGCACGAAGGCACCTTGCTGGTTCTGGACATAGAACAGGTATTCCGCGAAATAGGGCCGCATGACAATGACTTCGTCACCGGGGTCCAGGATGGTATGGAGGACGACATTGAGCCCGCCCGCGGCGCCGACGGACATGACGACATTGGCGGACGGAATTTCGAGGCCCTGGTCACGGGAAGCGCGGAGCGCCACGGCGGCGCGCACTTCGGGATAGCCGACATTGGGCATGTAGCCATGGGTTCCCGTCCGGGTCTCATGGGCGATGCCCGACATAGCCTTGCCGAAAGCGGCCGGTGGCTCTATATCGGGATTGCCCAGGCTGAAATCGAAGACATTCGAGGCGCCCAAGAGCAGCCTGAGCTTCTGTCCCTCGTCAAACATCCGGCGGATCCAGGATGAGCGCTCAAGATTCTCCGCGATGCGATGTGAAATGGCCACGACCACCCCTTGTCACGCCGTCACGCCGCGTCGCGGCGCGCCGCGGCGCGGCAAGCAGTGTAGCATGTTCCGGGGTTTTTCTGTGAGCTGGATGCGGCGGGGCATAAAAAAGGCGGCGCCTCGTTCGAGGGCCGCCCATGGTGATCGATAGGATTTCCGCTATTTCTTGGCCGGGGCTTTCTTGGCTACGGCTTTCTTCGCGGGAGCCGCCTTCTTGGCAACGACCTTCTTGGCGGGGGCGGCTTTCTTGGCGGGCGCTTTCTTCACCGCGACTTTCTTGGCAGCGGGTTTCTTGGCCACAAGTGCTTTTTTCGCGGGAGCTTTCTTCTCCGCGACCTTCTTTACCGCAGCTTTCTTCGCTACGGGCTTTTTCGCCACGGGCTTCTTGGCGACAGGCTTCTTCGCCACAGGTTTCCTGGCGACGGGCTTCTTCGCCACGGGCGCCTTCTTCTCAGCCACTTTCTTGACCACGACTTTCTTCGCGGGGGCTTTCTTCACCGCGACTTTCTTCGCGGGAGCCTTCTTCTCAGCCGGTTTTTTCGCCACGGGAGCCTTCTTTGCTACGGGAGCTTTCTTAGCCACGGGGGTTTTCTTCACTTCCTTTGCCTCGTTTTCGGGTTTCTTGGTCTCTGCCTGCTCGGGAACCACAGCCGTCTTCCCGGGCTCGTCAATGTTGCTCATTGTCCGATCCTCCTTCATGCTTATTCTTTTCGCGGCGGTGGTTTTGCCCGACGCGTTGGTTGAACTGGATCTTGGCTTTGGGGTGGACGGCTTTTTCTCGCCGCCACCCAGGCGTTTGGCTTCACTGGCCGCGAGGGCGGGGTCGAACACCGATTCCGCCCATCCCTTCTTCCTCAATTCCTCGAATGCGTTGGCCGCGACCATCTCCGGGGCAAGGCCGGCGGCAAGGGACAATTCCACGCAGACATGGCCTAGGCCGCAACGCAGCCACTGGGTAAGCCGCTCCGCAGGGACGTTTTTCTCGAACTGCCCTGAAAGCCAGGCGAGCAGGGCGGAACGAGCCGCTTCCGCTTCCTCGGAAGGCAGGGGCTTGCCGGTTTTCTCAAAGTACTTCTCGAGCCGCTCGTGAACCTTCGCGTAGTCCTGGAAGTATGATTCCTCGATGCGATGCTCTTCGACAAGGTGTATGTCGAGAAGCTGCTTTGGACTTCTTCCCGCCATCTCGTGCTCCCCCTTTCACCGATGCGTTTCAAGTTCCCTCTAATTGTATCCCTTCGTGCGCAGAACGCAAGAATAATCTTTCACGAGCATACGATCACATGCAAAAAAAAGCAACAATGCGTTTGAAGCCTCCGGAATTCCGCGCGAAGCGGACGAAGGCGGCGCAATTCAGTATATTCAGCGCATGCCCCATCGTGTCACCAAGGAGACAGCATGAAGAAAAACCAAGCGGGCGCCGCATTCTCGTGGTCCATCGCGGGCGCCGCGGCGTTGACCGCCCTCGTTTGGGCCCTCGAACCCTTGCTCATGGCGGTTCCCCACCTGCCGGACAAGGGCGCGGCCTGGTATTTCTGGCAGACAGTGCCCGCCAACCGGAGCCTGCTTTCGCATATCACGCCCTGGATCGGCTACGCCCTCCACCAGGTGTCCGTCTTTTTCATCGTCATCCTGATGATGAAGGAGAAAGCGCACCCAGGCAAGCTCTCCAGGCTCAACATCGCGGCCTTGGCCACGAATGCCTTCTTCATCCTCCTCCACATCCTCCAGACCCAGCTCTGGTACGATGGCCTCGCGCAGGACGTCCCCGTCTGGTCGAGCCAGTTCTCGGTCATCATCATGCTGGTCATCATCCTCTACCAACTCGCGCCTCAGAGGGGGCTTTTCCTTGGCAGGAAGATCGCATGGAAGCGCGAAGCCTGGGTCTGGACCAACAAATGGCACTCGCTCTACATCTCATGGGCCCTCATCTACACCTTCTGGTTCCATCCCACAGAAGGCCAGTTCGGCCTCCTCATCGGCTTCTTTTATATGTTCCTCCTCCTCATCCAACTCTCCTTCGCGAACACCGAAATCCACTTTTCCCTGCCCTGGCTTGCCGTGCTCGAGCTGATGGTGGGCCTGCACGGTCCCCTCATCGCCATCCAGAAGGCCCTGCTGGGCCAGGACGCGGGCATAAACGGCTTCGCCTTCACCGGCCGTGAAGGCAACTGGATCATGTTCACCACGGGATTCCTCTTCATGTTCGCCTTCACCGGGCAGTATTCGCTCAAGATGCCCCGCTGGGCCTATGCCTTGGTGCTGGCGCTTTACGCCGCCCTCGTCCTCGGTCTGTACTCGCAGCGGGGCTTCGGGAAAATCTACGAGGTCGCATTCATCCCCGCCGCCCTCTATGGCGGAGCCTTCGCGCTGGCGGGCGTCGCCAGGATCGCCGATAAAATCGCGACAATACGTCGGACAAAGGCCCCGGCGGTTTGAAACCGGGCTTCCCTTGCGTATATTATTGAGACATCTATGAGGAGGCTTGCATGATCAGATGGAGCGCCGAACTCTCGCGCAGGATGACCTGCGGCGACGAGGACAAGAGGGCACTCGGCCCCTTGCTGCGGCGCTTAGTCGAACTGTCGCGCAAGTCGCGCCGCGAGGGTTTCCAGGCCCTTGAGGCCGAGATAGCCGCCATCGAGGATCCCCTGTTCAAGATCGGCCTCAGGCTCGTCGGGGAGGGCCTCGCAGGCGAACCCCTCGAGGACATCCTGTGCACCTACCTCCTGACCTCCGATGAGAAGGGCTGGCCCTTCCTGCGCGCCTGCGTGACCATCGAGGGCCTCTTGGCGCTGGCGGAGGGGGACGAGCCCGCCCTCATGGTCCGCAAGCTCGTGGCCTACTACGGGGCGGACCGGGCACTGGCCGCCCTCCAGGAGCTCGAGGCGAGCGCGCCGTGATCGCGACCCTCCTGAACGCGGATTGGGGCCGCTGGAAGGCCGCTCCCGTGTCACGGCAGAAAAAGGACGCCCTCTTCGAGCTTGCCTGCAGGATGGCCTTGATCGCAGAGGCAGTCCGTGCGGACGACGGCTCGGGCCGCAAGCGGGCCAACAGCCTCGCTGCCGCGGCCAAGGCGGAGCGGAGGAAGACCCTCGCCTTCGGCCTGGACATACTCGCGGAAGGCGGGGACGCGGAGTCCCTGGACCAGGCATTCGACCTCGACCCGGTGTTCAGGGACCTCGACGCGGGCACGCGGCTGGAACTCGGCATGGTGCGCAAAGGGCTCCTGTCCATGATCGCCCGCGAGCATCCTTTCATCAACTTGCGCCGCACGACGGCCTTCCTGGGTCCGGAATACTACGAGAAAGCGGGCGCTTGGATGCTTGAGCGCATCAAGCGCAGGAAGCGCAAGAGCCAGCCACTCCTCGTACCCGGGGAGATGCCCGACGTGGTGAGGAGCCTGGCCTCGGAATCAGGAGGCCACGAGCGGGGTCTCGGACTGGAGCGTGCCATGCGGGCGGGTGGACGATCCCTCGCTTCGGCCGCCCTTGCCGGCTGTCCGCAGGAAAGCATCGATCTCGCCGCCCCCGTTTTTGGCTCGCTGGGCGGGGCCATACTCGCCGACGACGCGCTCTGGCTCAGGGGACGCCTCTCGAGCGAGGAGATATCCCAGGCCCAATCGGCTTTCACGGACATAGTCCAGGGCCTTTCAGACGGCGGAGAGCTCGCGCTCAACGGCGAAGAGGAGCTCTACGGAGATCCTGACTTCATCGCGGAGATCACGAGGGTTGTCCTGGGCATGGACGAGAAGCCCCTCAAGACCTTCCTCCGCAATGTCGAGGCCCGGCTCCTTGCCATGGCGATGCAGGGCATGGAGCCGGAGGCCCACGAGCGCATACTCGGTCTCCTCACCAAGAAGGAGCAGCGCAACGTCCTCGACGCCCTGGACGCGATGATACTTCTCCCCCGCCGCGAGATCGAGGACGCGGGAAGGGCCTTCGCGCGCGGCCTCATCACGGCGATCGAGAGGCTCCTGCCCACCGCATCCTCCTCCGACTCCATGGAAAAGCTCACGCAGATCAGGGACTGGCAGCGAGCCGAGACGGCGGGCTGAGCATTCCGGCACCGGGAGCTTGCGCGACATCCGCCTTGATCCTATCCTAGGGTTCCCATGAAAGCACAACAAAGTGTGATCATCGTCGGCGCGGGCCTTTCCGGCATGACGGCAGCGGCCCTCCTGGCCCGCCGCGGGCTCGCGGTCACCGTCATAGAGGGCGGCGACAGGCCAGGAGGCTCCTGTTCGGCCTTCAGGCGCATGGGCGTGACCTACGACCTCGGGGCGGCGATGCTTTTCGGCTTCGGCGAACGGGGCTTCAATCCCCATAGGTGGCTCATGGAGGAGCTCGGCGAATCCATCGACCTCTATCGCCACGAGGCCTTGTATCGCCTCAGCTACGGGCACGATTCGGTGGTGTTCTGGCCCGACCAGGAGCGCTTCCTGGACGAGCTAGGAAGGCTCTTCCCCGATGCGCGCGGGGAGTTGGGGCGGTTCTACGCCTCGATACGCGAGATCTACGACAAGGTCATCTCGAAAGTCGTCGTTTTCGAGGCCCCGACCGAGATGTCGAAACTGGAGGGCGGTCGCCGCTTCCTCGCCGCGCCCCTTGCCCACCTTCGGGCCATCAGCCTCATGGCCAGCAACGCGGAATCCCTCCTCCGTCCCTTTGTCAGGAATCCGGCCGCGCGGCGGTTTTTCGACAAGCTGACCTCGACCTACTGCTACACGACCCTGCACGAGACTCCGGCCATCCTGGCGGCGACCATGTTCGTGGACAACCATGAGGGCGGCTCATATTATCCCGCGGGCTCCCCCATGGCCCTCGCGGCGCGGCTCGAGAAAGCCATCGAGGCCGCAGGTGGAGCCATGCGCTATAGGGACAGGGTCGTGGCCATCGCGACGCGGGCTTCCGACACGGGCAATTCCCGCCGCCTGGGGGTCCGGCTGGCCTCAGGGGAGACGCTGCGGGCCGACGCGGTGCTCTTCACCGGCGCCGTCAGGCAATTGGCCGCCCAGCTCGATCCGGACGACATCCTGCCGCGGCGCTGGAAGCGGCGCGTAGCGGACATGGATGATTCCTGGCCGAGCTTTGTCGTCTATGGCACGGTGCTCCGTGAGGCCCTGCCCGCCAATGCGATGCCGGTGGAGATGTTCATCGACAACCGCGAGGCCATCGACGAAGGCGATATAACCCTTTACCTCTCGGGCCTCGAGGATCCGAGCCTGGCCCCGGAAAGCCTCTGTCCTTTCTTCATAATAGGTCCGAGCTTCCGCGCCTGGCCCCGCCCCACGGACGCCGAATACCGGAGCCCGGCCTATTCAGAGGCCAAGCGCGGGGAAGTGGACCGCATGCTCGCCCTGGTGGAAAAGCGCATGCCCGGCTTCGGGAAGGCGATGCGCAGCCGGATTGAGGGAAGCCCCGCCACCATCGAGCGCTACCTGGGAAAACCGCGCGGCTCGGTCGCCGGTCCGAAGCAGCGCATGGGCCAGCACCTTTTCTTCCGTCCCCATGCCCATAGCGCGGCACGGGGGCTCTACCTGGCAGGGGAAGGCACGGTGATGGGCACGGGCACGCCCGCCGTGACGGTGTCGGGCATTTCGGCGGCCAATGCCATCCTGCGCGACCTTGGCCTGTCCGATTACCGCGCCGCCCGCACAGCGGGAGCCAGCGCCGTGCGCATCATACCACGGGGCAGCCTGGGCAACGCCCCTGTCGGCGAAGCCGCGCGGGAAGCCGCGGCCTGCCAGTGGTGCGAAGACCCGCCCTGCACCAAAGCCTGCCCCTTCGCCCTGGACATCCCCGGCGTCATGCGGCGCCTGGAGGCCGGAAACGGCAAGGGCGCGGCCATCGCGGCTGGCAAGGGCCTGACTGGCCTAGCCTCGCCGTGCGGACGGTGCGATGCCTTGAGGCGCGGTGGACCGCTGCAGGACAAGCCGCCATGCGAAGCCGTATGCACCCGCAGCGGTTTCGCCGGCAAGCCGGTGGCGATCATGAGGATCCTAGAGGGCATGGGCTAAAGCCCGCGCCTTAAGGGAACTCAGGCGCGGACGAGCTTCAGGACGTCCGCGAGCCTCGATTCGAGGGCCCCCTCGAGATCGAAGGAACAGGAGCCGGCCAACCAGGTCTGCACGGTCATGTGGATCACGCCCATGGCCGCGAAGGCGACCGTGTCCACGGCCACGTCGGAGCGGATCTCGTGCTTGTCCTTCGCGACCTGGAGGAAGCGCAGGGACTGCTCCTCATCGCGCTTCTTGAGCTCGAGGGACCTGGCCTTGAGCTCCTCGTAACCGGCGAAGACCTGCTCGGCGTTGAATACCAGGTAGGTGAAGTCCTCGATCGACACGAGGAAATGCACGACCCTGCGGAGGACGTCGAAGTAGGCGTCCAGGCTGGGCTCCTCGGCCGCGAGGATCTCCAGGATGCTCCCGTAAAACCGCTCATAGACCGAGAAGAGCCCCTCGAAGAGCCCATCCACCCCGTTGAAATGGCGGAAAATCGCGGGTTCGGTGATGCCCGCGCGGTTGGCGATGTTCTTGAGGGTGGCCGAGCGCGGACCCAGTTCGCGGAGGACGTGGGCAGCGGCCATGAGGACCGCGGTCTTGGCCTTGCCATACGGCCATTCCGCATCGATCAACGTCATATCGGTGTTCATGATCGGCCGCATCATAGAGCTTCTCCTCGCTTTGGGAAAGCGCTTTCTGGAGGATCCGGCCACGCGCGCCGGTCACCATCCTTATATAGCCACGATGGCCTAGCATTGCCTATATTCATACCTATAAAGATACTGAAAGGACCAAGGAGACGGGAACATGCAGCGCCAAAAAAGAATCGTCATCCTCGGGGGGACCAGGGGTCTCGGCCGGGCGATGGCCGCGGAGTTCCTCATGCACGGAGCCGGGGTATTCATTACCGGGCGGTCAGATGAGTCCGTGAAGGCGGCGGTATCCGACCTTTCGGCCCACGGCAACGGCCACAAGATCGGCGGAGGAGCCGGAGACGTGGCTAAAAGCGCCGACATGGATCGCCTCGCGGCCGAGGCGACGGCCTTCCTGGGCGGCATCGACCACTGGATCAACAATGCAGGCGTCAACCAGGAACGCGGGCGCCTCATCGACCTGGAGGCAAGCGAGATGGAGCGCGTAATCTCCATTGACCTCCTCGGGCCCATGTACGGCGCACGCGCCGCGAAACCGGCGCTCGCGGCCTCCGGGGGCTTCCTCTGGTTCATGGAAGGGCATGGGTCGGATGGGCGCCTCATCGACGGCCTTTCGCTGTACGGCACCTCCAAGCGCGGAGTGGCCTACCTTTGGCGGGCGATAGCGAAGGAAGCGGCAGGGGAGAGCTTCAAGGTCGGCGCACTGAGCCCCGGCATCATGGTGACGGATTTCATCCTGCAGAACCGCGGAAAGGAAGGAGAGGAGGGCTGGAAGCGTTCCGCGAAGCTCTTCAACATCCTCGCGGACCGGCCGGAATCCGTGGCCGCCTGGCTCGTGCCGCGCATCCTGGACGCGAGGCGCAACGGCACGAGGATCGTTTGGCTGGGGACAGGCAAGGTCCTTTTCAGGTTCCTCACGGCAGGGATCCTGAGGCGCAAGGTCATCGACGAGTAAGCGGCCGGTCAAGGGCTCGTCGCCGGCCCGGCGGCGAAGACCACCTCGATCCCCTCGGGAGTGATGGACAGGACGGACTCGCAGAAGGTCGCGGCGACCTCCCTGAGCCGGGCGGCTATCCGCTCCCTCAGCTCCTCGGCCGCGAGGGCCTTCCTGCCCTGCGCGAGCATGTCGCGCGACAGCTCGGACTTCATCGTCTCCGCTTCCTTCTTGAGCCGGAAAACCGCGGAACTGAGGAGGTTCGCGCCTTCGGTGCGCACCTCGATGCTGTCCGTGCGAACCGCCGGAGGCAGGAGGTCGGGAGAAGGCGCATGGAGGCGGAGCTTTTTCGTCCTCGGCGACCAGGAGGCCTTCCATTTCGACGGATCGGAGAGGTCGACAAAATATGCCGTGTCCGCGATCGCCGAAAGCTCGATCCTCGCGTCCACGCGGACGACGGCGAGGATGCGCGCGGTGAATTCCCTCGAGGCCGTGTAGCGTTGGGTCCCTTCGAGGAGGACCAGCTTGCCCGCGGGGCGAAGGCCTTCGATATAGACGACGAAGCGCTCGCTCACGTCCTTTTCGAAAAGCCTCCCTCCGGCGAAGAGGGATCTCACGCCGAAGAAAAGCCCCAGTGCGGCACCAAGCGCAAGGATACCCGCGACGATCGTGAAGGCCGTCCTTGCCCCTGGCCCGTGGGGGGTATCGGCGGCGGTCTTCATGTCTCAGCCCCTTCCCCGGAGCCAGGCGAGCCGCGCCGCGTTCCTGAGCGAGCCGAGGACCGTGACCGCCATGAACCAGGCGGCCAAGCCCGGTTCGAGTGAGAAGGCGGTCGACCACGAGACTTCCCGTCCGAAAACCTGCCCGAGAAGGTAGGGCGCGAGGGCGATGAGGGCGATGCGCGCGAGGATGCCGGTGATGGTCTGGGCTGCGGCGAAGCGGATCGGGCCATTCGATCCCGAGGCTTCAGCCCGGCAGCGGGCATCGCGCGCCCAGCCCAAGGCACGGCCAGTCTGGAAGGTGAGGACAAGGAGATGGACGGCAGCCATGATCCCAAGGAGCATATATAGCCGGACAAGTGGAAAGGGCTTGTCTGCCTGGCCTTGCATGATGATGTGCCGCGCGCCTTCGGTAAGGGCAGGCATGGCGACCATGGAGAGGAGAAGGCTGTTCTGGGGCGCAAGGATCACCAGTCCCGCTTTTTTCCCGGGCCACAGGCTGATGCTCGAGGAAAAGCCGGTGAGGGAGCCAGCATGTACCGCCGCGAGCTCCTTGCCTGTGCCCTCGATCCGCCATCCCCAGGAGTACCTGGACGTGGGTACAAGGGGCTCGAACAGGAGATGGAGGTCGCGGGCGGTGACCGGGGTGCGCGGAAGCTTTTCCGGCCCCGCAAGGTAGGCCAGGTAGCGTGACATGTCGATGGCCGTGGAGACGATATAGCCGGATGGCGCGCCAAAAGGAGGGACTACCTCCGCCCTCGGGATGCTAGCCCCGAAAAAGCACCCGGAACCGATGGGCAAGGCGGCCTTTATCTTGTCGGCCTGGGTGGAACTCCTCGTCATGCCCAGTGGCCTGAAGATGCGAAGGGACACCATGTCGGAAAACGAAAGGCCCGTGGCCTTCTCGAGGACAAGGGCCGCCGCCTGGTAATCGGTGTCGAGGTAGCGCTCGCGCAGGCCGGGAGCCTCCTCGGGCCGGGCCAGGGCGAGGTGGCGCACAGCGGACTCAAGGTCGGGCTCGAAGGCATGGACATCGTCGAAACTGCGGTCCGACACGCCCGTCGTGTGCGAGAGGAGATGGCGCAGGGTGATGGGCGTGCCGCCGGCCGCCGGCCCCCCGGCGCCGATCGAGAACCATGGCAGGTAATCGATGACCGGCGTGTCCACGGAAAGCAGCTTTTCGCGGACCAGGGAAAGGGAGGCAAGGCCAGTGAAGGTCTTGCTCACCGAGCCCAGGAGGAGGGGCGTATCCACGGAGAGCGCGGAGCCCTTCCCGTCCTTCCCAAAGGCGTCCACGTAGAGGACGGAGCCGTCCTCTACCACAGCGACGACATAGCCCCGATAGGCCTGGCGATGCAGCTCCGTCTTGAAGTAGCCCGCAAGGTCCGTATAACGCTCCGGACCGATGTCCGGGAGGTAGAGGAGAATGGCTGCCGCGGCGATGATCACCGCGAAAGGCGCGAGCTTTTTCAAGAACCTCATCGGGGCGAAAGTATAGCACAGCGGCGATCGGACAAGAATAGCGGCGGCGGCCCTGGGTTTTTTTGCGCCTCCTCGGCCTATTTAAGGCGGAAGAGGGCGGGTCCTGGGG
>JANYKC010000047.1 GCA_025358255.1 Spirochaetaceae bacterium
CTGGAGGAAATTGACCGGGTTCGCGCTGATCCACCTCGTCGAGGTGGGAATAAAGTTCGTGAATGGTGAGCAGGTTAAAGATGCGGTGGCCTGACCGGGGGAATGTCCAGAAATCCAATCCACAACTATTGACAATATCTCTTTCCCCGAAGGTTCGGGACACTAACCAAGCCGTGGATGACGCGGCGTTCGGAGAGGCTATGGGCGCGCGCAGCCATCACGTAGTCCTCCTGGAGTTGCAGGATGACGATGGCCCGGGTCATGAATGCGACACCCCAGGCCCGGATGAAAGCTATCGCGGAGGCGGGCAAGACAAGGCAGGAGGCGTGGCGGAGGAAACGCGCGACAAGACCCTCGGGCGCAGGCACCGAGGAGAGGCGGCCGAAGGGGACGAGGCTGTTGCCGAGGGCCTCGGAGAACCGCCGGGCCAAGGCCGTGGACCTGGCGGCGCGAGGCGATCATGGCCAGCCTTTCCTCGGCGGGCCTGCCCTTGCAGCCCGCCGGCCGTGGCCCCATCATGAAGACGTTGACCTCCTCCTGGATCGATGCCTCGATGGTCGCATCGGGCTACACGTTGAGGACCGCGGCGATCGCCACGACGCACATGACATAGGCCACGACGGCCTTGGGCAGGCGCGCCAGGACCTGCCTTGGGAATTCGCCCCTTTCGGCGAGCGCCGCGAGGCCAGCCGGGAAGCCACGCGGCCTTTACCTACCCTGCATGCGGGGGCCTGTCCGGAGCGCCCATCCCGTCAGTCCGCCCCACTTCATCCCTTGCCCTTTTTCCCTTCCGCCTCCTGCCGGACTGCGTCGGGACCAATGGCCGCAAGGCGCTCGGCGAGGGCCGGATGGGAATAGTACCAGAAGGAATACAGGGGATGGGGCGAGAGGTTCGAGGCGTTCTCGCGGTTGAGGCGGAGGAGGGCGCTGGCAAGTGGAGCCGCGCCGACCGCCTGCGCGGCGAAACGGTCGGCCTCGTATTCGTGCCTCCGTGACCAGAGCGAGAGAAGCGGCGTGAGGAAGAAGGTGGCCGGTCCCGATATGAGGCCGAAGATGAGGAGGATGGCCTCGCGGGACTGCCGCACGACACCACCTTCGGCTTCGCCGGCGGCGAAACCGAAGGCGGCATAGAGCGCAGTCCACTCCATGAGGAGGGAGAGGGCGAAGAATCCCAGGAAGGAAAACAGCACCGAAACGGCCGTCATCTTCAGGACATGGCGTTTTTTCTCGTGGCCTATCTCATGGGCCAGGACGGCCAGGACCTCGTCCTCGCCCATGGACGAGACCAAGGTGTCGTACAGGACGATGCGCTTGACCGCACCAAGGCCCGTGAAATACGCGTTGGAATGTCGGGAGCGCTTCGAGCCGTCCATCACGAAGATGCCGCTGGTGCGGAACTCGAGCCTGTCCGAAAGCTCCCCGATTCGGTCCTTGAGGCTCCCTTCCGGCAGGGGCGTGAATTTGTTGAACAGCGGGGCGATGAGCAAGGGATAGACCAGGGAAAGGACGATGCTGAGAAGGGAGAATATTGAGGCGGCCCAGAGCCACCAGAGGCCTCCCGCGGCGTCCATGAAGGCGAAGAGGATCCAGAGCATGGGCAGGCCGAGGACGAGGGAGAGGGCGGCGCCCTTGAGGGTGTCGATGGCCCAGGTCCTGAAACCCGTCGTATTGAAGCCGAAGCGCCTCTCCAGGCTGAAGGTGGCGTAGAGCGAAAAGGGCGTGGAAAGGACGGCGGATGCGAAAAGGACAGCCCCGAGGAACAAGGCGCCACGGAGAAAGACCGAGGTCGTGAAGCCGGCGACGCCTGCGTCGAGGATGCCGAAGAGCCCGGTGGCCACTGCGATCAGGGTAAGGGCCGTCATGAAGGGGCTTTCCACGAAGCCAAGGCGCATCTTGGCCAGGGAGTAGGCCGAGGCTTTGCGTTGCTCCTCGATGCTTACCGTCCCGCGGAAAGCCTCGGGAACCGCTGCCTCATGGGCGCGGACATTGCGATAGTTGAGGGCAGTGAGGAAGATGCCCCATCCGAGGTCCAGAAGGACCAGGGCGATATACAGGGCGAGGATCGCGGTCGGTGTCACGGGACCTCCGTGGCCAGGTCAGCGCCCAGCCGGCGCGATTATATCCCTTTCCTCAATTCAGAGGTACTTGCCATCGTCCCCCTGCCTTCCTATCCTTCAGGCAACCATGGAAAAAAACGCGAACCGGCCCGAGCAGGGCTTCGATGAAGGCAGAAAAACCCCGATCCTGACTGTCCACGACGGTCTCGTGATGCGCAAGCTCCCCGTGGCGGCCGACTACCTCCTCCTGTCCCCGAGCCCCCTCGGCGTCGACATGGAGAACCTTGGCGGCTTCAACAGGAGCGCACACGGAGCCCTGGCCTCTGGCTACACCCGACTCGTCGTCGACCTATCCAAGATCCGCTGCGTCTCGAGCCACTTCATCGACTCCCTCCGCCGGATACGCGGGGAGGCCAGGTCGCGTGGAGGGGATATTGTCCTTTCCAGCCTCAACTCGGTGACTCGCGAGGTGTTCCAGAAGCTCCACCTTGAGCAAGACCATGTGCTCAAGCCCGACCTGACGGAAGCCCTTGCCTACCTCAAGACCCAAGCCGCCTTTCCCCGCTTCATCGAATGCCCTGGTTGCCGGCGGCGCCTCCGTGTCCTGAGGCCGGGCCGGCATCGCTGCCCCGCCTGCGGGCGCGAACTCGCCGTCGGGGCGGCCGGAGAGCCTGATTGAACGCTCCCCTCCCGGTCATGGACATCCTCTGCAAGGTCGTGGACAACTTCGGCGACATCGGGGTCGTCTACCGTCTCGCCCGGGCACTGTGCGACCTCGAACCCGCTCTCAAGCTGCGCCTCATCGTCGATGACCTCGGCAGTTTCCGGTCCCTCTGCCCGGCGATTGACGCGAGAGTGCCCGTCCAGGAGGCGCTGGGCTGGACGGTGGTCCGCTGGGACACAGACGCCGGGGGAGACCATCGAGCCGCCCTTGCCGCCTGCGGCGATCCGCCGCCGCGCCTGGTGATCGAGAGCTTTGCCTGCGGCAGGCCCGACTGGTTCGAGGAACTCCTCTTCGACCCGGGTCGACCCGGGAAACGGTTCATCGTCAACCTCGAATACCTCTGCGCCGAACCTTGGGCCGACGACTTCCACCGGATGGACTCCCTCACCCGCTCTCCCCTCGTGGCCAAGCGCATCTTCATGCCCGGCTTCACCTCCAGGACGGGGGGCCTCATCCTGGACCGCGTCTTCGTGGAAGCCCGCGAACGCTGGTCCGCGGCCTCGTCCGAGGCCTCGGACGAGGCCTCGGACGAGTCCGCGGCACAGGACTGCTCCGCGGCCAGGCGGGCCTTCGCCGCCGCCTCGGGCCTCCGCCTGGCCGCGGGCGACGAGAACCGGTTCTGGTGCACGGTATTCAGCTACGAACGCGACTATTCGCGGATCGTGGCCGACCTTGCGGCCTGGAACCGCGCAAAGCCCCTCCTGGCCCTGGCCGCGGCGGGCAAGAGCCAAGCCTGCTTCCTGGACGCCTGGGAGGCCGAAGGAAGGCCCTTCCCTGTCCTCGCCCTGCCCTTCCTCGCCCAGGAAACCTGGGACGAAGTCCTCCTGGCTTCCGATTTCGCCATTGTCCGTGGCGAGGAGTCCTGGGCGCGCGCCTCCCTCTCTGGCCGCCCCTTCCTCTGGCAGGCCTACCCACAATCTTCGAGGCACCACCTTGTCAAGGTCCGGGCCTTCCTGGATCGCCTTCGACCCTTCCTGGACGAGGAGGACTTCAAGCGCGTCGAAGCCCTCCACCTCGCCTTCAACGATCGCCAGACGGACGGCCCCGACACCTGCGGAACGGAAAACCTCTTCCCCCTCCTTTCCGGCTGGGCAGGGCTGGAAGCCGGCTACCAGGCCTTTTCCGACTCCCTCATCGCCAACGGCGACCTTGCGCGCCACCTCCTGACTTTCTTGCGCGAAATCGTATAGACTCCCCTCATATCGGGCCCAACCTGTGAAGAGGCGTTCCGGCGCCCCCCCATAGGGCTGGCGCCATCAGCGGCCACAAGCCCGACATTCATCGCTCTCCCGTGAGGAATTACCATGCTGACAACTTCCCAGATCCACGGCGGCTCGGTCTTCAAGATGGGCAACGACATCCTCGTCGTCCAACGCATGCTCGGCGTCAAGAGCGGCCGCGCCGGCATGGTCAAACGGCTTCGGGTCAAGAACCTCCTCACGGGCCAGACCTCGGACGTGGGCCTCGATTCCGGCGAGAAATTCGAGGAGGTCGACCTCGACCTCTTCCAGATGAAGCTCTCCTACATCGACGGCAACACCTACGTCTTCATGGAGCAGACGAGCTTCGAGCAGTACGAGATCTCCAAGGAAGACCTCGGGGACAACGCCGGCTACATCTCGCCGGATGACGATGTCATCGTCGAAATGACCTTTTTCGAGGGGAAGCCCGTCGGCATGACCCTCCCCACCGGCGTCGTGCGCACCATCACCTATTGCGAACCGGGGATCAAGGGCGACACCTCAGGCAAGTCCTCCAAGCCGGCCACGCTCGACACCGGCATCGAGGTGGGCGTGCCGCTTTTCTGCGAGATCGGCACCAAGATCCTCCTCGACACCCGCGACGGCAGCTTCATCGAGCGCGCGAAGTAAGCCAGATGGGGGCGGCAGCGCGCCTGCCCCCCCGGATGACCTTCCGCCCCTTTTGGTGTAGGATACCGGCCTCGGTTTCCTTCCGGAGCCGGGACCGCCCCCGAGCGGCGGAACACCTTGACTTCATTGTCACGTGAGGAATACCCATGTTAGTCACTTCCCAGCTCCGTACCGGCACCGTTTTCAAGCAAGGAAACGAGGCCCTCGTCGTCCAGCGCATGCTCGGCCAGAAGGGCGGCCGCGCCGGCATGGTCACCAAGATCCGCGTCAAGAACATCGTGACCGGCCAGACCATGGACCTTGGCCTCGACTCCGGCGAGAAATTCGAGGAAGTCGACCTCGACCACCTCGAGATGAAGCTCTCCTATATCGACGGCGAGACCTACGTCTTCATGGAACAGACCACCTTCGAGCAGTACGAACTCACGAAGGAAGACATGGGCGACAACGCCGGCTACATCACCCCCGAAGACGATGTCCTCGTCACCGTGACCTTCTACGAAGGAAAACCCGTCGGCATGGTCCTGCCCATCGCCGTCGTGCGCACCATCACCTACTGCGAGCCCGGCATGAAGGGCGACACCTCCGGAAAGACCTTCAAGCCCGCGACCCTCGACACCGGCATCGAGGTCAGCGTGCCCCTTTTCTGCGACATCGGCACCAGGATCAACCTGGACACCAGGGATGGGACCTTCATCGAACGGGCAAAGTAGGCATAAGTAGGCATAAAAGGGGGAGCGCTCCCCCTAGGGCTTTTTCCACGCGAGGGGCCCGCTTGAACCGTTTCGATGCGGTCCAGGGCGGGTCCTGTCGCGCACAGGAAGGGGGCCGCCCGCTTCGCTCGGCCCCCAGTTTTTCCGCGCCGCCCGCCGCCCGCCGCCCTGCCTCGCATGCGGATCGGTTGGCCGGGTTCAACCATTGAAAACGGCCGTGGGCTAGGCGCCGCTTTTTGAGGAAGCTTCGCGCGTTCGACTCGCGGGGAAGGGCCTGGCCCGCCGCGGCTCCCCCTGCCTTCGGCCTCCAGCGTGCCTGCTACGTGGATGGACAGGGGCGGGGCGTGCCCGTATCATTCGGCGATATGGCCTCCATGCTCCTCGCCTTGCTCTCGATACTAGTCTGGAGCAGCCTCGCCTTCCTGAATTCGCGGGTGAACGCCCTGCCCCCCTTCTTGGCGGTCGGCATTGCGCTCTGTATCGGCGGCCTTGTCGGGCTTTTCAGGGCGAGGGAATGGCGGGTGCCATTCCGGACCTTCGCGGTCGGCGTCGGCGGCATATTCGGCTACCACGCCCTCCTTTTCGCGGCCTTCCGTATCGCGCCCGCGGTCGAGGTCAACCTCATCAACTACCTCTGGCCCCTCCTCATCGTCCTCCTCTCGCCCATATTCCTCCGGGGATTCAAGCTTGGTCCCCTGCACGTGGTGGGAGCCGTCCTGGGGCTCGCCGGGGCGGTCCTCATCGTGAGCGGCGGGAGGGTCCAGGCGGACAGCGCCTACCTGCCTGGGTATCTCCTCGCGGCGGCGGCGGCCCTGGCCTGGGCTTCCTACTCCCTCCTCACCAAGAGGCTGCCTCCCTTCCCCACCGGCGCGGTGGGCGGCTTCTGCCTGGCTTCCGGGATGCTGTCGCTCGGCGTGTATTTCCTCGGTCGAATTGCCTATCCGGGGACGCCCGCGCCCTCGCTCCAGGCCCTCGATTGGCTCTTCCTCGCGCTCTTGGGCCTCGGGCCGATGGGCGGGGCCTTTTACGCATGGGACGCGGCCCTGAAGCGGGGCGACCCCCGGGTGATCGGCGCCCTCTCCTACCTCACGCCGCTGTTGTCCACGCTGAACCTCGTCCTCCTCGGCGGCAAGAAGCTGTCGCCTCTCGCGGGGATAGCGATGGCCCTCATCGTGGCAGGCGCCGCCATCGGTTCCTTCGGCGTCATACGGTCGGCCTTCACGGGCCTGCGCCGCCGGGGAGGTGCTTGAGGTTTTTCCGGGATGCTTGTAGGTCCCCGCTTTAAGGCGAAGGATCGCTGGCCGGCGCCTCCGATGCAGCCCTCATGAGTTCGGGCAATGCGACGATACGTCGTAGGCAGGGTCAAGCGTTCGACAGCTTCCTGCGCGTTCTCGGCGCAGGAGGCCATGTGAAAAAGCTGGCAAACGCAAAGCTATACCGGTATGACTCGGGATCTGTAGCATCACTTGACAATGTTACTATTTTTTGGTAACATTGCAATGAGGTACGATGTCAGAGTAAAGAAGCGGGCCAAAAAGGATATTGGCAAGATGCCGGCATATATCCAGAAGAAATTCGCCTACCTTCTGCTTGACCTTGAGCGTTGTGGCCCTGTCATTCCAGACTGGCCGCATTTTTCGAAGCTCGGCTCCGAAACCTATCATTGCCATCTTTCCGAAAAATGGGTTGCATGCTGGCAGAGCCAATCGGGAACCCTTTTGGTGGAGGTCTATTATGCTGGTAGTCGAGAAGGCGCACCGTATTGAGGTTGAGATCAGCGGAACCGGGACCGCGGTGGTTCTCGATGTGCTCAAGCGCGAATTCCCGAAATTGCGTGTCTCCGGGCTCCCTGAGGACGATGACGACGAATTTGAAAGCATCCGCGGGAGTCCCTGGTTCGATACGCTGGTCAGTGGACTGTCGCCGGGGTCAGGCCTTCGCGTCTACCGCGACAACGCGAGAATGACCCAGGCCCGACTATCCGAGCTGACCGGGATCCCGGCCGCCCATCTTTCGGGCATGGAACATGACAAACGCCCCATTGGGAAGGCGACAGCTAAAAAGCTGGCGGCTGTCCTCCACTGCGATTACCGGCGTTTTCTTTAGAGCCCTTTCAAGCGCTTGCTGAATCCGCGCGCGTGAATTGCCGCAGGAAGCAAGCATGCTCATCCCGCGCGCTGTTGTCCCGACACAATCTCCTCGCCGTCGTATCTTTAACACAACATATATATTGTGTGTTGACACATGACCGGCAAGGAGGTCATCCTTGTCCTTATGCGGAACGGCTGGAACCTCGATCGGATCACGGGGTCCCTTCACATCCTCAGCAAACCAGGTTGGGGCAGCATTTCTGTGCCATTGCATGGATCAAAGGACCTGAAAAATGGAACACTGCATCGGATCTTGAAGGATGCGGGCATAAAAAGGAAATGACGATGGTCTACTTCTGCCGGCTGATACCTGAAGAGGGCGGCTATGTGGTCGATTTTTCCGATGTCAAAGGGGCCATCACCGAGGGCGACTCCATCGAACACGCCCTCGCCATTGTCAACGCCGATTTCAATTTGCCGGTTTTCGCCGACGAGATTTTGCCGCTTTCCTGTCATCAATCGAAGCCAACGGCCCCGACGCGTAGCCTTTCTTTCATCCGATACGAGTCGCCCTTCAAACTAAATACCTGAGC
>JANYKC010000050.1 GCA_025358255.1 Spirochaetaceae bacterium
CCCGCCCCAAGCCAGGGCATATCGCCAGGGTAGCGTCCCTTCCGTAATTGATATTGGATCGCTCCGGGATCGCGCAGCTATACTACAGCTTATGGGGCTTTTCCTCTCTCAATTCGCGCAACTTCTCGGGGCATCCCTCCTCGCCGGCGCTGCCGGTTCCCTCCTAGGGCTCGGCGGGGGGATCATCGTCGTCCCCGTCATGACCCTCTTCCTCCACATCGATTTCAGGACGGCGGCCGGGGCCTCCATCATTGCGGTGATCGCCACCTCGAGCGGTTCTGCGGCCGCCTATGTCAGGGACCGGCTGGCGAACATCAGGGTCGGGATGTTCCTCGAAATATTGACCGCCCTCGGCTCCATCTCGGGCGCGCTGCTCGTCGGGCTCCTCGCTGGGTCCATCCTCTATTTCTTGTTCGGCCTTGTACTAATATACTCACTGGTGCCTTCCGGAGCGCGGATCTTATCCGAGCTACGCGGCCGCGCCACGGCTCCTGACGTACCGACCGCCGCGGCGCGCGGAAGGATCACCGAGGCCCTGCGCCTCGATGGATCCTACTTCGACCCCGCGCGCGGCCGGATCGTAGAGTACCGTCTCCGCCGCGTGCCGCTCGGGGCCGCGATCATGTACGTCGCGGGCCTCGCCTCCGGCCTCCTCGGCATAGGCTCGGGAGCCTTCAAGGTTCTGGCCATGGACAGCGTCATGGGCATGCCGATCAAGAGCTCGACCGCAACGAGCAATTTCATGATAGGGGTCACGGCGGCGGCGAGCGCGGGCATCTACTTCGCGCGGGGCGACATCGATCCCTTCGTCGCGGCGCCGGTCGCCCTCGGCGTGCTCGCCGGATCGCTCTTCGGGGCCCGCATCCTCCCAAGGATAAAGGGCCTGAGCCTGCGCCTCGCCTTTTTCGTCGTGATCGCCTTCATCGCGATACAGATGCTCGTTCGCGCCTTCGGGCCGGGCGCCCGGGGCTAGGCGAATGAACTCGAAGGGAATGCGAGATTCCAGGCCCCCGCGGTCGGTAGAGCGGGTAGTCAGCTTCATGCTCCGGACCGGCGTGATAGCGAGCGCCTCGATCATCTGCCTTGGCTTGATCGTCCTCGCGTCGAGAGGATTCGGCTTGGACGGGACGCGAATAGACGCGACCATCCCCTATCCGCGTAGCCTCGCGGCTCTCATCACAGGCCTCCTCTCGCTCGATCCGGCCTCGATCATCTCTCTCGGGTTGCTGACCCTGATCGCCACGCCCTTCATGCGAGTCGCCGTGTCGATCGTCGCCTTCGCCGAGGAAGGCGACTGGCAGTACGTCGCGATAACCGCGATCGTCCTGGGCATCCTCGTCGCGGGCCTCGTCATGGGTAAGGCGGTCGGTTGACGCAGGGGATCCGGCTAGTCGACGAATGCCCCCGACGATTCCCGATCCTAGCGTGACTTAGGTCACTTACCCGAGGCGCAATTCCGCTTACATTATCCTCATGACGGCATCTTCGACCATAACAGAGATAGGCGCTGATTCGTTTGCGGAAAAAGTCCTCGGAGAGGGGAGCGCCATCGTAGACTTCTATTCCACGGAATGCCCGCCCTGCGAGAACCTGGCCACGAAATTCGAGCCCTTGAGCGAGTTGTACGGCCATCGGGTCAAGTTCGTCAAGATCTTCAGGCAGGCGAACCGCGATCTGGCCACGAGCCTGGACGTGACGGGTAGCCCAACCCTCCTGTTCTTCAAGGACGGGAAGCGCGTGGGCGATAGGCTCTCGGGCGCCATCACGCGCAGCTCCATCATGAGAAACCTGGACGCGCTGATCCCTGCAGCAGAAACGCTCGACATCCACGCCAGGATCGAGCCTGCAACGACCGAGACCGAGGCCCTCATCCTTGGCGGCGGCCCCGCTGGCCTCACTGCCGGCATCTACCTCGCGCAGGCGCACATCGACACGCTGGTCGTCGACGTGGCGCTGCCCGGCGGCTACGTGGCCACGACCCACCAGGTCTCAAATTACCCCGGTTTCATCGAGGCCATGAACGGCTATCAGCTGAGCCACCAGATGACGGAGCAGGCCAAGGCCAACGGCGTGAAATTCCGCGCCGCGGTGGAGATCGACGAGGTCGACCTCGAGAACAAATCGATCCGCGTGGACGGGTACGAGACCATCAGGGCCAAGAAGATCATCATCGCGACAGGGTCCCAGCCCAAGCCGCTCGGCGTCCCGGGAGAGAGGGAGTATCGCGGCAACGGTATCAGCTATTGCGCCACCTGCGACGCCAAATACTACGACGGCAAGGACGTGATCGTGCTAGGGGGCGGCAATTCTGCCGTGGAAGAGTCCCTGTTCATCGCGAAGTTCGCCAGGACGGTCACGATCGTCCATAGGTCGTCGCAGCTGCGAGCGAACAAAGAGGCCCAGACGAGGGTCCTCGCTCAGCCTAACATAAAATTCCTCCTCGACCGCGAGGTCCGCGAAATCAAGAAATACGCGCCCTTTGAAATGGGCGTCGTCGTCAAAGACAACCTGAGCGGCGAGGTCGAGGAGCTGCCGGCTCACGGCGTGTTCATCTTCATCGGCTTTACCCCGAACGTAGAAATCTTCGGCGACAGCCTCAAGACCGATCAATGGGGCTACATCGAAGCCGACTCGAGGATGCGTACGAACGTTCCGGGCGTATTCTCGGCGGGGGATGTGAACGCGAAGCACTACCGGCAGATCACCACGGCTGTGGCGGACGGCACGATAGCCGCCATCGAGGTGACCAAGGAGCTGGAATGAGCGCTTTCAAGGCCCTCAGAAAGGTCCTCGAGGCGGTCCTAGACAACGAGGGCCCCCGGCCATCGGCGGATGGGATCGACGACCGGGAGTATCGACTGGCGGAGGTCACGTCCAGGCTTAGGTTAAAATATTATTTCACCCCGGATGGAAGATGGACGGGCTGCAGGGGCAAGAGACCCAGCTGATTCCGCAGCGCATTCTGCGAACGGCATTCAAGGAGAATCACGATGACGAAAGCCTCACTGGCCATATTGCTATCCTTCGCGCTTTCGAGCGCTGTCGCCGCCCAGACCACGGGTCCGATAGTCGACAAGATCCTGTTCAACGCCAGGTCCCAGGAGGATCTCGGACTTATGGACGTGGCCGCCGGCAAGAGCGACATCTGGAACTACGGCACGGCGGGCAACGTCTTCAATCGACTTCCGGCGGATGTGCAGTCCAAGCTCGAAGTCTACTCGGTGTCGGGGGCAAGCTACCTCGGCCTCCTCGTCAATCCCTATCCCGACAAAGCTCCCTATATTACAGACGCCAGGCTCGACGCCTCTGGCAGGGCCCAGTTCAACCCTCTCGCGATGCGGAAGATCCGCTACGCCCTCAATTGGCTCGTGAATAGGCAGCGGATAGTCGACGAGGTTTTCGGAGGCGCGGGAGTGCCGATGTTCACCCCGGTCGTTCCCGGACTCCCCAACGCCTCGCATTTCAGCCTCGTCGCGGCGAAGCAGGGCATGACCGCGGGCGGCAACGAGGCGCGGGCCCTCGCGGACATCGACGCCGCCATGCGGGAGGCGGCAGCGCTGCCTGAGCTCGCGGGAAGACTGTCGAAGGGCGCGCGATGGTGGGCCTTCGACGGGGCTCCCGTCGCCATCCGCTTCGTCATCAGGGCGGACGATCCCAATTCGAGGCTGCCCGTGGGCCGCTACGTCTCGGACCAGATCGAGAAGGCGGGCATTAAAGTTGACCGACTCGAGTACGACCGAACGAAGGCATCGGGGCTGGTCAATCGGACCGATCCCGCCTCGAACCAGTGGAGCGTCTACACGGAGGGTCTGGGCTCGAACGAGACCAACGCGTATTGGGAGATGACCATCGCCTACGACTACGCCCCCTGGGCATCGGTCATGCCGGGCGGAAGGAAGAAGGACTACTGGAGCTACGAGAATCCCGAGCTCGACAGGCTTACGCAGTCGATCGTCGATGGCAAAATCGCGAGCGCCGCGGACTATTGGGACAAGCTCCTGGCCGCCACCGGCCTCGGCGTGAAGGAATCGGTGCGCGTCATGCTGGTCGCAAAGACGAGCTACTTCGCGTCGGCCAAGGACCGCTTCGCTGCCCGCATGGCCTGGGGCCTCGGCGACGGCATCGACAAGTGGTCGACCTACACCGCCGACGTCAAGCCAGAGACCTCGGGACCCGATGTCGGCAGTAAGCTCCTGCGCCTCACCGGCTTCTCCTCGCGCGGCGCACTCTTCATGAACGCATGGGACCCCATCGGGCCCGACGGCTTCGGCGACACCTACTCCGGGGCCATAATCAAGCAGCTCTCCGACCTCGAGTTCGAACCCAATCCGGCCACGGGAATTCCGATGCCCGTGCGCGCGACCTGGTCGGCCATGAAAAGCGGGGCCGCCCCCCTGGCCGTACCCGCTCGGGCAAGCATCTGGAACGCCGAGACCAAAAAATGGGAAGCGGGACTCGCCTATGCGAAGGACGCCGGCGGCGCCTACTCGTACCAGCGGGTCGCGCAGTCGGTTGCCCGCAGCCAGGCCACCTTTGATTTCCGCTTCGGCTCCTGGCACCACGGCCGTCCCGTCGACCAGAACGACTACCGCTACGCCATCGCATTTCCCTACGAGATAGCCTTCGACCAGGGAAGCTCGAACCGGGCCTACGACGCGGCGTACGCCTCCGGGGTCAATCCTCGGCTCGCCCGCGCGAAGGGGTACGTCTTCAATTCGGACGGCAGCATAAGCGTATGGAGCGATGCGGCCTACCCCATGGATCAGGCACAGCTGGCCGCCATGATGGTTCCGTCCTTGCAGGTGGCGGCCATCAACTCGGGCGCGGTTCTTCCCTGGGAGCTGCTCGAGGCCCTAAAGTCCGTCGCTTCCGAGTCCAACGCGTCGGGGACGGCCTACTCCTTCAGTTCGGACAGTCGCTTCACGGAGGTAGACCTCCTCAACCCGCGGCTCGTCGCCGACCTGAAGGCGAAGCTGGCCGACTTCATCGGCGCTCGTCGAGTCCCGGCCAGCCTCGCCGGATTCATCAGTCCGGAGCAGGCTGTCCAGGATTATCGGTTGACCGTGAAATGGATCGAGTCGCACGGGAACGCCTACATCTCCAACGGGGGCTTCTTCCTCGAGCGCTACGACCCCGCGGGGAACACCGGCGTCCTCTCGGCCTTCCGCGATCCCGCCTATCCCTTCGCCCAAGGCTACTGGGCCGGCGCGCTTGCGACGGTTTACAGCCGCGTCGATTCCGTGCAACCCGCCAACTATGCGAGAGGCCAGGACCTCAAAGTGACTGTCGCCGTCAGCCAGCTGAGCTACCCGCAGAACCTGGCTTCGGCCGCGACGCAGGCCAGGGTCGGCGTCAGCCTGATGCTCGGAGACGGAGATATCACGGCCGCGGCTACTTACAAGGCGCCGGGCGACTGGGAGGCTGTTTTCCCGCACAAGGTCCTCGACTCGCAAAAGGCAGGGACCTACACTGTCGTGGCCGAGTCCAATCTCGGGAAGGGCGACTCTCCGGGCGTGGGCTCGTCGGTCTTCCTGAAGTTCTGAGCGCGGTTCCGATAAGAGGGATGACGACGATGGACGACAAGACGACATCGCGGGGATCCCGACCATCATGCTCTTCCACAAGGGCCGGGTCCTCATGCGCCTATCCGGGGCCCATCCCTACGCCAGCCTCAAGCAGGAGCTCGAGAAGGGACTCGCGTCGGTGACCGGATGACGGGCGCTCAGGCATTTCCGATGGCTATGTATTTCTCCGGAGCCTGATCGAAGGAGCGCTTGCATCCGGGAGCGCAGAAATAGATCGTGCTGCCCCTGTAATCGCTCTTCAGCGTGGCTTCGGCGATGCTCACCGTCATGCCGCAGACTGGGTCGACCGCGTACCTGCGCGCGGCGCCCTTCCGCACCAGGCGAACGAGGGCCGCCATGCTGAGCAGGAATAGCGACGCCATCAGGGCCGCGGTAATCCATACGGCGAGGGGCGAGACGTTGATCATCACGCCGAGCATCGCGCCCATCATGCCGCCCATCACGCCGCCCATGCCTCCGTCCATCATGCCCATGAGGCCGCCGACGCGTCCGAACGCCACGCCGTAGAGACCGCCGACGATCACCGCGACGAGGTTGCCGACGAACATGTCGGTGGCGGCCCCGATGAAATAGCCTAGGGCGAGGCCCGTCATCATCCCGAAGGTCATGCCGATCATCATGCCCATCATCTCGGTCGCGGCGGCGCGATAACGCTGGATGTAGGCCCCCACGGCGCCGCTGACAACGAGAACGAGGATTCCGCAGAAAATGGCTGCTATGAGGGACATGCCGTACTCCTACCTGAACTTGACGTTGAACTCGAAGCGCAGGTCCTCGGGCGCCTGCCCGGGGCGCGCGACGCGGACTATGACCCTCCAGGGACCGGGCATCATGAAGCGCACCTGCCCGGCATAGCGGCCGTCGCCCTGCGGCGCGGCGGCCACGATGTTCTTGCCGTGGTTCATGGTGGTCATGTTCAGGTCGAAGGAGAGCTGCGCGTCGGTGACGGCCGCTCCCGCGGCATCCGCGACGAAGGCTTCCAGCGTCGCGAGGCCTCGCACCGGAGCGGCGGGAGCGCTCGACAGCGTGACGACGTAGCTTGCGGATTTTTTTTCGCCGAGGGTGCCAGTCGCGGGCGCGCCCGGCGTCTTCGTTTGAGCGAAACCGACGACGAGCATGCAGAACAGGTAAACGGGCAGTAAAAGCGCTGTGCGGGATTTCATCAGTCATTCTCCTCCTAATTTGAGACTCTTGTCCAAGCCCCGGCCGATGAGGCCGAAGGTCAGGCCCATCAGGGCGATCATCAGGCCAGGGGGCAATATCCACCACCAGAGCCGATTGATCACGGCCCCCTGGACCAGGGCGTCGTGGAGCATCTGTCCCCAGGTGATGACCGAAGCGTCCCCGAGCCCGAGCAGGCTGACGCTCGCCTCGTACATGATGACGCCCGGCACCGAGAGGGCCATGACCGCGAAGGCGTAGGGAAGGAGGCTGGGCAGCACGTGCCTCGACACGCGTCGCCACCTCCCCGCGCCCAAGGCCGTCGCGGCCTCGATATAGCCCTCCTGCTTGATTTGAAGGGCCCTCGCGTACACGGTCTTGAATGCCCTGGTCCAGAAAAACAGGAGGGCGAGGGCCATGAAGCTCCAGAGCGAGGGTTTGTAGGCCGCCGACAGGACGATCAGGAAGGGCAGCAGGGGCATCAAGGAAAAGAACTCGTAAATCCTATTGATGCCCTTATCCCAGATGCCGCCGAAGCAGGCGGCTACGATCCCGAGGACCAGTCCCATGAGGACGGTCAAGAAGCTGACGACTACCCCGAGGAGCAAGGCCCAGCGGGCGCCCAGCACGATTCCGGTAAAAATATCGCGCTTGGACGCGTCGGTGCCCAGCCAACCCGAGGACTTGCCGAGGATAAGCACGTTAGGCGACTTAACATCAGGTTTCCCGGAACTCGCGAAGGCTTCGACCGCGATGCCGGCGGCCCGAACCTGACGCAGGGAGACGCGCGCGCTACCGCCATTGGCCAACTCCAGGCTCTCGCGGGCGATCTCCGTCCTCGAGCCATCGGCCTGGATGGCAGAGACCGTCACGAAGAGGCCGCCCTCGCCTTCGAAGCGCAGGATCAGGTCGCGGGCGAAGCCCGAAGGCGCGCGGGGCAGGGTAAAATCCCAGGAGAGGCGCCTCGACCCGCCATTCCCTTCTTCGACCGCCCGCGGCTCGCCCGCCTCCAGCCTTCGGGAAGCCGGGAGCGAATACGAGTTCCAGGGCCCGTTGACCCAGAGTTGCGGCGCCGCCGCCGGGCTGTCCTGCCACCAGGAAATGTCGCGCCAGTGATGGGCCGCGTCGGGAAAGGGCAGGATATAGGGCCCCAGGAGGGCCATCAGGACAAAGGCCGAGAGGAGGACGAGCCCGGCCGCTCCCGCCCTGCTCCCCAGCAAGCGCCTCATGCGGCGGCTCCCGTCTTGATGCGCGGGTCCAGCCACGCGTAGCTCAGATCCAGGAGGACGAGGGCCGCCAGGTTCAGGGCAGTCTGCAAGGACAGAATGGCCATCAAGACAGGGACGTCGCTCTGCTGGACCGCGGAAAAATACAAGCTCCCCAAGCCCGGCCAGTTGAAAATTCCCTCAACGAGGATATTGCCCGAAATGGATTGAACGAGGCCGAGGAGGGCAAGGGTCGCTATCGCGGGGCCAACGACCGCGATGGCATGCATGCCTACCCTGAATTCCGGCAAGCCCCGCGCCCTCGCGAAGGCGATGAAATCCTTCGAGTAGGCGTCGGCGAGCAGGTTCCGTATGAGCCAGGCCGTGCCCCACAGGTTTAGGCCGACGATCGTGAGCAGGGGAAGGAGCATGTGCCAGAGGTAGTCCAGGATGCCCGCCCAGCCTCCCGGCGCCGGGTTAGCGTGGATGCCCCCGGAGGGGAAGAGGGGGATCGCGTACGAGAAGAGCGTCAGGGCCAGCATGCCGACCCACCACGCGGGGAAGCCGTTGAATACCATCGGCAGGACGGAGGCGAGCCGATCCAGCCATCCGCCCGGCTTCCTGGCGGCGCGCAGGCCGAGGTAGCCGCCGACAAGCAGGACGAGCAGAGCCTCGGTGCCGAACAGGAATAGGGTGTTGGGCAGGGCTTCGACCACGATGGCGACGACATGGCTATCGCCGGTCGTGGACTTTAGCCCCGTGGATCGGCCGAATTGGAAGCTCATGATTTCCAAGGCTCTCCACGCGACCCGCAGCGCCCATGAGTCGTCCAGGTGGTACTGGCGCAGCTTGGCTCGCCTGGTCTCTTCCATGAGGCTCTGGTAGCCGGCCGCGTCCAGGTTCACGGCTCCGCGCATGATCCTGGCGACATCTTCCTCCGCCTGGGCGCGAAGGCTCTTCTCGGCTATGCCGTTGAACACCAGGGAGTATGCGAGCGCCATGACAAGGTACATGACCAGGCCGTGGAGGACGCGTCTGGCGGCATAGGCCAATCGACGATTCTTATGCATCGTGCGGATACTGTTCCAGCATGGCTAGCCGCTCCGCCGAACGCAGTAGGAATCGATTATGTCGAGGATGATGCCGGGCAGGGCCTCGAGCTCATCCACGACGAGGAATTCCCCGCGGGAGTGGAGGTTCCTCGCCCCGGTGCCGAGGTCGGGCGCGGCTAGGCCCGGAAAGCTCACCGCGAGGAGGCCGCCGTCCGTGCCGCCACGAATCTCGATCTCCCGCGCCTCGTAGCCCGCCGCGGCGAGCGCCCGCCTCGCCGGGTCGACGAGGGCGGGCCGCGATTCGACCGCATCCCGGAAGTTGGCGCTCCCTGTCGTGACCTCGACCGAGACGCGGGCGCCGTAGGCCGCGGCCGCGGCCCTCGCTATGTCGCGCAACGCCTCCTCCATCGGCCCCAGGTCCGCGCCGTCGAAGGAGGCGAAGCGGCAGAATAATTCGGCGCGCTCGGCGCTTCCTTCGATCGAGGCTATCTGGTAGAAAGCGGTCCGGCCCTCGCTGGTCATGGGGTTGGGGAGATCGGCGAGGCGGTCGGCGAATCGGGCTGCCGCGTAATGCGCGGGAACGAGGTCCTTGCCGTGCAAGCAGGGATGAGCGTCGATGCCGGAGAACACGACGCGGGCGCGGCGGATGGCGAGATCCCCGACCGATAGCTCCGCGAGGCCCTCGCCGTCGACAGTCCACAGGATGTCCCAGGATTCGCCGACGCCCTCGGGCAGGGCGTCCACGCCGATCCGGCCTATCTCCTCGTCGGTAGTGAACCAGAAATCGACGGGCCCATGTCGCCGTCCCTCGCCGGCGATGCGCGAAAGGACGGTCATGAGGGCGGCGACGCCCGCCTTGTCGTCCGCGCCGAGGAGGCTCGAGCCGTCTGATACGACGAGCCGCTTCCCCGCGAAGGGGGCGAGGAGGCTGCTGGGTATCGAGACATCAGGCGAGAGCGCGAGGGCGCGCCCGTCGCACTCGACAACTCTGGGATTCGCCGCTCCGGGCAGGCCGTAGTAGGTGTCGAGGTGGGCGAGGAATGCGGCGTGAATGCCGCCTTTCGATCCGGAAGAAGCCGGCAGACGGACGAGGAGGGACCCGTCTTCCAAGATCGCCGATGCACTGGATCCGAAAATGACGGCTAACTCCGATTCGAGCAGCTGCGCGAGCCGCGTCTGTCCCGGGGAAGACGGCCGATGGGATCCGTTCAGGACCGATGCGCTGTCCAGGCTGACGTAGCGCATGAAGCGATCGAGGACTTCGGACTTCGTCGTACTCATGTCGCGGGCGGGTACGATGGCGGCTAGGGCTCGCGGCGCTACAGGCCGAGGACGGCCCGCGCGAGCCTCTCCTCGACCTCGCGGGCGACTTTAGACAGCGCCTCCGAGCCGACAATGCGCATCGTCTCGGTCGGCCTGATGGCGGCGACCTCGACCAGGCCCTCGGCCTTCTCTTGAACGATGACATTGCAGGGCAGAAGGACGGCGATCTTGTCTTCTAGTCCCAGCGCCTCGTAGGCGAATTTCGGATTGCATGCGCCGAGTATCTTGTAATTGCGGAATTCCACGCCGAGCTTGTTTTTGAGCGTCTCCCTCATGTCGATCTCGGTAATGATCCCGAAGCCCTCGGCCTTAAGCCTCTCCTTGATCCTATCGACGGCGTCGCCGAAAGCGGATCTGACCGTCGCGCTCGTATAGTATGACATGCTGCCCCCTTGATAGAACTCGGTTCATTCGGCGCCGTGAATCATCCCCATAGTCTTGTATTTTTCCAGTTCGAGCAGTGAGCATTCCGTCGAAAAGCCAGCGGGCTGGACGCCGAGCGACTGAATGAGCCTGGTCCAAAAATTGACCTGGGCGCAGGTGCTGGCGATTATAACGATGCCTCGCTCGGAAAAATGCGCACGCAAGTTTTCAATGACTTCGAGCGTGAAGGCCACAGGGGTCGAGGTCGCACAACGCGTATAGTCGAGGGCCGCCCGCTCGGCCGCGCTTATGCTACCGACCTCCTCTAATGCC
>JANYKC010000067.1 GCA_025358255.1 Spirochaetaceae bacterium
CCCACCCTCGCCGACGCAATCTGCGACCGCCTTGTGCCTCAAGCCCTTCGGATCAACCTGACGGGCAAGTCCATGCGAGCCCTAAAAAAGGCTTTCCCGACCGCAGAGCCTTGAACCATGGTTGCCACCCGGCTATAGTCCCACCTGCGGTCTGTTCAGAACTGTCGGGTGGCAACCATGGCCCGGAACGGTGGCAACTTTGGCCGGAATAGGCAGGTTTGGCGCGAAAAAAGGGCGTGTTGCGTCTATAATTGCACTATAGTATCACTAAAAGGTCTTCAACGGGCAAATGGAGGGGACTTTCATGAAGCGATGCGGGATTGCGATGCTGCTCGGGTCGATTGCGGCGCTGGCGCTGTTTGCCACCCCTTTTGAGGTTTCCTGGGTAGAAGGCAAGGTCGAAAAGCTTCAGGGATCCTCGTGGACCGCCCTCAACATGGGGGACAGGCTCGATTCCTCCTCCTCCGTTCGCCTCAGTCCGGCTTCCTTTGCGCAGTTCACGGACGGCAGGCGGAACATCGCCCTCTCAGCAGCCGGCACTTTCGTCCTCGACGATTTCCTCAAGACGAACGGCGATTCCGTCAAGAAGAGGGCCGGAATCCTGGACAAGCTGGTCGCTGTCATCGCGCTGCCGCTCTCCTCGGTGAACTCGAGCGTGGGCGGGGTCAGGGGTAGCGACGAGGGCGGAAGCGCAGGCGCATACGCCCTGGAATGGTCGATGGAGGAGCCCGATGTTTTCCAGTTGCTGGAAAACGCCAAGGACCTGGTGCGCTCGGGGGATTACGCTGGAGCGGAAGCGCTCTACGTTTCTGTGGCCGAAAAAACCGAGGGAAAGGAAAAGGAAGAGGCTGACTACGGGAAAGCCTGGACCCTGGCAGCCCAGGGGAAAAGCATCGCCGCAATCAAGGTCCTGAGGGCCATGGATCCTGCGGGCACTTTCTCCATGTCGAGAGCCCTCCTCCTTGCCCGCCTCGATATCGATTCCGGTGCCGGAGCCGAGGCTGTCGCCCTGCTCTCCGCCGCCCTCGACCGCAATGGCTTCTCGGCGGAGGACGCGGAGATGGCGAGGGCAATGCTTGCCGAGGCCAAGGGAAAGTAGCCTGTCGATCGACCCTCACGAATCGCCCGAAGTCCCGAGCCCATCGCGGACGAGGACGTTGATGCCTCGCACAGGCGCAAGACCGGCGGCTCGGGCTTCGGGCCTTCGATCGTGAAGGTCAATGTCGAGGCCCATGGCGGAAGCTGCGGCGTGAGCGACATGACAAGCGGCGTCCTTTTCTGGCTGCTGCTTCCGCAAGTCCGGGCTCCGGCACTATCATCGCCGCCATGAAGACAACGAGGATCGAGGACGGCAGGATCATCAAGGACGACTCAGGCGTCGTGGCGCGGGTCGTCTACAGCTCGCCCGAGGCGATGATCGTCCATATCAACGTCGCACCGGGCGGCTTCGTGAAAACCCACGTGACGCCCATCGACATGGAATATTTCGTGATCGAGGGCAGGGGCCTCTTCATCCTCGGGGAGGAATCCGTCGAGGCAGGGCCAGGCACCCTCATCCCCAATCCCCGCGGCGTCCCCCATGGCTTGCGGAACCTCGGCGAGGGTCCCTTGCGGGTGTTGGCGGTCAAGAACCCGCGGCCGGAGAATGAGGGCTGATTCACTGGACAGCGGCGGGCTCCTGCCTGTCCTTCCTGCAAAACGGTATCTCCACGATGTGCAATGCCCCTCCCAAGGCCTTTCTGAGCATGGGCGCCACATCGTTGGACATCTCGCCGTCGAGGACGATGATGAGCTGTGAGGGACTCGTATCCGGCCGGACTGACAGCGCGACTACCTTTGCGTACTTGTTCATGGAGTGAAGCTTGGCCGTGAGATCTCCACGTGATCCTGTCATGAAGCCGTCCCTACAGGACAAGTATCGATGAACCAACCGAAAAGAAGAGGGTCGGCACCGGAATGCGGTGACGACCCTGTGAATTCGTCTTTCCAGGGCTAGACGGCGGACAAGGCCCTTTCAAGGTCGGCGATGATGTCGCAGGAGGCCTCAATGCCTATCGAAAGGCGGACGAGGTCGGCCGTGAGGCCCGAGGCCTTTTGCTGCTCCTCCGTGAGCTGGGAATGCGAGGTGGATGCAGGATGGATGGCCAGGCTCTTCGCGTCGCCGACGTTCGCGAGGTGCGAGAAGAGGGTGAGGGATTCGATGAATTTCTGGCCCGCTGCCTTTCCGCCTTTCACCCCGAAGACCACCATGCCGCCCGAGCCTTTGGGCAGGGTCCTGGAAGCGAGGTCGAAGGAGGGATCGCCAACGAGGCCGGGATAGCGGATCCAGCTCACCTTGGGATGCGTCTTCAGGAACCTGGCGACGGCAAGGGCGTTCTCGACATGGCGCGGCATCCTCACGTGGAGGGTCTCGATGCCCTGGAGGAAAAACCAGGCGCTGTCCGGGGAAAGGCAGGCTCCAAGGTTGCGCAAGGGCCCCGTCCTGAAGCGGAGGGCGAAGGCAATCTTGCGCAGCTCCGGGGGCAGGTCCAGCGCCCAGCGTAGGCCGTGGTAGGCAGGGTCCGGCCTGTTGAACAGCTCGAATTTGGGGTCGGACCAGTCGAAGCGCCCGGCGTCCGTGACAATGCCGCCGATGGCCGTCCCATGGCCGCCAAGCCACTTGGTGAGGGAATTGACCACGATGTCGGCGCCGAGGTCGATCGCCCGCAGGAGGTAGGGCGTCGTGAAGGTGGCGTCCACGACAAGGGGCAGCTTGTGGGCATGGGCGATCTTGGCTATCGCCTCGATGTCCGCCAGGTCGAGGACAGGATTGCCGATAGATTCGGCATAGAAGAGGCGGGTCTTGGGCGTTATCGCCTTTTCAAAGGAGGATGGATCGAGGACGTCCACAAACTTCGTCGTGATGCCCAGGTCGGGAAGGATCGAGTCGAACATGGTGTAGGTGCCGCCATAGAGGTTGGAGGCGGATACTATCTCGTCGCCGGCCTTGGCCATGGTGATGACGGTGTTGAAGACCGCGGCCGTCCCCGAGGCGACGGCCACCGATGCGGCCCCGCCCTCGAGTTCGCTTACCCGGGTCTCGAGGATCTCGTTGGTGGGGTTCCCGAGGCGTGAATAGATGTTCCCGAATTCCTTCAGGCTGAAGAGGTTGGCCGCGTGCTCGGCGCTCTTGAAGGTGAAGGAGGATGTCCGGTAGATGGGCACCCCGCGGGAGAGGGTGGTGGGATCGGGACTATGCCCCGACTGTACGGCGATTGTCTCGAAAGCGGGCTTGGATTTCTGGGCCATGATTGAACTCCGGGTACAGGGAACCACGGCCGCCCTTTGGACGACCGACTAGATTTGGCCCCGCATATCCCTGGCGGCGCGACGCGCGCCATTGGGTGAACGGGGCAAAATCATGCCACATAGCATTCCTTGTTTGCCGTCTCGCTCGCTCATGGTACCCTCATGCCGGACTAAAGGGAGTCTCGGCCTTGCGTTTGCCCCGATCCTGCGTCACCATGTGGCGGCGCGCTCTCGTAGAGACGTTACTATGCACGGATACAATCTTGCTGTCAATATGCAGCTTCCCAAGAGGAGGAGAGCTTGCCCGTACGAATCCCCGATGACCTTCCTGCCTTCCGTGAGCTCGAGGAAGAGAACATCTTCGTGATGACCAAGGAGAGGGCCTGGCACCAGGACATCAGGCCCTTGCGCATCGCGGTCCTCAACCTCATGCCCACGAAGATCGTCACCGAGACCCAGCTCCTCCGTCTCCTGGGCAACACGCCCCTCCAGACCGACATCCGCTTCATCCGGATGGCCAGCCACGACTCGCATAACACGCCCACGGACCACCTCGACGCCTTCTACGAGCCCCTGGACGATATCCTCCACGAGCGCTTCGACGGCCTCATCATCACCGGGGCTCCCGTCGAGACCCTGGCCTTCGAGGACGTGGATTACTGGCCCGAGCTTGTGCGCCTCATGGATTGGTCGGCGACCAATGTCTGGTCGACAATGCACATCTGCTGGGGGGCGCAGGCCGGGCTTTACCACCATTACGGCATCGGGAAGCGGCCACTGGGCGCGAAGATGTTCGGCCTTTTTTACCACGAGGCCCTTGACCTGAAGGAGCCCCTCTTGCGCGGCTTCGACGAGGTGTTCCTGGCGCCGCACTCCCGCCACACGGAGGTCGTGGCGCAGGACATCACCCGGGTGAGCGAGCTCAAGATCCTTGCCGTCTCCGCCGTCGCGGGCGTCTACATGGCGGCGACGCGGGACGGCCGCAGGGTCTTTGTCACCGGCCACCCCGAGTACGACCGGCTGACCCTCAAGGCCGAGTACGACCGGGACATCGCCACGGGCCTTGCCATCGACGTCCCCGCCAACTACTTCCCCGGCGACGACCCGAGCCGCCCGCCCCTCATGACCTGGCGCTCCCACGCCCATCTCCTGTATGCCAACTGGCTCAACTACTGCGTCTACCAGGAGACGCCCTACGACCTCGAGACGCTGGGAGGGCCGCATGGGGGCCAGTGACGGTGCAGCGCCGGACCCGCGCAAGGACAGGAGCGCTGCGCTCAAGGAGGCGCTCGCACGGTCCCTCCTTGTCGCCGACGGCTCCACGGGCTCCGCCCTCGCGGCCCTGGCGCCCGAGGCCGGCGACCGGCAACAGCTCTTTGCGCTGGAGCGTCCCGAGCTGCTTGCGAGCCTCCATCGCTCCTACTTCGAGGCCGGCTCCGACCTCGTGGAGACCGCGACCTTCCAGGCCAGCGCCCGCGGCCTCGAACGCTTCGCCGCCGGCCCGGGATCGGCATCCGAGATCGCCTATCGCGTCAACCTCGCCGCCGCGCGGATCGCCTGCCTTGAGGCGATCGCCGCGGAGGCGGCCACCGGAAAGGCGCGGTGGGTGGCTGGCTCCATGGGGCCGGGCGGCGAGTCTCCCTCCCTTGGCTTTTCCAGCTGGGAGGAGCTCAAGGCCTCCTACCTGCCCCAGGCGCGGGGACTCGCCGACGGCGGCTGCGACCTGGCGCTCGTGGAGACCTGCCAGGATCCCATCCAGGCCAAGGCCGCCATCGCCGCCCTCCTCGACCCGGCGGGAGGAAGGGGCCTTCCCTTCATCGTCTCCGCGACGGTGGACGCCCGAGGCCGGCTCCTCACAGGCAGCTCCATCGAGGCTTTTGCCGCGGTTTTCGCTCCATTCCATCCGCTCGCCCTGGGCCTCAACTGCTCGGGAGGGCCGGACGAGCTTGAGGCCCCCCTCGCGCGGCTGGCCGATGTCTCCCCCTTGCCCCTTTCCTTCATGCCCAACGCGGGGCTTCCCCGCGAGGTGGACGGCAGGGCCTCCTGGCCCCTCGGCCCAAGCGAGTTCGCACAACGTGTCAATGCGCTCGCGCGCCGCCATGGCATTGCCGTCGCGGGAGGCTGCTGCGGGACCGTCCCGGAGCATATCTCCGCCCTGTCGCGCCTCCTTGACGACAGGCCGCGCCTCCCCCCCCGCCCGCAGGCGCGGCCTGCGCTCGCCTCCCTTTATGAGGCCCTTCCCCTGGGGGCCTGCCTTGCCAAGATGGGCGGGGCCGCCGATACGGCGAAAAACGCCGCTTTCGCCTCCCTCGTGGATTCTGGCGACTGGGACGAGATGGCCGCCTTCGTGGTTGCCCAGGAGGACGAGGGCGCGATCTGCCTCAGCCTCCGCGTGGACAGGCCGCGCCGCGACGAGGCCGCGGACCTTGCCGCCCTCGTCTCGCGGCTCTCGGGGCTCTCTCGCGCCGCGCTCTGTCTTTGCTCAAGGGATCCCGCCGCCCTCGCCGCCGCGCTGCCCTGCGCGGGAGGTCGGGCCCTCATCCTATTGGAAAGCCTCGAGGACGCGGCCTTTTCACGGGAGCTCCTTGCGGTGGCGGCGGGATCCGGAGCGGCGATCCTGTGCACCGCGCGGGACGAAGCAGGCAGCCACCGCGGGTTTCTCCACCTTGCGACCGGGGATTTCGGCTTCGACCCCGCATCCATCATCTTCGACCTGGAGGTCAGCAAGCTCCCTGCTAGAAGCTAGCCTCGAGGACGGCTATGATTCCCTGGCCATCTTCGCGGAAGGAGCCTCGGCTTGGGCCGATGCCACCGATCCTGACAATGGTAGAAAGGAGGGACCATGGAAAAGATAGCGAGCTTCACGATCGACCACATCCACCTGAAGCGCGGCATCTTCGTCTCGCGCAAGGACAGGTACGGCGACAACGTGCTCACGACCTTCGATATCCGCATGAAAGAGCCCAACCGCGAGCCCGTGATGGACATGCCCGTCATGCACACGATCGAGCACTTGGGCGCGACCTTCCTGCGCAACCACAGCGAGTGGGGAAAGGAGACCGTGTACCTCGGGCCAATGGGCTGCAGGACGGGCCTCTATGTCATCCTCGCGGGCGACCGCTCGAGCGAGGAGGTCCTGCCCCTGTTCCGGGAGATCTGCGCCTCCATACTGGCCTTCGAAGGCGCCATCCCCGGCGCCACGCCGGCCGAGTGCGGCAACTGGCGCGAGCACAACCTGGACATGACCAAGTGGGAGGTCCGCAAGTTCCTGGACGAGGTGCTAAAGTGCCCGACCAAGGAGAACCTGCACTACGCGGGTTGAGAAAAGGGTTCGAAACAAGCTTTCCCGTGCGGGGGCGTTGCCCGGCGCGGGAAGGGCGGTCATTCGTTCCAGAGCCGAGCCATGTAGGCCTTGGACGTGCCACTGTAGGTCGTGAACAGGCCCCCAATGACGAACCTGCCATCTGCCTGCTGGACGATCGAATAGACTGTGTTGTTGGGCCCGGTCCCGGGAGCAAGGAAGGTGCTTTCGAGGCTGCCATCGTTGTTGAGGCGGGCGAGTTTTCCCTTGATGGCACCGTTGTAGGTCGAAAACGCGCCGCCGATCAAGGACAGGCCAGAGCCCTGAGGGAGTATGCTCGTCACGAAATCATCCGCGCCGACACCCGTGTTGAGGAAGGTGCCGTCCAGGCTGCCGTCGGCGTTGAGGCGTGCTATTTTCCCGCGGGTTGTCCCACTGTATTTTGTGAAGGCTCCGCCGATGAGGATCTTTCCGTCACTCTGGACCGCCATGGAGTAGACGTTGCCGTTGGCGCCCAGCCCGGCACCGGTGGCCAGGAAGGTGGTGTCGATGCTGCCATCGCTGTTAAGCCGCGCGACGTGGCCGCTTGCGGTATCTGTTGGATAGCTGTAGCTTCCGAATACCCCCACTATCAGGATCTTGCCGCTGCTCAGTGGAAGTACCGAATAAACGGAGTCGTAGGCGCCACCGCCACTTGGGAGGAATGCGCTGTCGATGCTGCCGTCGCTGTTGAGCCGAGCGATGGAGTATCGCTGGGAACCATTGATCGACAAGAATGACCCGCAGACCAGGATTTTCCCGTCGCTTTGGACGGCAATGCCCTGAACCGGGCTTCCTGTCCCTGCGAGGCCGTTCATGAAGGTCGAATCAAGGCTTCCATCGCTGTTCAGCCGCGCAATTCCGCCGCGGGCGGTGCCGTTGTAGGTGGTGAAGTTGCCACCGATGAGGATCTTGCCGTCGCCTTGGAGCGCAAGAGCCAGGATGTAATTGCTCGCACCTCCTCCGGTTGACAGGAAAGAGCTATCCAGGCTGCCGTCGCTGTTGAGGCGTGCCACATGTCCCCTGCTGACTCCGGCGATCGAATAGAAGTCCCCGCCAATGAGGATCTTGCCATCACTCTGGATGGCAGTACCGTAGATGCTGTTGATCGAACCGCTGCCCATCGAAAAGGAGCTGTCCAGCGTGCCTGGATACCTGCGCATCACTGAAATCGAGTAGGTTTTTGTGATTGTCATGTCCTCGGCGGACACCTGGACCTCCACGGTGTTGGGGCTGAGGTTGAGGCTGAGCGCGGTCGAGGGATTGCCCGAGACGACGGTCTGCCATCCGCCTGAGTTGACCCGGACCTTGATCGCAGCCAGGGAAGACGAGGAGGTCGGTGTGACGGTGAGCGAGGCCACTGCGTTCAGGACCGTGTCGGCGTAGCTTGTGGTCGCGGCGGAGAAGGCCGGGACCAGGGATCCCGAGCTGATGGTCAAGCCCGACAGGTTCGCGTCCCCGTGCTTGCGGCGCACCGCGATGGTGTAGGTCTTCTGCGGGCTTCCGTCCTCGGCCGTCACGCGCACCGAAACCGTATTGTCCCCGATGTCCAGCGTGAGCGAGGGGGACGCGCTGCCCGAGGCCATTGTCTGCCACGAGGCTCCGTTCACCTGGACCTCCACGAGGGCCAGGGAGGAAGCGGCGGTCGGTGTCACCGTCATTGATGCCGTGACGTTTCCGAGGGCGAGCGCGTAGGAGATGGTCGCTGCGGAGAAGGATGGGTTCAGGGTTCCCGTACTGACCGCCAGACCTGACAGGTTGGCATCGGCGCTTTTTCGGTGCACGGTGACGGTGTAGCTGTTCGTGGCCGAGCCGTCCTCGGAAGTGACCTTCACAACAACAGGATTGTCCCCGACGTTCAGCGGCAAGGAAGGGGAGGGGCTGCCCGAACTTGCATCCTGCCAGGTCCCTGCATTGACCTTCACCTGCAGTGTGGCGCCAGCCAAGGTCACGGTGGCGGTCACCGTGATGGAGGACGAGGCATTGGCCAGGCTGGAGTTGTACAAGCAGACGCCACTGCCGAAGGAGGGGCTCAAGGTTCCCGCGCTCACGCCCAAGGCGGATAGGGTAGCGACCCCGCCTTGTCTGCGGACGGCTATCGTGTGGCTTTTCTGGGGGCTGCCATCCTCGGCGGTGACCCGTATCGTCACCGTGTTGTCGCCGACCACGAGGGGCAGGGAGGGAGAAGGCGCGCCCGAGGTGCACGGTTGCCAGGTGCCGCCGTTGACCTGCGCGTGGATGGTGGAAAGGGGATAGGCCGAGGTGGCGGTCATGGCGATTGCGTCCACTGCGCTTGCCACGGAGGCCGAGTACGAGGTGGTCGCGGCGCCGAAGGCCGGGCTCAAGGTGCCCTGGCTCGGGACCAGCGCGCTCAAGTCGGCATTCGCGCTCTTGCGGTGCAGGCCGATCGAATACGTCTTTGTCACGAGTCCATTTTCCGAGCTGAGCTTCACGTCTACGCTGTTGTCCCCGATGTTGAGGCCCAGCGGGTCCGAGGCAGCTCCAAGGGCAACCGATTGCCAGGTCCCTCCATTCACCCTTGCCTGGATGACCGCATGCGCGTCCGCGGGGATCGGCGACAGGGCAACTGAAGGGACCGAGTTTGGGACGCTCGTAGTATAGGCGGTGGTTGCCGCGGTGAATGCCGGCGAGAGGCTCCCTGCGCTCAAGGACAGCGTGGAGAGATCGGCAATGTCGCTTTGGCGGTATACCGAGATCGTATAGGTCCGCTTGGTGATGCCGTCCTCGGCAGTGAGCTCGGCCACGACGGCGTTCGTGCCGATGTTCAGGCTCAACGAGGTCGATTCGTTTCCCGAGACTACAGTCTGCCATCCGCCGCCGTTGACCTGCACCTTGATCACCGCCCTTGTGTCCGCCGAACTTGGCCGTACCGTGATCGAAGCGCCCTGAACCGTGAGCGAATACGCGAGGGTTCCGGCGATGAAACCCGGCGAGAGGCTGCCAGCGCTGGGCACGAGGCCCGCGAGATAAGCGTTCGCGCTGATGCGGTGCACCATCACCGAATATACCTTGGTCACGAGGCCGTTCTCCGAGACGACCTTGACCTCGAGGCTGTTGTCCCCGACATCCAAGGCGAGCCCGAGGGAAGCGCTTCCCGGGACAATCGTCCGCCAGGCGCCTCCGTTCACGCGGACCTGGATATTCGATACCGCCGTAGCCGCCGATGGCGTGAGCAAGACGCTGCCAACCTCGTTCCCGACGCTGGTGCCATAAGTCAAAGTCGCGCTGCTGAAG
>JANYKC010000074.1 GCA_025358255.1 Spirochaetaceae bacterium
GGGCGTTGCCTCGATACGAGTCTCGGTGATAGCTTTCCTCACGGACGTTCCCCTTCCCGGCAGATTTGTGTGGTAACAAAACCCTACCGTGAATGAACGTCCGTTTTCTATTCCGTCCACAAGAATCGATCATATCTCACCTGGTATTCCCAAGGATCTTCTTGATCAGAGGTTCCAAAGCCGAAGACGTTGGAGTGCGCGAGTTTCTTGGAGATTATGAACAGATAGTCCTTGTCTTCGACTCCCTCCAGCGCAACCTTGACTTGATCGGGAAAATGCTTCCTCTGCTCGGGGTGATCGCCCAGTATGAGGCGAATCTTCTCCCAGTCCGCGTAGAAGTACTCCTGAAGCAAGGGAATGATCTTCTTGGCGAAAGCCGCATGAAGATCCTGCATAGTACGCACCTTGGTCAGGTATGCGTGACCTATCATAAGATCGCGTCCCAGATAGAAGTTGATGCGCTTGTTGATGGACCGAAGAAGTTCCGGCAACTGCAAAGGGTCTGCATCGTCCGTTTCGATCCACCCTCGACCGTCTATGCCCTTGATTAGGTCAGGGTCAGGGACAACCTCTTCAAAGTCGAATCGCCGTCTGAGGGCCATATCAAGAAGGGCTATGCTCCTGTCGGCGGTGTTCATGGTGCCGATGATGTGGACATTGGCCGGCACACCAAAGAGGGCGCCCGAGTATGGAAGTGTTACTTCAATGCCGGAGTCGCCTGAAAGGCGCTTGCCCTCATTGTTGTAGCGAACGCGCTTGTCACTCTCGACGAGGGTGATCAGCTCGCCAAATATCCTGGAAATATTGCCGCGATTGATCTCGTCGATGAAGACCGCGTAGTGATTCGTGGGGTCTAGCTGGGCCCTACGGCATACTCGCAGAAAGGTTCCAGGAACAACCTCGTAGCGTATAGCGCCATCCTCGGCAATCGGGCGAAGACCTTCCACGAACTCCTCGTATCCATACGACTGGTGAAAGGTAACGAATTCATACCGCTTGCTCTCAGAGACACTAGGCGCGCCAGTGGACAGCGCATCTATGCGCTCCGCAAGATCCTCATCCTTGGTCTTCCAATCTGGCACAAGGGCCCAGGTGGAATCGGGATTCTTGTCGAAGATGAAAGGTTCGCTATGCCGAGCATTCCCAACCGTCTTCGATGACGGCGATGTATGGGTCATAAGATTGCTCCATAGCGTGGCCCTTACATTATTGTTATTGCTAATGGCAAGCTTCTTCTGAACGATCGGGCTGGAGAAGATCGCATCAACAGAGATCGAGGCCTTACCGCTAGTTGCGACGGCGGCGGCGATAACTTCCCACCAGCTTGCGCTGGCGACAAAGTCATTGCGCGTGCTCTCGCGAGGATCAGGAAGCGCAGTGCTCGATGTGAAACGGGGAAGCCATTCAGTTCGTAACTTATATGTCTTGCCTGTCCCTGGTGGGCCATAGAGAATAAGGTTCAACGGGAATCCGGTGTAAGCCTCTTCCTCCACCTCCTCGTCTTCATCATCAGTATCGATGATTTCGGCCGCTGGAACCAAAATCGGGCCTCGGCGCATGACCGCTTGCCTCTTCTCTAGGTACTTCTTGAAATGATCCTCGGTAACGACGAGCTTGTCTAAGTCGGGCTGGGCGCTCATGATCGCGTAAAGCTTCTCCCAGTACTTGTCGAGGAATGCATATAGTGTCTGCTTTATGCTATCCTGCATTGGAAGAGTAACGGAATAATTATTCGGGATCCTCCTCAACGAGCTCATCACCAACGCGATGAAATACGCCTTCTCAGGCCGTGAGGACGGGGAGATCTACATAGGCGTCACGAGGAACGGCGACCGGATCTCGCTCGTGTTCGCCGACAACGGCCGAGGGATACCGGAGGCCGTGACGGTCGAGAACTCCTCGGGCTTCGGCCTCCAGCTAGTCGGTATGCTCGTGAGCCAGATAGGCGGCAAGATCAGCACCGAGAGAATCAACGGCACACGGTACAGGATCGCCTTCAGCGCATAGCCGCAAGCGAGCTCTAGATGGATGGCAGGCTGAAATGGAAGCTGCTGCCCTCGCCCTTCACGCTCTCAGCCCAGATCCTTCCGCCGATCGTTTCGAGGAAGTCCCTGCAGAGGATCAGGCCGATGCCCGATCCCTTGCTGGCATGGCTCCCTATTCCCGAGGCGTCGGCGGCGGGATCGAATAGCATCTCCAGCTCTTCGGCGTCCATGCCGATGCCGGTGTCGATCACAGAGACGACCACCTCTGCGGGGCTAGGCCCCTCGGCCTCGATCCTCACGCTCCCGCCTGTCGATGTGAACTTGACGGCGTTGACGACCAGGTTCCTGAGGACAGCTTCCGCCATGCCGGCGTCCGCCTTCGCGCCGAGGCCCGCCGGGATGGACGAGGATAGGGCCACGCCGCCCGAGGCCGCCCGTTCCGCCGTGGCCGCGACCACATCCGAAGCGAGAGCCGCGAGGTCGACGACCCCCACCACCGGGCGGAGAGAACCCATGTTGAGCTTCGCCCAGTCTATGAGGTTGCCGAAGAAGACACTGGCCAGCTCTGTCTTGGTCCGCATCCCCTTGAGCACCCATTCCCGCGTCGTGGAGTCCAGGCCTTCCGAATTGGCAAGGACGCTGAGGCCGGCCAGCAGGACGTTCAGCGGCTCCCTCATGTCGTGCGAGATGATCGCGAACAGGCGGTCCTTGAGCGCATTCGCCCGGCGGAGGTCCTCGTTCTGCCTCTTGAGGAGGCGCTGGAGCTCCGTGAGCTCCGAGAAGAGCGCGTGGTAGCGGTTGTACTCCGTGTTCTCCGTGTTGAGCCTGTCGCGCCCCCTCTCGGCGACGAGTGAGCAGAAGAGCCCGGGCAGGGGGCTGCCGCTAAGGCCGCGGCTGAGCTCGCTCTCAAGGTCCTCTTCCGCGATGGATCCCGCCTGAACGCAGGCGACGAGGATCGATCCCCCGATGGACATGCCCGCGAGGCCCAGGCTGCCGCCGCCGAGCGAGGCTCGGACCGGCACATCCGCGCAGAGGCCAGAGCCCCTGTTGCTCGTCATGTGGAGGAACTCCAGGATGGTGTAGGCCACGCTCGGGTCGAAGAGCCCTGGCAGGAGACGACCGACCATGGCGGCGGGGGGTGGCCTCCCCCCGTCGCCCGAAGCGGCGAGGACCATGCCCGCCGGATCGCAGAGCAGGCAGCTGCCCGATAGAGGATGCGCGCCCTTGGACATCTAGCCGACCAGTGATGCGGCGACCGTGACCGCTTCCTGCGCGTCGCGGCCGCAGCCATCGGCGCCCATGCTCTGCCACAGGTCCTTCGACAGGCGGAAGGGGTAGCCGCCGACAATGATCTTCAGGCCGTGGAGGGCCTGGGTCCGCGCCGCGGCGACCACCGACCTGAGCTCGGGCAGGTGGAAGGTCATCGTCACCGAAAGGGCCAGGATGTCCGCTTTCCATTCCTTCACAGTCTCGACGATCGAGGCCGCCGGTGTGGATGCCCCCAGGTAGCGGGTCTCCCAGCCGTCCATCTCGAAGAAGTCGGAGACCATGCGGATCCCGAGGTTGTGGAGCTCGCTGCCGACGCAGGCGGAGACCACGCGGAGGCCGCTGCTCGGGGCCGCAGCCTCGGGCATGAGCCGGGCCATGATCATGCTGGTCGCCGCGGTGCAGAAATGCTCCTTTGCGACGCTGATCGCCCCCGTCTGCCAGAGCCGCCCGATCTCCCAGAGCACGGGCTGGAACACGTGGAGGTAGACGTCCTTGAGCGGCGTGCCATCCTCGACCGCCCTTCCCACGGCCAGCCCCGCGGCGCGGGAGTCCCCCTCGAGGAGGAGGCCCATGTAGCGGTCCGCGAGCTCTCCATGCTGGGCGTGCGGGGCACGATAGGAGTCGATCATCGTCGTGGAGGCCTGGGTCCGGGTGATGCCCTCGAGGATCATGCGCTCGGCGTTGACCTGGTCCTGGCCAAGCTCGTGAAGGGCCTCGAGGAGGCACTCAAGGCTTTCGGTCAGGGCAGTGCTTGGAAGGCCTATGGAGACGAAGATGCCCGAGACCCAGTCGAGGTAGTCGAGGAAGAGGGATTTCTCCCCGGATCCGATCGCCTCGTTCAGGTAGGCGATGTGGTAGCGCATGTCCCGGAGGCTTTTCTTCCTGCCCTCGTCGCCGAAGCGGTTCCAGAGTTCGGGCCTGCGGGCGTAGGCGAGCTCGACCGCCCTGCGGGCGATTGCGTCCATCGATGCATCGAGCGAGTATCCACCGTCACCAGCTTCGTTCATTCCGCGATACTCCTAGATCCGGGCCCGAGTCCTCTTTTGCCGACCTTCATGCCCGCCCTAAGCTGACATTTCCCATATGGATTCGGAATCCCCGGTAAACCAATAACCCGAACACCCTTAATTGACATTGTATCGCCTCCAGTATGCCCGTCAAGGTCATAACCTGGCTGAAAAGCATTCCCCAGGCCCCGAGATACGGTAGAACACGACCATTTTCCCAATTCGCATTCCAAAGTCCGACAGGTATCCCTTTGTTCATGG
>JANYKC010000075.1 GCA_025358255.1 Spirochaetaceae bacterium
CAGCCCGCCTCCGTCGCTTCTCGGCGCATCCATGCGCCTCGTCCTCGCTCCCGCTCGGATCAGCGACTCCGGAGTTCGACTCTCCCACAAACAAAAATCCCCGCTCGCAGGAAGCGAGCGGGGATTTTAGCCCCTAGGAGAGTCGAACTCCTCTTTAAAGATTGAGAATCTTTTGTCCTAACCGATAGACGAAGGGGCCATCGCGAAGAGAAAAGTCTCAGTGAGACTTTTCTCTTCGCGGGCAAATCCTTCGCTTCGCTTTGGATTTGCAGGCTTGTCTCTCGGAATCCCTATTCCCCAGGGAGGATTTGAACCCCCACAAACAGATCCAGAGTCTGCTGTGCTACCATTACACAACCGGGGAGCGTCTGCTCGACCAGCTTAAGCTATCGAAAAGGCGGTTTCTCGTCAAGAGGCACAGGTGGCGCATTTGGGCGTCCCCAGGCCTCCTGGGATGTGGGCGTCACTTCTTTTCGACCGCTTCCTCCCCGGTCCGGCGGGCATCAAGGATCTCGAGCTGGGGCGTGTCCTGGCCGGCATAGCGGTTGACGCTGACCTTGAAGACGAGGTCGATGCGGTCTCGGACGGAAAAATCCCTTTCAAGGCGCTCCGCGGCGCTCCAGAACAGGGCGGGCCATTTGGCCTGGCCGAAGTCGAGGAGGAGCTTCAGGTGGTTGGCGTCACGCTTCCCCACGATGTCGGCGCCGGCTATCGGTACATTGCGGGCCATGAAGACGAGGGGGCTGTTGCCTTCTCCGAAGGGCTCGAACCTTGCCACGAACTTGGGGAGCTCGTTCTTGAGGTATTCATGGGGAAGCTCCGCGTCTACTTCGATCATCTCTTCCACCGTGTCGAGTTCGATCACCTGGGCGAAGGCATCGGCGCGCTTCAAGAACTCCGGCCAGTCGGCGCTTTTCAGGCTGAAGCCGGCGGCGGCGTCATGGCCGCCATAGTCGATGAAGAGTTCGGCGCAGGTTTCCAGGAATGCGCCGATGTTGAAGCCGCGCGCGGAGCGCACCGATCCGACGACCGTGCCATCGGCCTGGAAGGAGGCGACGACGGCGGGCACGGAGAAGACGTTGGTGATGCGGCTGGCCATGACGCCGGTGATCCCGCGATGCACGAGGGCGTCGCCCACGACGATGAGCTTGTCACCGAGGGCGGCCAGGCTCGCCTTGGCCAGGGGATAGACGGTGTCCCAGCTCTCGCTGCCGAGCTTGCGGCGTTCCTGGTTCATCCCGATGAGGGCTTCCGCCAGGCCGGCGCGCGTCGCGGCGTCCTTCCCGAGGAAGAGCTCCGCGGCGGTCCCGGCCGAGCCCATGCGGCCCGCCGCGTTGATGACCGGCGTGATCTGCCAGGCGCAGTCCACCGCCCCGAGGAGCTTGCCGTTGAGGCTGAGCTTCTCGATGAGCTCGGCGAGGCCTGTCCTGGGCCGCGAGTTGAGGGCGGCCAGGCCGCGCTTGACGAGGATGCGGTTCTCGTTGCGCAACGGCATGATGTCGGCGATGGTGCCCAGGGCCACGAGCTGGAGGGACGCCAGGTCGTCGTCGCCGAACCAGGCGGCCTTCTTGAGGGCGAAGGAGACGAAGATGGACTCGAAGACGTCGATCTCCTCGAAGCCGTCTTCGCGGTAGCGGCCGACCTTGGAAAGCTCCTTGAGGCGGAAGAGGCTGGCGCCCTTGGTGGAGGGGATGACGGCGGCCACGTCCGGGGCCAGGTCATAGGATTCGACTTCGGTTCCCTTGCCCAGGGCCTTGGCGAGGAGCTTGCCCTGCGTCTCGGCGTCCCAGACAAAGATCTGCCTGCCCTGGAGGAAGGGGACAAGGCGGGTGCGGGAAAGGTCGACCATGCCGGGGACGATGGTCTCGCGGATGCGCCCCGTCTCCACGAGATTCGACATGCGGACCGCCTCGATGAGGTAGGCATCGTTCACCGGGCGCACGTTGAGGAGGGCGATTTGCTGTTTGTACAGGCCTGTCTTGGCGAACTTGAGGGCGCACACGAGCTTGTAGGCGACGCCGCAGCCGGCCAGGTCGCGGAAGGGGTAGGCACATTCGTCGAGCTTGGGATCGATGACGGCCAGGGCTTCCGGGACTTCGCTCGCCTTGAGGAGGTGGTGGTCGAGGATGATCACGTCGATGCCCAGCTGGGCGGCGTGGAGGACTTCGGCGTGGTTCGAGATGCCGCAGTCCACGGTGACGATGAGGGTTCCGCCCAAGGCGGCGAAGGCGTCTATCGCGCCCATCGAGAGGCCGTAAGCCTCGTGTTCGCCGGGAACCCGCCAGCTGGTCTCCAGCCCCAGGTCGCGCAACGCCTCGACGACGATGACCGTGCTCGTCACCCCGTCGGCGTCGCGGTCGCCGGAGACGAGGACCTTCTCCCCCTCGTCGCGCGCCAGGAGGATGCGGTCGACCGCGTCCTCCATGTCCTCGAAGAGGAAGGGATTATGGAGGTAGCGGGGATCCTCCTCAAGGAAGTAGAGGAGGTCGATGGGGGAGGTGACCCCACGCCGCGCAAGTATGGCGGCGGAGAGCTGGTCAATGCCGTATTTTGTGGAGAGTTCCTTGATCGCCTGAGCGCTCGCTTCCCGCTTTACCCATTTCATAGCGCGGTGATTTCCTTGACGATGAGGGGCCTGGCGGCGGCCTTGGCGGGACCGATGGAGAGGCTCGACTCGATGAGTTCCCTCGAGTCCTCCAGGCTCCTTTCGTCCTTGCCGTAGACCTCGGCGACGACCTCGCCTTTTTTGACCCAGTCCCCCACCTTGTGCCTGAATATGAAGCCGACATCGGGGTAGACGGGATCGGTGGTCTTGTCGCGTCCCACGCCCAGGAAGACGCCCGCCACGCCGATCTTGTAGGCATCGATGCCGGTGATATAGCCCGAATCCTTGGCGGCGAGCTTTCGGCCGTATTTGGAGCGGTACTTTCCCTTGAGCGCCAGGAACCTCTGGACATCCCCGCCCTGGCGGGCGATGTTGGCGAGGAAGAGCTCGCGGGGCTTGCCCGAGGCCAGGGCGGCCTGGCATGCGGCGAGGCCCTCTTCCACGGTTTTCGCGATGCCCCCCGCGACAAGCATCCAGGCGCACAGCCGCATGGTCACTTCCATGAGGTCGGCGCTTCCCTTGCCCTCGAGGCAATCGAGGCTCTCCTCGATCTCGAAGAAATTCCCCACCATGGCCCCGAGGGGCTCGCTCATGTCGGTGATGACGCCGACGATGCGCTTGCCCATTGCCGTGCCGGTGTTGACGAGGCTCCGTGCCAAGGCTTCCGCATCCTCGATCGACTTCATGAAGGCGCCGGGACCGCACTTCACGTCGAAGACCAGCGCTTCAGATCCTTCAGCCACTTTCTTGGAGAGGATGGAGGCCGTGATGAGGGGGATGGACTCGACCGTGCCCGTGACGTCCCTGAGTGCGTAGAGCTTCTTGTCCGCCGGGACGATCTCGGCGGTCTGGCCCGTCATGGCGAATCCGTCCGCCGCGATGAAATCGCGGAATTCCGCTTCCGAGAGGCCGGTGTGGTAACCGGGGATGGACTCGAGCTTGTCGAGGGTGCCGCCCGTGTGGCCAAGGGCCCTGCCCGACATCATGGGAACCTTGACGCCGCAGGCTGCGACGATGGGCGCGAGGATGAGGGAGACCTTGTCGCCCACGCCGCCGGTGGAATGCTTGTCCACAAAAGGCCCCACGCGGCCATTTTGGTCGCGAAGGCCAGCAAGGTTCATCACCTTGCCGGAATGCAGCATGAGTTCGGTGAGGTCGGCGGTCTCCCGCGGCGTCATGCCGCGGAAAAACACGGCCATGAGCCAGGCGGAGACCTGGTATTCGGGCAGGCTCCCGTCGACATAGCCGGAGACGATGAAGGCGATCTCCTCGCGGGAAAGCTCGGCGCCCCCGCGCTTCCTGACAATGACATCGACTGCACGCATGCTTCTTCCTTTCGTTCCTGGTCACTATGACGCCGGAAGGCGTCGCGTTTGCTTCAAAGGCGCAGGAGTCCCGCCCGGTCAAGTTCGGTGTAGATGGATCCCTTGGGCCTCAGCTCCGATTTGTACAGGACGCAGGCTTCGAGTGGCCAGTCGCCTTCGGGGCATTTGGCCACGAAATCTTCGAAGGCCCGGGACAGGAGGGAGGGATCCAGGCGATCGGGGATGGATCCGCGTCCTTCTCCCCGCCTTGCCAGGCTGATGTGGGGATTGAAGGGCCTGCTGGGACGGTGGGGATCGTTGGACCATTCCTCGTTGAGGGGCGCAAGTCCTGCCTTTTCCGCCTCCGCCTGAAGGCGGAGGTTGAGTTCGTCATTGAGGCGGATCAGCGTGTTCGATACCCCCATCTCAAGGACAAGGACCCTCCATGGCCCGCGGGGGGGGAAGCAGGAAAGGCGCAGGGGCAGGAGGACTGGCGCGGTGGCTCCCTGAAGGGAGGCAAGTGCGGCCTTTGCGCAGGCCACGCCCGCCGGGCCCTGTTCGCCGAGGAAAGCCAGGGTCACGTGGTAAGTGCTGGCGCTTGCCCAGGACAGCTCTGGCCAAGCCGCGCGGAGGGAAGCGCTGCTTTCCAGCAGGGCTGCCCTGGCCGCCTCGGGCAGGCGCAAGGCGAGGAAGGCCCTCACAGTATGCCCCCACCGCTGGCCAGCGTGGCGAGGGGACCTTCAGCGGCGCGCCGTGCAAGGCCGAACAGCAGGGCCTTGAGACTGTCCAGGGAAACCGGACCCAGGGTGGCGCGCAATACTTCCTCGAAGGGAAGGCCCATGCTGCGGGCGAGCCACCTGTGGGCCCCGCCCGTGATTGGCCAGGCCTCGAGATCGATCGCCGGACTGGATTGTGACTGGAATTCGGCGTTTTCGCAGGCCTGGCATAGAAAGCCCCCGCCATGTCCGGAATAGAACACGGACGCGTCCGCATCGAGCTCGGCTCCGCAGGAGGCGCAGGCATCGGGATCGGGCATGAGGCCCAGGATCCCGAACATTCGCCACAGGAAGAGGAGGGCAGGGTAGCCGGCCTTTTCCTCGGAGATGCTCTCTAGTCCGCGCAGGCAGTCCAAGGCCAGGCCAAGGACGGTCACATAGTCGCCGCCGCCCCCTGAGGTCCTCTGCAGGAACTCGGCCACGAGGTTGGCTGCCCAGATCCTGGCGAGGCTTTCGCGGAGGCCGGAAAAGCCCTCGATGACCTCGAAATCCGAGAGCTTGGAGAAGTCCTTCACCGGATCGTAATACACGAAGGCCCTTCCGGCCGAGTATGGCGCGGCTATGGACCTGAGTCTGCTTTTTGGTCCGCCGAAGACGAATACGTCCACGAGCCCCTCCTGCGCGGTCATGAGGCAAAGGATCCGGGCTCCGGCTGGGCTCTCTCGGGCCCTGAGAACCAGGGATTCGTAGACAAGGTTCCTGTTAGGCATTCAAACGAGTATTCAGGTGGCGGCACCGCACTGTCAAGGCATCCCGCGCAGCGTTATGCGCAGTCCCCCGGATTCGCCCTGGGGCTGCCACCAAGATTGTTGGCATCCTGCCCGCCGCGTCTTTTCCCCGCCTGGGGACGCCCAAAGCGGGGGATGGCCTGGCCAACAATCTTGGTAGCACTCCTATTCATTGCGCTCCTGCCGCCAATCCGCTAGGGTGAAGGAGGAGGTGCCCATGATTTTTCTCGCCGCTTTTCTCGCCGCAGGCGCTGTCGTCCTCATCATCGTCGGCCAGGTCCAGCGCTCGAAGGCCCGTGACATCATGCAGGCCGAAACCGTCTCCGCCGCGACCCTTGCCACCGAGTCCGCCGACATCGCCAAGGAAATCGGCGGTGGGGCTTTTTCCCGCTACGTGGAGCTCAAGGGAATCGTGGAGTCCGCCTCGCCCCTGGTGTCGGAGATCGAGGGGAGTCCCTGTGTCCATTATCGTTCCGTCGTGACGAGGGAATACGAGGAGCGCTATGAGGAGAAGGATTCCGAAGGGCATTACCAATCACGCACCAGGCGTGCCTCCGAGGTCGTGGCGCGCAATGAGAGGTCCCAGCCCTTCATGCTCAGGGATGACAGCGGGGCGGTGGAGATCGATCCGACCGGAGCGAAAATCGAGGCCGAAAAGAGCCTTTCGCGCTTTGACCAAGGGAGCCAGCCGGCGCCGTCCCTCGGTTCCTTGCTCCTCAACCTGGCCGCGGAGGGCTTGGGGGGGCGGCGGACCTTGGGCTATCGCCTCGAGGAGTGGACGATACCCCTCGGCAAGCGCCTCTATGTCCTGGGCGAGGTCTCGGACGTGGAGGGCCGCCTGCGGGTGAAAAAGCCCACGGAAAAAGGCCGGCGTTTCCTCATATCCGTGCGGAGCGAGGAGGAGATCGTCAAGGGGGCCCAAGGGGCCTTCACCATCCTTTCCGTCCTGGGCGGAGTCCTCGCCGCGGGAGCCTTGGCCCTGGCGGTTCTCCTCGCCATTGGAGTCCTTTACTAGGCGGCCAGGGGCAGTCTGGCTTTGCCGCCCCCTGCCGCGCTTCCTTGTGGCTTGACCTAAAATCGGTAGCGAAGGGCAAGGCCGCCCGAGCCCTGGATTTCGGTCGCGGGAAAGAGGCGCATGCCAAGGCCGATTTCCAGGGCCATTTCGATGGGCAGGCCCGGAAAACGATAGCCGACGCCCGCAGGGCAGCGTATCCCGATGGTGCCTCCTCCTCCGGAGACCTCGAAAAAGGCTCCGCCTCCCAGGTAGGTGAAGAAATGCGCCGTATCGATGGCGAAGCTGTCGGGGAACTCATAGAGCCAGTTCGCCTCGAGGCGGAGGGAGCCTGAGCTTGAGCCAGAGAGGTCCCAGGCTGCCTTTGCCTCCAATGATTGCCTCGCATCCAGGCCCATGCGGAAGCTGAGGCCTGTCGGCTGGCCAAGGAATGCGCCGATGGCCTGGCCTTAGGCGCCGAAGGCGGGCTTGGACCGCGATGACTTGGATGGGGCCGCGGCCGCAATGAAGGCCACCACGGTGAGGATCGCCATGAGGGCGAGGATGCGTTTCATGTGTTTCTCCATTTTTGCTGTATACCAGCTGATCGCAAGGCCCGGGCCTGCCGCAATCGAGGCCCTTGTCCCTTGCTTGTCTGCCATGTTACCACAGAACCATGTTGCGCTACCTTCTCCTTGACCTCGACAATACGCTCTATTCGGAGTCCTACGGGCTCGAGCACGAGGTCTTCCGGAGAATGACCGACTACACCGCGACCTTTCTGGGGCTCTCCCGCGAAGAGGCGGTCGCGCGTCGAAGGTCCCGCATGGCCCTCTATGGGACGACCCTCGAGTGGCTCATGAGCGAGCATGGATTCACGGAAATCGAGGACTTCTTCGCCACGGTCCACCCTGCCGGCGAGGAGGAGCCACTGTCCGCCGATCCTGCCCTCGCCCGCGTACTCGATTCGATAGACCTGCCTAAGGCGATCTTCACCAACGCGCCCATGGAGCATGCCACCCGTTTCCTCGACCGCATGGCCGTGTCGGACCGCTTCGAGGCGATCTATGACATCCGCTTCAACAACCTGGCGGGCAAGCCCCGCCGGGACGCCATACTCAGGGTCTGCGCCGCCTGCGGAATGCAGCCCTCCGAGTGTCTTTTCGTCGATGACGTGCCCCGCTACGTGCAGGGCTTCATCGACGCGGGGGGACGGGGCTACCTTTTCGACGAGGTGGACAAGCATCACGCTTCCTGCCTGCCCCGGATACATTCCCTGATCGAGCTGGCCGCCATCGTCGCCGATGAGAAGCTGGGGCCGACCCAGCAGGCGCTTTTCTGATCCTCAGGCGAGCGACGCAAGGAGAACATCATGCTCCCCCAGTTATTGCCGACCCTACGACCCGCAGGCGACAATCGCCTTTCCTATTCGCGCCGCCCCCATGTCCACCTTGCCCTTGTGCTCTTGGGGCTGGGCTTTGCGGCCCTGGGGACCTACGGCAGCGGCCTTGCCATCCTCGGCAAGGCCGCTTGGTACATCGTGGCCGCCATCCTCGTGGTCTCCGGCCTCTCGGTGGACGGCTGGACTTTTTTCGCTCCTGGCCCCGAGGTCTGCGCTCCTTGCGTGGAAGCCCTCGATGTGGCCGACCGGCCTGCGGCCGCAGGCGACCTCGCGACGGACCGGGCCTTCGCGGGCCTGCGCCGACGCTTCGGCCTCCTCCCCTTTACCCGCAGCTGGAGCCTTCCGGTCTCGCGCCTGTCCTCTGTCGGGCTCCGCTCGGGGAGGGCAGGGGAGAGCCCAAACTCGCTCCAATCCGACCGTGACCGGCTCGAAGCCTCCATTTTCGGGATGGGTCGCGGGGCATGGGTCGCCCTTTCCCTTGTCCTGGACGATGGACGGAGCCTGGTCATCATCTCCACGAAACCGGGGAAGGCCGCGGCTCTCCGCCGCGACGGCGCCGCCATCGCCGCCCACCTCGGCCTGCCTTTTGTCGACGGTACCTCCGTCCCGCGGGGGCAGGGAGAAGGATGAGCCCTGACGATGGCCATGGATCCTATTTCCAGTACAGGCGGCTGCGGAAACCCGAGCGTTCGATTGACGACGTCACGGCCTTCGACCTCGATTTCGAGGAGGTCCTCAGCCGCATCGACAAGACCTGCACCACCCCCGGGCGGGCCATCCTCTACCACTTCCTTCGGACTCCCTGCGCGGACGAGGCGAGCCTCAGGGCGCGATGGGCGATCGTGGAGGCCCTGCGTGCGGATCCGGCTCTCCTCAAGGAAGCCAGGCTTGCCCTGACGCAGGCCGGCAGGCAGAGGATCGGGGACCTGGCCGAGGAGATCTGGGACTGGAAGGCTTCCCCCTTCGAGCGCCACCGGTGGTCCTTTTACGCATGGATGTCCCTTGCGGGAGCGATTGTCGCGGGATCCATCCTCCTGGGCGGGAGCGCTCCCGTCGTCATACTCTTCGTGGCGCTCGCGAACATCCTCGTCTACGCCCGGACGACGCCCTACATCGCGAGGCATTCAGGCTCCATCTTCTACCTGTGCTCCCTCATCGCTTGCGGCAAGCGCCTCATCAAGGTCCTCAAGAAGGCAGGGCTCGCGGAGCTATCAGGCGAGCTCAAGGAGGCGGCACGCCCCCTGCGCGGCATCCCCAAGCGGAGCCTGTTCTTCCGGACAGGCCGCAATTCCAGCGGAGACCTGGGCGATTCCATCATGGAATACCTGCGCATCTTCCTCCTCGGGGAGCTCTCCGCCTATTTCAAGGTCAACTCCGTGTTCAAGGAGCATCATGGGGCGATAGAAGGGCTCTACGAGATCCTTGGCCATATCGACGCCTCCCTCTCCATGGCTGCCCTCATCGACGGCGGGTCCGGTATCTCAAGGGCCAGCTTCCACGCGGGCGGCAAGTCCATCGAGGCGGTTGACCTGGTCCATCCCCTTGTCGAGGACTGTGTCCCCAACTCGCTTTCCATGGCCGGTGGCATCGTGATAACCGGGATGAACATGGCCGGCAAGAGCACCTTCCTCAAGGCCCTTGGGCTTGCCCAGGCCCTGTCCACGACCCTTGGCGTCGCCTTTGCCCGCGAATACCGCACGAGCTTCCTCGTCGTGATGACGAGCATGAACTGCGTGGACGACCTTGCCTCGAGGAAGAGCCGCTATTTCGTCGAAGCCGAGCGCATGGTGGCCATCCTCGGGGCGGCGAAGGGGGAGGCCGGGATCCTGGCCCTGGTGGACGAGATCCTGGTCGGCACCAACAGCGAGGATCGCATAACGGCGAGCATACGCATCCTCCGGCGCCTGTGCGCCGGGAACTCCCTTGCGGTCGCCGCCACCCACGACCTCCCCATCGCCGAGGCCCTCTGCGGGGACTATGCCAGCTGGCATTTCTCGGAGCTCCTCGACGGGGGAGACCTCCGCTTCGACTACCTCATCAAGCCCGGCGTGGTGGACAAGCGCAATGCCCTCGCCATCCTGCGCCATCTTGGTTTCGACGAGGAACTCCTCGCCCAGCCGCACGAGGAATCCGGGAGCCCATCTGGCTGAAGGCTCCATCTGGCTGAAGGCTCCAACAGCTCCATGCAGCTGGGAAATTGGATCTTATCGTCCGCCTTCTCCTGCGCCTTCCGTCAGCGCGCCTGCGCCTTTTTTAAGTTCGGCGAGCGCCGAGCGCAATTTCCGCGCCCAGGCGAGCTCGGATTCAAGCGAGGCCAGGCGGCCATCCTCGATATGCTTCCAGATGAGGGACTCCCGCGCGCTCCTCCCGGGCTTCGGGTTGCCGCGCCGGGCGGCTTCCCGGGACATGAGGACCTGGTTGCCGAGGAGGGCTTCGTAGGCCGCGAAAAGCCCGTCGACTTCCGTTTGCGAGAGCGGCTCTGACCAGGAAAGCTGGATATGGAAATGGTCCTTGATCTCGGGAAGCTCGGGTTGGGCAAGGAGCCAGGCTCGAAGTTTCTCGCGGCCGCTTTCCGTGATCGCATAGACCTTGCGGGCCGGATAGCGCTCCTGCAGCTGGATTTCGCTCGTCACCGCCCCTTCCTTGTGGAGCTGGATGAGGCAGCCGTAGATCTGGTTGCTGTTGCCCGACCAATAGAAGGAGGATGAATCGGCAAAGAGCTTTTTGAGTTCGTAGCCCGTGAAGGGCTTCCAGCTGAGAAAGCCGAGGATGGCGTGACGGATGGACATGACAACCTCCAAGGATTGGCTCGACTCTATGTTACTTATTGACACTAGTGTTGTTCTATACTATGTTCCATGTAACCTATGAAGCACCTGAGCGCCCTCAGAATAGCTGCGGCAAGGTGGAAGGAAAGGACATGGGAAGCGACCTGGACAGCCTGAAACTCCTCAGGAAGAAGACGGAAGCCGGCATGCTGGACTGCCGCAAGGCCCTTCACGAAGCCCCCGACCCGGAGATGGATTGCCTCGTCGCTGCGGTCGCCAGCGTCGTCAAGGAAAACCTGGCCATCAAGAGGATAACCCTCATGGAATCCGGTGAGGATGCCCATGTCGAGGCCTATGTCCATGGTGACGGTCGGATCGGCGTCCTCGTGAAGGGGCTTGCCGCTGCCGGGACAGTGGCAAAGCCCGAGGTCATGGCGCTCTTCCATGACCTCGCCCTCCACGTCGCCGCTTTCGCCCCTGGCTTCCTTGACAAGGCGAGCCTTCCCGAGGGCTACCGCGAGGAGAGGAAGGCCGCGATCCTGAAGGAGGTCGAGGAGGACGAGGCCTTGGCGGAGAAGCCCGCCGCGATCCGCGACGGGGTGGTGGAAGGCCGGCTCAGGAAGCACTTCGTCGAGGCGAGCCTCCTTGACCGGTGCGCCCCTCGGCGACTACTCTGAAATGACCGCAAACATCCGCTTCGCGCCTTGGTAAAGGCGCGGTCCTAGCGCCATATCCAGGAGGCCACCATGCCAGAGACCCGTGTTCTCATCAACCTTTCGAACCGCCATATCCACGTTTCCAAGGAAGACCTGGAGATGCTTTTCGGCAAGGGCCATGGGCTTACCAAGACCAAGGACCTCATGCAGCCGGGGCAGTTCGCCTGCGCGGAGACCGTGACGATCGCCGGGCCCAAGGGCAAGTTCGAGGGCGTCCGGATCCTCGGCCCCGAGCGCAAGGAAACCCAGTGCGAGATCATGGCCTCCGACGTCTTCAAGCTCGGCATCCCGAATGTCCCCTGCCGAGAGTCCGGCAAGGTCGAGGGCTCCGCCGCCTTCGAGATCGTCGGGCCGGCGGGCACGGTGAAGAAGAGCCAGGGCCTCATCATTGCCAAGCGCCACATCCACTTCGACCCCGCCGCCGCCGCGCGCTTCGGCGTCAAGGACACCGAGCTGGTCGACCTCGTGGTCGCGGGCGAGCGCGGCGGCACCTTCCACAACGTGGTCTGCCGCGTCAACGCGAGTTATGCGCTCGAGTGCCACCTCGACTTCGACGAGGGCAACGCGGTCGGCATCGGCAACGGCTCCTTCGGCGAGATCGTCAAGAAATGAGCCGCATAGTGCACAAGGCCCAGGACCTGGACGGTTTCCTCCAGGAAGGCGACAAGGCCTCCCTCGCGAAGATGGACGGCCTGTTCCGCGAGGCCATGCTCAGCTTCAACATCCTCTCCCAGGCCCATTCCGAGGTGGAGAGGAAGCGCGAGGAAGCGAACCTCATCGACCGCTACAACGAGATGGGCGGCTTCATGCAGGAGATCTGCCGGGCCGAGCCGCGCATCCAGGTCTACTCCTTCGTCGCCCCGCAGGAGAACCACGGCGAGGCGAGCCGCCTCATCGCCAAGCTGCGCGACGTCAAGACCCAGCGCCAGGAGTTCGTCTACTATGTCCAGCGCGCCTATGAGCTCCTCTTCAACCTGGCCTACGGCGGCGCGTCGAGCCCCAACAAGAACTACCTGATCGTCAAGACCCCGGTGACCGCGCCCGTCCAGAACTACGCCGTGCACAAGATACCGAACCTCGACTCCGCCATCGAGAACACGGTGATGTGCGTGATGCTGCGCGGCGCCCTCCTGCCCTCGATGATCCTGTCCAAGGAGATCCAGGAGTTCTCGTCCTCGGGCTATGTCACGCCCTTCGCCCTCTTCAAGATCAAGAGGGACGACACCAAGAGCGAGTCGAACATGGAGTACATCCTCGACCTGGACCGCTCCTATTTCAAGCTCGAGGAGCTGGACGGCAAGGACCTCGTCTTCGCCGACCCGATGAACGCCACCGGCGGCTCCCTCGTCACGGTGATGAAATACCTCCTGGACAAGGGCGTGAAGCCGAAGTCGGTGAAGTTCCTCAATGTCATCTCGGCCCTCAAGGGGGCGCTGCGCATCGTGCGCGCGATCGAGAACGTGACCGTCCACACCCTCTGGATGGACCCCGTCCTCAATGACCGCGCCTACATCATGCCCGGCCTCGGGGACGCGGGTGACCGGATCAACGGCCGCGACGAGGACGACATCCCCCGCGACATGATCCAGCTCATCGCCGATTACGGATCGAGCATCGCAAGTCTCTACCGCTCGCAGATCAGGACGATAGAGAGCACGGTGCTCCGACGCTGATCCCCCAGGGAGGCAGACATGAAACCTAAATTCTCGGCGAAGTTATAACGAGGTAACTGAATCCAGTTTGATTCCAAAGGCGGTGAAGATGTCCTTTTGGAATTTTGAAACCTCGGTTAGGGCCTTCTTCTTTCCAAAGGTGATCTGTTTGAGCTTCCTCAGTTC
>JANYKC010000082.1 GCA_025358255.1 Spirochaetaceae bacterium
CAGCGCTGCCCGCGTCAGCAGGTCGAAGCGCACCTGCCTGATCAGGAACTCATACGACCAGCGGTTGTAGCTCTGAAGTATCAGCGCTCCAACCATGCAATTGATCGGCGCGTTGGGCCGACTGTTCCCCTTCGCATACAAAGGCGCGAAGGCCTTCTCGTCTATCTTCCTGAAGACAAGGTCGTAGAAAAAGTGCTCCCTTGAATTGAGAAACGCTTTCCTCTGCGCCGCGCAAAGTTGCGACTCGATGGTCCCGTAAAAAGATCCCTGCAGGTGGTCGGTATTCTTCCTGAACATGGGAATTTCTACCACGCGACCCCTGCTTGGGGGAATCCCTTAGGTGGACCTTTTTAGAGGGGACTCAAGCTTGGATTATCAAGAATTGCCTCTAGCTCGCCGCTTCGCGCAGTCCTTCCCAAGAGCGTTTCGAGCCATGATGCTGGAGGTTTTCTGGACCGCCTAAACTCATGCCGTTTAGCTCCAAGCCAGGAATCATAGGCATCCGCGCTACGTCTACGAGTAGCGGTTGGGATATTGCGATCCGCATAAAGCTCGATCATGTCTCTCAAGAGCAAACGAAAGGCATCATGTGATGGGAGAAAGCCAGCGAAAATGCGATGGGGCAGCAGCCAGGGCATTCCGTAATCTCACCGGATTGGATATATGCGGCCTGCCACGACTTGGGATGCGGACCTTCCAGGCTGGCCAGAAGCTCGTTCATCCTGATGGATTTCCCAGATCGCCTCAAGCAGGTCCGGGCGGCACGCGGAAAGAGCCGAAAGGTAATAGTCCTTCTGTCGTCAAGGCCGGAGCGTGAGACCTCCGGGCATGACGAAGTCGGTACCGATTCTCCGCGCCGCCTCGTAGACCCTTCGCATTGAACTCTCGCTGTCAGAAAGACCTGGCAAGAAGGGCATGGCGAGGACCCCGACGACGCAGCCGGCTTTCTTGTAGGCTTGGAGGAGGTCAAGGCGCGCGGATAAGGAGGACGCTCCCGGTTCCATCGCAAGGCCCAGGTATTCATCGAGGCTTGTCGAGGATCTGCGCGCATCGGCCCGTGATGTTGTCCCCTTCTTCCAGGGGGTGGTAGGGATCGGTGGTGCCCGAGCCAAAGGCGATCAGCGCGCGTGAAGCTGTCAGTAAATACGGCCGGTTTCAAGAGATGCACCCCAAGGGACAGTAGCCTTGCATCTCCCGCGCCGCATGTGCATAGGAATCGACGATGTATCTATTGACAAGAGCAAGATCCCCCATATAAGAATGATACTGTTAAAAGAAACATCAAGGAGACATAGTATGGGTGATCGCATCTTTCTTTCGGACGACGAGTTTCCACGGCAGTGGTACAACCTGGCCGCCGATCTTCCAGGTGGGATGCTGCCTCCATTAGGCCCGGATGGTCAGCCGGTCAAGCCGGATCAATTGGCGGCGATATTTCCCCAGGAACTGATCGAGCAGGAGATGAGCCAGGAAAGATGGATCGACATCCCAGAGGAGGTGCGTACCCTTCTCGGCCGCTGGAGGCCGAGTCCCTTGCATCGAGCGCGGTCCCTTGAAGCGGCGCTCGGAACCTCGGCGCGTATTTACTATAAAAATGAAAGCCTTTCTCCCGCCGGGAGCCATAAGCCCAATACCGCCGTAGCCCAGGCTTTTTACAACAAGAAGGCCGGTGTCAAAAAGCTTACAACCGAGACGGGCGCGGGACAATGGGGATCGTCCATCGCCTATGCCGCGTCCCTGTTTGGCCTGGCCTGCAAAGTCTACATGGTGAAGTCGAGCTATGAGCAAAAGCCCTATCGCAAGATGATGATGGAGACCTGGGGCGCGACCTGCGTTCCGAGTCCTAGCCGCGATACCAAGGCGGGGCGCGAGATCCTCGCCAAGGATCCTTCCTGCCCAGGAAGCCTGGGGATAGCGATTTCGGAAGCTGTCGAAGTGGCCGTCGGAGATTCGAGCGGAGGCACCAAGTATTCGCTTGGGTCTGTCCTTAACCATGTCATGTTGCATCAGACGGTCATCGGCCTGGAAGCGAAAAAGCAGCTTGTCCTCGCCGGCGAGGGATTGCCGGATATAATAGTCGCCTGTGTCGGGGGCGGATCCAATTTCGCGGGGATTAGCTTTCCATTTGCGGCGGACAAGATAGCCGGCGCGCAGATGGAGATCCTCCCCGTGGAGCCGGAATCCTGCCCATCACTGACAAAAGGATCCTTTGTCTATGATTTTGGCGACATAGCGCGCATGACGCCGCTTCTTCCAATGTATTCCCTTGGGCATAGCTTCATGCCGCCCACGATGCACGCTGGCGGACTGCGCTATCACGGCATGTCTCCCCTCGTTTCCGCAGGGGTGCGCCAAGGGCTTTTCAGCCCACGGGCCGTTGCACAGCTGGATTGTTTTGAAGCCGGGGTCCTCTTCGCGCGCACCGAGGGGATCATTCCCGCTCCTGAGTCCACCCATGCAATAGCCCAAGTCATCAAGGAAGCGAACAGGGCCTCCGAGGAAGGGCGAGAACCGGTGATCCTTTTTGGGCTATCCGGTCACGGCCTCCTAGATCTCCAGGGCTATGCTAGCTACTTCGCCGGGGAACTGGGCAATTTCCCCCTTCCCGATGAAGCCATTGCCTTGTCCTTGGGCTGCACAGCGGAGTTCCCGAAAATCGCTTAGGCCATAAGGCTACTCGAAGCCTGGATCCTTGTGGGGCTTGAAATAGCGCGAAGCTGGGCCAAGGGGCTTCTCTCCCTTGAGGTGGGCCTCCAGATGCCTGGCTATCCTAGTGACCGTATCGGCGCTGAGGTTTACATGTCCCATGCGCTCAACCTCGCCTTTTAGGCTGGAGGTTTTTCCGCTCCCGACAAGGGCATAAATGAGCTGGCGCTCGCCTTCCTCCAAAGGAAAGAGGAGGGCGGCCAGATCGCGGTCGGCCGTGTTGAGCAGTCGCGACTGCGCGACAACCCGGGGCGCTTCTTGGCTTGCTTCAAGAAACCTGAGGGCAGCGTCCCGGGCAGTCGTCATCAATAGACCCGGAGCTAGGCTTTGATCGCCTTTTTAAGGGCATCGACCCGGTCGGTCTTCTCCCAGGAGAATGCATCACGGCCGAAATGCCCGTAAGAAGCGGTGCGGCGGTAGATGGGCTTCTTGAGGCCCAGGCTCCGAATGATGCCCGCTGGATCAAGCTCGAAGACTTCCCGTACGGCGAGCGAAATGCTGGATTCGGGGACGCTGCCGGTGCCGAAGGTTTCGATCATGACCGAAACTGGATCCGGGACGCCAATTGCATAGGCGAGCTGGACTTCACAACGTTCGGCCAAGCCTGCAGCGACAATGTTTTTAGCGACATAGCGCGCCATATAGGCCGCGGAGCGGTCGACTTTGGAAGGGTCTTTCCCTGAAAAGGCGCCCCCACCATGCCTTCCCATGCCGCCGTAGGTATCGACGATGATCTTCCGTCCCGTGAGTCCCGCGTCCCCCATCGGACCGCCGATGACAAAGCGGCCCGTAGGATTCACGAAGTAAGTTATGTCCTTGAGGTCGAGGCCCGTCGGCTCGATGATGGGCAGGATGATCTGTTCGATGATGGTATTGCGGATGGTCGAATACTCGATGTCCGGATCGTGCTGGTGGGAAATGACGACAGTATCAACCCTGACAGGCTTGTGGCCTTCATATTCCAGGGTCACCTGGCTCTTCGCGTCGGGTCGCAGCCAAGGGATCATTTTGGACTTGCGGAGTTCTGCCGCCTTAAGGAGAAGCTTGTGGGCGAGCATGATGGGCGCCGGCATGAGTTCCTCGGTTTCCCTGCAGGCGAAGCCGAACATCATGCCCTGGTCGCCTGCGCCTTGGCGCCCCGCGAATTCCTTCAGGCCATGCCCAACGACTCCTTGGTTGATGTCTGGCGACTGGGAATGGATGGCATTGAGGACGGCCATTGATTCATAGTCGATCCCGTAATCAGGATTCGTGTAGCCGATGTCATAGACCACGTCGCGGGCGAGCTTCTGGATATCGACATAGGTGGAGGTCGTGATTTCTCCGCCGATGAGGATCATCCCGGTAGTGGCGTAGCACTCGCAGGCGACATGGCTTTCGGGATCATCCAGGAGGCAGGCGTCAAGGACAGCGTCCGAGACCTGGTCGCAGAGCTTGTCTGGGTGGCCTTCGCCGACGGATTCCGAAGTGAAGAGACTGTGGTTGCTGTTCATGGATCGCTCCTTGCGCGAGGTGCGCTGCATGGCTGCACGCGAGAGCGGAAAGGCGGGGCAAAGCCCGGGCCCTCCTTTTTAGCGTACACTTCTTGACCGCCCGCAATAGGGACAAATCGGCGGTGCGCCTCACGACCATGGGCCGCGCGGGGCGAATAGAACTATCGCGAAAGTGACTAGCCTGTTCAAGGGGTTGCGCTATACTTGGGCAGGGGGGAGTGCCATGTCCAACAAAGCGGAAGCCGGATGGAAGCTCGTTTTTATCCTTCTTTTTTTCATATCCCTTATAACCGCCGCTGCCGAAGCGCCCTTGGCCGTGGCCACGCCGAAAAAAGCGCGGGCCCTGGTCGTGAATTCCGCCAGGAGCTATCTGGGCGTTCCCTACATATATGGAGGCACCACAAGTGACGGCCTCGATTGCTCGGGCCTCGTCTGGCGCACGTACATCGACAGCTTCGGACGGGCGCCCCTGGGCGCAATGCCGCGAACCGCCCGCGACCTGTTTTCCTTCGCAGAAAGCATCCCGAAGGATAAGCTGCAGCCGGGGGACTTGGTCTTTTTCAATACGACTGGCCCATTCGCCCACGTGGGCATATACGCCGGCGAGGGACGCTTTATCCACGCGGCTTCCGATGGCAATCCTACAGGCGTCATCGAGTCCTCGCTTTCCGAACGCTATTGGTCCGCGCACTATGCCGGCGCCGGACGCATTGTCCCACCAGCCGAGTATCTCGGCATTCTCCTGACCGCCTCACTCGGGCCCGGGATCGGCGCAGATTCGATCCTCCGCAGCGTCGATGCATCGGCACTCCTGTCCTATCGCCTTGGAGGCCTGGAGGCGGGGCTGGAGTTGCGCCCATCTTGGGACCGCGGGCTCGGGGTTGTCAGGCTCCCCCTTGTCCTGAGCCTGGCCATAGACCGCCATCTGCGCTTCTTTGCCGGCCCGACCCTGACCTTGGGAACACCGAACCTGGACTTCAATGGGAGCATGCAGGCCTACGCGGCCTCCGGCGGCTATATCTCAACCATTGGCGTCGTCTGGAGCCCCCTCACCTTCCGCGTGGCAGGGAAGGATGCGGCGTTGTATGCCGACCTGGTCTATGACCGCTACGAGAGGGCGGACAGTTCAGCGGCGAGCGCAGTGGATCTCGTTGCCGATCTGAGGGCGGGCATCGGAATTTCGATGCGGTGGGGGTTCTAAGCTTTTTACAAAAGCCTGATTGCGGACTATAATGGCGCCCACATATGTATAATGGAGGGCGCGTCCATGAAGGAACACTATGTCCTTGCGCTGGACCAGGGGACAACCTCGTCCAGGGCGATTCTCTTCAATAAATCCGGCGTCGTGATCGGCGTCAGGCAGATTCCTTTCAACCAGGTGTTCCCGAAGCCGGGCTGGGTCGAGCACGATCCCGAAGAGATCTGGGAAAGCCAACTCAAGGCCGCCCATGGCGCCATCGAAGCCGCCCAGATCGAGGCGGACCAGATAACGGCCATCGGGATCACGAACCAGCGGGAGACTACCCTTGTCTGGGATCGGGCGACTGGAAAGCCTGTCTATAATGCCATAGTCTGGCAGTGCCGGCGCTCGGCGGAGATCTGCCAGGAATTGCGGGCCTTGGGCCTTTCCGAGATGGTTCGCGAAAAGACCGGCCTTGTGCTTGATCCGTATTTTTCGGGCACCAAGCTCATGTGGCTTTTCAATGAGGTCCCCGGCCTCCGCGCCAGGGCTGAGCGCGGGGAGCTCATGTTCGGAACGGTAGATACCTGGCTCATCTACCGGCTCACCGGAGAGCACAAGACCGACCCCACGAACGCGAGCAGGACACTTCTTTTCAATATCAAGGATGGCTGCTGGGACAAGGAGCTCCTCAAGCAGTTCAATATCCCTGAGGCCATCCTGCCCAAGGTCCAGCCATCCTCCTCCAATTTCGGCATCACAGGCAAGGAGCTCTTCGGGGTTGAAATCCCGGTCACGGGATGTGCCGGTGACCAACAGGCTGCGCTTTTTGGCCATGCCTGTTTTGAGCCCGGAATGGCCAAGAACACCTATGGTACCGGCTGCTTCACCCTTATGAACACGGGGGCTTTCCCGGTCAGGAGCGAGCATAATCTCCTGACAACCGTTGCCTGGGACTTGGGAAAGGGCTATACCTACGCGCTGGAGGGGTCGGTTTTCATAGCGGGTGCCGTGATCCAGTGGTTGCGGGACCAGATGGGGCTTATCTCCGATGCCGCCGAGAGCGAGAAGCTGGCGCGGTCCGTCGAAGACTCTGGCGAAGTATTCCTGGTTCCCGCCTTCGTGGGCATGGGAGCGCCTTATTGGGATTCTGATGTCCGCGGCACCGTGGTCGGCATCACCCGCGGTACGACAAAGGCGCATTTTGTCCGCGCGGCCCTCGAATCCATCGCCTATCAATCCCGGGACCTGCTTGTGGCCATGGAGAAGGATTTCGGGAGGCCAATCTCCTGCATCAAGGCTGATGGCGGCGCAAGCCTCAACAACTTCCTCATGCAATTCCAGGCAGACATCCTGGACCGCCGGGTCATCCTTCCGGAAGTCGGCGAGACGACAGCCCTCGGCGCCGCATACCTGGCTGGACTGAAAGTCGGCTATTGGGAGAACCTGAAAGAGGTCGAGCTGAACTGGCGGAAAAAGAGGGAATTCAATCCCGAGATGGCGGCCGATAGAAGGGACAAGCTTCTCGAATGCTGGGAGAAAGCGGTCTCCTCGGCACGAAGCTACCACTAGAGGGACGCATGGGCAGATCGCGACTTCAAGGGATGGAGATCATCAAGGCCAACTGGGACCTTCTGGACGCCGGGTTTGAATCCGACCAGGCAAGGCAAAGAGGACCCTTGTCTGGCGGAAAAACCCGAGCTTGCGATGGGGGGGGGCCGGAGGATAGACTATAGTCCGCTTGGCCTTGTCTGGCCGCCTGTCTTTGGTAGGAGGATCCATGACCATTGAATCGGTCGCGCTTTCCTGGAGCGCCGACTGCAATATCATCGTGGGACAGGCCCACTTCATAAAGACGGTCGAGGATATCGCCGAGATCCTTGCCGCCTCCGTCCCCGGCGCCAAATGGGGATTGGCTTTTTGCGAAGCTTCACCTCCCTGCCTGGTGCGAACGGAAGGCACGGATGAGGGTCTTGTCGCCGAGGCTACCCACAATGCCATGGACGTCGGGGCAGGACATAGCTTCTTCCTTGTCCTCGGACCGGGCGTCTATCCCATCAATGTGCTGGATCGCATCAAGGCCTGCCCCGAAGTTGCCTGCGTGTTTGCGGCGACAGGCAATCCCCTCGAACTCATCGTGGCCAGGAGTGACCAGGGTGCCGGCATTCTCGGCGTCATCGATGGATCCATGCCCCTTGGCGTGGAGGGACCCGACGACAAGAAAGCCAGGAAGGAACTCCTGCGCCGATTCGGCTACAAGTTCGGCTAGAAAGAAAGCATGAAGGTTGTCCTCATCCGTCATGGGCGGGTCCTTGTCGAATGGAAAAAGCGCTATGACTCACGTGGCTATGACGCCGAGAACGCGCATTATGACTCCGCCCCGATAGAAGCCCTCCTTCCCATCGTCCTGCCGATCAAAAAGGTCTATATTTCCTCGCTGCCGCGGAGCGCGGCGACTGCCGCCTTCCTGCCTGGCGGCAAGAGCATCGAAGCCACGCGCCTTCTGGATGAAGTGCCCATACGTTCGTTCATCGATACGAAGCTTGTCCTTCCCACCTGGCTCTGGAATGCCATGGCTACCCTGCAATGGCATCGCGATCATCCGAGACAGGGGGAATCAAAGACGGGGACGGACCGAAAGATCGATGCATTCCTGGACAGGATCGAGGGAGAGGGCGAGGATTGCGTGGTTGTCGGCCACGGCCTCTACTTTTTCCGGATGATGCAGAGGATGAAGCTTCGGGGCTACCAGGGTGACATCAAGCGGTACATGCGGAATGGCGAAATCATGACATTCGAGTGGAGGAAAAAATGACCGAATCCGGAAAGGATATCATCGGCTTTATTGGCATAGGAGTGATGGGCAAGAGCATGGCAGGCCATCTGCTCAAGGCCGGTTTCGAGGTGCATGTCTTTACGCGCACTCCAGCCAGCGCGGAGGGTCTCCTGTCCGAAGGCGCCGTCTGGGAGGATTCGGTTGCCAAGCTCGCGTCCAAATGCGCGGTGATTTTCACCATGGTGGGCTATCCAAGCGACGTCGAGGAGATCTATTTTGGACCGCAAGGCATCATCGCGAATGCCAAGCCCGGCAGCTTTCTCGTCGACACGACAACCTCGAAGCCGGAGCTTGCCAAGCGCATCGCACAGTTTTCAGGCGAGCGTGGGCTCAAGGCGCTTGACGCTCCTGTTTCGGGTGGAGACCTGGGCGCGCGCAATGCGACGCTCACCATCATGGTTGGCGGCGCCTCCGCCGATTTCGAGAAGGTGAAGCCCCTCCTGTCCATTGTCGGCAAGACCGTTGTCCTCCAAGGCGGACCGGGCTCGGGGCAGCATACGAAGATGGCCAACCAGATTGCCATAGCCGGCAACCTCTGCGGGGCCGTGGAAGCCCTGACTTATGCCAAGGCGGCCGGACTCGATCCTAGCACCGTCCTTTCCAGCATCGGCGCGGGTTCAGCCGGAAGCTGGCAGCTCAATAACCTCGGCCCCAAAATGATCATAGGCGACTTCGCTCCCGGCTTTTACGTCAAGCATTTCCTCAAGGACCTCGATATTTCCCTCGATGCCGCCCGGGACATGAAACTGGACTTGCCCCTCCTTTCCATGGCAGAGAGGCTTTTCACGGTGCTCAAGGCCGAAGGCTCGAGCGACAAGGGCACCCAGGCGCTTTTCCTCCTTTATGCCCAAAACAGGGCAGGGGAGTCCCTTCAATGAACCTGGCCCCCCTCGAGGAGCCGCCCGAAGCCCTGGTCCGCGACGGGAACTTCCTTTTGGGTCGGTATAGTGGCACTCCTATGGCTCTCAACATGCTGGATGTGGCAAGGCCATACCACTATCCCGTGCCCAGGCTTGTAAAAAACGCAAGGCTGAAGGAGTGGCAGGCTTTCCAGTTTGGTGACGAAAGATGGTATTTCTTCACCGCGCTATATAACGCAAAGAGCATGAGCCTGGTCATTTTTTATGCCTATGACAGGCTTGAGAAAAAACGGCATGGCTTCAGGCAGGTCCTGCCGGGCGCCGCTTTCAGGTTTTCCGAGAGCCTGGCGGCATCAAAGGTAGGCTATAGGCGAAAGCGCCTGCATTTTGAGGCCGAATGCGCGACGGGTGAAGGGCGGATCGACTTGGATGTGGGCTTGGTCCATCGCGACCCGGCAAAGGCCTTTGCCGGACAATTCCATTTGGCCTGCGGTCAAGCCCAATCCGCGCCGATCTCCGTTTGCCTGCCCCTTGGCCTGAACCGTGCCATGTATTCAACCAAGCTCCTGATGCCGCTTACCGGGACTTTTGTGATAGGCGGGGAAAAACATGAGTTCGAGGCTCCTACCGCCATGGGCGTCATGGACGACCATAAAGGCTATTACCCGTGGATCCTTCGCTATGATTGGGTATCCGGGTTTGGCGTGGATCCGAAGGGTCGGAGGATCGGCTTCAACCTTACGGACAACCAAGTAAAGGACCAGGTCCGCTATAACGAGAACTGCCTTTGGATAAACAACCGGGTCTATTCGCTGCCGCCCGTCAAGGTCACGAGGCCCAAGGGCGTAGCCGGCGAGTGGATCATCCAGGACACGGAAGGGCTGGTGGATCTCGTTTTCGCGCCAGCCATGGCCAATGACCTGAAATTCAATGCGGGCCTAATCGCCGCCGACTACCATGGACCCCTCGGATCCTTCCGGGGCGTCATCAGGAACGGGAGCGGGGAGAAGATCGACGCGGAGATATTCTTCGGCGCGGGCGAGCAGAAGTACCTCAGGGGATAGCAAGGAAAAGGTTCTCGCGGAGGTCGCGGAGGCGCATAGGAATGCAGGGAAAGGGCAAATCCGCGCCGCCTTGTTTCAGAGCTGCCTGCCCGACCTGAGCTTTTCCTCGAAGCGCTCTCGATTCTTGCCCCTGAGCTCTCCGGGCGTGCCTGCCAACCGTAGCCTGAGCTCCTCGAGCTCTGGCCCCGAAAAACGAATTCCGCGCAAGCTGTTATTCTCGAAACTCGCACAGGCCGCCGGGGCCACGAGGCGGGTAATCTCGAGGAGCACTGCCGCGTATGCTCGAATTTCCTTCTGGGCATGGGAATCCAGGCGGAGCGCAAGGAAGCGGAATAGATTGTGCAGATCGATCTGCCAATACCATTCGGTATACAGGGCAAGGGGCAGGTTGACCCGCGCCAGTTCGCGCGCCAGCCCCGAATCCACGAGGTCACGGTATTCGGCGTATGCCTTTTTTTGGCCAGCCTCCAAGGCCGCGACCACAGCATGGGCCTTGCCCCCTTCCATGGCTTCCGCGGCCCTCCCCTGTTTATTGTCCTCGCTTTGCGCGGCTACATCCTCCAGGGCGGGTAGGTAGAAGTCGTCTTTCATGATCGAATAGCGCCCGGATATTTCATTAACCCGCGCGGTGCGATGCCGGATCCATTGGCGGGCGACGAAGATGGGGAGCTTGATATGGAAGGTGAGGATCACCTGTTCAAAGGGAGAGGTATGCTCATGGCGGAGGAGATAGTCGATGAGGGCGGCGTCCTCACGATAGTTTTTGGTGCCCTCGCCATAGGATACCCTGGCGGCCTGGACGATCCGCGCATCGCCCCCGAGATAGTCGACGAGGCGGATGAATCCCTTGTCGAGGACTGGCCAGGCGCGATCGAGGATATCCTCGGCGGCGCTTACGACGCAATGTGCCATGCTTACTCCTTAGTGGCGGGCGAAAGGGGGTAGCCTGGGAAACCGGGGAAATCCCCTGAGAATTCGCCTAGGGTATGCTTGCCGGAACCTGGGCCGTGGCAATCTGAACCGAAGGTGACAAATAGGCCAAGGCGCTCGGCCTCCGTTGCCACATCCGCGTTTATGTCCAGGCCATCCTTGGTTCGATACCAATAGAGCTCGACGCCAGAGACGCCGACTTCCTTCATATACTCCAAGAGGGAGACAAAACGTCTTTTTTCAGCGCGAAGAAGTCCAGCCTTGTCACTGAACTCATGGCCAATATGGGGCAGGACGAGGAAGCCCCCGTCCCGGCGGACGACTGAGGACAGTTCCGCTACGGTCGTGCGAATTCCCCGCGGTCCATCGATCTTTCCTGATTCCAGGTAGTCCGTCTTGAATTCCTTGTAGCCGATTGAGCTGTCGATCACACCGCAGGCGCAAAGGTAGAGGTAGAAATCCACCTTGCTGAGGGTGGACTTGAAAGGCGAAACGGCGGATGCTCGCTCGCCAAGCTTTCTGGCGATGAGGTCATCGAAGGAGATGTCATCTCGCTCAAAAAGGACGCGGGCGCATTCAAGGTAGGCCATAAGGCGCTCGGACCTGGCGCGGGCAAGGCTTTCAAGGAATGTTTCCGTGGCCAAATAATGGCCAGCGGGGAAATAGGCGAGGACTTCGCTATGATACTTGACTTCGGGAGCCTGACAGTCCACTTCGCAGCCTACTACCGTCAAGAAGCCAAATCGGGCGGCTGCATGGGCGAATTCGGAGCTGCCGTCGGAGTAGCGGGAATGAAGATGCAGGTTGGCGTTCATGATGCGGGCGCAAGTATAGCCCAGAGGTCAGGGGACGCGAAGCCCTCGCCGTTTTTTTCCTTGACCGCTGGAGAAAGGCGGAGCCAGTATGGCTACGGAGGAAATCCTTGTTTGAACTGAACGATGCCGCCATCGATGCGATAATCTTCGCGATGGAGGATCAGGAAGGGCTGCGCCAGATCTCGATCGAGACCGGCGCCATCGTCCTCTCGGATGCCTCCGACGCGGCTGTCAAAAGCGTGGCGCCGCCTACCTGGTCATCCCGCGAGGGCTATCACCTCATGGAGAGGTTCCTGAGGACCATTCGGAACCCGGGTCCGCGCCATGAGCTGTCCGCGGCCCTCAATCGTGGACGGGGAGTCTTCAGGGCTTTCAAGGAAGTGCTGGTTTCCTACCCGGAAGTGGACCGAGCTTTCCAGGAATTCAAGCTGCGTTCGATGCGCGAGGTCATCCGCTCCTGGTATGACGACCTTCGCGAGGCTCGGGGCCTTGCCCGACTTGGGAGCGAACCCGAGGAAACCGACGACCTAGTCGAGAGCGATTTTGGCATCGAGGTGGGCTCAGGCCTCGAGCACTTCCGTTTTTTCGGCGACCTGCTTGCCAAGGCCGAGGAGGAAGCACAGGTCCTTCTTCCAGCTGTCATCGTGGCAAGGGAAGCGGAGATACTGCGCGAGCGTATGCAAGACAAGGCCGCTTGGCTATGCGCCTTCATCAGCGATGGCGAGGGCGGAACGATCGCCGCGGCCGCGGCCCTTCGGGAGCATGTAGCTGACAGGAGTCTTGCTCGGATCGTTTTTCTCTACGTCCTGCCCGATTTCAGGAGGGCAGGCATCGGGCGCTCCCTCCTGGCCGCCCTGCAGAAAAGCTTTGCCGCCGAAGGGAACGATATCATTGTCCTGGATTCGATTTTCTTGCCCGTGGACTTCTCCGAGCGGCTCGAGGTTTCCGGCCTTTCCACCTTCGGCATAAGGGGTTATTTCCAGCCGTAGCGGTCAAGATCGACCTTGCCGCTCTTGGAGACGGCAATGCCTTCGCCCTCAAGCAGGGCTTGCTGGAGTTCGCGGCCCCCGCCTTCCAGGAGGGCAAGGCTGCCATCCTTCCTGAGGACGCGATGCCAAGGAAGGTTCTCCTTTTCGGCGCGGGCATGGAGGAGGCGAACCACCTGCCTTGCGCCGTTCCTGAGCCCTGCCCGTTCGGCGATAGCGCCGTAGGTCGTCACTTTTCCGGGAGGAATGGATTTCAAGAGGCTTTCCATGGTCAGGGTTTCTTCGCATGCCATGATGCAAAGTATATCCTGTTTGGGAATTAGGCGTGAGAGCGTGATGGACCTTTACAAAATGACGATTTTTGTAAATGATAGGCATTGACGCCGGAGCCGGACCTTAGGCTTTCGGACACCGCGGCACAAGGGGGTTCCATGTCGACCTGTTTTCTATTTCCGGGCCAAGGTGCCCAATACCCAGGGATGGCCAAGGATTTTTTTGAGACCAGCAAGGCCGTACGGGAGCTCTTCGAGCTTGCCTCCGATGCTTCTCATATCGATCTTCGTCGCCTCCTTTTCGAGGGCAGCGAAGAGGAGCTCAAGCAGACACAAAACACCCAGCTCGCGGTTGCCCTTGTCGGGGCCGCCTCTGCCCTTAACGCGCGAGAACATGGCATATATCCGGATGGAGTTGCGGGTTTTTCGGTCGGAGAGTGGCCAGCCCTCCTGGAAGCGGGAGTCATCGGGGCCGCCGATGCTTTCAGGCTCGTTGGGGAGCGTGGCCGCTTGATGGACGAAGCGGGCAAACGGTCCGGCGGATCGACGATGAGTGCCGTCCTATTCCTTTCCCCCGCTGCCATCGAGGCGGCCATCAAGGGCGCAGGCCTCTCCCAGGTTTGGGTAGCAAACTACAACAGCCCGAACCAGTCCGTGATCTCAGGTACCGAGCATGATGTCACCGCCGCCGAGGAGGCCATAAAGGCCGCCGGTGCCAAGCGTGTCGTTCGCCTCAAGGTCTCGGGTGCCTTCCATTCGCCCATCATGGCCTATGCCCGAGACGGCTTCGCCGAGGCAGTCGCTGACACAAGCTTCACCGATCCGAAAATCGCCCTGTATTCCAACGTGACCGGCAAACGCATTTCAAGTGGAGTGGAAGCCAAGCGTCTTTGTGTCGAACAGATCGTGAGCCCCGTCCGCTGGATCGACGAGGAAGCGAATATCCACGCCGCGAACTATAATCAACTCTTGGAGACCGGTCCGGGCAATGTCCTGGCTGGCCTGTGGAAATCCGTGGAAGGAGGCGCTCCCTGTCTCCCCGCCGCGACCCTTGACCAGATCGCCGCGATATCCCTCTAGCTGGAGCGAACAAATGGCAGGATTATTAGCGAACAAGACCTGCGTGGTCACCGGAGGCTCTAGGGGTATCGGGCGCGCGGTTGTCGAACTTTTCGCCCGCGAGGGCGGCTATGTCTATTACCTTTCCCGCAGCCCTGCCGAAGATGCGGAAGCCATGATCGCGGCGGCGGCCCAGGCCGGCGGCGCCATCGAGCACAAGGTCTGCGATGTGGGGGAGGAGGCCGAGGTGGACGCGGCGATCGAGCACATCATCAAGGCGCGGGGCGGCATCGATGTCCTTGTCAACAACGCGGGCATCACCCGTGATGGCCTTGTCTTCCGCATGAGCCTCGAGGACTGGGAAGCGGTGATGAAGACCAACCTGACCAGCGCCTTCCTGGTTTCCAGGGCGACCGCCCGGAACATGATAAAGCGGAGATCCGGCTCGATCATCAATGTCTCGAGCGTCGTGGGCATCATGGGCAACGGCGGCCAGACGAACTACTCGGCATCCAAGGCTGGCCTGATAGGGTTCACCAAGAGCCTTGCGCGCGAGGTGGCAAGCCGTGGCGTGCGGGTGAACGCCCTCGCTCCCGGCTTTATCGACACCTCCATGACCGAGAAGATAAGCGATGAGATGAAGGAAAAGCTGAAAGTCGGCATCCCCCTCGGTCGCACCGGAGGTCCCGAGGACGTGGCCTCTGCCGCCCTTTTCCTGGCTTCTGACATGGCTGCTTACATTACCGGTGAGGTGCTGAAAATCGACGGCGGGATGGGGATGTAAGCATGAGCAGACGCAGGGTTGTGATCACTGGGCTTGGCGCCGTGAGTCCCGTTGGCAACAGTGTTCCCGATTTCTGGGACGCCATAAAGGCCGGGCGTTCCGGCATTGCACCCATCACCCAGATAGAAGCCGGTGACTTGGGCTCCCGGATAGCGGGCGAGGTAAAGGGCTTTGACCCATCCGTGCGGATGGAAGCGAAGGAAGCCAAGAAGATGGACCGTTTTTCACAATTCGCGGTCTATGCCGGGCTTGAGGCCCTTGAGGATTCCGGGCTACGCAAAGAGGACCTGGACAGCGAGCGGACCGGCGTCTGCCTGGGGACGGGCATGGGCGGTGCCCAGAGCCTGGAAGAAGGCGCCGCTCGCCTCTACGAGCGTGGCCCTGGTCGCGTACCCCCGATGACCGCGATCAAGGTCCTCTCCAATTTTGGAGCAGCCAACCTCGCCATATACCTCAATGCCACGGGCCCTAGCCAATGCATCGTGACGGCTTGCGCCGCCGGCACCGACGCCGTGGGCACGGGTTTCCGATGGATAGCCGATGGCCATGCCGACCTGGTTTTTGCCGGGGGGTCGGAAGCCGCGGTCACCCGCCTTGGCATAGCGAGTTTCCAGATGATTCAGGCTTTGTCCACCAAGCGAAATGATGAACCCGGCGCCGCAAGTCGGCCTTTCGACCGTGACCGCGACGGCTTTGTCATAGCCGAAGGAGCTGGCATCCTCGTCCTCGAGGAGTACGAGGCGGCCAAGGCCCGCGGCGCCAGGATCTATTGCGAGCTCGCGGGATTCGCCAATACCTGCGATGCCCACCACCTCACCGCTCCCGATCCGGAAGGCCGAGGGGTGGCCCGCGCGATAACCCTCGCCCTCAAGGACGCCGGCATGGCACCCACCGAGGTGGACTATGTGAGCGCGCATGGAACCTCGACCCCGATGAACGATCCCATCGAGACCAAGGCCCTCAAGCACGCCTTTGGCGACCACGCCAAAAAATTGAAGATCTCCTCGATCAAATCCATGATAGGCCACGCCCTAGGCGCTTCCGGCGCCCTCGAGTCGGTGGCATCGGTATTGGCCATCTACGACGGCTTTGTTCCGCCCACGATCAACCTCGACAATCCCGACCCGGAGTGCGACCTGGATTACGTGGCAAAGGTTGGTGTGAAGATGTCGGTCCGTGCCGTGGTCAAGAATTCCATGGGCTTTGGCGGCCAGAACGCGGTTGTCGTGTTCAAGGCATTGAATGGCCTATGAGGCGGCGCCTGGGCATCCACTCCCCTATGGCTCCACGTGGGGGCCCGAAGGAGTAAATTTCTCGGTCTTTTCACGCAACGCCACGTCAGTGGTCCTGGAGATCTACGCCTTTCCCACGGATGCCCAGCCCGCTTTCAGTTTTCCCCTCGATCCCCACCTGAACCATACGGGCGACATCTGGCACATCCAGGTCAGGGGCCTCGAGCCCGGAGCTTTCTATCTATGGCGCGTGGATGGTCCCTTCATTCCGGAGCGTGGCCTTCGCTTCAACAAGCACAAGGCCCTCCTTGACCCCTACGCGCGCGCGGTGACCGGGAGCCATCTCTGGGACCTGGCGAAGGCCTGCGCCTGGAAAACCGGCTCCCCCGACCTCGACCTTTCCTTTTCCGAGGAAGACGATGCCGCGGCAATGCCCAGATGCGTGGTCGTGGCCGACGACTTCGACTGGAAGGGGGACCGCCCCCTCAATTACCCCCTGCGCCACTGTGTCATCTATGAAACCCATGTCCGTGGCCTCTCCCTCCATCCAAGCTCGAAGGTGGCCCATCCTGGGACCTTCCTGGGTGTGGTGGAGTCCATCCCCTACCTCAAGGACCTGGGTGTTACGAGCCTTGAGCTCCTTCCTGTCCAGGAGTTCGACGAGTTCGAGAATCCCCGCAGCAATCCGCGCACGGGAGCCAAGCTTTCGAATTACTGGGGTTATTCCACCCTGGCCTTTTTCGCGCCCAAGGCGAGCTATGCGGCCTGCGGCACGGATGGCGGCCAGGTGTCCGAGTTCAAGTACATGGTCAGGGAGCTCCATTCCGCCGGCATCGAGGTCATCCTCGATGTGGTTTTCAACCATACCGCAGAGGGCAATGAGCTTGGACCGACGGTCTGCTTCCGGGGCCTGGACAACTCGATCTACTACATCCTCGACGAGGACAAGAGGCATTACCGCAATTTCTCTGGATGCGGAAACACCCTGAACTGCAATCATCCAGTTGTGCGCTCCTTCATCATGGACTGCCTGCGCTATTGGGTCTCCGAGATGCATGTCGATGGCTTTCGCTTCGACCTGGGGTCCATCCTCGGCCGCGACCAGCAAGGCCGGCTTCTCGAGAACCCGCCCATGATCGAGCAAATCGCCGAGGATCCCCTGCTGCGGCACACCAAGATCATCGCAGAGGCATGGGACGCGGGCGGTGCCTACCAGGTCGGCTGGTTCCCCGGCGGACGCTGGGCCGAGTGGAACGACCGCTACCGGGACGATGTGCGGCGCTTCTGGCGCGGCGACGAGCGCTCTGTCCAGGGCTTCGCGACCCGGGTGACGGGCTCCAGCGACCTCTACCTCCGCGACGGGCGCAAACCCTTCCATTCGATCAATTATGTGACCTGCCATGACGGTTTCACCCTCAATGACCTCGTAAGCTACAACGGCAAGCACAACGAGGAGAATGGCGAAGGGAATCGCGACGGCAACGACTCGAACTTCAGCTTCAACCATGGCTTCGAGGGGCCGTCCACGAATGCCGCCATCATGGCCCTTCGCAATAGGCAGGCCAAGAACTACCTTGCCACCCTCCTCCTCTCGATAGGCACCCCCATGCTCCTCGGCGGCGACGAATTCCGGCGCAGCCAGGGCGGCAACAACAACGCCTTCTGCCAGAACAACGCCACCAGTTGGTATGATTTCACTCAGGCCAAGATCCATTCAGGCACATGGCGCTTCGCGAAGGGCCTCATCGCATTGCGACTCCGCCATCCTGCCTTCAGGAGGCCCGAATTTTTCACCGGAAATGATGCCGACTACAACGCGACCCCGGACATCTCCTGGTTCGACGAGGACGGTAAAAGCCCCGATTGGGCGCGGATTGACAAGCGAATCGCCTGGCGCCTCGACGGCTCCAAGGCTGACATCCTGGCGGACCGGGATGACAACGACTTTTACCTGATCTGCAACGCGTCGAACGACAGCATTAGCTTCAAGATCGGGCCAGCCCAGCACGGTAGGATCTGGGCCTTGGCGATGGACACGGCGCGCGAAAGCCCGAAGGATCTCCTGGAGCCGGGCAAAGAGGAGCCGATCAATCCGCAATCCTGCTTTGTGGCCGCCGCCCACTCCTTCATCCTGCTGCTCTCCAGGGAGGGCTAAAGGCGGCGCGGCTGAAAGCGCCTTTCGCGCGGGCCTCGGCTTGCCTTTGCGGCGACTCCTATGTACTTTCCATATATGGCCGCCAGAAGAAAGAGCGAAGCGTCGCTGGATTTTGAACGAGGGGTCCGCGAGCTCACCAGACACCGACCGGACCTAGCGCTCCGCCTTTTTCGTGAGGCGGTGGACTCTTGTCCGGCCGGAAAAACCTCACTGCTGGAAAAGCGCCTCTATTGGCTTTCCATTGCGCTCTTGCGGCTTGACCAGCCTGAACTGGCGCTGAAAAGCCTCGCATCGGCTCGAAAAATCAAGCCTCGTGGCCATTCGGCAAAGCTGTTCGCCCGGCGGGTGAATGAATACGGGATGACCCGTCGCTCCTGCTCCGACTTGGATGATTTCTACGCCTTTTTTTCCGTCCAGACCTGTCTTTTCCTGGCCTCGCGGGCAGCAAAGCGCTTTTCCTGCGACGAGGAAAAAGACACGGTGACGCGGCTGATCGCCTTCGCCTGGCAAGAACTGAAGAAGTCGGGTCGCCTTGCGGACAAGAGATCCAAGGAAAGGCTTGCGCTTTTCCGCGACTGGCCAAAGGTCTTTCCGAGTTTCATGTCGGGCAGCGGTCACATCCCCCGCCCTATGACCGGCGCCAGTCGCTGTGAAGGCAAGGTGGTCAATTTCCGCCGCGTGGATCGATGCGAAGGTGGAGAAAGCAAGGCTTAGCCCTCGGCCTGTGGCCCTTGGACACAGTTGGCATATCGATCCGCCTTACTGTATCCAAAAGAAACAGTATTATCCCCTGTTCCGTCAGTAGCGTGTCCGCAATATCCAGACAAGGTGATTTCCCTTATTGTCTCGGGCTCGGACCAAGGCGAGCAAATCCTGACGGTAGTCGCTCTGCCAGCTTGTTGATTTTGTTGGGTATTTAGTAAATCCTTTTACGAAAACAAAATAGATGAAATTTCACTTGCGCTTTCTCACTTGGGAACCTATCGGGTATTTCCTCTGGTTAATATTTGGGAATTGGCACGCTATTTGCTTAGTGATAAGTGCTACCGGAGGCGACCATGAACAAGATCAAGAACGCGAAAAGTGCCTGCCTGAACGAGAACAGTGATTGCGAGGAAAATGTCCTTTCCATCTACCTCAAGGAAATAAACCGCATCCCCCTCCTCACCAGGATGGAGGAAGATACTTACGCCCGCGCCGCCAAGAAAGGCGAAAAGCGGGCCGTCGATATGCTGGTCAAGGCCAACCTCCGCTTTGTGGTAAATGTCGCGAAAAAGTACCAGAATCAGGGATTGCCGCTTTCTGACCTTATCTCCGAAGGGAACATCGGCCTCATGAACGCCATCGACCGATACGATGTCGACAAAGGCTACCACTTCATTTCCTACGCTGTCTGGTGGATCCGCCAGGCCATCCTCAAGGCAATCTGCGAAAAGTCCCGCATGATCCGTCTCCCCCTCAACCGAGCCAACGAGCTTGTGCAGATCGAAAAGGCCAGGAAAATGCTCGAAGGCGCGCGCACCGAGGACGAGGAGATACGCGAGATCGCACGCCTCCTCAATATGGATTCTGACCATGTCGCCGACCTCGTCGCCGTCAGCCGCGAGCTTATCTCCCTGGAGACCCCTGTTTTTGATGAGCGCGATTCCTCTGTAGTTGGGGATTTCGTCGAAAACAGCGCATATACCTCTCCTGAGGAGTATGTGGTCGACGAGAACCTGAAGTCGGATATCAACGCTGTCCTCCATACCCTTACCGACAAGGAACGGGAAGTGATCGAGTATCGCTTTGGCCTTAGCGGTCGCCGTGCCATGAGCCTCAAAGAGATCGGGGACCGGTTCAGCCTTACCAAGGAAAGGATCAGGCAGATCGAGAAGAATGCGCTGAAGCGCCTGTCCCAGCCCAACCGCGCGGAGCTCCTCGAGGATTACGTCGCCTGACCTTGGCTTTTATTGGTGCCAGAGGGAGCTGCCGATCGGGCGGCTCCTTTTTTGGTCCAAGCTTTTAGCCTAAGCAAAAACAATGTGGCGCGGATCCTGGCGGTATATGGCAGCAGGTGGTGCGCTGCGCTCAACCCCCTGCCGTCGCCCGCCGCGCCACTTTGCCTCACATGGCCTGGGGCGGAGTTTGACCCATGAGGCGGCTTTCCGGGTCGGTCAACAATCACGAAAGGATAGGTGGGACATATTCCTCTTCGTGAAAAACGGAGAGGGTGCCTTGCTGCTATTCGGCGCCGGTGATCGAGACTTTGGGGAGGAGGAGGGAGGAGGGGCCGAACATGGGTCCGGAAAGGGAAAGGGCATTAGAAAGGCGGATGCCGTCGCGGTTCTCGAAAAGGTTGCCGGTGATCGAGCCACCCCGAACGGGACGGCGGGTCTTGCCGTCGGAGAGCCAGGCCAGGCGGATTTCCGCGCCAAAATCGCCTGAGTCCGCGGCGACGCCGAAGTCGGAAAAATAAGCCACTTCGAGGTGGGGAATCGATCGGAGCGCGGATTCTGAGTGGGAGCCAGGCGCGACGGAAAAAAGGGGATAGTCACCCCGAACGGGGAGGCCAAGCCAGGTGGCGTACCGCGAAGGACCGACAAAATCCTTGACGATGCCCTGTTCGCAGAGGACGACGCGTGAGAGCCCGCAGCCTTCCGGATCGCATGGCGCAGAGTCGGGGTGGCCCAGGAGTTCGGACTCCGCAGAAATGGTAAGGAGGTCGCCACCATTCGCGGCAAGGGTGGATGGGTCCTGGACAGCGCCGCCCATGGAAAAGGGCGAGGACTTGGAATAGACGCGGGCGAGGTTGCAGTTTGTGAACCAATACCCGAGGACATCCGCGGCGGCGGCGCCGGTGAGGATAAGGGGGAGGTCGATGCCCGACGGCAAGGCGGCCGCGACCGCCCTGTCCTGGACAAGGGCAAGTCGCTTGGCCGTTTCGAGTTCGAAGCGGGCAAAATCCGGCTCGCTGAACGAGAAAGCGTCGGTCAGCTCGACCTTGCCTTCCTTGCCTTCCTTGCCTTCCGCTTCCACGGTGAACTCGACATATCCACGCCATGCCGAAAAGCTCGCTTCGAGGCCTCTGGAGTTGAGTATCCTCGTTTCCCGACGCGAGAGGAAAAGCTCCAGGGAATTGACGCGGGCTTCCGGATCTTCGGCCCTTGCGCGATCGCGGACCTGGCCACGATAGAAGGCGGAGCGGAGCAAAGGCATCCATTCGGCCGGTTCCCGGCCTTCGAAGGCGCTCGGCCTCCGCGTTTCGGAGGTGACGGCTTCAGGGAGAGGATACCAGGGATTGTGCGATTTCGACGCGGCGAAGACTGCCCGGGAAACGACAGTCGCCAGTTCCGCCGCGGCCATGGTCGGATGAATGGAGACCGCAGCCTCGCCTCGAAGCCGCTTGCCATCCCGCTCGGTGTCCACGTAGACCACGAGGCGATAATCGATCGCCTCCACGTGTCGGCTCATGTCGAGGCTTTCCCTTACAAGGAAATACTCCGATCCCGAGCGGCGCAACTCGGATAGCCGCCAATCCGAGACACCGGGGCAGTCGGCCAAGGCCGCGATTACAGCTTCGATCATCATCCGAGGTTCATCCTTGTCTTGACGCAGGGACCGCCCGAGGAAACCTTGACGAATTCCTTGTAGCCCTTTCCACAGGCTCCGGAGCCCGAAAGCTCGAAGTCGCTCGAAATCATGCTGATCGCGCCCAGGACGTCGGGCACGTAGCCAGAACAGAAGACAGGGGACGCGATCCGACCCGTCAAGGCGCCATCCTTGATTTCCTTGCCGATCAACGCCACGAGCTGGATGCCCCAATTCCGCGGGTCTTCCATTCCGGAATCGAGGCGATCGAGAAGCCAACCATGCCTTGTGGACGCTATCATGTCGTCCAGGCTTGCCGCGCCTGAAGCGAAGTACGTATTGGTCATGCGGGCGTAAGCCTTGTGATCGTAGGCTTGGCGCCGGCCATTGCCAGTCAGGGGAAAGCCGAGTTCGAGGGCCGAAAGTCCGTCGGAAAAGGCGCCGACCAGGATTCCATCCTTGATGACCTCGGTTTTCGTGCCGAAGTTGCCTTCGTCGTCAAATAGGAATGAACCGACATGGCTGGTGCCCGATGCCCCGTCGTACATATTGACGATGGGACTGGCAACCCGTTTGCCGAAATACTCGGCGGCCTTGGCCCTTTTTTTCGCGAACATGTCAAGTTCGACCCCGTGGCCGAAAGCTTCATGGGCTAAGGTTCCGGCCATGTCAGGGCAGAGGATGACATCATATTCGCCTGGCTCTACATGTCCGGCTTCGAGCAGGTCGCTCATCTCGGTGGCGAGGCCGGGAAGCTCCGGCTCGAGCAGATCAAGCACCTCAAGGCCGAGCAGACCCGACGCGACCCGGTAGGAGGACTTGGCCAACCCGGCCCGGCGGGCCACGCCGAAAAGATAGGCTTGGGACCAGTCGAAGCACTGGAACAGGTCTCGCCCGGGGCTGATAAAGCACCTCGATACTCGGACAAAATCCGCTCTGGCCATGGCGGATACGACGCCAGGAGCTCCAAGAAGCTTGTCCCGTATCGCTGCCAATCGGGCAAGGCAGGGTTCGGGATCGGCGCTCAGCGCGTCAATCGCGACTCTGCCAATAAATCGCTGTTCTGCGACTTCATCCGGAAGGGGAGGATAGAGCTTACCCCCGGCTTGTGCCGAAATAAGGGCATCCAGGCGCTCCCCGATTCGGCGACTGGTTTCGGCGACGTCCCCGAGCTCCTCATTGAAGGAGTATTCAACGACCAAGCCCTTCGACTGCGCGCGCGCCACAAAGCCACGCTGGATCCACATTGGTTCGCTCGCCGATGTCTCGCCCGGCACCGCGCGGCAGGAAAAGCCTGAATCGTCGGTGCCAAGGACGGAAATATAGTCGAAATGTCTCGAAAGCACGGCGACGATGGCTTCCAGGGGAGAGCGCATTGATTCAAGCCAGGGGCTCGGTGAACATTCCGGCATGAAGGCTCCTTTTTCGTGAGCATCATAACGCAGGCATCCTTGATCGCGCCACTGCCATCGGCAGTCTTGACTGCCTCCCCTATCACGGCTATATTTTTGCTTCAAGCAGCTAGCCCTGCGAATAGTTGCATCCGCGCCTGTCGTATACCGGTATTACCCGAGCTTCCCAAGCTCGTGAAGTGGGTTCGACTCCCATCAGGCGCTGAAAAAAGAAGACCCTGGCCATGCGCTAGGGTTTTCTTTTTTCAATAGGCGCTGATGGGAGTCGAAGGGAAGGCGCTCCGCGAGGCGCCCGAGCATTTGAGGGCGACTCGCGGTCGAGCCGGCAAGGAGCGCGCGAGACATCGAGCGCGCGAGCCGGCGAGAGCGCCTTCCCCGGCCCGAAGGCCCGAGCCAAGGAAGGCGAGGGCCGCGGCGATAGCCGACGAAGGCGATGAAGACATTTTATGGCTATACTTGAGATATGCCCAGAGCAATTTTCCCAGTGCCGCTGAGTTTAGGGTGTTTTTTGGTTTCGGTTCTCCTGTCCTGCCATAACCCGGGCGGATCCATACCGGTGGCGCCTTGGGACCATATTGTCGTGGTGTGGGAGGAGAACCATAGTGCGAGTGAAGTGGCTGATCTTGCCTATATCGCACAGCTTCGCGCGGCTGGACTGACATATAGCCAATCGTTTGGATTGGCAAGGCCTAGCCAGCCGAATTATCTCGCCTTTTTTGCGGGAAGCACGATGGGCGTCACCGACAACCTCAACCATGAACTTGTCGGCGACAATCTCTATTCCCGCTTCGCGGATGCAGGCTTATCCATGAAAAGCTATGCCGAAGGATTGCCTGTCGACGGTTTTCGGGGGGCATCCTCCGGCCAGTACCGCCGCAAGCATAATCCCGCAGCGAGCTTTGCCGCGATTCCGGATGACGCAATCCTTCCCTTCTCCAAATTCCCCTCGGATTTCTCAACGCTTCCACAATTGAGTTTCGTGATTCCGGATCAGGACAATGACATGCATGACGGCACCCCCGAACAGGGAGACCAATGGCTGAAGCGGAATCTGGATGCCTACATATCCTGGGCCAAGGCGCATAGGAGCCTGCTGATCCTCGGCTTTGACGAACCGAGCACCGCCGCGGGTATTGGGCTCGACGCGCCCATTCTCACTGTATTTGTCGGCGAGGGCATTTCTCCGGGCGCGATCGATACGACCGTAATAGATCATTATCGGGTCTCGGACTATGTGCTCGATTGTTTCGAATTGGATCGCCTTTCCCAACCATGACACCGCAAAGGTCCTTGGCTGGTTAATGCCGGTATATCAGAATTCCACGGAAAACCCTTTGAAGCGGCCGCTTGGAGCGATGGGGCGGATCTTGACGGATGAGACATGTGCCCCTGGGGGGCCTTCGTGCAGCCATGCGGCGAGCTCGTCCAGCGCGGCTTTGGGGCCTTCGGCTTGCACTTCAACGTCGCCTTCGTCGGTGTTGCGCACCCAGCCTACCAGGCCCAGCATGCGTGCCGCATCCACGGCGGTATAACGGTACCCGACACCTTGGACTCGGCCGGAGACAAGGGCATGAAAGGCGTAGGTTTTAGCCTTCGCTTTTTCCATGCATCGCGTCCAGGAGCTGGGCGACATGGGCTTCAAGTTCGGAATAGTCGAAGGGTTTGTAGACCACTTCAAAGGGAATGTGGAAATCGGGCCTCAGGAAGCCCGAGGTGATGATCACTTTCTTGTCTGAGCAGTATTTCCGGAGGAATTTGACCCAATAGTCCCCGCCCAGGACATCCATGCGGTAATCGGTGACGATGATGTCCACCTCATAATCGAGGAGTTGCTTGATCGCACCCACGCCATCGGAAGCAACGAGGACGTCATAGCCTTTTTTCCGAAGATAGTCCCTGAGGGTGAGGCGAATCGCGTCCTCGTCCTCTACGACAAGTAGGAGTCCTTTACTCGACATTCCGCTCTTTTACCTTCGAGGCCAGTTCCGCGACTGCCATCGCGAGACCTTCGAAATCGAGGGGCTTGGCGAAGAAGGCGTCCGCACCGTCGGCGAGAATTGCTTCCTTTTCCTCGGGCCGGTCAAGGCCTGTCATCGCGATGACAAAAGGCTTGCCAAAAACCGGATCTTCCTTGATCTTCTTGCACACGGCATGGCCGTTGAGGCCGGGCAGGTCTATGTCGAGGATCACAAAACCCGGGCGTTTTTCGGAGACAAGTTTTCCCGCTTCGAAGCCGTCGTGGGCCTGGGAGATGCGCATGGGCTCGGGACGCTTCTCGAAGAAGCGCTTGATGATGTCGTTGAGTTCGGCATCATCGTCGACGATGAGGAGAGCCCCCCAGTCGACATCATCCCTGAAGTAGTCATCAAGTTCATGGGGGATGCGCATGCCCCGCTTTTCCAGGAAGCCCATGAGGTCTTCCGCGTAAATCCGGTACTGGCCACCGGGGGTCGTAAAGGCCTTGAGGTAGCCGTTCCGTATCCAATTGATCGCGGTCTGGTTGACGACGCCGCACAGGTTCGCGACTTCAAGGGCCGAGAAAATGCGGACCTTTTTTACGTTCTTCGGCATGTCCCATCCTGGCAAACGGAAAATTTTGGTTTACCGCTGATAGCTGGACGGTGAGGCCCCAAACAGCCTCGCCCCATAGCTTTTCATTGTAGCATGCCTGCGAAGAGGCCGCTAGACCGGAATGATAGGAATTTCAAGCGTGTTTTTCGATATTTGGCCCTTCCGCTGCCTGCTTCCTGCCTTCGAGCCCCGCTCCGGTCTTGAAATTTGGGCGCGCATCCCGTACCGTAGCGCCCATGGAATTGACTCAAAGCTTCATCGAGGGACTCAAAGTCGATGAGGTTGCCATCATGGACCGAATCGCCAAGGAATTCTCCATCAGGACTGCCCAGGTATCTGCGGTCATCGGCCTCATCGGCGAGGGCTGCACCGTCCCCTTCATCAGCCGCTACCGGAAGGAAGCGACCGGAAGCCTGGACGAAGTGCAGGTACGGGACAGCGCCCACAAATTCGAGAGCTACAAGAACCTCGAAGAGCGCCGTCTGGAGGTTGTCCGCGGCATCTTCGCCCTTGGCAAGCTTGACGAAGCCCTGCTCAAGAACCTCAAGAAGGCCCAGACCCTGGCCGAGATCGAGGATATCTGGCTTCCTTTCAAAAAGAAAAAGAAAACCCGGGGCATGCTTGCCCTGGAACGGGGCCTCGAGCCCCTTGCCAGCATCATGCTCAAGGGCGGCGATGCCGAGGTCGAGGAAGCCGCTCCAGGCTTTGTCAGGGCTGCCGCCGAAGGCGAAGCGCCCGAGTTGGCCGTCCCCACGCCGCGGGACGCCATCCAAGGTGCGATGGATATCATCGCCGAGCGCCTCTCCCAGGACCCGGACAATCGTGCCGCGGTGAAGGGTCTTTATCTGCAATATGGAAAACTCGTCACCAAGGGTGTGGGCGACGCAACCAAGAAGGAGACCTCGACCTACCAGATGTACTGGGACTTCGCCGAACCCCTCGGGTCCCTCAAGCCCCACCGCATCCTGGCGGTCAACCGCGGCGAGCGCGAAGGGGAACTCGAGGTCAAGCTCGAGGTCGATGAGGACATTGCCATAGACACCCTCATGAGCCGCCGCACGGTCAGCAACCGCTACCATAAGGAGGCCGTTGATGACGGCCTGCGGCGCCTGCTGTCCCCTGCCGTCCTTCGCGAGATCCGCTCCGACGCCGGGGATTCCGCCGACGGCCATGGCATCCATGTCTTCTCGGAGAACCTCAAGAACCTCCTCATGTCGCCCCCCATCAAGGGGACGCGCGTCCTGGGGGTGGATCCAGGCATCAGGACGGGCACCAAGTGCGCATGCCTCGACGAGACGGGCAAGTTCCTGGACTATTTCGTGGTCTTCCAGGAGCAGAAGCCGGACGAGGCGAAGAAAACCATAGCGGCAGCGATCAAGAAGCACGACATGAAGCTTGTCGCGGTCGGCAATGGAACCGCGAGCCATGAGATGCAGGAAATCGTGGCCGCGGCCATCTCCGAAAACGCCCTTACCTGCGAGTTCACGGTCGTGGACGAGGACGGCGCCTCCGTCTATTCGGCGAGCGACGCGGCCCGCGAGGAGTTCCCCGAGCTCGACCTGACGATCCGTGGCGCCATCTCCATCGGCCGCCGCCTCCAGGATCCCCTTGCCGAGCTCGTGAAGATCGATCCCAAGTCCATCGGCGTGGGCCTCTACCAGCACGACGTGAACCAGAAGCGCCTCTCCGAAAGCCTGGACGAAGTTGTCGGCTCCGTGGTCAACAATGTCGGGGTAAACCTGAACACGGCCAGCCACTCCCTCCTCAAGTATGTCTCCGGCATCAATACGGGACTCGCCAAGAAAATAGTGAAGTACCGCGACTCCAAGGGCAGGATCACCGCCCGCGCCCAGCTCCAGGACATCCCGGGCCTCGGCGAGAAGACCTTCGAGCAGTGCGCGGGCTTCCTCAAGATCCCGGAGAGCGCAAACCCCCTGGACAACACCTGGGTCCATCCAGAGAACTATGCCCTGGCCGAGTCCCTCCTCCCCATTGTGCGGGGAGGGCGAGACCCCTCCCATGACGAAAGGGCTGGCTACAAGGGAAAATTCAGTGTCGGCGACACGACCCTCGACGACATCATCATGGAGCTTAAGAAGCCCAACCGCGATCCGCGGGAGAGCTTTCCCATGCCCATCCTCCAGAAGGGCGTGATCAAGTTCGAGGACCTGGTCGAAGGCATGATGGTCAAGGGCAAAGTCAAGAACGTGGTCGACTTTGGCGCCTTCATCGACATCGGCATCAAAGAATCGGCCCTCATCCATGTCTCCGAGATGTCGGACCGCTTCGTGAAGGACCCGATGGAGGTCCTCAAGGTCGGCGACGTGAGGGATTTTCGCATCATCAGCCTGGATATCGCGCGCAAGCGCATCGGGCTTTCGCTCAAGAGCGACCGGAGCCAGGGCGGCGGCGCGGATGGCCCTTCTCGCCAGGGAGGCAACAGTGGCAGTGCCAGAAGCGCCGGGAGCACGGGGAGCACCGGCGATACAAGCCCTGCCGCGGCCAGACGGGTCTTGGTGGTGAAAAAGGGCGAGGGGCCGGACGGTCGAGGGCGGGATGCGGCGCGCCCCGCGCCCAGGCCTGAAAACAGGCCTGGGCCAAGGAAGGAAGGGCCCCCCGGCGGACGGGATGCCGGCGGTGCGCGGCCTCCCCGCCAGGAAAAGAGCTGGGAAGTCCGGAAGCCGGTCAAGGAAGACGACGGGATGACCTATAACCCCTTCGCGGAACTCCTCAAGAGGAAAGAGGAACCCAAGAAATAGAAGTGAGCTCTCGGGCTTGTCATAACCGGGGGGATGATTCTTTTCGAGCGACATTCGGCTTCCAATACGTTGGAAGCCTTGTCGAGGAGAGAAAAACCTCCCTGCCTTTTCCTATCCTGTCTTGAAAAGACGTCCATCACGTGCTAGCTTGTTCATGGATTGAACAATCACGAGACGCCGGATTTCGTGACGGGGGAGCGTGTTTCGACCGCCTTCCGCCGGTCTGGCTGACAGGATCGGGGCCGATTCCGCTGTTTTACGGCGCGGAAGGCCCCTGTATGCCCGAAATCCCGCCCGCCCACCATCAGAGCACCATGGAAATCGCCGAATCAGAACTCAGCCTCCTACAGAAGATCCATCAATCGGAACATGATTCCGTGCGCCTCACTCAAAGGGAGCTCGCCCGAGTCTCGGGGCTTTCCTTAGGGATGACAAACGCCTTGGTTCGGCGCTTTGCCGAGAGCGGTTGGGTCAAACTGACGCATTTGTCCACGAAAAGCGTCCGGTATGCCCTGACTCCCGAGGGCTTGTCCGAGATCGCCCGTCGAGCAGCCGGGCACTTCCAGCGCGCGGCACGCAACGCGGACCTATACCGCGATAAATTTGAGGCCTTTGTGCTTGAAGCCAAGTCCAGCGGGTTCATGACCCTTGTCCTTGCAGGCCAGAGCGAAATGGACTTTCTGCTGGAATATGTGTGCGAGCGCCATGGTCTGGCTTTTGTGAAGAGTGTCGATCGGAATCGGGCCATTGCCTTGGGCCGACGGCCTGACGTAATCCTGGTGAATGCCGAAAGCGGAGAATTGTCCGAGGACCCTGGCGCCGTTTCTATCCATTCAATCATCACGGGTGCCCTCCGGGGCGGCTGAAAGGTTCCGATGGACAGCAATAAAACCAAACTTGAAAGCGTTCTTGCCGGCTATCGTCGAGGTCGGGCGCGAAAAACGGCCTTCTGGACAAGTTCTGTCTTTGGCCTGGCCGACCTTGTCGCCGTGATGCTCTGCTTCGGCTTTGGCTTTTTTGTCGTCAACACCTATGACCTTGAGATCATCGATTTCAAGTCCTTCGTGACATATTGGCCCTATCTTTTCGGCTTTCTTGCCGTCTTTGGCGTATTGCACCTCTATCCTGGACTTTCCCTGGCTCCCGCGGAAGAACTAAGGCGCTATACGATCGCCTCCTTTTTTTCCCATGCGAGCATAATCCTGGCGCTCTTCATCGATTCGCGACAGATGGACGCCTATTCGGTGGCTTTTTTCATATCCTGGATAGCCAGCATCCCGACGCTTGCCATGGCCAGGGCCGTCGCGCGCGCTATTTTCCGCACCTCGTCCTGGTGGGGATTGCCTGCCGTCATTTTCGGTGCGGGCCAGACCGGCAAGCTCGTTGTGGATCGTCTCCTTCGACATCCTTGGATCGGCTACAAGCCCGCGGTCATCCTGGACGACAATCCTGCCTTGGCCGGAGAATACCGGGACATTCCCATCCTGACTGGAACCGACCTTGGACCGGAATTGGCCAAGATCTGCGGCATCGACACGGCGATAGTCGCCATGCCTGGCGCGGAGCGCGAACGCCTCGCGGCGATCGTGGCTGACTCGGTCCGTACCTTTCGCCACTATATCTTCATCCCCGACTTCCTTGGCATGACGAGCGGCTGGATGAGCGTGCGCGATATTGATGGAATATTGGGCCTCTATACCACGCAGAGGCTCCTTGTCCCGACAAACTGGGTGATCAAGCGCCTTATCGACCTCGTGCTCACCATCGTCGGCGGCCTCATCATCCTGCCTTTTGTGGGGGTGATAGCCCTCCTCATCAAGCTCGACTCGCCCGGCTCGGTTTTCTATGGCCACCACCGCTTGGGAATGAACGGCGTTCCGTTCAAGGCGTGGAAGTTCAGATCAATGGTTCGGGATTCCGGGAAGGTATTGAGCGACTTGCTTGCCAGCGATGGGGAAGCTAGAGAGGAATGGGCGGCATCCTTCAAGTTGCATGATGATCCGCGCATTACGAGGATGGGGCGTTTCCTTCGAAAGACCAGCCTGGACGAATTGCCCCAACTCTGGAATGTGATCACCGGCGAGATGAGCCTCATCGGCCCTCGCCCTATAATTGAGGACGAAGTGGCAAAGTACGGCCATCATTACAAGCTTTTTTCCAGCGTGAAACCTGGCATGTCAGGTCTCTGGCAGGTATCAGGCCGCTCCGACACCGATTATGCCGAGCGCGTGGCCCTCGACGTCTACTATATCCAATCCTGGTCCCTCTGGCTCGATCTCTATATCCTGTTCAAGACCGTACGCGTAGTTGTCGTCGGCGACGGGGCTTATTAATGGCGGCGCATGCCGCGGATGGTCCCCGTATTACCGTTTTCACCGCGACCTATAACCGGGCGCCCACCCTTCCTGCCTTGGCCGCTTCGCTCTCCGCCCAGATTTTCCAGGATTTCGAGTGGATCGTGGTGGATGACGGATCTATCGATGATACGTCGGAGGTCCTGGCCAAGATTGTCGCGAGCGGGAACATCAGGCTTAGGGTAATCAGCGTATCCAATGGCGGAAAACATCGGGCAATAAACCTTGGCGTAGCCGAGGCAAGGGCCCCTTGGTTTTTTATCGTGGACTCCGACGACCGGCTTCCTCCCTCGGCATTGGCAGTAATCGCACAATCAATTCCTCTCGCCGAGGCCGAGGAGCGGTGTGGTGGCATAATGGGGCTAAAGGCTGATTTTTCCCAAGCGGTCGTCGGGGAGAGGCTTCCGGAAAACCTCGCTTTCGCGGACAGCCTTGAATTGACCTACAAGTACGATATCCGGGGGGACAAGGCCGAGGTTTTCAAAACCTCGATATTGCGGGATTTTCCCTTTCCTGCCTTTCCCGGCGAGAAGCACCTGACCGAATGCGTGGTCTGGTATCGAATCGCCCGCGCAGGCTGGAAGCTTCTTCTCACGAACGAAGTGCTCTATGAGGCCGACTATCAAGGCGATGGGCTTTCTTCCCGCAGCCTGGAACTACGCATCCGGGACATCGAGGGGACGCTTCTATTCTATCGTGAGGAGCTCGAAGGCGGATTGCCCCTTTTGGGAATGTTGAGGGAATCCTCCAATTACGTGCGCTTTTGTCTGCATGCGCGTCGTCTACGCCAGTTGCTTTCCGCGCCCGGCCGCCTTGCCTTGCCTTTCGTCCTGGCCGCCCTTCCCGCCGGCTTGATCATGAAGGCACGCGATGCGCGTACCCTTCGGCGGCTGCTGTGAGGGTTCTCCATGTAATCAATTCCCTGGCGGCCGGCGGAGCCGAAAGGCTCATTTCGAACCTGGTTCCTGCCATGGCCGGACATGGCGTCGAGTGCAGCGTGTTCGTGCTCGACTGTCGGGCTGACGCGTTTTCCCCTGGAATGCGGCAAGCCGGGATCAGGGTGGCCTTCGCCAGGCCGGCGGGGGCTAGCCCCTACAGTCCAGCGCGTTTTTTCGATATCCTTCGCGAGATACGGCGCGAAAAGGCTGATATCGTCCATGCGCACCTTGGGCCGAGCTTCCACTGGTGCGCCTTGTGCAGCCTTGTGGCACGAGGAACCATATTCATCGCAACTGAGCATGCGAGTGAGAATCGGCGGATGGCCTTGCCGTTTTTTCGCGCCATAGAGCGTTTTTTTCATCGTCGCTTCGCCCGGATAGCCTGCGTAAGCGATGAGTCTGCCGCGGCTCTGGAGCGATGGCTCGGGAAACGCAATTTCCACGCAAGCGTGATACCAAACGGCATCGCGACCCGTCAGTTTTCGGCCAGTGTGCCACCGGCGCCCGACATCAAGGCATGGGTTGGAACACGCACGGCACTGGTTATGACGGCTAGGCTTGTTCCTGCGAAAGACCATGTTACTGCCCTTGGCGCACTGGCTTTCCTGCCTGAGGATTTCTGCCTGATCCTGGTGGGCGATGGCCCCGAACGCAGAGCCCTTGGGGCCATGGCCATGAGGCTCGGTTTGGGCAGGCGCTGCCTGTTCGCCGGGACAAGGAAGGATGTTCCCGAGGTCCTGGCCTGCGCAAGCATCTACCTGCAGAGTTCGCGCGTCGAAGGCTTTGGCATAGCGGCCTTGGAAGCGATGGCTGCCGGTCTACCGGTTGTCGCCAGCGACGCTCCGGGGCTTGGCGAATTGGTCCGGGGAGCGGGGGAGATCTTTCGCGTCGGGGACGCCGAGGCATGCGCGGCCGCGATCAGGATGCTTGCCAGCGACACTGGGGCCATGGCGAGAGCCAAGGCCGTCGGACGGCTTCGGGCGCAGGAATTCTCCATCGATGCTTGCGCCGCGCGATACGCGCGCCTGTATTTGGAATGCCTAGAGGATGCGCGATGAGCTATGAATCGGCAAGAACGCGGGTCCTCAGGTTCTCCGGAGCCTTACTTCCTTTCGCGCTCGCCTTCGCATTCGCTTGGGCCGAGTACTCCAAGGCGGGCTCCATCTTTCTTCTCGCGCTTTGCGCCTGGTACGCGCTGTGGAACTTCCGCATGGTGATAGAGTCGCGATGGGCCCTCCTGATAATCGGTTTTTTCGCCGCAATAGCCCTCAAGGACGGAATCGTCTGGGCCTTCATGGACGGCCGTTTCCTGGCATTTCAAAAATCGGGTTCGCGCGTGCTTTCCCTTTTTGGGGCGGCGGCCATGCTTTCCGCCTATCCGCGCGAGGAGGGCGAAAGGATTTTCGGGATAGCCTTGGGCCTGCTCGCGGCGGCAGTCGCCGCGATAACTGTCCTGGAGCGTCTCCACAAGATTTCCTCAGTGTTCAACGCGAATTCCTTCGGGATGCTTTTCTGCTGGTTTCCCCTTTTTCTCGCCGCGGTGCAGAGGAGGAAGGGTGGATGGCGCAACGAGGTCGGCGCCATCGTCGTCCTCCTCGTCGGGGGCGCAGCCGTCTATCTGGAAGCGCGGTACAACGCGGGATCCAGGACCTCCCCCTTGGCCTTTCTCGTCGCGGTCCTGTTCGTGTACGCTCCGGGGAAGGCCGGCGGCAAGCGATTCCTTATGGTCGAGTATTTATTTGTTGTCATCGGCATTGCAGTTCTTTCGACCGTCTTCATCCCGCGCCTGAACACCATCCTGGCCGAACGCCAGCGTCTTTGGTTCGCATATCTATCAAGGGTTCTTGAGCATCCACTGGCTGGTTGGGGCTACATGGACGAAAAATCGAACTCGATTTTCCTCAATTTGACGCTTCCACAAAGCTGGCGAAGGGAGGCCTTTGTCCTGAGCGGTCCTGGTCCGCATAATTCCTTTCTCGCGATGCTTTTTGAGAACGGAGTGTTCTTCGCGATCGCATATATAGGCTTATTGGGGAAAAGGCTCTTGGCGGCCTTTCCCAGGCTTTCCCTCTTCGATGTGTCGCTTTCCGCGTATCTAATTTTCATGTTCACAGATGCCATGGCGCCCGGGGGGATCAGTTTCCTCGGATTCTTCCTCGGCGCCTGCATTCTTGCCCGCGACTCAAAACCCGACTTGGCGAAGGCCTGACCGCGTGCGGGTTCTCCATGTCATTACACGGTCAGAGATGGGTGGCGCACAGTCCATCGTCACTTGCCTTGTTGCCGAACACGCAAGGCGGGGGCATGTGGTATCCATCGCTTCAGGTCCAGAGGGAGAGGGACGCGCATGGATTGCCCTGGGCAACGAAATAACGATACATGCAATTCCCGATTTGCGACGGGCGTTCCGCCCCGCGCAGGATTTTCGAGCCATGCTCGAGATTCGAGCCCTGTACCGGAGCTGGAAACCCAATATCGTGCATCTGCATACGTCCAAGGCGGGCGCGCTCGGTAGGCTTGCCGGGGCTTTTCCGGCAAGCCGGATCGTTTACACCATGCACGGATATGACCAGCTAAGGATCGAGAACCGCGTGTTCCTTGGCATCGACCGTGGATTGAGGAAGCATGGCGGGGTGATCGTGGCAGTATCGGAGCGCGATCGCGAGGTGATGCTGGCAGACGGATATGACGCGCGGCTTGTACGAAATGGCGTATCCGATGCCTTGAAAAGCCAGCCCCGTGATGCGGATGTGATCGGACGGATTCTGGCACTTCGCAATCAAGGACTTCCCGTATTCTTAATGGTCGCGCGCGATGCCCGGCCTAAGCGTCTGGACTTGGCTCGAAGCGCGGCGGAAAGACTCATCGGAAAAGCGCAGATTGCCTGGATCGGAGGAGAAGCGCTTTCGACGGACCCGCCTAACTTCCATGCCATCGGGATTGTCCCGGGAGCATGCGGCTACCTGTCGCTGGTGGATGGCTTCCTGCTTTTGTCCGACCACGAAGGATTGTCCCTTTCCATCCTTGAGGCCATGAGCGCGGGCTTGCCCTCCATCGTCTCGGCAGTGGCGGGGATCCTTGAATGCCTTGGGGACGATCCCTGCGGCATCGCTGTCAACAACGATGTCAATAGCATCGTGCGCGGGATAGGACGGCTCTGTGCCGATCCATCCTTGAGGAAGCGCCTCGGTGAAGCGGCGCGAGGGCGCTGGCTGCGAGAGTTCAGCCTGCTGCGAATGGCTGACTCCTATGAGGCGATCTATGGAGAGCTTCTCAGGCGGGACCGGCCATGATCCCTTCGCGCGTTGTGGATCTCGGACTAAAGGCGCTTGGCCGTTTTGGCGGCGCCACGATGTTCGAGATCATCGAAAAGCGAAAGCTGGGGATTTCCTTTGTCCGCGCCATCGGATACCACTCGGTTTCGAACTCTGGTCTCCCGGGTTTCCGTCGGCAGCTCGCATGGTTGGCGATGGGATACACCTGCATGGACGAAACGGATTTTTCGTTATATCTCGAAGGGAAAATCCGGCTCTCCAAGCCGGGGCTCATAATCAGTTTCGACGATGGACTTGCTGACAACTATCGCAATGCGGTCCCTGCCCTCGAAGGTGCGGGCCTTAAAGGCTGGTTTTTTGTGCCGTCCGGGCTTGTCGGGCTTTCCGACTCCGACGCCCGGGTTTTTTGCGCAGCCGGAGCGCTAGGACTCCCCCTTTCCGCCGATGGCAGGCTGGTCATGAATTGGAAGGAATTGCGGGAACTGAAGGCTCGGGGCCATGTCATTGGCTGTCATACGAGAAGCCACATGAGACTGCGCTCGGGCATCGGGACCGAAAGGCTGGGCGTGGAAATCCGCGGCTCGCGCAAGTACCTCGAATCGGGTCTTGACGCGGAGGTCCGAAGCTTCGCGTGGGTGGGCGGCGAATCCGACACATATTCACCCGAAGCATTTATGGAAATCTCGGACGCCGGTTTCACGAATGCCTTTACGACGCTGTCCGCCCCATTCCTGCCGGGGGATGACCCCTTGGTAATCCATCGGACGATCCTGGATCCCGACCTGGATTTTGGCGTGTTCAGGATGAAAATGCTTGGCCTTTCAGATATCGCGCATCGCAAAGTCCGCTTGCGCGCGTTCCAAACAATAGACAACTAGAGGCAAGCAGGGTGATGGGCTTGCCTTCAAGGGCATTGCGCCCTCTTGCCCGCTATCGAATTGCCAAAGGGAGAGTATGGAATGAAGGGAATCGTCCTAGCCGGCGGAACGGCAACCCGGCTTTTTCCGGCGACCTATGCGGTCTCGAAGCAGATGCTTCCGGTATACGACAAGCCAATGATCTATTATCCCCTATCCACGCTCATGCTTGCCGGCATACGGGAAATCCTCGTCATCTCGACCCCCCGAGACATCGTCGGTTTCAAGGAGCTTCTCGGGGATGGATCGCGGCTCGGCTTGAGCTTCACCTACGCCATCCAGGAAAAGCCGCGCGGATTGGCTGACGCGTTTCTCGTCGGGGAAAGGTTCATCGGGGCTGACCATGTCGCCCTGGTCCTCGGTGACAATGTCTTCTACGGCCAGAATTTCTCTTCCACCCTGGAACGAGCCGCGGCCCGTGTCACGGGGGCCACCATCTTCGGGTATTACGTCAAGGACGCGACTTCCTACGGGGTCGTGGAATTCAACGCGCGGGGACAAGCCCTTTCGATCGAGGAAAAGCCCAAGGCACCCAAGTCCAATTATGCCGTGCCGGGACTCTATTTCTACGACAACGAAGTCATTGCCATAGCGAAGAATGTCAGGCCTTCGGCGCGCGGAGAGATCGAGATCACTTCCGTGAACAATGAATACCTTTCCAAGGGGACCCTTAATGTGGAGGTGCTCGGGCGAGGTTTTGCATGGCTCGACACGGGGAATCCGGATGACCTCCACGAAGCGAGCTCCTTCATTCGGACAATACAGAAGCGGCAGGGACTCTACGTTGCCTGCCTGGAAGAGATAGCTTTCCACAAAGGATGGCTCGACCGCGACGGCCTCCTCGCGGTGGCACAGTCGATGGGGAAAACCGAATACGGGGAATACCTTAGCCATCTCGCAGCGACCTGAGCCAGGTTCGAGGACGGTCGCGAGTGCCATCACTTCTTCGAAACTACCTGTACAATTCGCTCTTGACCGCGGCGAATATGGTCTTCCCCCTGGCGATTTTCATCTTTGTCTCAAGGGTGATCGGACCCGAGGGCATCGGCAAGGTTGGTTTCGCCCAGACTTTCGGTGGCTATTTCGGGCTGTTTGGAATCTTTGGGGCCCAGCTCTACGGCGTGCGAGAAGTGGCGCGGGTGCGGGAAGACGCGGTCCAGCTCAAAAAAGTCTTCAACGAGATTTTTGTCATCAATTGCATCACGGTTGGATTTGCGATTGCCGTATTCGCGGTCTCCGTGGTGTCGAACCAGCGCTTGCGGGCAGAAGGCCCCTTATATGCCGTGACGGGCCTTTCCGTTTTGCTTGGCATTTTCTCCTTTGACTGGCTTTTCCAGGGACTCGAAAACTATCGCTATATCATGATCCGGAGCATCGCGGTCAAGGCTTTTTCCGCGGCCCTTGTCTTCGTCCTTGTCAGGAAAAGCTCCGACTATGTCCTTTTCGCCGCGCTTACCGTCCTCGGGATCAGCGCGAACTATATCTTCAATTTCCTCTACGCCCAAAAGCTCGTTGGCTTCGATCTTTCCCATCTTGAACTAAGGCGGCACGTCCCGGCCTTATCCCGGTTTGCATTGATAACATTCGCCTCCTCCCTTTACGTTGGGATGGACAAGATTGTCCTTGGATTCCTGCAAGGCGACTACTATGTGGGACTTTACGCGCCAGCGGAAAAAATATCCCGCCTGGGATTGAGCATCATCGCGGCGGCTTCCGCCGTCCTCCTGCCTCGAACCTCCAACCTATTCGCCAATGGCGCCGCCGAGGAGTTCAAGCGCCATGTCTCGACTTCTCTCCATGCCGTGATGCTGATCGCAATACCGCTGTTTGTGGCGATCGAGCTCCTCGCCGGCCCCTTGATACTCCTGGTCAGCGGGAATGCCTATGTCGATTCGATCGCGACGCTTCGATTGGAGGCGCTTATCGTCATTCCCGTGGCCATCGCCAATGTCGCCGGCTACCAGGTACTGATCGCAACCAACGAGGAATCGAAGTACCTATTGTCCATCATCGTTGGAGCCATCATCTTTTTCCTTACGGCCTTTCTTGCCATTCCGCTCTGGAAGCAAAATGGCGCAGCCTTGGCTGTCGCCGGGGCGGAAATGGCGGGCGCCGCATGCGAGCTATTCTTTGCCCGGAAGCACCTTTCGGGAATGTTGAAGGGGCATTGGCTGGGGAAATGCGCCCTCGCGACCACGGCGATGGCCGGCCTTGTCGCCGCATTCACCCGGCTTGCGATTGCCCCCTTGCCCCTGTTCATGTTTTCCGCCATCGGGGGAGTGGTAGTCTACGCCCTGGCCGAAGTCATCCTGAAGGACGAGCTCATATTCACTGGATTTCTGGCCCTTCGAAAACGGATGGACATCGGAAGGGCGCGCGGATGATGGCGAACCTCAGTATCGTGACAATCGTCAATGATCAGGGACAGTATTCCACGTCAAGGCGTTCCCTTGAAAGGCAGGGCAATGGACGCTTCCTGCAGTTCATACCGATCGACGCGGATGGCGTGGGGATCAATGCGTCGACGGCCCTCAACAGGGGCCTTGCGATGGCCGAATCGGAATGGGTGCTTCTCGTTCATCAGGATGTCATCTTCCCCATAGCCTGGCTTGATCGCTTTGTCAGCGCCATGGAAAGCCTCCCGCCGGCCACAGCTGTCGCTGGGCTTGTAGGCATACGCCCAAACGGGGCCTTCGTCGGCCATGTAAAGGATCCGCATGGCCATCATCGATGGCTTCCCATGCCGGCATCCGTGGTTTCCCTTGACGAGCATTGCCTGGCTGTGCGGAAAAGCTCCGGTCTCCTTTTTGACGAAACCTGTCCTGGATTCCATTGCTACGGGACTGATATATGCCTTTCCGCGAGGGAGCACGGGTTCCTCGCGATGGTCATCGACGCGCCGGTGATCCACCTCTCGGGAGGAAGGCTGGACGCGAGTTTTGACCTTGCCTCCCGCTGGCTTCTCGCAAAATGGGGCCCGACACGCCACTATGTCATATCGACCTGTGCCATCCTCTTGCGGGAAGCCAAGGCATCGAACCTCTTTCGCCTTCTTCGCGCGAGATTGAAACAGCGCAAGAGCTTTCGCGAAAGTTTTTGCCGCTGTGATTGTAGCCTGCTCGACGATGCGGAGCCTTATGTGACGACAAGGGCCGGGCTTTGATGCATGGCATCGACGTGTCCGTCATCATCGTCAACTACAACACCGGGGAATTGCTCGGCCAGTGCCTTGATTCCATACGGTCCCAGACAACAAGCGTCACCATCGAGGTGATTGTCGTCGACAACGCTTCGAGGGACGATTCGGTAAATATTGTCGCCTCGAGATATCCTTGGGTCCGTCTTATTATCAACACCGAAAACCTCGGCTTCGGCGCCGCAAACAACGTAGGCGCAAAAGCCGCGCAAGGCGATTACCTGTTGTTGCTCAACTCGGATACCGTCCTGCTCAACGATGCGATAGGCCTCTTCGCGGCAGACGCCAGGCATCGGGGCTTGACAGGAGTTACAGGTTGCCTTCTATGCGATGCGGAGGGGAAGCCTTCGAATTCCTTCGGAGTATTCCCGACTCCACTTGGCATGCTGGTCAATCGGCTGAGGATGCTGTTTTTTTTGAAGGATCGAGCGGGTCATGGGAAAATCTCCGGCGAATTGGCCGTTGACTTCGTTACCGGGGCGGACATGTTCCTCCGCCGCGACCTCTATATGGAAATCGGTGGATTTGATGAACGATTCTTCATGTATTACGAAGAGACCGACATGCAGCGCCGCATCGCTGACAAGGGCCTGCCTAACAGGGTCATTGAAGGGCCGCGCATCGTGCATCTTGTAGGGGGCGGTGGCAAGGCCAAGATCGGCTCCCGGATCCTTCATGAGGAAAGCATGTACCGGTATTTCATGAAGCGCGGCATGGGGCGCTCCGGCGCGGCGCTTTTCTTCGTGGCGTATTCAATGCTTGGTCTTCTCTCGATACCTAAATACAGCTTGTCAGAGAACCGTCGATACTGGGCTGCGGGTTTTCGCCGCATCTCGGGGATCATGGTTTGCCGTGCCTGAACCGAGAATACAGGCCGTACCCGGGACTTCGATCATGCCGGTCTTGCCGCCGGGTTGGGGCGGTCCAGGCCAGGTCTGGCTTGTCTTTGGAGATGTCGTTTCCGCAAGCATCGCGGGTCTGCCGGAGGGGGATCGATGAGCACTTATGGCGTAGCCAGGAAAATCTGGCAGCTCGCGAAGAAGCCAATGAAAAAGGCCAAGGCCCTCGGCATTATAATAACTAACAATAAGATCGCGGAATCCAACAATTTTGGACGCGGTTGCCATTTGCGGAACACTGCTTGGGGCAAATACAGCGGATGCAACCACGGCTGCACGATTTGGGATACTTCCATCGGCAATTACACCAATATCGCCTGGAACGTATCGATCGGTCCTCGCACCCATATCTACGAGAACTTCACCACGCACGACGAGTTTTATCAGCCGGGTGAAGGCGATACCGACCGTGGAAAGATGCCTTTTGACGGCTTTATCTGCCGGATCGGGCATGACGCATGGATAGGATGCAATTCGGTCATTTTGCCCGGTGTCAGCATCGGGAACGGCGCTGTAATTTCGGCGGGATCCGTTGTCACGAAATCCATCCCCCCGTATGCGATTGTCGGAGGCGTTCCCGCGAAGATCCTGAAAATGCGTTTTTCCGATGAGACGATTGGAAGACTTGAAGAAACGCAATGGTACATGAAAAGCAAGGGCGAAATCCTTCTTATGAAGGAAACGCTGGAAGGTCTAGTCGGTTTCAACATGAAAGATTACCAGGAAAAATACCTGCGGGTCAGGACCATGCTCACCTGACGGGACGGCGCAGCGTCGATCCCTGATATGGCAAAGGTCCCGGGCCTGGCGAGACGCCTTGGAATGGATGGGTTGGCGGCGCATTTGCTGATCCAGGCGATAAAATGGAGGAACCTGTGAAAATCGGTATCGTTGGTCTAGGAACGATCGGGCTCAAGCTAACCGAGTACTTGCCACAGAAAGGATTCGACGTCGTAGCGTACAATTACCGGGCAATCGATGCGAAAATGGCGGAAGTGACCCGAAATTTCGAGAAGAAAATCAAGTACGAAAAGCTTAGTTATGAATACCTTGACCTGATGCTTCCCAGGATTTCCTATACATCGGATCTGGGGGTCGTGGCGGATGCTGACATCGTCATTGAATGCAGCAAGGAAGATTACGAAACCAAGAGCCTGCTCCTGCAAAGGCTCTTTGAGCTGGCAAAGCCGCATGTGGTCATTTCGTCCACCACATCCAGCCTAAACCTCGAAAAACTATGCGCCGCCGAGAACTGGAACCGCTTCTGCGGCATCCACTTCTTCAACCCCCCCACGAGGATGAGGCTGGTCGAATTGGCGTTCATGCGCACGACATCGGATGGCACCAAGACCAAGGTCTTGGGGTTCCTCAGCCAACTTGACGACAAGCGCGTCATCGAGCTTCCTCCCATTCAGGGATATGTGGTCAACAAACTGCTATTTCAGTACATAAACTCTGCGATCAACCTTGCCTCGGCCGAAAAAATCTCCCTGGGTGACGTGGATGAAGCGATGAAGCTTGGAACAAATTCCCCAATGGGACCGTTTGAGCTGGCGGACTATGTAGGCTTGGACGTGACGCTTCAAATCCTCATTACCCTTTTCGACGCGACCGGCGATCCGACGTTCAATCCCAACAAGGACCTTCGCGCGCTGGTTGCGTCCGGCAAGCTAGGACGGAAGACCGGCCAGGGCTTTTACACATATCAGAAGTGAGGTTCCGCAATGAAGAAGATAAGCGATACCGCACGCATCTCACGAAGCGCGAAGATCGGGGAAAATGTGGTCGTTGGCCACAATGTCACGATAGGAGATGGTTGCGTAATTGAAGAAGGCGTGACAATTTCCGATAATTGCATTGTATATCCCAATTGCGAAATTGGCTCGAATTCCTTCATTGGACCCTTCGCGACGATTGGTGAACCAACATTTCCATACTATGAAAAGCGGGACGAATTCGTTTTTCCCACGACGAGGATCGGGAAAAAGGCGCTGGTTAGGTCCTATTCATTGATTTACTCCGACGTGATCATCGGAGACGACTTCCAGTGCGGCCATCGGGTATCGATACGCGAGCGTGCCCAGATCGGAAACAATGTTCGTATCGGCACAGTATCCGATATCCAGGGCTATTGTAGCATCGGGGACTACACGCGCATCCACAGCAATGTACATATCGGGCAGAAGAGCTCTGTCGCCGCCTTCGTGTGGATTTTCCCTTACGTCGTGCTGACGAATGACCCGACCCCTCCATCGGACGAGCTATATGGCGTGACCGTCAAGAGCTTTTCAGTGATCGCGACGGGAAGCATTCTCCTTCCGGGGATAACCGTAAATCTCGACGGGTTCGTGGGTGCCCATTCGCTCGTCAAGAAGGATGTACCGGCGGAGACTGTCGTCTCGGGAGTCCCGGCGAGCGAGATCTGCAATGTGCGAAAGCTGAAAAACCGCAAGACCGGGGAGACATGCTACCCATGGCGGTTCTATTTCGATCGCGGCATGCCTTGGGAAGGCTTGGGCTACGAGGTTTGGGAAAAGGCCCAGGCTTCGGATAAGCAGGGACTTTGATGGAAATCCGAATCTTCCCCCTGGCCGTCAAGGGGGATGCCCGCGGATCCCTGGTCGCGATCGAGGGCAATCAAGACATCCCTTTCGATGTCCGGCGCATTTATTACATCTATGATACCTGCCCTGGGGTTGTCAGGGGCAAACACGCGCATATCGCCTTAAAGCAGCTTCTTATTTGCATTCACGGCACATGCACGATACTCCTCGATGATGGGACCGAGCGGGTTGAAGTACCGCTCTCCCGGCCGGATGAAGGCCTGTTCATCAACTCGCTCGTATGGAGGGAGATGAAGGATTTTTCGTCGGATGCCGTGCTGCTTGTCTTGGCCAGTGAGCATTACGATGAATCCGATTATATTCGTAAATATGATGATTTCCTGGAAATCGCGGAAAAAGAGCGCGCGCGGAGGCAAGCATGATTCCCTTCCTTTCCCTGAAAGACATCTCCGAATCCTTCCAGCCGGAAATGGATGAAGCCATAGCGAAAGTCGTGCATTCGGGCTGGTACATCCATGGCGCGGAGGTCTCGGCCTTTGAAGAGGAGTTTGCGGCCTTTTGCGGCGCCCGCAATTGCATAGGTGTCGCCAATGGACTGGACGCTCTTGTCCTCATCCTACGGGCATACCTGGAAATGGGCAAGCTGCATGCCGGTGATGAAGTGGTGGTTCCGGCCAACACCTACATCGCCTCCATCCTTGCGATTTCCGCCAATGGTCTTTCGCCCGTGCTCGTCGAACCTGACCCCAGGACGTTCACGATCGATCCAGCACGAATCGAGGCCTCACTTACCGCAAGGACCAAGGCGATCATGCCGGTGCACCTGTATGGACAAGTCGCGGAGATGGAGCCTATCCTTGCCCTCGCTTTCCGCCGCGGATTGTTGGTCATCGAGGACTCTGCCCAGTCGCACGGCGCCCTTTACCATGGAATGCGCGCAGGAAGCATCGGGGACGCCTCGGGATTCAGTTTCTACCCAGGCAAGAACCTCGGCGCGCTCGGCGATGCCGGCGCCATCACGACAAATGACGATGGTTTGGCGGAATGCGCGCGTTCGCTCGCGAACTACGGCTCACGCGAAAAGTACGTCAATGATTTCAAGGGCACGAACTCCAGGCTGGATGATATCCAGGCCGCTGTCCTGCGGGTGAAACTAAGGCGATTGGATGCCGACAATGATCGTCGCCGGCGGATTGCCGAACGCTACCTCGCAGGCATGAAGAATCCCTCTGTCGAGACCCCGCAGGACCTTGATAAGCTGAGGCATGTCTGGCACCTGTTCGTGGTCCGTTCGAAGAAAAGGGACGCGTTGCAAGCGCATCTGCTTGCAAAGGGAATCCAGACGATAATACATTATCCAATACCTCCCCATCGCCAAAAAGCGTATTCAGAATGGACGGATCGGGAATACCCGATCACCGAGGCGATACATGAGGAAGTCGTAAGCCTTCCCATGAGTCCCTTGCTTTCCGACGCGCAAATCGATGCAGTTATCAGCGCCGTAAATTCATTTAGAGCCGATACGCAATGATGGCTTCCAAGGGAACGGGTAACGGTCCACTCAACAGGGAAAAGACAGCAAGCAGGAGCCACCGTTGAAAAAGATCCTCTTCATTTACGGCACAAGACCGGAAGCCATCAAGATGGCACCGTTGATCCTGGAATTTCGCAAGCATCCTGCTGAATTCTCCACAGTGGTCTGCCTTACCGGACAGCACCGGGAAATGCTTGACCAGGTGAACCAGTTTTTCGGGATTGTCGGCGATCATGACCTCAATTTGATGAAACCGAACCAGAGCCTCGGGGACATAACCGCACGCTGCATTGAAGGCCTTGGACCGATTATTGAAAGCGAGAAGCCAAATCTGGTCTTCGTCCAGGGGGATACTACTTCTGTCATGGCCGCGGCCCTCGCGTCGTACTACTGCAAGACCTCCGTGGCTCATCTCGAAGCCGGATTGCGGAGCGGCAACAAGTACTCGCCTTTCCCCGAAGAGATGAACCGGAAGATCGCGGGTCAGATCGCGGAGTTCCATTTCGCCCCGACACAAGGAGCGGTGGAGAACCTCCGGGCAGAGGGGATTGTCGACAAGGTTCTCAATGTCGGGAATACCGTTATCGACGCGCTCCACTTGGGCCTTCGACTCATCGAGAAGAACGGCGATGCCGACATACGGGAGCATTTCTCGTACCTGGATTTTGGCAAGCGGATCATACTCGTCACCGGGCATCGCCGGGAAAGCTTCGGGGATGGGTTTGAGAATATCTGCGAGGCGATAAAGACCGTCGCGGAAATCTCGGACGACCTTGAAGTCGTCTATCCGGTGCATCTCAACCCAAACGTGCGCGCGCCGGTAAATCGAATCCTCAAGGATCGACCGAATATCCACCTGATCGAACCGCTTGATTACCGGTTCCTGATATGGCTGATGGGGAAAAGCTACTTCGTGCTGACGGATTCCGGCGGAATACAGGAAGAAGCCCCCGCCCTCGGGAAACCGGTACTGGTCATGCGCGAGGTGACGGAAAGGATGGAAGGAGTCACGGCCGGGACCGCGCGGCTGGTCGGAACAAGCCGTGATTCGATAATCGCCAGCTGCAGGGACCTCTTGACGAATCGAGCGAGTTACGATGCCATGTCAAAGGCCGTGAATCCATATGGGGACGGAAAAACCAGCGAAAGAATCGTCCAATGCGTGCGATCCGCTAGTGTGTAAGGGCCAACTCGAACCTAGTCAAATCCATTACATGGTACAGCTTTCCTTAATCCAGGAGGTTACATGAAAAAAGCCTTTATAACCGGAATAACCGGTCAGGATGGATCATATCTCTCCGAGCTTCTGCTTGCCAAAGGGTATGAGGTTCACGGCATAATCAGGCGCTCTTCGATGTTCACCACGGCGCGCATTGAACGATTGTTCGGCAACGAGCGATTTTTCATCCATCATGGGGACCTGACCGATTCAAGCAACCTGCACAGGCTGGTCGCAGCGATCCATCCCGATGAAGTATACAATCTGGGCGCGCAATCGCATGTAGCCGTTTCATTCGAGGTTCCTGAGTATACGGCAGAGGTCGACGCCGTAGGAACGGTCCGCCTCCTCGACGCGATACGCGACCAGGAGCTAAAGACACGATTCTACCAGGCATCGACGTCGGAGCTGTTCGGGGGACTCCCCGAAACGGTCCCGCAAAACGAGCAGACCCCGTTCTATCCGAAGTCCCCTTATGGCGCAGCCAAACTGTATTCCTATTGGGTGACAGTCAATTACCGGGAATCCTATGGCCTTTTTGCCTGCAACGGGATCCTGTTCAACCATGAATCACCGAGGCGCGGGGAAACATTCGTAACCAAGAAGATCACGAAGGCCGTGGCGGCGATCTCCAAGGGAAAGCAGCAGGTGCTCAAGCTCGGCAACATGGACGCCAAGCGCGATTGGGGCTATGCGAAAGAATATGCCGAGGCGATGTGGTTGATGCTCCAGCAGGACACGCCCGAGGATTTTGTGATCGCGACCGGAAAGGCTTATACCGTGAGGCAATTCGTTGAATACGCGTTCGAGGAGATCGGCGTCACCATCGAATGGAGAGGCGCGGGGGCCAACGAGAAAGGCTACGACCGTTCGACCGCTATCCTTCGGGTGGAGATCGATTCCCGATATTTCCGCCCTGCTGAAGTGGATTACCTCCTCGGTGATCCCTCGAAGGCAAGGCGCAAATTGGGATGGGCTCCCAAGACCGACGTTCGCGAACTTTGCAAGATGATGGTCCAATACGATCTAGCGAATGAAACCTACGGCGGAGAGGAAAAATGATACTTGTCCTTGGCGCTACCGGTTTCCTGGGGAAACGGGTGTGTCGCAAGCTCGACTATGCGGGGCTTGAGTACCGAACATCCTCGTTGACGCAGGGCTGTGACCTGAGGGACTTCGGCCAGACCGACAAGCTTTTTTCCGAAATCAAGCCTGAGTACCTGCTTAATTGCGCAGCCTATGTAGGGGGCATCCAGTTCGGCTACAAGCATCCGGCCGAGCTATTCCGGAACAACCTCCTCATGACGCTCAATGTCCTGGAGTGCGCCCGGATGCATGGGACGCGCCGGATCGTGAATCCCATCTCTAATTGCGCATACCCGGCGCGGGCAACGCTCTTCAGGGAAGACGAATTCTGGGACGGTCCCCTTCATGAGTCCGTGCTGTCGTACGGGTTTGCCAGAAAGGCCTCCTGGGTTGGCTCCTGGTCGTATGCGAAACAATACGGTCTCGACCAGGCGAACATTGTCCTATCGAACATGTATGGCCCCGAGGACCATTTCGAGGAAGAGCGTTCCCACGCGCTGGGAGCGCTCCTAATGAAGATGGTGGAGGCGAAACGCAAGTCCTTGCCCTTCATAATGGTATGGGGCACGGGTACGCCGGTGAGGGAATGGCTCTACGTCGACGATGGCGCCGAGGCAATGATCCGCGCAATGTCCATCGCCCGGAGCGACGAGCCGATAAACATCGGGGTTTCGAGGGGCATCAGCGTCATCGACATGGCATTATTGATCAAGCGGCTTGTCGGCTATGAAGGGGAGTTGAGGCTCGACGCATCAAAGCCGGATGGAGCGCCCTATAAAACCGTGGACGGGACCAAAGGGGCAAGGCTTTTTGGCTGGACGCCGACCGCGAATTTTGAAGAGACGGTGGCTGACACCGTGTCATGGTACATATCCAATCGCTAGGAGCGCCATATGCGGAATATCGAAAAGGACGGAGTCGTTCTGGCCCGCCATATCACGCAGGCAGACTGGAAGGACGGCCTGAGTTTTTTCTCCGAAGCTGCGGACGGGATCCAGGTCGGAGCGTGGAAATATGACAAGGGCGTGGAGTTGAAACGCCATTGCCACAATGAGGTTCCACGGCAGGTGGTACGCACCCATGAGGCGCTCTTCGTTCTTCGAGGGCGAGCGGAAGCTACCGTTTATGATCTAAACGATATCGAAGTGGCGCACATAACGCTTGAAGCCGGCGACATCCTGACGCTCCTCGACTCGGGCCATGGCTACCGGATCCTTGAAGACGGGACCCAGGTCCTGGAGGTGAAGAACGGACCGTATCTCGGTGCCGACGTGGATCGACGGCGGTTCTAGATGGAAAACCTTTTTTTCGACCGAAAGGACCTCAAATACTGCGGCGAAAACGTGATTATCGGAAAAACGGTCAGGATCAGGAAACCGCACCTCGTATCGATTGGGGATAATGTAATAATTGATGATTTTACCTACATCCCCTGCGCGATGGAGATCGGTGACTACACCCATATTGGCGCAAACAACACCTTCATCGGGGGGCCAGGATCCGTAAAAATCGGTTCATTTGTGAATATAGCGCCCGGATGCCAGATCGTGACCGGCTCCAACGACTATCGTGGCGGCGGGCTCGTCGGGCCGACGATTCCCGCGGAATTCCTGGGAGACGCGGTCATTGAGGCTATTATCATTGGCGATCATTGCCTGCTCGCTTGCCAGACCATCGTGCTTCCGGGGGCCGTACTCCCGGAAGGCCTGGCGACTGGCGCGATGTCGCTCGTGAAAGGCGGCACTTACAAGGCATGGACGCTTTATGCGGGGATACCTTGCGTGGAAATCGGGAAAAGAGACGGGACCAAGATGTTGCATGACGCAGAAATTCTGATGCGGAGGAAATAGGTATGGAATTCATCATCCAGATGGAGCCGTGGTTCGACGAAAAAGAGACCAATCATATTGTCGAGTACATGAATGGCGGCGGTTGGGTCACCGAGTTCAAGAAAACCCGCGAATTCGAGGCGATGATCGCAGAGTATACGGGCGCGAAATTCTGCTCGGTGCTGCCCAATGGCACGATCACCCTTAGCGTGGCCCTGCAGGCCTGCGGTATAGGGATTGGTGACGAAGTGATCGTCCCCGACTATACGATGGTCGCTTCGCCGAACAGCATTGAGCTCATCGGCGCAAAAGCCGTTTTCGCCGACATTGAACGAGACACGCTTTGCCTTGATTTCGAGTGCATGAAAGCCGCGGTAACGCCGAGGACCAAGGCGGTGATGCTAGTGACGATCAACGGTCGCTGCCCGAGCAGGATGGCCGAGATGATCGAGTATTGCGCCGCGAAGGGGATCCACCTGATCGAGGATGCTGCCCAATCGCTGGGTTCGTTCAAGGGCGGAGTCCACTTGGGCCGTTTCGGCCGTATTGGAAGCTTTTCCTTCAGCGCCCCCAAGATTATCACTACGGGGCAGGGCGGCGCGCTCATCACTGATGACGAGGATTTGATAAAGCAGATACGCTATATCCGGGACTTCGGGCGGGAACGCGGGGGTATCGATCATTACCTCGTGAAGGGATGGAACTACAAGTTCACCGACCTGCAGTCAATTGTCGGAATTGAGCAAATGCGCAAACTGCCCTGGCGGGTGGAGCGCAAGAAGCAGATGGGCAAAATGTACAATGAGCTGCTTGCCGGCATCCCGCAGGTCGGGCTAATCCCGACGGACCTGGAGGAAACCGCCCCATGGTTCTATGATATCCTCGTCGAAGACCGCAGCGCTCTTCTGGACCACCTCAAATCGAAGGGCATTGGCACAAGGGAATTCTATCCCGCGCTGCATGCGGAGCCCGCCTATGGGTATAACCAGCTGCATTTCCCGATTACGGAGGAGATCGCGCGGAAGGGCCTATGGCTTCCTTCGAGCTGCAAGCTTGCCGACGCGCAAATCGGCTACATCTGCGACACGATACGCGCGTACTACCGGAAGTAGAGGCTCCCGGGGCAGGATAGGCAATGCCTTGAAAGCCGGATACGGGATGGAAAAGGAAAGGAATTCAAGGTGAATCCTCGGAAATGCATTTGGATAATCAATTTCAACGCCGTCCCGCCTCAATACGCGACGATGTTCCGTCATATCTGTTTCGCCCGGGAGCTTGGGCGCCTCGGCTATGATGTCAGGATTTTCGGCGCGAGCATGATTCACAACACCGATATCGGGATCGATACCGGGGGAAAGGCCTTCCTGGAGAAGGACTATGATGGAATCAAGTTCGTACACATAAAGACGAAGAGATATCATGGCAACGGCCTGGCCAGGATGATCGAACTCTGGCGATTCCCTAGGAAGATCCTGTCCCATGCCGCGGAGTTCCCGAAGCCGCACGCGATTATCCACAGCGCCACGGTTCCATTCGATACGATCGTGTCCAAGATAGCACGTCGATTCGGTGCCAAATACATAGTCGAGATACATGACCTTTGGCCGGCCGCATTCGTAGCCTACGGCTTTATTGGACCGAAGAATCCCCTGCTTTCGCTTCTTTATCGAGAGGAGCGGCGGCTTTACCATCTTGCCGACGAGCTTGTCTTCACCATGGAGGGCGGGAAGGATTACGTCCGGGAAAAAGGATGGGACAAGGCCCGCGGCAGGCGCGTAGCGCTCGAAAAGATCCATAATATCAACCAAGGCGTCGACCTTGCCGCGTTCGAGGCGGAAAAAAACGTCCGCGTCGCCGATCCGGATTTGGATGATGCGGATGTTTTCAAGGTTGTCTACGTTGGATCGATACGCTTGGCCAACAATCTCTCCGCCGTCATTGACGCAGCCGGATTGATAAAGTCCCGTGGTTTCAAAAAGACAAGATTGATCATCTACGGAGATGGGGATAAGCGCGAGGAGTTGGAAGCCTATTGCAGGGTTCAAGGCCTCGATAACGTTGTCTTCAAAGGACGGGTCAAGCCGCAAATCGTGCCCGGGATCCTGGCCAGGGCCAACCTCAACATCTTCAATTTCGGCGAGACACCCCTCCTGAAATACGGGGCCAGCCCCAATAAGCTATTCCTCTATTTTGCGAGCGGGAAACCAGTCCTTTCGACCCTTACGCCCAATTATGACCTTGTGGAAAGGTATAAAGCGGGCCGGTCCGTCAAGAACGATCCCGAGAGCATCGCCGAGGGTATCATGAGTTTTGTCAACCTCGATCCGAGCACTTATTCCGCGTATTGCGTCGGTGCCTCGGCTGCCGCTCGGGACTACGATTATCCCAATCTCGTGAAAAAGCTCGAGGCGATTCTATAAAGCAGAAAGACAAGGAATGATGACCGGAAACCGCAATGCACCAAGGTGATCGGAGGACATTTTTGAAAGGAAATCTCGCCATTCTCGTCATTTCTTGTGACAATTACCGAGATGTCTGGAAGCCGTTTTTCGAGCTCTTTTCCAAATTCTGGCCAGACTGTCCGTATCGCCTGTATCTGGGTTCGAACAAGGCGGATTTCGAGTATCCCGATGTCACCGTGGTGAAATCCGGAGAGGACATATCCTGGGCGGATAACGTCAGGAAGTATCTTGCCCAGATCGATGAAGAGTACGTCCTGACATTTCTTGAGGATTTTTTCATTTGCCGTCCAGTCCCTACCGCGGCCATCGAGAGCGCGTTCAAAACCATGGTGAAAGACCATATCGATTTGTTCAGCTTCACATTGCCCAAAAAGGGCGAACCTTTCCCGCAATCGGAGAACGTCTACTATATCGATCCGAGAGCGGAATACTGCGTCAATACAGCCATAGCGATCAGGGCGAAAAATGCTTTCCTGACGCTACTGAAGCCGGGATATAGCGCTTGGGATTTCGAGGTGAAAAACAGCAAGCAAGTGAACGAGGCGGGTTCGTTTCCTGGCGTTTTCGTAACCTCCGGGATCGATTACTTTCCTTTGCTGAATGGCATCTGGAGGGGGAAATGGGTCCCCGGAAGCGTCCGGTTCTGCCGACGAGTGGGCATAGACGTTGATACATCGGTTCGCCCTTTCATGGAGCCTAACGAACGGATTTGGGAGTTTGCGAAAGGGACCGGCCGAAGGTTGATGAACCCTTCCATCCGAAGGATGCTGAAACGCCTCCTGATTCGGTTTGGCCATTCCCGCAGGTTTGTTTCCCAGGATTAATATTCTTTTCTGGCCCAAGTGCGATCGGAGCATGCAGTGAACGATGTTGGCGTGATTTTTGTCAGGAATGCGAATTTTGTCTATGATGTCAGGACGAACAAGGAAGCGGATGTCGCGCTGGCGTTGGGCTATCCAGTTTCCGCCCTCGGCTGGATCCGCGATGGCTCGGATGCAAGCGCCCGATCGATCAAGAAAAAGGGCGGGGACATCTCATTGGAGCTTTATGACCGGAACTCGGCGTTCGGCCAGGGCTTCAAGAACATCTTCAATTTGCTTGCCTATAATCTCTGGATTTTCAGGTCCTTGTTCAAGAAGCGGAAAAGCTATTCGATAATCCATTCATGCGATCTGGATGTGTCCTTTCCCGCGTTGCTCGCGGCCCGTCTATTGAAAAAAAAGATCGTCTACGATATTTTCGATTACTACTCGGACACCCATGCCATGCCCGCCCGCATCGCCAGGGTCGTCGCCGGCCTGGAAAACTTCGTGATCAATCATGCCGATGCCGTGATCCTATGCAATGAAGCCCGGTATAAGCAGATAGCCGGGACAAGGCCAAAACGCTGCGTTGTCATACACAACACCCCGGATCTGGACTTTGAGATGGCTCCGGCGAGGATCTGCCGCGGGAAGCCATCCTCGTTCAAGGTCGTCTACACGGGTATCCTCTGCAAGGAAGGGAGGCTCCTGTCGGAAATACTTGAGAGCCGCGAAGCCCTCGAACATTTCGAGGTGCATATAGCCGGCGATGGTCCATATCGCGAAAGGATCGAGCAAATGGCCAGCGAGACTCCGAGCATCTTTTATTACGGCCAGGTCACGAATCAGCAGTCGCTGCAGCTCGAGAAGGAATGCGATGTCTTGTTCGCGACCTATGATCCAAGCATCAAGAACAACCGCTACTCAGCGCCAAACAAGCTTTACGAGGCGATGGCCCTCGGGAAGCCCGTGGTCGTCTCCAGGGGCAGTTGCTCCGACGAACTTGTGCTTGAGGAAAAAACCGGATTGATCATAGGATATGCCGCGGCGGAGTTTTGGGAAGCGGTGGCAACCCTCGAGAAGGATCCTGGCCTATGTAATGAGCTTGGCAGGAACGGGCTCCGGGCATATGCGACCAAGTACGAATGGAACATCATGAAAGAGCGGCTAGCGGATCTCTATTCAAGCCTGAACGCGATGAACAGGTGAACGATTGCGAAATATAATTGCCATTCCCTCGAGCGTCGCCCATTTTGGACCTGAATCCCCATTCCCCGAGCCTGAAAGCGGACGACGGCCAGCATCCTGCTGGTGCGGGAAGTCTGGGGCGGTCCAGTGACGACACGCCGACGCCTTGCCGCGGCTGCTGGCTTGTCCTTCATGGGGAGCATGGTCACAGCCCTATTGAGCTACCCACGAAACTGGCTGATGGCTCGCGCCTTGGGGCCGGAAGCGCTCGGCACCTACGTATTGGGCGGAACCATCGCCCTGCTTGGCGCAACCATCTTCGGATTCGGGTTGAGCACGAGCATCACCAAATACATCGTCGAGTATTCTGAAAACCCCGTCCATCTTCGCGGCGGCGCCCGAAAAACCATGAAGATCGGTTTCCTGTCAGGGACGATCGGCGCGTTGATCCTCGTCATTGTCAGCTTGCCCCTGTGCAAATTCGTGTTTCACCAGCCAGAACTGGCTCCAATTATGATAATTGTTTCCTTCAGTATCCCGATCACCATCCTGATGAACATCGCAAGCGGAATCAGCCTCGGTTTGGGAAACGTCAAGCACCAGGTGATCGTCAACAGCATCCTGCTCCCCTTGATCTGGACCGCATTCGTCGCGCTGGTCTGGTACAAGAAGCTTGGCCTCTCCGCCATGGCGTTGACAATTCCGGTTTCCACGCTTGTCGCCGCGTCTTTGGCGACCTGGTTTGTCCTCAGGTCGGTAGGCGCAGGCCCGGCGGACATGCCCGAGGGCGGGGTCCGCCAAATAGTCTCAATTGGATTGATCCTCTTTGTCTCATCGCTTGCCTATACGGTCTGGCTCAGGATGGACACGCTCGCCTTGGGTGCCTTCTGGGGGCCTTCGGAAGTCGGCCTATATACGCCGGCGTTCCAGGCGAGTTCCCTCCTTACCTATATGCTCGTAGCCGTCTCATCCTTGTTCTCCCCGACCGTGACTTCCCTTTTGGCAAAGAACGAGAAGGCGGAACTCGGAAAGCTCTTCAAGGAGATGAGCCGCTGGTGTTTCTACGGGAATATCCCAATCGCCTTGACCCTGTATTTCGGAGCCGCGCCGTTCCTAGGCTTTTTCGGTCGCGCGTTCGTGACCGACATTTCAATAATGACCCTGCGGGTGCTTCTTGCCTTCTTCCTCTTCTATTCCCTCGTCGGGGCAATGCCTTCTATCGTGCTGGCGATGGGCGGCCAACACAAGAACCTGGCAAAACTCGAGATCCTGATGGTTTTCATTGCGGGTGTATTGCACCTGCTGCTTACCAGGAAGCTAGGCATCATCGGAGCGGCGCTGGCCAGCGGATGTTCGTTGGCTGTCGTCGCGATCTTGAGGACGGCGCTCGTAAAAATGGTGTTCGGCTTCCTGGGATTCGACCGTACAATATGGAAGGGGATCGTGACGGTCTTGGTCGGTGGGCTGATAATCGCAGGCATCAACACGGTGACCATTGCGTTTCCGGCCTTGATCCGCCTCTTGATCCTCGCCGTGGCATCAGTCCTCGTGGAGATCTCCCTTCTTTTAATCATGCGCGATTCGACAGTCTTCGACATAATTAACGTAATTGTCAGGAAGATGAAGACGATCAGGTGAGCGGTATCTTCATTTTTACGGAGAGGAAGTGAGTATGCTTCTTGTCGCGCTCTTTCTTTCGTATTTTGCGATACTCTTCCTGGAATTCAGGCGCAAATCGCTGGCCATCATCCTATGGGCGGGGCTTTTTGTTTTCTTCATGTTGCCGCATACGATTGACGCGATGCTTGGCACCCGGGAGTATCTCGAATCGACATATGTAAAGGCATCGGTTTTCGCGCTTTGCTTCAATTTGATCTATTTCTTCACCCGCTTCGTCTTTTCGGTGCCCATCGCGCATCTGGAGAAGCTGGATTCGAACAGGGATATTTTCGAGCGGGTAACCAAGGATTCGATCCCGAACATCGATCGGTTGTTCATCGGCACGCTTTTCATCTCGCTTGTGCTCTCCTTCTTGCTCCTTCTATTCTTCATAATTACGCATATTGACAACCTCATGTCGTCCACATGGGTCGACATGTTCAACAACAGGGGCGGTTTCTCCTATTTGATGTTCAGCTACCTATTTCCGATAAGCCTGCCGGTCCTCTTCTTGTCGTACAAATACCGCATGCGCAAGAAATTCATCATCTCCTTGCTCATCACCCTGTTTGTGGTGCTCGTGTTCCGGGTCAGGTCCTACATGATCCCCGCGATATTGCCATTTATCGTTTTCTACATATTCCGGAACAGGTTCAAGCTGAATCTCAGGAATATCCTGATAACGCTCCTGCTCGCGATAAGCTTGCTTTACGTGATTTTCGGCATCGGAGTGTTTCGCATATACGGGTCGCTGAACAATTTCTTCGCCAATGTGACATTTTCCGATTTTAACAAGACGATGTACGGACTGCTTTTTTCCAGATATAGCGAACTCGGACTTCGGAACGCGTTCTACCTGTTTCTGGAAAAGGGCAACAATTTCCCGAACTTTGGAACAGGTCAAGGCTACCTGCGCCTCTTGATGCTTCCGATCCCCTCATCGTGGTCATTTGGGCTGAAGCCGCAGGATTTCGCGATGGATATGGCCATGGCCTATGATCCGGTGAACTCGGTGCCAGGCGTCAACAGCATGCATCCGACGCTGTATGGTGATAGCTACGCAAACTTCGGATGGGCCGGGGTCGGCTTGGGCGTTTTTTGGTCCTTGTTCGCGACCCTGTCCGACTTGTTGACGAGGAATACGAGAGAGGGACATGGCTGCATCGTAAAGACGAGCATGCTGGTCTCGTTTTCCTATGCATTCACCTTGATCGCGCGGGGCGCTGTTTACTATGGGGTAATAAACGCAGTATTGATTTTCGTCTTTCATTCTGCGCTGTGGATGCTGCTGAAGGACCGCCGGCATTATTTCGCGGTTTCCCGGCAATGAAACCGGCTTCTTCAGGCGGAGGGCATACATGATTGGGATCGATCTTGTGAACATAAAAAGGTTCGAAAAGGCGGTCTGCGGGAAAAACCGGAATCGAGCGCTGCCGAAGCTCTTCACTTCGGAAGAGCTCAAGCAATGCGAGGACGCGACCGGCGAACTCAAGCTTGATTCCTTGGCAGGGCGGTTTGCGATAAAAGAGGCAGTTATCAAGGCCTCGAGAGGCGAGTTGTCATTTTTCGACCTTGATCATATCGCGATACGGCAGGACCTCAAGGGCTTTCTTGCGGCAGTCGTCGTCGGCAAGGATGTGCGATGTCCTTTCTACGAGGTCTCGATGAGCCACGATGGCGAGTATGCTGTCGGAATGGCAGTTCAAGGCAACTAGCCTGTCTCCTTCGTCCGGGAAACTTCGCGTTGCCGCCGATCGGTGCAAGGGTGGCAGGCCCGTCAATTGCGTTTCGATCGGCTCTATCCCCGAGCACCGCATTCTTTTCGCGCAAGGATTGCCGCCTTCGGCAATCCGGATTACGCACTTGAATTATCCAATGTTGGCAAGTAATGTTCCTCGTTGGGATAGCGCTGGAAAGGCAGAGCCTTCATGGCGCATCGGTTTTTTTCGACGAAGTGACAGGTTTTCCCAAAGTCAGACCACTATAAGAAAGAGGTAGCAGTATGTTGTCCCAGGAAAAGGCGATGACCATGATCGAGGATTCGATCGCCGGATTGAGGCGAGCTGGCCTTCTTGGCGCGGATCTCGCCGTTGATGGTGGCTTGGTGCTATTAGGCACCGGATCGCCGCTGGATTCGATCGCGTTCGTGACGTTTATCACCGACCTCGAAGATCGACTCAATGGCGAGACCGGCAAGGATCTCTATCTGGTACTGACGGATATCCATGAGTTCAATACAGACAATGCGCGCTTGACCGTCGAGACCCTGGCGCGCTATCTGGTGAAGCTGGCTCAGCAATAGGCCGGATTCCATGACGGAGCAAACGGTCCTTGCCATTACGGGAGCCAGTCGGGGCATTGGCTTGGCGATGGCTGAGCATTTCGCAAGAAAGGGCATTCGCGTGGCTGGTTGCAGCCGCGGGCCGAGCCAAATCGCGGCCGATAACTACCTGCATACGCAAGTGGACATCACGGACGACAAAGAGGTTCGCGGCTGGATTCGCGGCATAAAAAAGGCCTATGGCAGGCTCGACGTCGTGGTGTGCAACGCAGCGCTCGTGCCTCCCGCCGCACTTCTGCTGAACACCGCGACCGAGACCTTGGATGCCGTATTTCGGGCAAACGTGAACGGCACGTATCTCGTTTGCCGTGAGGCGGCGAAAATGATGCTGCTGCAGCGATTCGGCCGGATCATTACCGTATCGAGCATGGCTGTCGGACTGCATAGCGAAGGAAGCTCGCTCTATGCGGCCTCGAAAAGCGCGGTCGTCGAAATGACAAAGATACTGGCAAAGGAACTGGCACCTTCGGGAATAACCTGCAATGTCATCGCGCCATCGGTGTATGAATCCTCCGCTGTCGCGAATTTGGGCGAGGCCGTTGTCGCGCATGCCCTCGGCCAGTTGACGCTCAAGCGGGCGCTTACGATCGCGGAGATCTGCAATGTCATCGAATTCTATGCTGCCCCTGAAAGCGGTTGCATCACCGGGCAGGTAACGCACCTTGGGTTGGTGGTCTGATGGCCACGAGCTTGAATGCCCGGGAGATACTCGTGGGCGAGTATCACATCTCCACCTTCGTCACGGGCGGGTCCTGGAAAGAAAACACCTACTTGATCCGTCATGTTGGTAGCGGCGAGATGGCAGTCATCGATCCGGGAGAGGACGAAGGCGAGATCGCGGCCACCATCCAGTCCCAGGGCGGGCGGCTGAAATACATCCTGCTGACCCATGGGCACCACGATCATGTTGGCGGAGTCGCCGCCCTTGGACGGGAACATGGAATTTGCTGCTACGTGCATCCTGAAGACCTGCGTTTGCTCCATCATGCCCCGATGTATGCGCTTCGGTTCGCGCAGAGGAAAATCGAAAAACCTGAACCATATTGCCTCCTCGACGATGCGCAGGACCTCAACTTGGGGGCCCATCCGATCGGCATCATCAAGACGCCTGGCCACACCATGGGGAGCGTATGCTACGTGATTGGCGGAGCGGTATTCACGGGTGATACCCTTTTCTTCGAGCATGTCGGACGTGTAGACCTGCCCGGGGCGAATGCCTCCCTGCTGCCGGCATCGATCGGGATTCTGGTCGATTCGGTCCAGCCGTCGGCAATCATCTTGCCCGGGCATGGACGCACCTGGTCGATCGCCGAAGCGAGCCTGTGGTGGCTGTCCGCCGGGAAGGCCGAGTTGCCTCAATATACCGAACCATCGAAGAAATGACCAAGCCATGGAGTGGTTAAAGCGTGAACAATCCGCAATCCCCCGACCGCCGCGCCAAAATCCTCGGTATCGATTACGTTTTGCCGTCGAATCGTGTCACCAATGACATGTTGGACAAGCTTCATCCTGCATGGCAGATGGAGCAAGTTGCCCTTCGTACCGGCGTCCTCGAACGCCGATGGTGCGCTCCCGGGGAAACAGCCCTTGACCTCGCGGTGACCGCATGCCGAAAGGTGATCGACCGGGTCGGCCCCAAGCCAAATGAGATCGACGCGATCCTATTCTGCACGCAGTCGCCTGACTATATAATGCCGCCCAACGCGTGCCTCTTGCAGTCGAAATTGGGATTGGGCACGGAAATCGCCGCATTCGATTTTTCCCTCGCATGCTCGGGATATATATACGGATTGTATATCGCAAAGGCCTTGATCGAATCAGGGCAGGCCCGAAACGTCCTGCTCGCTACGGCCGAGACATATTCAAAGCATATGAATCCCGATGATAGGGGGCCGATCACGCTCTTCGGCGACGGCGCCGCCGCGACCTTGCTTGGGTTGGGAGAAAGCGGGCTCGAGTCCGTGGTTGTCGGAACGGACGGGCGCGGCGCCGAGACCTTCATGATCCCCGCTGGCGGCGCGCGCCTGCCGCTGTCAGGCGAAACGAGAGTGGCGAAGGAAGATCCCAGCGGCAACCTGCGTAGTGCCGAGGACATTTACATGAACGGCGGCGAGGTTCTTGATTTTGTAAAAAGGGATATCCCTGGCATGATTCGTTCGGTCCTCAAACGGGAAGGCTGCGATTTCCAGGACATTGACCTTGCGGTTTTCCATCAAGCGAGCAAGGTCACCCTTGATTTCCTGAATCGTGCCTTGCATATACCGCCGGAAAAGCAATTCAGCAATATCGCTCTTGTCGGGAATACGGTTTCGGCTTCGATTCCCATTGCGCTTCGTGACGCGGAACTTCAAGGCGTCTTGACAAGCGGAATGCGCGTAGTGATCGCCGGATTTGGCGTTGGGTTGTCGTGGGGCGGTTGCGTCCTTACATGGTGAAATTCTTTCGGAGGATGGACTATCATGGAATCAATTGATGCTGTTCTTGGTCGCATGCGCAAAAACGACACGGCGCCGGCGCTTTTTTGGCGTGATAGGGAATACTCGTACAGCCAATTCATGGCCCTCGTAGATGCATGGACCGTGAGCCTGGTGGAAAAAGGGATCGGGAAAGGCGTCGTTTGCGGAGTGCTGGGCGAATTTTCGCCGCAAATCTGCGCTTTGTTCTTCGCATTGATGAAGGTCCGGGCCATCCTGGTGCCTTTCAGCCATGCCGCTGAACCTGAGATGCCCGCATTCATCGCATTGGCGGGAGTCCAGAAACTGTTCAGGTTCAACGCCGATGATGAATGGACTCTCGAATCCTTCTCGGACGCGGTGCCAAACGATCTCGTCACCGGTTTCCTTCAACGAAACGAGCCGGGACTCATAGTGTTCACCTCGGGTTCCACCGGGAAGCCCAAGGGAATCCTGCACGATTGCGAACTGGTGATGCGGAAATTCGTAAGCGAGCGTGAAGGATGGCGAACCTGCCTCTTCCTGATGATAGACCATTTCGGTGGCTTCAATACATTCCTTTCGACCTTCGCCTACGGTGGGGTGGCCGTATGCCTCCCGCAGCGGACGGCGGAGGCAGTATGCCGGGCCATCGAGCAATCCAAAGCCACATTGCTGCCAACGACCCCGACATTCCTCAATCTCCTGATCGCCTCCGGCACGTATCGGAGTTTCGACCTTTCGTCGATCAAGCTGATTTCCTACGGTACGGAGCTCATGCCTGAAGCGACCTTGAGCAAGGTGCAGTCAATATTCCCCAATGCCCAGTTCAAGCAGACATACGGCCTCTCCGAGCTTGGCGTGTTGCGGTCAAAATCCGAGAACGACGGTTCCGTTTGGGTGCGCGTCGGAGGAACGGGATTTGAGAGCAAGATAATCGACGGAATACTCTGGGTCCGCTCGGAAGCCAATATGGTAGGCTACCTGAACGCCCCTAGCCCCTTCGACGCCGAAGGCTGGATGTGCACTGGCGATGAGGTCGAGGTCAAGGGCGAGTACATTCGCTTCCTCGGACGCAAATCGGAGATCATCAACGTTGGCGGCCAGAAAGTCTTCCCGATCGAGGTGGAGACCGTGCTCCTGCAGGATCCCAACGTGAGGGAGGCGACCGTCTTCGGTGTCAAGCATTCCCTCATGGGCCAGGTCGCGCATGCGCGCATTTCCCTGCACGAGCCCGAGGAGCAAGGCGCACTGACCGAAAGGCTGAGGAAGCTCTGCTTGTCCCAATTGGTCAAGTACAAGGTGCCAATGCGCTTCGTTGTCGTCGAAGAGGATTCACAGCATGGCACCCGGTTCAAGAAGCTGCGTCAGGGCTTTGACGGCGAAAAGGCCAATCCATGAAGGTGAGGCTGGCCAATCGCAACGACGCGCCATGTCTGGCGGAATTGCATGAACAAAGCTCCGCCAAGCAGCCCGGCGGATTCATGTTCCGCCTCGGGCGGAAATTCCTCTCGAAATACTATCGCTTCCTCATCGATGATGGCAGCAGCCTGATCCTTTGCGCGACGGATGACTCCGGTCGACTTATCGGCTTCGTTGCCGGCGCCCTTGACGCCGAGGGCCGGATGGAAAGCCTCAAGAAAAGAAGGCTGCAGCTCTTTTTGGCATCCCTTCCCGCGCTGCTGCGCCATCCAAGCCTCATACGCGAAGTTCTGGCGAGGCAGAATTCCGAATCGGTGGATGAGTCCGGCACCGGATACGTGGTCCAGGCAGGGGCTCATGAGGAATTCTGGGCCTGGATACCCGAGCATAACGGGGGCGGTGCGATAGAATTGCACTTGAAGTGGCTTTCCCTTATGCGGCTTCTTGGCGCAGAGACCATAAGCGGCGAGGTCGACAAGGTGAATGACGCGATCATGAGGACCCATCGAATGCTCGGAGCGAAGGTCGTCAAGGAATTCGTCACCCCCGACGGGCGGGAACGCGTCCTCATCCAATATCGATTGAAGTAAGCCACGGCCAAATAGCTAGCATTTTCCCGTACCTTCGCATTTCATAAGCCCCCAAGTTCCAACGGAGGAGACGACATGGCAGCGGAATCCAGCATTTGGAAAGTCCAGCTTTTCAAGCTCAATTACGATGAACGCGAATACAAGGCAGCCCAGGAGACGCTCGAATCCGGCTGGATAACGATGGGGCAGCGCACCCTGGATTTTGAGGAAGCCTATGCCAAGCTGCTTGGCGAAGGCTCGAAATGCATCGCCGTCTCGAATGGCACCGCTGCCCTTCATATCGCCGTGCTTGCCGCAGGGGTCCTTCCCGGCGACGAGGTGATCGTACCCTCCCTCACCTTCATCGCGGACCTCAATTCGGTCACCGTCTCCGGTGGCAAAGTGGTTCTATGCGACGTCACCTCAAAGGCCGATTGGGCGATGGATCCTGCGGACATCGAGCGCAAGATCACCAAGAAAACGAAAGCCGTGATGATCGTACATTACGCGGGCTATGCGTGCGACATGGAAGCGATCATGGATGTCTGCAAGCGGCATGACCTCAAGCTTATCGAGGACTGCGCCCATGCGCCCGGAGCCGACTACAAAGGCAGGAAGCTGGGTACTTTCGGGGATATCGCCGCATGGAGCTTCTTCTCGAACAAGAATCTCGCGGTTGGCGAAGGCGGAATGATCTCGATGCGGGACCCCGGACTTCACCAGAAGTGCAAGAACCTCCGGTCCCATGGCATGACGGTGGCGAGTTTTGACCGAATGAAGGGTCGTGCGGTCTCGTACGATGTTCTTGAAGCCGGGTTCAATTACCGGATCGATGAAGTAAGGTCCGCGCTCGGGCTGGTCCAGCTCTCGAAGCTCGCGGGATCCAACCTGCGGCGCAAGGAACTGACCCTGAGGTACTTCATGCGCCTGGATGCGATGAAGGGCCTTTCAGTACCCTTCCGCAAGTTCAACCGTGGACTTCCCTCCTACCATATAATGCCCGTGCTGCTCGACGAAAAAATGGATCGTGCGAGGATAATCGAGGTGCTGAAGGAGGACGGGGTGCAGACAAGCATCCATTATCCCTCCATACAGTCGTTCACCGCTTACAAGAGCCATGTGGGTCCGACGCCTGAGTCCGAGTATATAAGTGACCATGAGCTTACCCTTCCGCTCTATCCGACGATGACAGACGCCGACGTGGACCTTGTGTGCGCGTCGCTTGAGCGAGCCTTGCCGCTCGCTCGCCAGGGGTAGTCGGGCATGGACTTCATCCTCGATCTTATCGGCAGGGACCGAGAACTTTTTTCGACCGATGTCCATGCGAACGAAAAGGAACTCTCCCGGATTGTCGCAGGATCGACTTTCCTCGTGATCGGCGGCGCAGGGTCGATAGGCCAGGCCGTGACGCGCGAAATTTTCCGCAGGAATCCGCGGCGGCTCCATGTCGTGGATATCTCGGAAAACAACATGGTGGAGCTTGTCAGGGACCTCAGGTCCTCGATCGGCTATATCGAAGGTGAATTCGCCACGTTCGCGATCGATGCGGGCTCCGCCATTTTCGACGCATTCTTCGAAGACGGGCCTGGATATGATTACGTCCTCAACCTGTCGGCACTGAAGCATGTGAGAAGCGAAAAAGATCCTTGGACCTTGATGCGCCTGGTCGACGTCAATGTTTTCAATACTGAGAAGACAATGATGCAGGCGAAGGCCAAGGGATCCTCCAGGTATTTCTGCGTCTCCACAGACAAGGCGGCCAACCCCGTCAACATGATGGGCGCGTCGAAACGCATCATGGAGATGTTCCTCATGCGGCGCAGCCTCGAGATGCCGGTTTCGACCGCTCGCTTCGCGAATGTGGCATTTTCGGACGGAAGTCTTCTTTTCGGTTTCAACCGCCGAATGGAAAAAGAGCAGCCGCTTTCGGCGCCTAATGACGTCCGCAGGTATTTCGTGACGCCCAAAGAGTCAGGGGAGCTCTGCCTCATGTCCTGCCTCCTCGGCGAAAACCGGGACGTTTTTTTCCCTAAGCTCGACCATGACCTGAATCTCATCACCTTCAGCGAGATAGCCGAAAGGTACCTTCGAAGGATTGGCTACGAGCCGGTCCCCTGCGCATCGGAGGAAGAGGCGCGGGGGCGGGTGCAGGAACTAAAGGCACAGCATAAATGGCCAGTGCATTTTTTCGCAAGCGATACCACCGGCGAGAAGGACTTCGAGGAATTTTTCATGGAAGGCGAAAAGCTGGATATGGCCAGGTTCGGCTCGGTGGGTGTCATAAAGAACGAGGCTCGTTATGACGAGGCAAGGCTTGCAAGGTTCGAAGCCCGAATCGCCGAACTGAAGACCATTGGAAAGTGGACTCGAGGCGACCTTATCGACCTATTCAACGAGATGATTCCCGATTTCAACCATAGGGAAACCGGAAAGTTCTTGGACGGGAGAATGTAGATGGCGAGACTATTCGATATCATTTTCTCCTTGATCGCGATGGTCATCCTTTTCCCATTCATGCTGCCCATCATGATCGCGCTCAAGCTCAGCGGCGAGCACTATGTTTTCTACTTGCAGCCGAGGGTCGGGAAGGGCGGGAGGGATTTCAGGGTTTTCAAGTTCGCCACAATGCTCAAGGATAGCCCGAATCTGCCTGGGGGCGTGCTTACCCAGAAGAGGGATCCACGTATCCTTCCAATGGGCAATTTCCTGCGCAAGACGAAAATAAACGAACTCCCGCAACTCATGAACATTTTCATAGGGCAGATGAGCTTTGTCGGTCCTCGGCCGCAGGCTCGACGCCATTATGAGCTATACGGCCCCGAGGTGCGCCAGGCGATAGACCTCCTGCGCCCCGGCCTGACCGGCATCGGGTCTGTCGTCTTCCGCGATGAGGAATCGATGCTCGACAAGGTGTCGGGAGACCGCGACCATTTTCATGACACTGTGATAGCGCCCCACAAGGGAGAGTTGGAAGTCTGGTACACAAGGCATCAAGGCTTGGGTTCTTATTTTGCTCTGGTTTTCCTGACGGCGCTCGCCGTAGCGAAACCTTCTAGCGACCTGTATAGGAGGATTTTCAAGGATCTTCCAAGGCCTCCGGCGGAACTTGCAGCGCTCCTATAGAAGGTCATAACTTATGCCATTCTCGATTCGCTCCTATGAGATAGACGGCCTGTTTGTCATCCAGCCGGTCGTGTTCGGTGATGACCGGGGCAATTTCGTCGAAACCTATAGCGAGCGCGATTTTGCGGCTTCGGGATTGGACCTGCATTTCGTACAGGACAACCAGTCGAGATCCCGCAAGGGAGTGCTGCGCGGTCTCCATTTCCAGCAGGCTCATCCCCAGGGAAAGCTCGTCCGGACCATCTCCGGGGAAGCATTCGATGTGGTCGTCGACCTTCGCGAGGGTTCCCCCACGAAAGGCAAGTGGGCAGGCATCATCCTGTCCGGGGATTTGCATAACCAGTTCTATATTCCTCCCGGGTTTGCGCATGGCTTCATGGTCCTTTCGGACTCGGTCGTGTTCGCCTACAAATGCACGGATTTTTTCTATCCGCAGGACGAGGGCGGGCTCCATTGGGATGACCCCCTGATCAACATCGAGTGGCCTGCGATGGACACCGCCCTCCAGTTGTCGGCGAAGGACCAGGACCTCCCGTTCTATGATCCGTCGCGTTCCTACTTCAAGCGGGACGGCTCTCCTTTTCCGGCATCGCTTCCTTGATCCACCAAGCCGCAAGCGGCCTCACGGAGGCACCATGATCTGGCTTATCGGCGCCCGTGGAATGCTCGGCACGGAGCTTTCCCGCGTCTTCTCGAACGCGCATCTGGCATTTGTCGGCACCGATAGCGAACTGAGCATCCTTGATCCAGAGGGCATGGCTGCTTATGCCGCGCGCATCAATCCATCCTGGATCGTGAATTGCGCCGCATATACCTCTGTGGACAAGGCCGAGGACGAAAAAGACCAGGCTGCCCTCCTTAACTCGAAAGGGCCGGAAAACATCGCAGTCTTGGCAAAGGCCCTTGGCGCGAAAATGATGCACTTCTCGACCGATTACGTCTTCGACGGAAAGGCGCGCCGGCCCTACCGGGAAGATGATCCAGTCTGTCCGCTGGGAGTTTACGGAAAAACCAAGGCCGAAGGCGAGGTGCGCGTCAGGGAGGCCACCGAGGCCCACGTCATAATCAGGACGGCCTGGCTCTATGGGAGGCATGGCCAGAATTTCGTGCATACGATGCTTCGCCTGATGGCAGCGAACTCCAATGTCAGGGTAGTGGCCGATCAGCAAGGAACACCTACCGGCGCAATGGACCTCGCCGCGGCCGTCCTGACCATCCTTCGCGCCCGGCGGACCTCGTTCGGCACCTATCATTTCACTGGCGCAGGAAGTACCAACTGGCATGAATATGCGGTTGAAATAGGTGCCTTGGCCCGGAAGCGCGGTCTGCTCCACCCAGGCTGCCATGTCGAAGCGATCACCACAGCCCAATATGCGACCAAAGCCATGAGACCGGAATACTCCGTGCTCGATAATGCGAAGATCGTCCGCGACTATTCGCTTGAGATCCCTGGCTGGAGAGAAAGCCTTTCCAGGTATATCGACCTGCTAGCTGCCGACGTGGAAAACCCCGAGGTCCGGGGATCCTTGAAGCCCCAATAAAAGGAACCGATATGAAAAGAAAATTCGACACGCTGATCGTCACGGGAGGCGCTGGGTTCATCGGATCGAACTTCATCCGCTATCTTTTCGAAAAGGCGGGTTTCGAGGGCAAGGTCATCAACCTCGATGCCTTGACCTATGCGGGCAACCTCGAGAGCACGGAGGATATATTCCGCAGGTTCGGGGGAAAGCGCTATTTCTTCGAAAAAGCCGATATCGGCGACAGGCCTTCCGTCGAGGCGATTTTCGGGAAGTACAAGCCTGACGCAGTTGTGCACCTAGCGGCCGAAAGCCATGTCGATCGGTCCATCCTTGGCCCCGAGGCCTTCATCCGAACGAATGTCATGGGAACCTTCACCCTTTTGGACGTCGCGCGCAATGCATGGAAAGACAGGAATGATGTCCTGTTCCATCATGTATCCACCGATGAGGTCTTCGGATCCCTCGGCGATTCAGGATACTTCTCCGAGGACACCTCCTATGATCCTCGCTCGCCCTATTCCGCCAGCAAGGCGTCAAGCGACCATCTCGTCATGGCATACCACCATACCTACGGGCTTCCTATCACGCTGTCCAACTGTTCCAACAACTACGGGCCAAACCAGTTTCCCGAAAAGCTGGTCCCTCTCATGATCCTCAACATGCTTGAGGGGAAGCCTCTCCCGGTATACGGGGATGGCAAGAACATCCGTGACTGGCTTTTCGTCGAGGATCACAATTCGGCGGTTTGGGCAATCATGCGCGACGGCGAGTCCGGGCGAAGCTACAACATCGGCGGGGAAAACGAATGGGAGAACATCAAGCTTCTTGACTGCCTTATCGAACTTGTCGCCGAGGCGAGCGGGACACCGCCAGCCCAATTCCGGTCATTGGTGCACTACGTCAAGGACAGGCCGGGCCACGATCGGCGCTATGCCATCGACTGCTCGAGGCTCAAGAAGGAACTGGGCTGGAAGCAGGAGCATAGCTTTGACAGCGGACTCCGACTCACGGTCGGCTGGTATCTCGCCAACAAGCCATGGTGCGACCGGGTCAGGTCTGGCGCGTATCGCAATTGGCTAGAGGAAAACTATACGGCACGTTGAGGGCTGTCTTGCCGCGAACGCCCCATCACTGGCTAAGGAAAAACGAGGCTCACCATGACCTTTCTTCTTACATTCCTGCTTTCAGCCTGTCTCGCCTTGGTTTTGGTCCCTGTTGTCACCTCTGTCGCGAAGAAGAAGGGCTGGTTCGATTCAGTGGGCGAGCGGAAGATCCACAATGGCCAGATTCCCCGACTCGGCGGCATAGCGATTGCGGCCAGCTTCTACATCGCCTTCCCTCTTTCAATAGTCATAATTAGCTCCATAAAATCCGTGCAGATCTCCATCCCGTGGACATTTTGGGCCTTGCTTGCCGGTGGCCTGGGCTTTCATGTCATCGGCCTTATTGATGATTTCCGCAACCTGAAGGCTAGGCTCAAGTTCATCGTCCAGCTTCTCCTGGCCGTGGCCATCGTCGCATCGGGTTATTATTTCCGTGTTGTCGAGATTCCCGTAGCCCCCTTCCGGGTGGAGTTGGGGCTTTTCGGCCCCCTTCTGACGGTGCTCTGGATTGTCGGGATCACCAACGCGGTCAACTTGGTCGATGGGATGGATGGGCTTGCAGGCGGCATCGCCCTGATCGGAGCCGGCGTCTGGGCCATGCTCTACCTGAAGACCGGACAGTACCTTCCGGCTATCGTGGCCCTTTCGGCCGCAGGCGCCGTCCTTGGCTTCGTTTTTTATAACTTCCCGCCCGCCACGATCTTCATGGGCGATTCTGGCAGCTTGTTCCTTGGCTATATCATGGCGATCCTTCCCCTCCTTGGACGATCCGGAGCCGCGATGGAAACCGGCTTGATCCCTGCCATCACCATTTGCCTGATTCCTATCCTGGATACCCTTGCGGCGATCCTTCGCCGCTGGCGACGGGGCGTCTCCTTTTTTACCGCGGACAAGTTCCACCTTCACCACAAGCTCCTCAACCTCGGTTTTTCCGCGCGCCAGATCCTTGCGATCATCTATGGCCTTTGCTCCTTGCTGGGCTTTGGTGTCCTGGCCGCCGTCTATGTCTCCCCCGTACTGGGTTTCTGGCTCATGATGGGAGGTTGGCTTTTATGGGGAGCTATTTTCATCCTCCTTCACCTTCTCAAGGAGCGAAAGATAAAGTTCTTCCAGGCCAAGGAAGAGACCGCTCCCGAGAAGTGACCAAGCTGGACGGTCATTCATTTGTGCAATGTCCAATCCCGGGTACTAAGCAGGAAAAATTCGTCGAATGATCATACTCAAGTTGGCTTTTCGCAATCTTGCCCGAAACCGCAAGAGCACCTTGGTCCTTACGGGACTCGTCATTGTCGGTGTGTTTGTTTTCGTTTTCGGGGATTCTATCCTAGGGTCGGCTACAGACGGAATGAGCCGCGAGTTCCAGAATGCCTATACGGGCGATATAGCCATTCGCTCCCAATTCGATCGGAAATTCGGCATATTCGGCTTCAGCGTGCCCACCATCGGTGAGTATGAACAAATGCCTACCCTGACCGAGGCGTCAGCCATCGAGGCTGTCCTTTCAGCGAATCCACGGCTCGGCGGCCATGCATCATTGGTGTCCGGCGCAGCACTGCTCGAGGGTCCTGGTGGCTACCAGATAAAGGTCCCGGTTTTCGGCGTGGACGAAAGCACCTATTTTGGTTTTTTCCCGCAATTGTCGTTTCGCGCCGGCTCGCCGGCCACGCGAGACCTGCCCTGGATTGTCCTCCCCAAGAATCGCGCTGATGAGCTGGAGAAGGGGGGCGGCAAGCCTCTGGTGATCGGGGAGAGCCTCCAGCTCACCATGGCATCGGGGTCGGCCTTTACGATCCGGGCGGTTCAGCTCGTCGGCATCGTCGATTTGCCTGGGCGCGGCATCGCGGAAGCTGCCGCGGTTTACACCGGTGCGGAAACCCTGAGGGGATTGCTCGGATTGGCGGGGGCGAAAACGGTCATGCCGCGGGGCGAAGGCGGAGCCGCCCCGAAGATGACCTCCATCGAATCCATGTTCTCCGTTCCTGACGCCGAAGCGGCGCCGTCCAACGACCCGGCTGCTTCCGTGGGGATGGAGCTTGCCGCCCAGTACCTTTCCGACAAGAGCCTCTCTACGGCGCGAACCGATCCAAAGCTGGGAGCGTGGCACTTTATCCTGGCCAGGCTGGCGCCTGGAAGCCGCCCTGGTCCCGCCATCCGCGCCATCAACGCGGATCTCAGGAAAGCCGGAATCCCCGCCGAGGCTGTCGGCTGGCTCTCTGTCGCAGGCCTCAACGCTGGCGTGCTGTTTTTGCTCAAGTCGATCTTCGAACTTGGGATACTCGTCCTGTCAGGCGTCGTTGTCCTCGTCCTGGCGAATGGTTTGGCTTTCTCGGTGATAGAGCAGACAAGGGAAATAGGATCGATGCGGGCGATGGGCGCCCAACGGGACTTCGTTCGGCTCATGTATTTCACCCAAGCGCTCGTGATTGTTTTCGCCGGCGCGGCCATGGGCATACTGGTTTCCGCGCTGATCCTCAAGAGCATTGGTCGGGCGGGGATCCCCCTTGGCAATCCCTATCTTGTGATGCTCTTCGGTGAAACGCTTCTCAAGCCGAGATTCCTGCCGCAATCCGCAATGCTTGCGATCGCGGGATCCATTTTTGTCGCAGCCATTTCTGCGATTTATCCCATGTTGCTCGCCGACCGGACCACGGTCGCCGAAACCATGCAAGCGGAATGATACCGATGCGTGTTCCCTTTGCGATCAAGAGCGTGGCCCGGCGAATGGGCCGCTATGGGTTCCTCGTGGCCATGACGGCCTTCGGCATCGCTGCGGTGACCCTCGTGCAATCAGTGACGGTCGGAATGAACGCAAACGTGATCGAAGGCTCCGCCCGATACCTTGGCGGTCGATACCTAGTAATTGCGCGATCCGCGCATGGATGGGCCGAGAACCGAATGGCCAAGCCCGACGAGCTGACGGCCGCTGTCAGGGACGCCGGACTAGCACCCCGATTGGTAATAAAGCGGCAGATCGCCGGCGACAATGACCAGACGCTATTCTTCAATGGCGCGTCATTCAAGGTGCGCCGCATATCCGGCATTGATGCCAGCAACGAGGCATCGGTATTCGAAAAGATAACCTTTGTCGCGGGAGGAACGTCCGGTCTTCCCGGGACCGCTGGAATCCTCATTTCGAAACAGGTGGCAGATCGATTCGGAGTCAGGCTCGGGGATGAAATCACGCTTCGCCTGGTTAACTCCGCTGGCTATATCGATAGCGCAAACCTCGTCGTGCAGGGAATATTCAAGGATGCGAGCATTTTTGGCTTCTATAATTGCTATGTCGATGCCGGACTCCTTGGAAGGCTCAAGGCGGAGTCCGAGGGGGCGGCTTCGATACTCGGTTTTTATTTTTCCGGACGCGAAAACGAAAGCGAGACTGCCGCGGCGATACGCTCGGCCCTTGCGGTGGCTGGTTACGAACTGATGCCTGGAGTGGAAAGACGGGATGACCTCGACGCCGTCTGGGGCAAGGAATGGAAAGGCACGCGGTATGCGGTCCTTCCCGTCGAGGAATACATAGACGCGAAAGTCATGGATCTTATCCGGGCCATCCAGGTCATTTCCTATGTCTTCCTTGGATTCATCCTCCTTATCATCCTTGTCGGCATGCGCAACACGACGCAGATCATGACCCGCAAGCGCTTCAAGGAAATCGGCACCGCCAGGGCCCTCGGGATGACAAGGGGCGGGGCGTTGCGCCTCATACTATCCGAATCGTTGCTTGTGGCGACGATCGGCTTTGCCGCGGGCGTCGTCGCCGCGGTGATTATCCTTGGGATGCTCCAGACGCTTCCCTTTTCCTGGTCTGACGGCTTTGACATCTTCCTCAAACGAGGGCGCATAACCTGGATATTGTCCCTCCCATTCCTGGCGGCCAACTACGGCGCGCTTGGCCTCATGACGCTTGCCGGCGCACTTCCTGCCGCCCGGCGCGCATCCACGATTTCCCCTGCAGTCGCCATGTCCACCATTGAATGATAAGGGAACAAGCATGAAGAGATACCGAATGGCCCTTGTTCTCTCCCTTGCCTGCTTGTCGGGCTTGTCGACGGCACAGGATCAGTCAATTGCAGTTCTCCGCAAGGTGGACGAAAAGACCAATTTCGCCGAGAACGATTTCGCCAGCGAATACGCGATCACCCAGGTGAAACCAGGCGAAGGTACGACATTCAACCGCGCTATCGTTTTCCGGCGCGACCGGCGGTCGCAATTCCTCGTGCTCCTTGTCGAACCGGTGGAGGACAAGGGGAAAGGTTACCTCATGATCGAGGGGGGCATCTGGCTCTACGATCCGCATGACAGGCGCTTCACCTTCACTTCGGCACAGGATGCGTTCCGGAATACCAATGCCAGGAATTCCGATTTTGCCCTCTCGAACCTCGCAGGCTACTACCGGGTCGAAAAGACCTCCAAGGAAAAACTTGGCATATTCGATTGCGACAAGCTCGATCTTGTCGCGACGAGCCCCGATGCCCCATTCCCCAGAAAGTCGATCTGGGTCTCTCAGGAGATGCAGATCAGGCTTTCGAGAGAGTATAGCCTTTCCGGCCAGCTGCTGCGGACGGTAGCGTTCCAATACCAGAAATTCCAGGGAAGGGAAGTGCCCGCGAAGGTCATCATCATTGACGAGCTCAAGAAGAAGGTCATCGCCGGGCAAGAACAGAAGGAAAACACCACGATCATAGTCACCAAGCCGTCCTTTGCGATCTTGCCTTCCGAGCTTTTCACCAAGGATTACCTGGAGAGGATCAGCAAATGAGGATCGGTATCCGAATCCTTGCCGGTGTCTTTCTCGCGTGGATGACAACCGCGGGGATTGCATCCGCGACGGCGGATGAAGTCGACGACCTTTTTTCCACGCCTGCCGCGGATGCGCCGCCTGCGGTTCCCGACAATGGTGGCAGCCTATTGGCAGCCTATCAAAAATCGCAGGAGAAGATCGCATTCTCCTTCGACCTCTCGGCCGGTGGCGGCTTCTATGCAGGCTACCGGGTCACTCCGGACCTCGCGGACACATCCCGGAATTTTACGCACAATTCCTTCGGTGGGCTAACCATCAGCCCATCGATCGACGTCCGGCCTTTCGATTATTTTCGTCTTCATGGTTCTGGAACCATCCTCTATCCGACCGTGACTTCGGGCAACTACGCGTTTGGCGCTTCCCTCAACGAGTTGTTTTTCGACTACTCCGCCCCAGGCCTCCTTGCCCTGCGGATGGGGCGCTTTTCCACAGGCTGGGGCAATGCGCGAATCCTCGGCATCGCCGATCTCTCCAACCGGACCGTGGATACCACGAACCTCGACTCTTCGATTTCCATCCTTCCTGCATGGCTCCAGGCGACACAGCCGAGCCTTTGGCTGAAAACGACTTTTCCGATCGGAGGAATCGGCTTCACGGGGCTGGTCGGGCTTCCCGCCAATGACAGCGAGGGCATTTCCAGCCTTGGCTACGGGCTATTGACTGAGTTGGTGAAGAACAAGACATGCGTGAGCCTCGCGGGGTATTATAAAAGCGATAGGACTCCGCGGCTCGCTTTCATGGTCAAGACGTCGGTCAAAAGGCTAGACCTGTTCCTGGATACAACCACCTCGTTCCCGACCTCGGGCGATCCTTTGCTCAATGCCGTCGGGGGCCTGTATTGGCAGGCATCGAGCGGCCCCGATCTCAAGATCACCGCCGAGCTCAAATGGAATGGGGAAAATCCGACGGGATCAACAACACTCGTGCCGGATCCGATTGTCATCGGCGGACTTTCCAACGCGCTCGCGTTTTCCTGGAGCGATATCGGAGGATCGGCGCTGAGTATCGGCGGTACCTGGTATCATTCCTGGGTCGACAATTCCGGTGCCTTATGTCCCTATGTCGACATTGATCTTGGAAGGCTTGCCAGCATCAAGATGGTATTCCCCTGGGTGTACGGAGCCGATGGCTCCTTGTATCGATCGAGTCCTCCTGGCGAGGCCGGTGGATATGTGTTCGGCGCTGGTTTTGTCCTGGCGCTCAAGACGAGCTTTTAAGGAAGCGCAAAATGGATAGGAACTTGCAGAACCCTGTAAGCGACCGCGAGGACGAGATAGGTCTCGTCGATTTCCTAGCTGTTCTTGTCAAAAAAAGAAGGCTTTGGATCGGCATCCTCGCGTTCGGGCTGGTGTTGGGCGGCATCTTCCTGGCGCTCGGCCATTTTTCACCCGAGCTCATGGATGTGAAGTCCAGGTATTCCTTCACCGCACGCGCGATCGTCTTGGATGGCAACGAGGGACAGAGCTTCGCAGCGCTGGTGACCAACAAGGCGAGCACCGACATCGTGGCCAGGAAGACCGGAAAGACCCTCGGATCCATATATGGCAAGAACGCCAGCGCTACATTCGATCCAGTCAGCCGAATAATGACAATTGTCATCAATGCGCGCACGGACGAGGAGTCCAGGATCCTTGCCATGGCGGGATACGATGCAGTCCTCGAGCTGACCCAGTCAAGCGGTCCGGACCTGTACGGGAAAATGGCGGCGGGCCTCGAGGATTTGGCCAAGGGCCTGCTCCTCGACGAGAAGCCCGCGATCCTGGATTCGCGCCAGGTGGCGGCCATCGATTCGGTCGCCGGGGCTCGCATAGCGCGAATCTTGGCCGAAACCTACGTGCGTTCGGTTGCGCCCAGCGGCGAAAGGAAGGACATCGTCAGCGGCGCGTACGACGCCCTCATCGACGGCTATCGGCTTGTCGAGGCGGCAGCCGAGGAGGAGCTGGCGAGGATCGAAGGTTCGGCGGGGACGACAAAAGCGTCGAATGCGGCCATATCTGCCATCATCGCGAAGGAGTTGCGCAAACAGGCCGGGTTCTATCGCGGACTCAAGCCCAAGGAACACCTGCATTTCCTCGATCTCCAGCCGACCGAGCCCAAGGATTTTTCGTCCAAGCAAGTCCTGGTCATCTTATTCGCCGCTTTTTTCATCGCCATGTTCGCGGCATTCGCCGCCAACCTGTGGGATCATATCGCCCAGGATCCCAGGGCCATGCGCAAGTTGAGGGAAGCAATGGCAGATGGCTCTGGCAAGAAAAGGCCGCACTGAAAGAGCCATCCCGCTTCGATGGCGCGATCGGTTTGGGGGCAGTAGGGAGGAAAGCTTTCCATGAAACCCTGGTTCTCCATGTTCATCTTGCTCGCCTCAATGCTGGGCGCTCCGTCGCTTGAGGCCGAGGAAGGGGTATCAGCGCCCAAGCGCATCCTCCCCGTCAAGTCTCCAGTCTACGCCCTCGTGGACGCCCTCTACCTCGAGCAGGGCTTCGCTACAGCGGCCGCCACCCGGCCATGGGCAATGGACCAGGCCAGGGCCATGCTGGACGAGATCGACATGGCATCGCTTTCCTCCGCGGGACTTCGGGCATTCGAGGAAGCGCGCCGCCTCCTTGAATGGAAGCCCATCACAAGAGGCAGGGACTTCGCGTTTGGAATGGGGCTCAACCTCAGCCCGGAGACCTTCTGGCATTTCCGCCTTGATGGCGATGCCGGTGCGACCGATGAGAATTATTCCTGGATCCATGCGGCCCAAAAGCGATCGTCCTTTTTCGATATTCCCCTGCAGATGGCCTGCGGCCAGGGATTGTTCCTCGAGATCGACGTGGAGGCGAAGGAGGAGTTCGATGCGGTTGGCGTCGCTTCGAACCATTTCAACGCCATCCTTGACGACGCTTCGCCCTGGCTCGACATCAACACGCCTTTCAAGGCCCTGGCCTCTGGAGGAGGATCGTGGTGGACGGTCCGTTTCGGCCGGGACGCGCTGTCGTGGGGAAACGGCGGGACGGGGGATTTCATGCTCTCGGACTGGGACGAGTACCATGATTTCGTCGGCTTTGACCTTTACGGGAAAACCGCAAGTTTCACCGGGACCTATATCGCGATGGAACCCTACAAACCCGATGGGACGGCCTTGGCCTATTCGGCCTTCGTGGGCCATCGCCTGGAGTTCCGCCCATGGCGATGGTTGAGATTCGCCTTGAGCGAATCCTCGACCCTCGCCGGGACCGGAGCCAACAGCACCTTTTCCGACCTTGTGCATGACCTCAACTTCCTCATGATTTATCATAATTGGAATATTCCCGAACGCGCAAATTCCCTAATGACCGCCGAGCTTTCCGTGAATCCGTGGAAGTACGTGGACGTCCATGGCCAGTTCGCCATGGACGAGGTGGCGACCGCCTACGAGACTTCGGGTGACGGCGGAGGGGGACCATTCATCGGAGCGTGGCTGGCAGGGTTCAAGGCTGAAATCCCCGCCGGCCAAGGTTATCTTTCGCTGGCTGGCGAGGCGGCACAGACGAGCCCATGGCTGTACAACCGCCGGGCGGCTCCCTACTACTACGATGTCCGCCAGTATTGGAGCCTCGTCCAGGACAAGTTCGTATACCTTGCGAAGCCCTTGGGCTACGGCTGGGGACCGGATGCGCTCATCTTCTGGGCAAAGCTCGGCTATGCGGTGCCTGGCGACTGGTTCGTTTCACTCGAATGCACCTGGGCTTCCATCGGTGAGACCGGCATCGGCGCCCCATGGAGCCCTGCCGCGGCCGATGTCTCCCCGAGCGGGACGGCAGAGAACCGGACCATCCTCCATTTGGAGGGCGGAGTTCCCCTTTCCGATTGGCTCTCCTTCGGAGGGGACGCCTACTACATCGATACGACCAATCGTGATCATCTCGAGGGGGCATGGTCGCGCGATGTCGAGGTCGCGGCCCATATCACGCTTATCCTTTGACCATGCAAGAAGGCAGCACATGAATCCTAAAACCCCGAGCCCGGCTTTCAAGGCCGGGCTTTGCTTTTTCCTGACCGCGGTCTGTTGTCTTTCGGCATTCGCCGATGGGGCTGTCGGGCAACCTGTGCCAGCCGGACCCGCGGCTCCCATCGAGATTGCCGTCGATCTTTCGGGAAGCTACAAATTCGGCCCCAATGGGGACGAACAAGACCAAGCGGCTTTTTCCCCGGCAGGGCGATTTTCATTCTCTTCGAGTTCGCCCTATTTCGATGTCATGGCTTCCCTCAGCCTTGACCGTGACGGAAAATACGGCGCAGCCCTCGCCGACATCCCGGGCGGCAACCTATATGGATTCTATGCCCTTCTTGACGAGGGAGGGGTCCGCGCCCGACTGGTGGGGGCGCAGGTCGAGCTTGGGCGTTTTCGTTTTCAGGACGAGGTTGATTCGCCTTATTCCCTCTTCGTCAACTCCAACGGGATTTCAGGGCCAGGCATGGCCATCTCCTACGCGGCAGGGTCATTTTTCTACAACTCACGATGGATCGGGCTCAACCACGATTCGATGGCTGGCATCAGCGAAGCTTGGCCCAGCGGTTTCCCCGAGCGCGGAGCCACGATAAAGAGCTTCGGCCTGGAGATAGGTGAGATGCGTTTTGGCTTCCAGGACGCCATCGTCTATGCTGGCCGCTGGTTCGACTTTGAGTACTTCCTTTCACCTCTTCCCATGTACGCTACCCAGTATGTGCGCGGGACAGGCGGCGCGCCTTGGGCAGCCAGCTATGACGACAATACGATCATGGGCTTTTTCTGGACCTGGAACCGCCCGGGCGCCTTTTCATGCCTTGCCCAGGTGCTTGTGGATGATATCGGATTTGGGGGAATACTCGATGGCTGGCCCCTCAATCCCTGGCAATTGGCAGCGGGTCTCGGCGGCAGGATGGAGACGCAGGCAGGAAGCTTCGGCCTCTATGCCGCCATGGCGACGAAGTATTGCTTTGAGCCCTCTAGCGCGAACTCCAGTACGGACGCCTATGGATATACATGGTATCCGGATACCCGATTTACCAGCTATTGGCAGGACATAGCATCCACCGTGACCTCCCCCATCTCGGTGGAGGACAATGAAATCGGCTATAAATATGGCGAGAACAACCTTGCCATCCAAGTGGACTGGAAGGGAAAGCTAGGACCCGTCGATGCCACCGCCCTTCTGGAATTCCGCCTGTCGGGCTCGAACAGCCCGGCCAATCCCGGTCACGATGACGCTTCCATCCTGTCCGAGGGCACGAAATGGCTGGATGACGCCGTGCTTGAGAAGCGAATCGTGCTGGCGCTCGCGGTCTCGAAAGCCTTCGGGCCGCTGCGGATCTACGGAAATGTCCTGGGAGGCTATGCCCTGGATGCCTTGACGCTGCGGGCGGCGGAAGGCACAAGCACCGGCGCCAATTCGGCATGGATCTATAGTCCAGCCGCCGGCACGGACAAGGCACTGTTTTCAATAAGCGTGGGCGGCCGTTATGCCACGGGCCTCGGAGGGAGACAGTGAGCCGGGGGCGACCACCGCAGCGCAGGCCCGAGTTGACATCCTGCCTTCCGCAGACCACTATTTAGCCATGCCTCTTTTTGTCCCAGTCATCGCCGCCGTCGTGGTGCTTGCCTTTGTCCTCGTCGTTATCGGTTCGGCATCGGCTCGTCGCAAACCGAAGGCGGGCATGCGAGGCAGGAAGCTTCACCAGAAGGATCGCAGCCAGGTAGTCAAGGAAGCCAATCGCCGCCTGGCTTCGAATCCGAAGGACGGGGACGCCCTCCAGGCCATCGGGGAGATCCTTTGGGCGGAGCAGGACTGGGAGCGGGTATTGCGGACCTACGAGGCCCTGTGCGAGGTTTCGGCAGGCCATCCTGAGATGGATGAGTTCACCGCCAACCTTCGCTACGGCATCGCCTGCCTGCGGCTCTCCCGCTTCGACGACGCCTATAAGGGACTTGCGGTCGCAAGGACCTTCAACCAGGAAAGCTTCGAGGTCAACTTCAACCTGGGCTACCTCGAATTCCAGAAAAAACAGTATGAACGCGCCGCTGCCCTGCTCAAGCAGGCAAGCCAGGAGAACAGCGAGCACGGCCTGTGCTGGAGATACCTTGGCCACTCCTACGTGAAGCTCAAGGCCTTCAAGGAGGCCCTTATGGCCTTGCGCAAGGCCGTGGACCTTGACCCTGAGGATAAGGAGTCGATCTTCGCGATGGCCGAGTGCTATTACGAGAGTGGCAACCTCGACCAGGCACTCAAGATTTTCACCCACTTGCGCGCCGACCCGCAATTGGGCCCGCAAGCCGCCTTGTTCGCGGGGACGGTCCACCTGAACCAGCACCTTACCGACAAGGCGATCCAGGATTTCGAGATTGGCCTCAAGCACCCCGACATCAAGGTCGAGACAGTGGCCGAACTCAAGTACCGGCTGGCCGCGGCCTACCTTAAGTGCCAGGAGATAGGCAAGGCGGTATCCTGCTTTGCCGAGGTCCTTACCCTAATCCCAAACTACAAGGATGTGGCCTCCCTGCTTTCGAAGTACCGGGAGCTCAACTCCAACCGCAACCTCCAGACCTACCTCATGGGCGCCACGAGCGACTATGTGACGCTTTGCCGGAAGATCGTCCTCAACTTCTTCCCCAAGGCGAAGGTCAAGATCACCGACATTTCCGTATCAAAGAACGACTTCGCCGATATCCTCGCTGAGATCGAGACCTCGAAATGGCAGGACGTCGTCCTTTTCCGCTTCATCCGCTCCTCGAGCGCAGTGGGCGAGCTCATGGTCCGCGACTTCCATGCGCGGGTGAAGGACCTGAAAGCCGGCAAGGGACTTTGCCTATCAGGCGGGACCTATTCGGAGGAGGCCAAGAAATTCGTCGAGGCCCGCCTGATCGACCTCATCGAGAAGCCGATGCTCATGGCCCTCCTCAATACGATCGATTCGCGAGCCCGGAGCCCCGTCGTCGACCAGGACTAGGCCAAACGTGAATATACCAACCTTCCATACCTACGATAGCCTTGAGTCCGCGCGGGACGAATGGCTTGCGATTGAATCGACGGCTATCTCCTATCCCTTCCAGCGCTACCACTGGCTCGAGGCCTGGCAAAGAACCCTTGGCGACGCCCGCGGCGTCCGCCCCCTCATCGTAGTTGTAGAAGGGAGTCCAGCCGGGGGGAAAGCCCTGCTCCCCTTGGGCTTCTGGCGGGAAAAAGGAATGCTCGTCATGGGATGGCTGGGGGCGGGAGTCTCGGACTACCGCAACGCGCTTTTTGCCGGAGAATTTGAGTCGCTTGAACTCTTGGATCTCACCATGCGGTTGGCCCGGCAAAATGGCGCGGACCTGGTTCATCTTGATCAGATCCCTGGCCGCCTGAGCGATGGCAAGCCGAATCCCCTTGTCGGCGGCCATCTGCACCGCCTGCATTACATGGCGCACAGCCTTACCCTGCCCATTGATTTCGGCCAATGGCTTGAGCAAAGGACCAGCCCAAAAGAAAGGTACAACCATCGGCGCGCCGAGAAAAAACTGGGTGAGATCGGGCACCTCGAATTCGTTGTGGCAAAAAACAAATCGGAGCGGGAGAGCTTCACCGAAGCAATGATCGGGCAAAAGCGCGAACGCTATCGGTCGACTGGTGTCGCGGATCTCTTCGAAGAGGCGGCCTTTGCCCAATTCTATCACCTGGCCGCGGCAAGCGACGATATCTGTCCCCATATTTCGGCCTTGCTCCTGGACGGGAAGCCGATAGCCACCCACTGGGGCATGGCCGATTCTGGATCTGCGGTCATCAATGCAAATGCGGCGTATTTCCTTATGCCGACCTTCGAGGGTGGCGAGCTTGGCCGCCACTCCCCAGGCCTCGTATTCCTTTTGCATTTCATCGAGCACCTGGCCGAGGCAAAAAAGCAGGTTCGCCTTGATTTTACGATCGGGGACGAGGGCTACAAGGAAAAATGGTGTGACGAAGAGATGTCCTTGTACTCGTGGCATCGGGGCATAAGTCTTCGGGGGAGGGTCGCTGCCGCAGTCGATTCGATTGTGGAAAAGCTCAAGGACGGACCCGCACTGGAGATGGTCCGGCGCCTCAGGAAATGGCGGCAGCGGCGAAGAGGCATTGCGCACCTCGGCCGGCAGGGTTAGGCGCGACAAAATACGGTCCGAATGCCACGCTCAGAGATACGCGACCTTGCGGCTCCCCGTGCCCTCCTGATGAAGGCGGCTGCGGGGTTTTTTTTGGCGGAGAAGCCCCCGGATAAGTTCTCGACATTGATTCCGGTAGATGCTAGTCTCGAGCGATGTTCTAGGGGGTGCGATGCGAAGAGCCGCCGCAAGTTGCTTGCACAAGGCCTTCCCCGGTAAGGCCGCCCAATTGTCATGGCTGCTCTTGTTTTTTTCCCTTCGGGCGATAGGCGCGGAGGGTGTCTTTGTTCCCTATCTTGAGATACGAATCGCCCCATGGGCCGAGTTGTCCGGATTAGTTTTCGACCCGTCGCGGGGAGCCTTTATCGCCGTAGGTGACGAGGGTGACATTTTCGTGATTTCCCAGGCCGGCGAAATAGCCGAGCACCATGTCATACCGAAAGCCGATCTGGAGGATGTGGGCCTTGATTCGAAAGGAAGGGTCCTTTATGTGCTCGACGAAGCCATTCCGGAGATATATGTACTGGATGCTGACACCTTCCAGTTCCAGGGGAAGATCGATCTTTGGCAACCCGGGAAAGCCTTCAAGAAATTCCGGGAAAATTCCGACGGTTACGAAGGCCTGGTTTTCCTTCCACCAGGCAAGGCCGGCGAGAAGGCCCGCTTGATGGTATCAAACCAAGTCCTGGCCACCGGAAGCAAGCTGGAGAAGGGTAGCGGCATCCTCATCATGGCCCTTGATGGAAGCGAGGCGAGATTTGTCTCTACAGGCCTCTATGATTGCGCAGGCCTTGCCCTTGATCCCGATGGCAAGAAAGCATGGGCTATCCTCGATATCCCCAACGAGGTCTTCGAGATCCGCCCAGACGGATCGGTAGGGCTCCACTTCCATTTGCCCGGGAAAAACCAGGAGGGCATAACCTGGGCGGGAAATGATTTCGCGGTCATCAGCGAAGATGGCGTTTTTCGGGTAGGGCGGCTTGGCGGCAAGTTCGCCTTTCGGCGCTAGACAGAGGATGAGGAGAAAATGAGCCCAGGACCGACTTTCAACGCGCCTCCCGCGGTGCCTCATAAGTAAAACACGACGAAGGTAGGTTGATGCCTCATAAGTCTTTCACGACGAAGGCATGGCAGGCGACGCCTGCGTATGGAAGACTTTATACGCCTTGAAGGGGTTTGTCACGGGTGCCGCGAGAGG
>JANYKC010000013.1 GCA_025358255.1 Spirochaetaceae bacterium
TATCAATGGGACGCGTATGTAAACGATCGCGCAGCCGAACTGAGATTCATGTTTCCTTAGCGGCGCAGCGGCGCCGAGAATTTTCCAGGAGGTGGAGCGATGAAGAAATTGTTAACTCTCGTGATCATGGTCGCCGTCGCGACGGGCATGGCCTTCGCCCAAGCCAAGGTGTTCGAGCTCAAGCTCGCCCATGCCGATTCAACCGATCCCACCATGTCCCGCAAGCAGGCCCAGGCCATCGCCTTCGCGGCCATGGTCAACTCCCGCAGCGGCGGCCGGATCAACGTCAAGGTCTACGGCGGCGGTTCCCTCGGCGCCGAGCGCGAATACGTGGAAGGCATCAAGGCCGGCACGGTCGAGGCGGGCATCGCCTCCGGCGTCATCGCCAACTTCTTCCCGACCGCGGCGATCACCGACATCCCCTACCTCTTCCCGACGAGCCAGATCGCCTGGAACGTCATGGACGGCCCCTTTGGCGACAAGCTGCGCGCCATGTTCCTCCAGCAGACCGGCATGCGGGCCCTCGCCTTCGCCGAGGTCGGCTTCCGCCACTTCACCAACAGCGTCCGCCCGATCAAGACCCCCGCTGACCTCAAGGGCCTCAAGATTCGCGTGCAGGAAACCCCGGTCTACATCAACATGATGAAGGCCGTCGGCGCCAGCCCGACGCCCATCGCCTGGACGGAGACCTACACGGCCCTGCAGACCGGTGTCGTGGACGGACAGGAGAATCCCATCGGCTCGATACTTTCCGGCAAGATCTACGAGGTCAACAAGTATGTCAGCCTTGACGGGCACGTCTACGGCGTGGACTGGTTCATCATCAACGAGAAATTCTTCCAGAGCCTCCCGGCCGACCTCCAGTACATCGTCCTTGACTGCGCCCAGATCTCCGGCACCGTCGGACGCGGCGTCCTCACCTACATCAACGCCGCCGGCCTCCAGACCCTCATCGACAACAAGGTCCAGATCTACAGCCCCTCTGACGCCGAGATGGATGCCTTCAAGAAGGCCATGCAGCCTGCCGTCATCGACTACCTGAAGACCAGGATGGACCCCAAGCTCATCACCGAGATCCAGGACGCGGTGGCCGCGGCCGTCGCCAGGCAGAAGTCCCAGCTCAAGTAGGCTTTTCCGGACGGGCGGGCGCGGCCCGCCCGTCTCGCTTGCCGGAAGGGCCCAAAGGCCCTTCCGCATACCAACGCCGGAGGACAGCTTCAATGGCCAAAACAGTCAATGTCCTGGACATGATCGAGAGGGTCGTCGTCTATGTCGTGTACGCCCTCGTGTCGCTCATGGTCATCAACACCACGTCGGGGGTTTTCTTCCGCTTTGTCCTCAACAACGCCCTCTCCTGGACCGACGAAATCGGGCGTTACATGATGATCTGGGTGGGCTTCTTCGGCTGCTACCTCGCCGCCCGGGACAACTCCCACGTCGGCATCGAGATGTTCGTGAACCTTTTCAAGCCCGGGATGCGGAAGGTCTTCCATGTCGCCTCCCGCCTCGTGGTGATCGCCTTCCTCGTCATCATCCTGGCGAAATCCGGGGCGCAGCTCGGCCTCCTCAGGATCCAGAGATCCAGCGCACTCGAGATACCCATGGCCATCCCCTACAGCGCGGTGACCTTCGGCATCTTCATGATGCTCATCGAGAACGTGGCCCACCTCGCAGGGCTCTTCAAGGCGCCGGCCATCGCGCCCTCTGCCGCGGCCGAAAGCAAAGGGAAATAGGACGGACAGCATGTGGGAAGCAATAGCGGCATTCGCGGTCTTCATTCTCATCGGCGTGCCCATCGCCTTCAGCCTGGGGGCGGCGGCCACGGTCTACCTTGTCATCAAGGGCGTGTCCCTTGGGCTCATCGCCACGCGGCTCTTCACGGGCCTCGACAGCTTCACCTTCATGGCCATCCCCTTCTTCATCCTGGCGGGCGAGCTCATGAACAGCTCCGGGATAACGAAGCGGCTCGTCAACTTCACCTCCGTCCTCGTCGGTCGCCTCCGGGGCGGCCTCGGCCACGTGAGCATCGTGACCTCGATGCTCTTCGGCGGCGTCACGGGCTCGGCCATCGCGGACTGCTCGGCGGTCGGCACCATGATGATCCCCGCGATGAAGGAGAAGGGCTATGACGAGGAGTTCGCCGCAGGCCTCATCGCCTCCGCGGCGGTCATGGGACCCATCATCCCCCCGAGCATACCCTTCGTCGTGTACGCCTTGCTTTCGTCGACCTCGGTGGCGGCCCTCTTCTTGGGCGGCATCGTCCCGGGAGTCATGATCGCGATCGGCTGCATGATCGTCACCTATATCGTGGCCAGGAAGCGCAATTTCCCGCGCGGCGAGCGAATAAAAAGCGTCAAGGACCTGCTCAAGGCACTCGCCGACGGCTTCATCCCCCTCCTCATGCCCTTCATCATTTTGGGAGGCATCATCGGCGGCATCTTCACCGCCACCGAGGCATCCGCCGTCGCCGTCGTCTACGGCCTTGTCGTCGGCCTCCTCGTCTACCGGGACCTGCCCGTGAGCGCCATCAAGGCAGCCCTCCTGGGCACCGCGAAGACCACCGGCATCGTCTTCCTCGTCATCGCCTGCTCCAATGTCTTCAACTGGATGCTGGTCGTGGAGCAGGTGCCCCAGGCCATGGCCACCTTCGTGTCGGGCATCATCAGCTCGAGATGGGCCATCCTCCTCGCGATCAACATCATCCTCCTCATCGTGGGAACCTTCATGGAAGGCACCGCGGCGATGATCATCCTCGTGCCCATCCTCCTCAAAATCACCGCGGTCTACGGCATCCATCCGATCTTCCTCGGCATCATCGTGGTGCTCAACCTCATGATCGGCCTCCTGACGCCGCCCGTGGGGCTCCTTCTCTATGTCGTATGCGGCATGACCAAGCTATCGCTCGAGCGCGTCGTGAGGGGCGTCCTTCCCTTCCTGGCCGTCGAGATCATCGTCCTCTTCCTCATCACCTACATCGAGCCCCTGTCGATGTTCTTGCCACGGTTTTTCGGGTATATTCGCTAAAGCAGGGCTCGCCCGGCATGCGCCGGGTGAGTTCGCGCGGGCGGAACGCCTTGGAGGGGCCAATGGCTTTTTTCGAGTGGAAGGAAGAGTACTCGGGTGGGATCATGGGGATCGACGACCAGCACAGGAAGATCATCGCGATCATGAACGAGCTCTTCGACGGCATCAAGCTGGCGAGAAACGAAGAAGTCGTGAAAAGCGTCCTCAAGGAGCTCATCCAATACGCTGACTACCACTTCGCCCTGGAAGAGGGGCTTTTCACGAGGTACAAGTACTCGGAGGAGAGCGATCATATCGCCCAGCACCGGCATTTCATAGAAAAAATACGAACGCTGATCATCGAGGACTACACCGAGTCACGGGACGTGGCCCTTGAGACCCTGTATTACCTCAAGAACTGGTTCCAGGGCCACATGCTCAAGACGGACATGAGTTATTGCAGGTATTTCAAGCTAAGGGAATCCGTCGCCGAGATAGACAAGTTCATCAAAGGCTGATTCTCCGGATCCCGGCACCGTCCCCGATATCCTCCTTGTCCCTCGCCCCTCGCCCCTCGCCCTGCTCTTTCCCTTGACAAAGCCCCATATCCTGCTATAGTTCTCTATCATGCAACTTAGTGTGTAACAATATTGCATAACGGAGGATATATGTCAGGCTTGCAGAGGAATACAGCCCGTCTGTTCAGCAATGGCGGGAAGCTTTTTGTCGTCGCCCTCGACCATCCGCAATCCTTCGGCGTGATGCCTGGCCTGGAAAACCCCGACCGGATCCTCGCCCTTTGCGCCATGGCCCCGATTGACGGATTCATCCTCAATGTCGGCCTGGCGGAGCGGATGTCCGCCCCGGCCCTCATCCAGAAGAAGCTCATCCTCAGGACCTCCCTGGCTGGTTCTTCCCTTGGGTCGAGCTATCCCAATGTCCATGAAAACGTCGTCTCCCCCGAGCGCGCGCTGGAGCTCGGCGCCGATGCCGCCCTCATGATGCTCGTCATGGGGGGGGAGGATTACCTGTCCATGCAGCAGGTGGCCCGGGACATCGATGCCTTTCACAGCCTCCACATCCCCTGCATCGTGGAGATCCTGGCCGAAGATTTCGCGAAGACCAACAGCCTGGAGATCCAGATGACGGGCGCGCGCATCGCCGCCGAGATCGGCGCTGATGTGGTGAAGGCTTTCTTCACGCCCGACTTCGGCAAGGTCGTGTCGGGATGTCCCGTCCCCCTCATCCTTGCCGGCGGGCCCAAGGAGGTCGCGCCGCAGGTTTTCGCGAAAGAGGCGCTGGAGCTGGGCGCCAAGGGCTTCGCTTTTGGCCGCAATGTCTTCCAGCACCCCGACCCCAAGGCGATCATCGGCGAGCTGGACGCCATCCTCAGGCCCCGGTCGAAGTGAGCGATGGCGCGGAAACCAAGTCCCCTCCAGCTCTACCATGTCGCGCATTCCTACTACATCGAGAACCGTGACCAGGATGAGATAGCGGCGAGCATCGGCCTGTCGCGCTCCCAGGTCTCCCGGCTCCTGGACCAGGCGCGCAAGAGCGGCATGGTCCGCTTCGAGGTCCGCTTCCCCACCGACATCGACGCCGAGGCCTTGGCCGAATCGCTGCGCGAGTCCCTGGCCCTCGAGGCGGTGCGTATCGCCCCACGCCCCGCGCGGCCAGAGCTGTCGGCGGAGACCCTTGCGTCCTTCGCGGCGAACATCCTGCCCGAGCTCACTGCCGACCGGGCCGTCATTGGCGTGGGATGGGGCAGGACCATCTATGAGGTCGCGCTCCGCATGGCTGCCCAGGAAGCGCTGGTGGGTCGCAAGATCATCCCCTTGGTCGGCAGCGCCGGCCAGCAGGCGCCCTGGCTCCAGATCAACGGCATCGTCGACCGCCTGGCGGAGAAATACCGGGCCGAGCGGGTCTTCATCCGCATGCAAGCCTTCCTTGAAGCGGACCGGGGCCCCTCGTCGCGGGTCGAGGAGGAGAACCTCGATCATATAACCTCGCTATGGAGCGAGGTGGAGACGGCGGTCATCGGCCTCGGCATGCCGGCGGACCGCGCCGAATACCTGCAGACGGAGATCGACCGCAGCGTGCTCAAGGGCTTGCAGGATGCCAAGGCCGTGGGCGACATCCTCGGGCGCTTTTTCAACGCCAAGGGCCATGAGATCGACCCTGGTGAAAAGTGGCGCCTCGTGAGCATGAGCCTTGAGCGCCTGCGGGAGATGCGCTCCGTGATATGCGTCTGCCGCGGCAATGAGAAAGTGGACGGGATGATCGCGGCGGCCGGCGCCGGCCTGTTCAAGACCCTGATCACCGACGCCGAGACGGCGCAGTCGATACTCGCAAGGAGTTCGCTATGATGAAGGCCCTCGTGTATCTCGGCCCCGGGTCGATGGAGCTCCGTGAGGTCGACAAGCCGGCCGGGGACGTCGTTGTCCATGTCCTTGGCTCGGGACTTTGCGGCACCGACCTCAAGACCTACCTGAAGGGCCATCACATGTTCACGCCCCCGACAGTCCTCGGCCACGAGTGCTACGGGAGGGTGGAGTCGGCGACCGCGGCATCGGGCTTCGCCGCGGGGGACCTTGTCGCCATAGCCCCCTACCTCGAATGCGGCACCTGCCCGACCTGTCTCAAGGGCTACGGGGAGCTCTGCGCCAGCAAGAGCTTCATCTCCGGTGGCTGTTTTGCCGAATACCTTTCCGCGGATGCCGCCTACGCAAAGCGCGGCTTCTTCCGGATACCCCGCGCGGCCACCGCCTTCGCCCTCGTGGAGCCCCTGGCCTGCGTCCTCAACGGCATAGGCAAGCTCCGCCTGGACGGCGGGCGCAAGGCACTCATTGTCGGTGGCGGCCCCATGGGCTCGCTTTTCGGCGCCGTCTTCGAGGAAAGGGGAGTGCCCTTCGCCTTTGTCGAGACCAACCCCGGAAGGGCGGCCATCCTGGCCGGCTGGGGCTGGAAGGTGCTGGCGCCCGAGGCGGTGCCGGAGAAGGACTACGACCAGATTGTGCTGACGGTGAACAGCGCCGACCTGGTCCCCCGATATCTCGGGGCGGCCGCCGACGGCGGAAACCTCCTTGTCTTCTCCGGTCTTTCCCGCCAGGACAGGTCCACCATCGATCCCTACGACGTCCACTACCGGGAAGTCTCCATGACGGGCTCCTACGGCTACGCCCGGAGCCATTTCGTGGAGTCCCTGGCACTCATAACGGCTCAAGGCGCGCGTCTGGAGCGCCTCGTCACCCATCGGCTCCCCCTGTCCCGTGGCGTTGAAGCCATGGGCCTCCTCCAGCGTGGTGAAGCCATGAAGATTGTCCTCGAGCCATGAGGATTGGGCTGCTCTTCAACGAGGCGGCTGGTGGGAGCTCCCGCTTCGCGGCCATGGCCAAGGTCGTGTCCGCCCGCCTTGCGGGCCACGGGATCCTGACCTGCGAAGGCGGCTTCGGGGGGGACTATCTGGCTGGGGCCAAGGTCCTGCGCCCGGCCGAGCCCGCCGCAGGCTGTCCGCCCTCGGCCTTGGACCATGCCGGCCGCATCGACCGTGCGGTCGGAAGCCTCGCCGATGCCGGGGCAAAGATGCTCGTCTGCGTGGGCGGGGACGGTTTCGCCTCCTACATCGCCGGATGCCTCATCAAGCGCGCCCTCGTCCTCCCCATCCTCGGGATCGCGGGCGGAACGGCCAATGTCGGTCCCCTCATCGGCTTCACCGAGGCGGAGCTCGAGGGACTGGAGCTTGGGCGCTGCGTCGAACGCGGCGTTGTCGCCCTCGAGTGCCGGGATGGGGAGGCCTTGGTCGGCTATGCCTTCAACGATGTCGTCGTGGCAGATACCTTCCTCGGCTCCATCGGAGGGCGCAGCGCCAACCTATCCCTTGAAGCCTTCCTTTCCACCGGGGCGAAGGTGGAGAAGCGGCCCTCGCCCTTCATCGCGGGTCCCGATTTCCTCGTGCGTAAAAACGGCATCGCCAAGGAAAGCCGGCTGTCGGAAAAAAGGCTTGTCGTCGCAGCCCCCCTCAACGGAAGCGACTACTACAAGGGCAAGGCGATCGCGGGCGCATTGTGCATGGCTCCCTGGGACGGCCATGACGCCGTCCTGGCCATCAGCGACCGGAACTGGATCGATACCGAGGCGGAGGCCGGGGTCGGGCAGTTCTCGACCCTTGAGCATCTCCTCTTCGGGACCGGCGATCATGTGGAAGTGACCGGCCTCTTGAAGGCCGGACAGCTGGTGGTCGACGGCAACGCCTTTTTCCGGAAATCAGAAAGGGTCGGGCTCAGGTCCCGCCCCGATGCCGTCCGCGTAATCGTGCCGGAGGGAAAATGAAGCTCTCGGGACGTAAAAACTTGACATCGCCGCGATGTCATACTAGGATATTCACAAGTGTTATGCACAAATGTGCATAACACAGGGGTGGTGACCACGTGATCAGGAAATTCCGTCTTGGGAAATCCTACTACGAATGGGGTGAATCGGCGATAGCCTTTTTCATCCTCCTCCCCACCCTTTCCCTGGTCGCCCTCTTCATACTCTGGCCCCTGGTCCAGGTCTTTTACCTGAGCCTGACCAACTGGAGCCTTGTCAAGGGAACCAAGGACTTCATCGGCCTCGACAACTTCCGCTTCCTGTCCAAGGACCCGAACTTCCTGAAGTCGATCAGGACCACCTTCATGTACTCCTTCATCAAGATACCCATAGACCTGGTACTCGCCCTCGGCTGCGCGGTCCTCCTGGACAAGGCAGTGCCTTTCCGGCGCTTCATCCGCGCCTCCTATTTCGCGCCGGTCATCGTCCCGATCGTCGCCTCCGCCCTGATCTGGATCTGGTTCTACGACCCCGGCATCGGTCCCTTCAACACCATCCTCAAGACGCTGGGACTGGCCCCGGTCAACTGGCTGAGCGACGAGAGGACGGCCCTCCTGTCCATCATCATCTTCGCCGTGTGGAGGGGCCTGGGCTACGACATCCTCCTTTTCCTGACGGGGCTCCAGGGCATCTCCGAGACCTACGTCGAGGCGGCCCGGATCGATGGCGCGAACCCGCGGCAGATCTTCTTCAGGATCAAGCTGCCCCTCCTTTCGCCGATCGTGTACTTTGTCCTCCTCATGGGGGTGATCAACTCCTTCAAGGTCTTCACGGAGATCTCGGTGATGACGCCCAATGGCGGTCCCCTGTACTCCACGGGGGTCATGGTCTACTACATCTACGAGGCGGCCTTCACGAGGGGAAGGTTCGGGCGCGCCGCGGCGGCATCGGTCGTGCTCTTCGCGATCGTCCTCGCGCTCACCCTCGTCCAGAAGAAGATCGCGAAAAAGAGCGTGTTCAGTGAGTAAACCACACAAGCACAACTGGGCGGCCTTCACCGCGCTCGTGGCCGGCCTCGTCGTCATGATCTTCCCCTTCGTGTGGATGATCCTCTCCGCCTTCAAGAGCAAGGCCGACGTCTACGCCTATCCACCGAAGTGGATACCCAGCGGGCTCAACTGGGAGAACTTCGCGCGGGCCTTCGTCATGGTGCCCTTCGCCCGGTGGTTCCTCAACAGCCTCCTTGTGAGCGCCGCGATGACCTTCCTCCAGGTCGGCAGCGCAATCTTCGCCGCCTATGCCTTCTCCAAGATGCGCTTCCCCTTCAAGGGCGCCATCTACCTGGTGGTCATCTCCACGATGCTCCTGCCCCAGATCCTGACCATCATCCCGATGTTCCTCCTCATCGCGAAGCTCGGCCTTGTGGACAGCTATGGGGGCCTCATCCTGCCCGAACTTTTCTCGGGCTTCACCATCCTCCTCCTCCAGCAGTATTTCATGGCCATCCCCGACGACCTCATGCATGCGGCGAGGATCGATGGCTGCGGCCCCTTGGGCTGCCTCCGCCATGTCGTGATCCCCAATTCCGGCGCGGCCATCGCGACGGCCTCCTTCTTCTCCTTCCTCGGCCACTGGAGGAGCTACCTCTGGCCACTCATCGTCGTCAACTCCACGAAGCTGCGGACCTTGCCGATCGGCCTCAAGTACCTCATCACGGAGAGTTCCAACGACTACCAGGTGATGATGGCCGCCTCGGTCATGGCCATCATGCCCGTGCTCATCGCCTTTGTCTTCACTGAAAAGCGTTTCATACGTTCCATCACGCTGTCGGGCCTCAAGGCCTGACGGCGAGCCTCAAGGAGGACCCCAATGTCGCGTCGCCTCATTCTAGCGTCCCTGCTCGCACTCGTCACGCTCGGTTTCGTCTCCGCCGCCGACAACCGCGCCGCCGTGAGGACTCCTGACGGCAAGATCAAGCTGACCCTCTGGTTCGCCCTCGCGGGAGCCAACGGCGACGCCTTCAAGGCCCAGGTGGACGGGTTCAACAAGTCCCAGGACAAGGTCGTGGTGGAGCCCATCTTCTCCGGCAGCTACGCGGACACGGCCACCAAGATCGTGCCTGCCCTCGAGGCCAAGGCCGAGCCCAACGTCGCCCTGATGGCGGCGGGTCCCCTCTACACTGGCGCCTATAAAAATTGGGCCATCCTCGACTACATCAACTCGGACAAGGACTTCAACAAGGACGACATCTTCCCCGGCATGTGGGAGTACAGCAAGTTCGACGGCAAGATCTGCGCCGTGCCCTACAACATCTCCACGCCCGTCCTTTTTTACAACAAGGACATCCTGGCTGCCGCGGGCATCGACGCCTCCAAGGCGCCGGTCACCTGGGCCGACCTGTACACGATGGCGAAAAAGGCCCAGGCCGACGGCAACAAGAACAAGTCCGACGATTTCTGGGGTTTCGACATGTCGGACGCGCCCTGGCTCTTCAAGGCCATGCTCTCCCAGAACGGCAACCCGGTCGTGGAGACCAAGGAACAAACCACCACCATCCCCGTGTACGACAGGGCCGACGCCGTCGAGGTCGCGACTTTCTGGAAGAAGCTCGCGGATGACAAGGTCATGCCCCAGGCCCAGCACGCGAACGCGGAGAAGCGCTTCCTCGCCGGCAACCTCGCCTTCATCGTCGCCTCGAGCTCGCGCATAGGCCGCTGGACCACGGACGCGAAGTTCGGCCTCGGCGCCTTCACCCTTCCCAGGTTCAAGAAAGCCTCCATCCCCTTGGGCGGCGGCGGGCTCGTCCTCTTCGACAAGGGCAAGGAAGCCAACGACGCCTCCTGGCTCCTCATCAAGTACCTTATGAAGGTGGAGAACCAGGCGACCTTCGCGATGGCCACCGGCTATGTCCCCGTGCGCAAGAGCAGCGTGAACGTGCCCTCCGTCAAGGCCGTCTCCGAGACGCCCCTCTACAAGATCGCCCTCGCGCAGCTCAAGGACAGCTGGGCCTACTGGCACTTCAACGAGATGGGCACGATGGACCTCCTCATCGGCCAGGCCCTCGAGCGGCTCGAGAAGGGCAAGCAGCAGCCCGCGGAAGCCATGACCGCCAGCGTCGCCGAGCTGAAAGCGGAGATGCAATGAGCGGACGCATCGCCTTTTCCACGGGTGCCCTCTACCCGCGCGGCTCTGAGGACTCCTTCAGGCTCGTGGCGAAGGCGGGTTTTCCCAACACCGAGCTCATGCCCCAATGCATGGCCGATACCCGTCCCGGCTTCGCGCGCGCCACGAAGGGGATAGTCAAAGTCGCCTCGATCCACTATCCCCTCTGCTTCTTCGCGATGTTCTACAACCCCCATCCGGGCATGGTCGCGGAGACCCGCTTTTTGAGCCGGGACATCGTCGAGTCGGCGGCCATCTTCGGCTCGGACATGATCGTCATCCATGCCCACAGCCCGGGGGACCCTGAGCGCGCCCAGATGCTGGAGCGGCCGATACTCGACAACCTCCTCCACCTGGGCGACCTGGCCGAGAAGGAGGGCATCACCATTGCCCTCGAGAACAACCCGAAAACGGCCTCCGGCACTGCGGAGAAGCTCCTGGCCTACGTGAAGGCCCTGGACCACAAGGCGATCCGGCCCATGGTCGACGTGACGGAGTCCTACGAGGCGGGCATCAATCCCGTGGATTTCCTCACGGTCGTGAACCCCTGCCACCTCCACCTCTCCGACTACCGCGACAACGAGAAGCACATACCCGCGGGAGAAGGGGCGATGGACTGGAAGGGCATCGGGGCGCGCATCAAGGCCTGGAACTATCCGGGGCTCTGGACCCTGGAGCCTTCGTGGAAGCACTACCTGGACAATGTCGACGAAGGCCTGGCCAAGGCGCGGGCCTTCGTGGAGAACCTGGCGGGATGAGATACGAGACCGTATTGGGCATGCTCGAGGCGATCTCCGTCGGGGACGCCTTGGGCATGCCCACCGAATTCATGGGGCGGAAGGAGATCGCGAGGCGCTTCGGCTTCGTGGACCGGCTCATCGAGCCGGCGGAGTCGAAGCTCCACAAGAACCTCCCTTTCGCCTCGGTCACCGACGACACCGAGCAGGTGCTCTGGCTCCTCGGACGCTACCTGGAGGAAGGCATCGACGCCGACGTGACGGCTAGATGCCTGCTTTCATGGGTGAGGGAGACCAAGGCGGACGAGCGCGGCTACATCGGACCGACCTCCCTCAAGGCCCTCGCCGCGATAGAGGCGGGCGTGAGCCCGCTGGCGGCAGGACGGGGCGGGAACACCTGCGGCGGCCTCATGCGGACCCCTGCGGCGGTGCTTGGCTACGCGGGCCGTGGCGGCATCGCCGGCACGGCTGGCGGCGAGGAGGGACTGGCGAAAGCCATCATCGCCTCATGCACGCCGACCCACTACAGTTCAGCCGCCCTGGAGGCGGCGGTGGCCTTCGGCTTCGCCCTCGATGCGGCCGCCGCCGGCGCGACAATGGACGAGGTGATGGAAGCCGCGCTTCGGGGAGCCGAGGTCGGGGCGGCCGAGACCGAGGATGATTTCCCCTCCCCCTCGTCGCTCTCCCGGCTCAGGCTCCTCCTGGAGCAGGCCCCCCGATGGAAATGCCCCCAGGAGGCCATGGCCTTCCTCCATGACACGCTGGGTTCGGGGCTGCCTTCGTGGGAGACCTGCCCGGCGGTCTTCGGCATCTTCCTCCACGCGGGCGCCGACACCTGGCTGGCCGTGCGGATGGGAGCCTCCCTGGGCGGAGACACGGACACCATCGCGGCCATGGCGGGCGCCCTGTGCGCCGCCTTCGCGGGCGAAGGCAGGCTGCCCCGGGAGATCGTCACAACTGTCACTGAAAAGAACAGGCTTGACCTGGGCGCGACGGCGCGCAAGGTGGCGGGAGGGCGGACCTGATCGGTCCGGGCCTAGGCGACAAGGGCGGCGCTACTGCCGGGTCCGCTCGAAAAGCTCGGCCCGGCTGATCGCATTGGCGATGTGGGGCGCGACGATGGAGAGCATGGCCTCATCCTCGCGCGTCACCGGATCGTTCTCGTCGTAGGATTGCGCGATGGCGATGCCGATTATCGACGTGCCGTTCCAGAGAGGGACACCGAGCCAGTAGTAGGGCGGCGTGCCGATGGGGAGGAATTCCGCGGGCACCTTTGTCCGCCCGCGCTCATAGACAAAGGCCTTCTGAGTGCCCCGGTAGATGTAGGAGGCAAAGCCCCGGTCGATGGGCCAGTCTATCCTGTCCCAGTCGTCGTTGATGTCCCGCCAGTAGACGGGCCTGAAGCGCTTGGCCGCCGCGTCGACCCTCGCGATGATAAAGCAGCTTTTCGCCGCCGGGATGAGGTCCGCCACGATCTGGTGGACGCCCGCGTACACTTCGGCAAGGTCCCCGGTCTCGTCCAGCAGGGCGGCTATCCTCCCTATCGCGATGTCGCGGTCGTAATGCTGCAACTGGAGGGCTATCGATAGCTGGCCCGCGGCGAACTCGAGGAGCTCGAGGTCGGCATGGTCGTAGCCTTCGCCCTCGACGTAGGTCTGGACGGCCAGGATGCCGAAGACGGCCCCATCCCTGCCTCGGAGCGGAATGCCGATCCAGTCGACAGGCCTCTCTCCCACGAAGTTGACACGGTCCAGTATCTCCGGCTCGCGGCCGACCCAGACGGTCCGCCCCTCATCGACGATAAAGGCGGTAAGGCCCTCTTTCGGGTAGTTGGCCAGCTGGTCCTCGGGTTCCCTTTCGTCGACGAAATAGGGGAAGCGGAGGTTGTCTTTGCCTTCAAGGACGGCGATATAGAGGTTTTTCGCAGGCAGCTCGCGGGCGAGGACCTCGTGAAGGCCGCGGCAAAAAAGGGGAAGGTGTAGCTTCCGCCCCGCGAGCTTTCCTATCTCGAGGAAGGGCCTGAGCATGGCACTTTCTCCCTGTTTCGCCTGAAAAGACGTATCCATTCCACTATATTACGCGAAATGGAGATTTTGCGAAAGCCCTATACCCGAGCGTGTGGCTCGGGCATGGGCTTCTCAGTACTGGACGATGAGCCCGCTCGTATTGGCGCTCGAACTGCCCATCGCGGTAGCTGTCGGGCCAAAATAGTCGGGCGTGGTTCCTCCGAGCCACCCGACACCAGTGAGCGTGCCAGAGGCCGAACGGGTCAAGGATACGAGCCTTGTCCCATTTGGGCCGGTTGCGACCGAGCGGGCCCACATAGCGTTCCCCAAGGAGTCATATCCGGCCAGGAAACTGTTGCTTCCATCCCTGTTTCCCTGTACGGTGACGCCGCTCCCGAGGCTGAAGAGCGCTTGCGTGCGCATACTGCCTGCGACCAGCATGGAGTCCAAAGCGCCGAGCGTCATTGCGGTGAGGCCGGTATCGCCGTCTCCGACGAGGCTGCGCGCCCACAGGATGTCTCCCGCCGCCGAGTATTTAGCCAGGATGAAATTGCTGCCTGCATGGGCGGGGGCTACCGAGACTCCGCTCCCGAAACTATAGCTTCCCCCGACCGCGAGCGTGCCACCGACATAGACCGCATTGGCGCTATCGGCGGCAAGGGAGAGGAAGTTGGAGCCTCCCGGAGCGCTCTGCACGGAGCGTGCCCACAACGGAACCCCTGCCGCGCTGAATTTTGCCAGGTACATGTTGGTCGCGCCGGCGATCGCGCTGGTGGAGACGGTCGCAGAGAAGCGATAAATCCCTGGTCCGACCAGGTTCCCGGCGACAAGGATATTCCCCTGATTGTCGATCGCCAGCGCGTTGACGCCGGAATAATCGGGTCCTCCCCCCGGGTAGAGGGTCTGGGCTCTCAAGGCCGTACCCGAGGCGTTGTAGATGACGAAAAGGACGTGGGTCGCGGCGCTCGCCGGTCCTTGAACGCTGACGGAACCTCCGAAATCGGTGGCTAGATTTCCGTACACCCAGCCCCCGGTGATGATGTTGCCGTTCGACGCCAGGGCTAGGCATGAATAGAGACTCGCACCGCCCGAATTCGCATGTGAGACCCACTGCGCCACGCCCGCCGCGTTGTATTTCACAAGGATTCCGTTCCACCCGGTTCCCATCGACGATCCGAGCGCGATTCCGTTTCCGAAATCGCAGCCCGCCCCGCTCATGGCATAGCCGGCTACATAGATATTTCCGCCTGTGTCCACGGCCACCGCGTTGAATCCGCACTCATGAGTGGAACCCGTTACACTCCGCGCCCAGAGGGCAGCGCCTGTGGGCGAGTATTTTACGATGACAGGGTTGCCCGGATTGTTGTCGGACCCGATTTCGGCCAGGCTTCCGTTTACGCTCACCCCAGTCCCGAAGGTATAGGTGCCGTTTCCGTCGATATTCCCGACGGCATAGGAGTTGCCTGCGCTGTCGACGGCCACCGACTTGAAATAGGACCAGGAACCTGCCGATGTGCTTCCAGCCCAGGTGGCAGGCGTGGTGGTGTCGATGACTATGGCCTTGCCGCCGCTCGTCGACCAGTTGCCAGCCACATCCCTGGCTTGCACGTACAGGGTATGGGAGCCGGAGGGGAGGGCCGTCGTCGGCGCGTAAGACAAGGTCTCGATCGTTGCAATCGTCCAGCCGCCACTGGTCTCCCCGTCGAGCTGGCGGCGTATCCCGGCCGCGTCGATCGGGATTGTCCAGCTCCAGGTTGGCATTGTATCGCTGGTTGGCGTGCTGCCGGCGACCGTCGGTGGCGCGGGCGGCGTGATGTCCACGCCGATCGTGAAGGAACCGCTTTGCGACCAGTTGCCCGCCGCATCATTGGCTTGCAGGCAGAGGGTGTGCGGGCCCTCAGGGAGATCGGCGCTTGGCTTCCAGCTCGTAGTCGTCGCTTCGTCAAATGTGGTCCAGTCGGCACTGGCTTGGGAATCGAGTTGGAGGCGCTGTCCGGCGGCGTCAGCGGGTAGGGTCCAGGTCCAGGTCGGCTGGCGGTCGTTGGTCGGTGTGGTGCCCGAAAGGACGGGTGCGGCCGGGGGAGTCATGTCAACTGATATAGTCCGCTTGCCCTTGTCCGACCAGACGCCGACCTCGCTCCTGGCCTGGACATTGAGGGTATGGTCCCCTTCCGAAAGGTCAGTTGTCGGCGAAAACGCGGTGATGTCGGTACCGGCTGAAATCCAGAGCGTATCCATGTCCCCGTCCAGCTGGTACCTGATGTCGGTCGAGCCGGTGGGCACGGTCCAGGTCCAGGTGGGCCTCGCGCTGTTCACCGGCGATGCGCCGCCCACTGGCGGAACGCCAGGCTGGGGCACGGTCAAGGTGAAGGCGAAGGGGGCGGAATATTCGCCGCGGATGCCCTCGGCATCGAGGGCGGCGACTTTCCAGTAATAACTGGTACCGTCCTTCAGCGCCTCGGTGTCCAGGCCGGAAAGCGCGCGTATGGTCGAGGTCGAATCGACGCTGAGCACGGGGGTGGCGAAGGAAAGCTCGGTGGCGACAAGGACGCGGAACCCTTTGGCTCCGGCGACTGTTTCCCAGGTGAAGGTCGGTGCGAGGGTGGCGACGCTGCCGTCCTTGGCTGGGCTGTTCAGGCTGGGCGCGGCCAGGCGGACCACCGCCCGCACCGTGTAGGCGCGCCTGGTCCCGTCAGCGGCCCTCACCTCATAGCTTATCGCTTTCGAAAAGTCATTGGCCGTCGCGCCCGAGACCTGCGCGGTCCCTCCGACATAGACCGTCAAGCCATCAGTGACCGTGAAGGATGCGATGAGGCTGGAAAGGGAGGCGGTGCCCGCCGGGAGGATGGCGACAATCGTGTTGGCGGCCTGGTCCATCAGGACCTCGGCGCTTGCCAGGGCAGGGATGCTGAAGGCGGAGAGTTCCTTGGTCGTCTGGCCACCTTGGTAGGCCAGGACCTTGGTCTGGAGCCTTGCGGCGAGGGGGTTCTGGCAGGCGGTGACCGCGAGGGCGACGGCCGCGAGGGCGACGGCCGCGAAGGCGACGGCCGCGAAGGCCGTGATGCGGACGGCCAGAGTGGCGGCCCGGGAGAAGATGCTGCGGCATGTATTCACATGTGGTTCCTTTTTTGTCAATCTTCCCAGGCCAAAAGGCTCGTTCCGGAAGCCGCGTCCGCCGCGCGGGTCGTTCCCGTGGAACTGCCAAGCCAGGCATACTGGGCCGCGATCTCGGGGTTCACCGCCGCGAGTTTCTGATGATAGGCCGCCGCGAAAGCCTGGTCGCCGATCTCGGCATAGGAACGCGAAAGCCCAAGGAGGACCTTGGCGTTCTTCGCATCCATCGCCAAAGCCTTGCCGTAGGAGGCGATGGCGGACTGCCAATCCTTCAAGACGTAGAAGATCGTGCCGAGGTTGACGTAGGCAGGCAGGTAGCTTCCCTTCGCGGTGCTGAGTTCGAACTGTTTCCTTGCTTCGGCGAGGCGGCCCCAGCGCGCGTAGAAGACACCCAGGGAATTGATCGCCGCCGAGGTGGCGCCAGTCTTGGTCGCCTCCGCCGTGAGCGCGGCCAGGCGGGGCGCCATCTGCACGTCGGTGAAGCGGCTTAGTTCGCTGGCGTAGCGCTTGGAGAAGTCGGGCACGGCCACGACGACGCCGCTGCCCACGAGGGCGGCAGGCGGATACTTGGCCCAGGCCGTGGCTAGGGGATGGAGCGCGCCTTCCTTGGACTGCAGGTTCTTCTGCCACTCCTGGGCACCGAGCTCCCAGGCTTGGAGGAAGGTCCCGGACAGGGCGGTTGTCTCGACGGGCACCCATGCCTTGCCGCCAAGGAGGATAAGGGATTCAGGCTTCGCGAAGGTCTTGAGCACTTCGTCCGGAGCCATCTTGAGGGCAAATGCGGCATAGATGTGGCCGGGTATCGTGATGAAGGCAGTCTCGAGCCCCAAGGATTCGAGGAGGGCGCAGTACATGATGGAGAGGTCGTCGCAGTCGCCTGCCTTGTAGCTCAGGGTCTGGCGCGGGAACTGGAGGAAGTCGACAGTCTCCGACTTCCTGGTTGAGGCCGCATACGGTGAGGTCGGATCCACCGTATAGGCGATGCCCCGCTCGAGGAGGGAGTCGAACATCGCCATGCCGAGCTTGAAAGGGGCGTCGATCGCGTCACTCCCGAGCCCCTTGCCCGCGCTGGCGACGTTCTTGGCGTATTCGAGGATGACGGGGTCCTTGGCCGTCACGAAGGCGGCGGCCCTGTCGTCATCCACCCAGGTCATGCCGTTCCGGTTCTCGAGGGCGAGGGTGGCCGCCTGGCTCCGCGTCACCTCCTCGCCGTCCTGCTTCCAGGACAGGCCTAGCTCGGCCTGGACCTTGGTGGCCTCGGTCACGTCGAGGATGGTGTTGCGGAAGAGGGCGTAGAGGGGAAGGTCGACGCTCTTGCCCGCCTCTATCGCGGCCACGCTCCCGCACTCCTTGGGCGCGTCCATATATTGCCTGATGAAGAGGGAGAGCCTCACGTTCTCCACGGGCTTCTTCGAAGCGTTGTGGATGGTGACCTTCCCGATGGCATGATCGTCATAATAGGCATGGAAAACGGGGAAGACCTGGTCGAATTGCGCCGGACCGAACTCCAGGCTGGGGACCACGGGGCCGGCGGCGAAGCGGGGAGCGAAGCGCGCGGCCAGGGTCGCGGCCGCCTCCCCGCGCAGTCCGGCTATGAGGCGGTAGGACAGACTCGCGTCCAGGGAAAATGAGGGGCCCAGGGCAAGGCCGGCGCTGATCCCGCCTTCCACAAGGGCGCTGACGGATCCGTTCGTGGCGTCACCTTCGATCGCCGCCCAGGTGATGCCGCCACCGAGGCGCGGTCCGATGGAAAAGGCCGGTCCAAGGGGAAAGCGGTACTCGGCTCCGAGCCAAGGCGAGACCATTGAGATGGAGCCCGGAATGACCAGGGGCGCGTAGTCGTAGCCGAGGGCAAGCGAGAAGGCCAGGCCGCCCTCGGGAAGGGCATACCGCAGGCCAAGCTCGCCGCCGTAAGCGGTCTTGAAAAGGGTGGAATTGAGGCCAAGGGGGATGGAAGCCCGGGGAGCCAGCGAAAAGGAGAGGCCGGCTTGCTGGGCGCAAAGGGAAGGCGCGAGGACCAGCCCGGACATGGCAAGCATGGAGAAAGCGGCGAACATGCGGATATTTTGCATTTCGGCTCCTCATCCAGATCAACTGCCCCTATTCTAGCCCGCCTTCGGCGCGGCGCAAGTGGCGCGATTCCGCCCGGGCGCGCCTACCTCGAAAAGGCCCGGCCGGTCGAGAACTCGAGGTCGAGGAGGGCGGACTCGGTCTGGTAACGGGCGAGGAGGAGGGCGAGCCTTGCCGAGATGTCGGCTACTCGTGCACCGCCTTCCTGGGTCCTCGTGATCGCCTCGTTCCGGAAGGAAAGCAGCGCGTTCCTCGCCCGCTCGGAGGAAAGGTCCGCGGCGGCCTGGGTCTGGACGACGAGGGCGGCCCCTGAACGCGCGGCCTCGACAAGGCGGCGGACCTGGATGCCCATGCTCCTCTTGAGCTCCGCAAGGCCCAGGTTGGCCTCCTCCTCCTGGACCTGCGCCTCCTTGAGTCGCCAGACCGAGGCCAGGGAGTCGAAGAGCGTGACCTTTCCCCCGAGGGTGATGAGGAGGTCTCCGCTCCAGGAATCTGTCCAGTTGCCCGCGAAGAAAGGTATCTCCTGGCCGGTGAGGTCATAGGTCACGTTGAGGAAAAAATCCGGGATGCCCATGATCGATACCTCGCGGATCTGCCGGGCAAGCTTGGCCTTTCCGGCGCTTATCGAGAGGTTCTCGATCTCCGTGGAAGCGACCAGCGTGGATTCGAGGAGGGACTTCTCGTCCAGGCCCGGCAGGCTGTCGCGGAAGGCGGTGACGAGGTCCTCGGGAGCCGGCCTCCTTCCGAGGTAGAATTCGAGGGCGTCCAGGCCAGTCTGGAAGCTCTCCTGGGCGCGGACGACCTGGTAGGAAAGCTCCGCCGCCCTCGAGCTGGCCTCGAGGACATCGAGCTTCGTGGCCGTGCCGACTTCGAAGGCGCTCTGCCCGTCCTCCACCATTGCGGCCATGATCCTGGCAGCTTCCCGCAGCTCCACCAGGGAGTCCCGGGCGAGGACGACCCCGAAATAGGCTTTTGACAGGTCGCGGACCAGGCTCCGCTCCTCGGAGGTGGCCGCGACCCTGGCTGCCGCCTCATCGAGCCTGGCCAGATCCACGGCCTTCCGGATCTTGCCCCAGGTCCACAGCACCTGGTCGAGGCTGGCCTGGATCTTGAAGTAGGTGGGCTCGGTGTCCTTGATGAGGACATAGTCCTGGTCGGGGATGGCGATCGGGTACTCGGAGCCGAAGGCGGGCGAAAAACTGAAGTCGCCCTGGCCGATCTTGATGCCCTTGGGCGGATTGGTCATGTAGGTCGAGGTGCCGGTGATGCCCAGAGAGGGGAGGGCCTTGGTCATCGCTTCCTTGACCGCATAGCCTGCGCGCCCGATGTCGAGCCGCTTCACCTTGAGGCTCCCCGAGCGGGCCTTGGCCTGCGCGATGGCCTGCTCGAGGCTGAGAGGCGTCGCCAAGGTCGGCGTCGCCAAGGTCGGCGCGCCTTGGGCGGCCATGGGCATCGTGATGGCCAGCGCCAGGAGGAGGGCGCCGGCCGGTATCCGGAATGGAGCTGTTGTCATATGGCTGTCCCTCCCCGGGATCACGGGAGCACGGTCGTGGTCAAGCCGTTGACGATGTTGTTCTGGCTCCAGGAGAGGAGGTCCTTGGTGAGGACCGTATCGAAGGTGTACTGCGGATCCGAGAATGTCACCAGAACGTTGAGCTTGTCCCCCCCGTTGGCCGCCGCATCGGCGGGCGGGGAATAGGCGGCGTCCCGGGACCAGGTGATCGTTGCCGTGTAGTTGCCGTTGGCGGCGGTGTTCACCACGAGGGATTCGGCGTTGGTCACGAGGTTGCCCGCGTAGTTGGCGGGTGCGGTGGTCGTGTACTGGATGGTCACGGTGACGCCGCTCAAGGTGACGTCCTTGGATGGGTCAAGGCTGTCGGCCCGGTACTTGCAGGTGCCGGTAAGGTTGACCTGGTAGCTCCAGCCGGTCTGGCGGGCCGCGACGATCTGCCAGGAGCCAGTCGCCGGGGCAGCAACGTCGGACTGCAGGGACTGGACCTCCAGGGCCGCCGTCGTGCGGTAGTCGGCGCTCTGGGCCGAGAGCTTGATGTCCTCGGTGTCCGTGGCCGCCGTGTCAGGCCTGGTGTCCGCCCAGGTGACATTGGTGAAGGAGAAGTTGCCGTCCTTGTCGGAGGTGGTGTTGAGGTCGTTGTTGGTGTTCGCGTCCGACATGCGATGGAGGACGACCGTGACGCCCGCGATGCCCGTGACGCCGTCGCTCTGGTTCACCACCTTGCCCGAGACCTTGGGACAGTTGAAGTTGCGCTTGGTCACGTAGAGGGGAGTGGCCGGGGCCGCGGTCAGGTCGAGGTCCAGCTTCGAGGTCAGGGTGACGATCCAGGGACTCGCCTGGACGGTCTCCGAATTGAAGTTGTTGTCCTGTATGTAAAGGCGAGCCTGCTCGGTGTCGTGGTCGTTCGCGTCAAGCTCCGGTTTCGTGTCCGTCCAGGTGACGTTCTTGAACTCGAAGGTGCCGTCGCTGCCCACGGTCGCGGTCTGGGTGGTCAGGGGATTCTGGTTGTTCGAGGCCAGCGCGAGGGCCACGGTGACGCTGTTGACGCCCACGCTTCCCCCCTTGAGGAAGACCTGGCCCTTGACGCTGGCCGTGGTGAAGGTCGCGTCCCCCGCCACGATCGCGAGGGGCGTAGCCAGGGAGCTGAGGTCGAGCGAGCTGTCCGAGGTCACGCTCACCTCGAGGGGCTTGTCCGAGTCGTTCGTGGAATAGTAGTTGCCGTCATTGAGGTAGATGCGGGCGACCGTGACATCGTCGTGCTTGGTCCCCTGCGTGCCGGTGGCCGCGTCGCTGTGGGTCGGCCTGTTGTTCGTCCAGGTGGCCTGGGTCTTGTCGAACACGAACCAGCCGTCCACCCCGCCGACTTGGGCAGTGGTCACCGTGGCCGCGGCGGCTCCGGAGACGGGGAACTGGAGGGCCACCGTGACCTTGTTCATGCCCGCGCCCGCCTTGTCCGCGACCCTGCCCTTGACGAGGAGGGCCGTGAAGGTGGAGCTGGAAACGACCACGGGGGTGGAGACGATGTCGACGATGGCATCCCCGCTCGTGATCGTGAAGGGCACCTGGGCGTCCTTGTAGCGCTCGTCCGCGGAATTGGCATCGGAGTACCAGGCCGGATCATCGACGTAGATCTTGACCAGCTCGGTCGCGGTTCCGTCCAGGATCGCCCTGGGGGAGAAGGCCTTGGCCGGAGTCGGCTTCGAGTCGAGGTCCTCCCAGGTGATGTCGGAGAAGTTGAAGATGCCGACCTCCCCGTTCACGGTCGCGGTCGTGGCCGTGTAGTCCGCCTTCTCGTCGACGGTCGTCATGAGGTCGAGGACGACGTTGACGCCGTTGACGCCCGCGCCTTTCTCGTTCACGACCTTGCCCCGCAGCTCCGTGGTGACGATCTTCACGAGCTCGATCGTGGGGACGACATTGCTCGAGTCCGAGAGGATGCCGGGGACCTTGACCACCTGCGGGAAGTAGCCCTTGCGCATGACCTTGATCCAGAGCTCGCCGGAGTCGCCCTCGTCCGCGAAGGCGGGGTCGGTGGTGGTCCACATCACCTTGTGGCTCCAGTAGCCGTCGTTGTTGGCGCTCGTCATGCTGCTCGTGCGGATCGAGGGGAGGGCAGCCGCGTTCAGTCCGGGGTCCTCGAGATAGACGAGGACCTCTGCGCCGTTGATCCCAGCCACGGCGCCGTTGGCGTCCGGCTTCGATTCCTTGACATAGCCCGAGACGGTCGCGGAGTAGTAGCGCAGGCCGCAGGACGAGAGCGACAGGGCGCCCATGAGGACGGCGCCCGCCAGGCGTGCGGCGCCCGCCAGGCGCGTGGATTTATTGATAGTTGGAATCATCGTGGTGGTCATGGCCTTCGCTCCTGTGTGTCCTGTCTCGTTCATATCTCTGGCCTTCATTCGACGGCGACCATGCTGTCGCCGTCGGCCAGGAATTCCTGCCCGGCCGTCACCACGAGGGTGCCTGCTTCCAGCCCCCCGCGTATCTCGACCGAGGAGCCGTCCGATTCCCCGAGGGTCACCTGGCGGCGGCGCGCCACGCCACCCTCGCCGACGATGACATAGTCGAGGCCGTTTTCGGTGAAGGTGGCGCGCTCGGGGATGAGGAGAGCCTGCCTCCTGGCCTCGATGGGAAAACGTATCTTCGCGAGCATGCCGGGGCGAATGGCCCCATCGGCGTTCGAGATGGCCACCCGCACCGTGTAGAGCATCGTGCGGGGATCCGCGGCGGGGCTGACCCGTTCCACGATGCCGACCCTTTCCGCGTTCCTGCCCCCGAGGGCGGCGATGGAAACCTTGAGGCTCATGCCTCGATGCACGAAGCCGATCGAACGGTCGCTGAGGCCGGCCTCGGCCAGGACGTTCGAATCGTCGATCACGACAAAGGCCAGGGAGGATGGCCCGATCATCGCGCCCGGCTCCACGTCGCGCCAGGACACGTGGCCGGCAAGGGGCGAGGCGATCGCCGTGGAATCGAGCTGGCTCTTGGCGAGGTCGGCCTGGGCCTGCGCGGCGTCGACCTGGCCGGAGAGCACCTCCCCGGCCTGCTTGCCCGACTTGTCCCTGACGATCTCCAGGGCCTTCCTGGCCGCCTCGAGCTGGATGCCGGCTCCCCGGAGCCTGGCGTCGACCTCGTCCATCTGCTGCCTCGACACGACTCCGCCGTCGTACAGGCGCTTGGTCTTGTCGAAGCCCTTCTGGGTCTCGTCGCGGGCGATCTGGGCCTGGTCGAAATTGGCCTGGGCCTGGAGGAGCTGGGATTCCTGGCCGGTCTCGTTGCTTCTCGTGAGGTTGGCCCTCGAGCTCTGGAGGGCGGCCTGGGCCTGGCGGTACTGGGCGTCGTAGTCGCCGGACTCGAGGGTGAGGAGGGCCTGGCCCTTCTGGACAAAGTCGCCGACGCGCGCCAGGACGGTCTCGACCCGTCCGCCGACCTTGGGCGTGATGTTGACCTGGCTGGCGGGCAGGATGCGCGCGGCGTACTCGGCCTCAAGGGCGAAGGGCTTCATGCTCGCCACCATGGCGGAGACGGCGCGGGGCGGGCGCGCAGCCTGAGGTTTTTCCTTCGCGCAGGAGAGGGGAAGGAGGGCTGCGCCTACGGCGGCGACAATGGCCAGGGCGAGCCCGGCGCGGGCAATGGCGCGATTCGTGGCGGGGCGGGCGTTTCGTGTCAGGTCGTTCATGTTGGTGACTCCACAGTCATGGCGGCGGTCTCGGTGGTGGTTTGGACGGTCGCGGCGATCTCGGGAAGCCCGCGCTTCCGGCGCCGGCGGCTGCCCTGCCGAGCGTCGTCGATGAGGGTATAGACCACCGGGATGAGGATCGGCGAGAGGAGGGTCGAGGTGATGATACCCCCGATGAGGAGTATGGCCATGCTCGACTTGATCTCCGAGCTGGAGCCCGTCGAGATGGCGAGGGGGAGCATGCCGACGACCATCGTCACCGAGGTCATCATGATGGGCCGGAGGCGCGTCGTCCCCGATTCGAGGAGGGCGTCCCTCAGGGACATGCCCCGCTTCACGAGGGTGTTCGCGTAATCGATGAGGAGGGTGCCGTTCTTCGAGGAGAGCCCGTCGAGCATGATGATGCCGATGAAGACAACTATGTTGATCGGCTTTCCGGTGATCGCGAGGGCGCCGAGCCCGCCGATGATGCCCGCGGGGAGGGAGAGCATGCGGATGAGGGGGGTCAGGTAGGAATCGTAGAGTACGAGGAGGACCAGGTAGAGGAGGAAGACCGAGGCGGCCAGGGCCCAGGCCAGCGAGCCGAAGGAGTCCGTCATCATGGAGGCGTCCCCCTTGAACTCCATCTTGTAGCCTACGGGCGCGGGGCTCGCGTTGATCTTGCCCTGGATTTCGGACTTGACCGCGCTCAGGGCCCGGCCCTCGAGGTTGGCCTGGATGGTGGCAACGTTCGAGCGGTTGAGCCGCGTAAGGGTGGTGGAGGCGGCGTCGCGGCCTATCTCGGCGATCTGCCCGATCGCGACGAGGCCGCCCATGGGGCTCGCGAGGCGTATGGCCGCGATGTCCGCGGCCGTCCTCGTCTGCTCAGGCAGGAAGCGCACGATCATGTCGAATTCGTCGCTCCCCCGCCGGAAGACACCCACGTCGGTGCCCGCGAGGGCGGTGCGGAGGGCCATCGCCGCATCCCCTACGGTCAGGCCGTATTGGGAGAGGGCGAGGCGGTCGATGCGGAGGGTGATCTCCGTGCGCCTCGTCCTCATCGAGTTGTCGACGTCCACGGCTCCGGGCGTCGACCTGACGTAGCCCTCGATGCGGGAGGAGAGGTCGGCGATGACCGCGCGGTCAGGACCGATGACATTGATGATGAGGGACTTCGAGCCGTCGGTCGAGGTCTGCTCGATGATGGACTGCTCCGTGACGGAGAAGATGATGCCCGGAAGGCCGGCGCCCCAGGTCCGGAGCTCCTTGGCAAGCTCGGATTGGCCCTTTTTCCTCTCGCCTTTTTCCTTCATCTTCAAGGTCAGCTGGGCACGGTTGGACACCGCGCCAGTCCCTACGGAGCTGTACACGTCCTTCGTCTCGGGCAGCGCGAGCAGGTGCCCCTCCACCGTCCTCACGATGGCGTCCGTGCGGGAGATGTCGGCGCCGGAATCGAGGGTGATGTCGATCACGAGCTTGCCCTGGTCGAACTGCGGCATGAACTCGGTGCCGACAACGCCCAAGGGAAGGAGGGCGATGGAGGCCACGAAGAGGGCGGCGATGGAGCCGAGGACGAGAAGGCGGTGCCTGAGGGACCACTCCAGGAAGGCGCGATAGGCGGGCTTTATCCTGATCTCGAAAATGCCGGGCTTGCGGACCTTCCGCTTCGCCTCCGCCTGCGCCGTGGGGCGCTTGCCCCTGCCCATGAGCCGCGAGGCGAGGGCAGGCGTCAGGGTGAAGGAGACGAAGAGGGAGAAGAGGGCCGCGAAGACGATGGTGAGGCCGAACTGCCGGAAGAACTGCCCGACCAGGTCGGACAGGAAGGCCACGGGGGCGAAGACCACGACATCGGAGAGGGTGATGGCCACGGCCGCCATCCCGATCTCCCGCCGGCCATCGATGGCCGCGGTCACCGGATCCTTGCCCATGGCGTGGTGTCGGTGGATGTTCTCGAGGACGACGATCGAGTCGTCGACGAGGATGCCGATGCACAGCGCCAACGCCATGGTCGACACGATGTTCAGCGTGAAGTTGAGCATGTACATCATGAAGAAGGTCGCGATAAGGGAGCTGGGAATGGCGACGAGGACGATGAGGGAGTTGCGCCATTCCCGGAGGAAGAGCCAGAGGACGAGGGCTGTCGAGATGATGCCGATGATGAGGTCGCGCATCGTTTCCTTGAGCGAGGCGTCGATGAAGAGGGTCTCGTCGGAAGCGATCCGGAATTCCATGTTCTTGGGCATGGAGGCGGTCTCCCTGGCCAGGACCGCCTTGATCCGCGTGGTCGTGGAGACGATGTTGGCGTCGTTCGCCTTGACGACGGTCATGCCGATGGCCGATTTCCCGTCCATGCGGATGTGCCCCTCGCCTTCGGGCAGGACGTACTTCACCTCGGCTATCTCGCCCAGGGGGACGGCGCCGCCACGGGGCAAGGGTATCTGGAGGCCGCGCAGCTCCTCGAGGGAGGAGAACTGGCCCTCTATGCGCACGGATCGCTGGATGCCACCCTCCCGCAGGAGCCCGGCGGGCGCGTTGAGGTTGTTGGCCTTGAGCATGCCGATGACGGTCTGGAGCCCGAGCCCCCAGCTCTCGGCCGCCATCCGGTCAAGGACGATCTCCACCCGCTTTTTCGGGGCGCCGGCGAGCTTGACCTGGCCGACGCCATTCACGTTCTCGATGGTCTTCTTGAGCGCGTCGGCCTGGGCGTAGAGGTCCTCATAGGGCACGCTGCCGGAAAGGGAGAGGAGGAGGATGGGGCGGGCGTTGAGGTTGAACTTGATGACGACGGGCTTCGAGGCGTCGGCCGGAAACTTGTCCATGATGCCGTCCACCGCCTTCTGTGTGTCCATCACGGCGGTGTCGGGGTCGGTGTCCATGGAGAACTCGAGGATCACGTAGCCGAAGCTCTCGAGGGAGGTGGCCCTGATCGTGCGGATGCCGGCGAGGCTCGAGACCGATTCCTCGATCGGCTTCATGAGGTCGTTCTCGATCTCCTTGGATCCGGCGCCTGCGTAGATGGCCTGCACGACGACATAGGGCGTATTGGTGGTCGGGAAGAGGTCGGCGCCGAGATTGAAGTAGCCCATGGTCCCGAGGCCGATGCAGAGGGCGAAGATGGCGACGAGGGCAGTGGGCCTTTTTACCGACAGTTCTGTGAGGGTCATGCGCCGTCCTTCGCCTTGTCGCCGAGCATGGAGAAAAAGGCGAGCATGCCGGTGCGCAGTCCTGCCAGCTCCTCGTCGGACTTCTCCGAGCCGCCGAAGGCCGCGCTGAAGAGTATGCCGGTCACGAATATCCTGATGAGGGCGCGTCGCGTCATGTGCGCCCCTTCCTCGCTCTGGCTGCGCCCACCCTCGAAATAGGGGTCGAGGATGCGGTCTATCGAGTCTATCACCCGCTCAAGGCCGGGCTGGACCAGGTTTCGCCGGCTTGCGTCGAAGAGCATCCCGCGGAGGAGGGGCAGGGCTTCCTTGAGTGCCAGGAGGCCGCTGCCGAGGAGGGAAGCCAGGCGGTCGTCAAGGGATTGGCTCGAGGTCGCGAGCTCCTCGAGGTCGGCGTTGAAGCGCTCCCAGCCCCACGCGGCCGAGGCCTCGAAGAGGGATTCCTTGTCGTCGAAGTAGGTATAGACCGAGCCGGTCGAGATGCCGGCCCCCGCCCCTATGTCCTTGAGCGTCGTTTCCTGGAAGCCCTTTTCGCCAAAGACGGCGATCGCCGCCTCCAGGATGCGGGCGCGCATGCCCTCGTCGCGAGTTCTCGACATTCCGCGCCCCTTATTATAATTAATTGAACAATCAGTTATTTATCAAAAGGGGCCATTCTTGTCAATCCCTGAGCGGAGGGCCTAAGCCCAAAGGCTTTCCCGAGGGGGAGTATGGCGCGGCCGAATTGGCGCGGGAGTGAGGTTGGTTGAGAGGATCGGACAGGGTATTTGTTTCCTTGTGAAGGGTTTGTTTCCCCGTGGAGGACTGGCTTGCGGGGAGGGTGAAGCCAAACGTGGAAGGAAGCGCAGGGTCAAGCTCTCTCGATAATTTATAGGTCAAAGAGGAGAAAAATGCGCGAAAGCGGGAAAAACACCTATAAAAATCCCGTTGCATCGGGATTTTAACTGGATATACTCCTAGAGCATGAGCACAACAAGCCACGAGAGCACGCGGTTCGCCGCCGCGCGCCTGACCGTGCCTCGACTCAGGGCCGATCGCGTCCGTCGATCTCGCCTTGTCGAACTCCTCGAGGGTTCGAGCTCGTGCCGCCTGGTTTTCATCCAGGCACCCGCCGGCTTCGGCAAGACTACGCTCATCGCCGACTGGCTCGCCTCCTCCCGGAGGCCCTTCGCCTGGCTCGGCATCGACCGCGAGGAGCTCGATGCCGACGCTTTTCTTGCAAGGCTGGAAGCGGCCATAGAATATGCCCTGTGCGGGGCTGCGGGGCGAAAAGGCATCGACGCGGGAAACATGCCCCTTTCGAGGGAAGGCATCATGCTTTCGGTCTCAGGCCGCATGAGTGGGGCCGGACGGCCCCTTGTCCTGGTGCTGGACGATTTCCACAACCTCCACGACCACGAGGGGCAGGAACTGGTCGCCCGTCTCTGCGACCTCCTCCCGGCTGGCGCAAGCATCGTCATCGCCAGCCGCGAGGGCATTCCCTTTCCCGCCGCGCGGCTGAGGGCCAGGGGTGAGCTTGCCGAGTTCGACCGGGATGACCTCCGCTTCACCCCCTCCGAGGTCCGCGAATTCCTCAACCGGATCTCGCCGGCCAGGATATCGGACGAGGATGCGGCCGTCCTCGAGGAACGCACCGAAGGCTGGATCGCCGGACTCCAGCTTGCCGTCATCGCGCTCAGGGACGGCCGCGATCCTCGGCGGTTCATCGAGGCTTTCGGCGGGACTACCCGCGATGTCTACGACTTCCTTTCCCAGGAGGCCCTCGGTGCCCTTCCACGGCCCGACCTTGAGCTGTTCACCTCGCTCTCCGTCGTCGACAGCTTCAATGCGTCGCTCTGCGCCGCCCTTTCGGGGCGGGAGGACGCCGGCGAGAGCCTGGTCCGTCTCGAGCGCGATTGCCTCTTCATGGTTCCCTTGGACGACAGCCGCTCCTGGTACAGGTTCCACATCCTTTTCCGCCAGGCCCTCCTGGGGCGCCTGCGGGCCAGCGATCCGGGGCGAGAGCGGAAACTGCGGCATGCGGCCTCCGCCTGGCTGGAAGCCAACGGCCATCCGGCAGAGGCGCTCAGGCAGGCGGTGCTCGCCGGCGACGCCGATAGGGCGGGATGCCTCGCCGAGGACCACGCCATCGCGGCGCTCGAGCGCGGGGACCTGAGGGAACTCCGGGAAGGCTTCGAGGCGATCGGGGACGGGGCGATCCCGGTAGGTCCCTGGTTCAACCTGGCCGCGGGCTGGGTGGCGGCCTATGCGGGCGAGCTCGCGGTGGCGCAGGAGCGGGCAGCATGCGCGGAGGACGCCTCGCTGGAGGCGGCGGCCCTCCTCGCCGCCTCCCGGGCCGGCTTTCCCGAGCGCTTCCGCACTTCCGTAGGCCAAGAGGCCTATGATGCCGCCGACCTTGTGGCGGTCCGTAGGGCGGCCGCGCGTTGCGCAAGCGACGCCTCCCCTGGCGCACGGAAGCTGGCGGGGCGGATCGAAGCCCTCAGGGCCTACCTCGTGTCCCTCCAGGCCGAGTCGCGCGTCGCCGTGGACAGGGCGGCGCGGGCCCTCGAGCTCCTGCCGGAGGATGACCTGGGCTGCCGCTGCCTCGCCGAGGCGACCCTCGCCTGCGCCCTCTATGGCGTGACCGCGGATTGCGAAGCCATCCTCGTCTACGAAAAGGCGATGGAGACGGCACAGCGCGCGGGGGCCCGCCATGTCCGCTACCTCGCCGCCGCCGGGCTGGCCAACCTCTCCCTGGCCCGCGGCGACCTTGAGCGCGCCAAGGCCATGTGCGTCGCGATGATAGCCGAGCCGGGGGCCGAACGCTTCCCGGCCATAGGCGATGTCCACGTCATCCTCTCCCGGCTCGAATGGGAACGCGGGGAGATAGGCGCGGCCCTGGAATCGGGGCGTCGCGGCCTTGAGCTTTGCCGCCGTTGGGGGCAGGCCGACAGCCTCGTCCAGGCCTACATAACCCTGGCCACCGCCTTCTCCGCGGCGGGCGACGCCGAGGCCGGCCTCGACCTCCTCGGACGGGCGACGCGCCACGAGTCGGTTTCCGCCTGGCACAAGCTCAACATCGACGAGGCGATCGCCTCGATCGAGATCGAGCGGGGAAACCGCGCGGGCTCCGACGCCTTCTGCTCGCGTCCCCAGACCATAGGGACCTTCGAGGGCTACTGCACCCTCGCCCATTGGCTCATCCTTCGCCGCCGCGCCGCGGAGGCCCTGCCTTTCATCCAGGTCATGTGCGAGAAGGGCGAGCTCCGGGGCACCCTGCCGCGCCTGGCCGAGGGTTTCATCCTCTTGGCCTTGGCCTCCAAGTCCCGGGGAGAGCGGGAAGCCGCCAGGGCCTGGCTCGACAAGGCCCTGGCCCTCTCCTCACCCCAAGCCTACCTGATGCGCTTCGTCCGCAGGGGCGAGGGCGTGGCCGAGCTCCTCCGCGAGCGGGAAGCCAAGCTCCCCGACCCCTTCGTCCGCGCCCTCCTCCTGGCCTTCGAGGCAAGCGGGGCGCGGCGGGCAGAGAAGCGGGAAGCGTGGCGGGCCGACGGTGGCCAAAGGAGAGGCAGCGCCGTGGAGGTCCTGTCGCCGCGCGAGCTCGAGGTGCTGCGACTCCTGGGAGACGGACTCACCGCCGTGGAGATCGCGGATCGGTCTTTCGTGGCGGCCAGCACGGTGCGCTCGCACATCAAGGCCATCTACGGGAAGCTCGGCACGCATCGCCGGGTCGAGGCCCTCCGTCGGGCGGGCGAGCTGGGGCTGCTCTAGTCTCCGACGCCGATTCCCCCGAATTGATGATGCCCTGACGGCAAGTCCTGCCCCAGAGTAAAGGCGCGATGGTCCCTTTCGCGCCGCGCCATGGGCAGGGCCGGGGACCCGCTATCCGAATGTCGCGGAGGCAGTCCCCGATGAAGAGAAAAGCGCCCGCAGTCCTCGTCGCCCTCGTCCTGGCCCTCTCGCTGAGCGCCCAGGTGAAGGGCCCTATCCTCGACAAGATCCTCCTGGACGCCAAGACCCAGCAGGATATCGCCCTCAAGGATGTCGCGACCGGCAAGTCCGACATGTTCAACTATGTCACGGACGGCGCCGCCTTCAAGGCCCTCCCGGACGACGTCAAGGCGAACCTCACCGCCTACGACAACACCGGCTCAAGCTACATCTCCCTCTACCTGAATCCCTACCCGAACAAGGCGCCATACACCGGGACGGTCGAGGGCAAGGCGGTCTTCAATCCCTTCGCGATCCGCGAGGTCCGCTTCGCGATCAACTTCATCTTCAGCCGGAAGCAGATCATCGACGAGATCATGGTCGGCGCCGGGCTCCCGATGTACACGCCCGTCACGCCCGGCCAGCCCAACTCCTCGCGCTTCGGTTTCATCGCCTCCAAGCTCGGCTTCACGGCCACCGGCAACGAGAAGAAGGCCATCGCCGACATCGCCGCGGCGATGCAGAAGGCCGCCGAGCTGCCCGAGAACAAGGGACGCCTGGTCAAGAGCGGCCAGTGGTGGAACTTCGACGGCAAGCCCGTCACCCTCAAGTTCCTCATCCGGGTCGACGACCCGACGGTGCGCCTCCCCGAGGGACGCTATGTCGCGGACCAGATCGAGAAGGCGGGGATCAAGGTCGAGCGCCTCGAGTGGGACCGCACGCGCTGCCGCCAGCTCTGGGACAAGAGCGACCCCGCCGAGCTCGGCTGGAGCATCTACACCGAAGGCTGGGGCGGCGGACAGACCAACGCCTTCTTCGAGACCAACATCTCCCAGATGGCAGCGCCTTGGTTCGGCGGCATGCCCGGCGGCAACAAGGAAGGCTTCTGGAGCTACGAGAATCCCGAGATCGACGCCCTCACCCAGGCCTGCGTGAACGGCCGCGTGAAGGACTCGGCGGATTACTACGAAAAGCTCCTCAAGGCCAACGAGATCGGCCTCCGGGAAGCGGTGCGCATCTGGGTCTCCGCCCAGACCGTCTACTACTGCGTCAACAAGGACCGCTTCAACAGCCGCTTCGTGACCGGCGCGGGCGATGGCATCAACAAATTCTCCTTCTATACCGCTGACGTGAAGCCGGACAAGGACGGCCAGAAGGTCCTCCGCGAGACGGTCTTCTCCGCCCGCGGCGCCCTCTTCATGTCCGCCTGGGATCCCATCGGCGCTGACGGCGCGAGCGACACCTACAGCCAGGCTGTCATCCAGGTCCTTGGAGACCCCGAGACCATCGCCAACCCGGTCACGGGGCTATTTTTCCCCATGCGCGCCTCCTGGAAGGGCGTCAAGACGGACATCGCGGTCGGGGACACTGTCACCGGCAAGATCCCTGTCCCGAAGGACGCCGTCCTGTGGAACGCCAGGACCCAGAAATGGGAGTCGGGCATCGTCTATGTCGACGTGAACGGCGACGGCCAGACCTACGACTACAAGAAGACCAGCGACAAGAGCGAGTATGCCACCTCTTTTTCGACCGCCACCTTCACCTTCAAGCCGGTGAACTGGCAGCATGGCAGGGCCCTCACCCAGGCCGACTACCGCTATGCCCTCTCCCGCCCCTATGACCTGTGCGTCAAGCGCGGCGCGGATGACAAGATCTATGAGGAAAGCTACGCGAGCGCGTTCAACCCGAACCTTCCCCGCTACAAGGGCTATGTGTTCAACAAGGACGGCTCCATCACCGTATACGGTGACGTGAACTACCCGATGGACCAGTCGACCCTCGCCAATCTCCTCTGCCCCTCCCTCATGATCGAAGGCTCGAACTACAGCACCTTCATCCCCTGGGAGATCCACGAGGCCTCCAAGTTCCTCGTCTCCGAAGGCTCAGCCTCCAGGACGGTCTATGTCTTCAACTCCAACGGCGACTTCAGCGAGATCGACCTCATCTCCCAGAACTGCGTCGCCGACCTCAAGGCCAAGCTCCAGGAGCTGGTGGCCCGCAAGTACGTACCTGAGGGCCTCAAGGGCTTCGTGACGCCCGAGCAGGCGGTCAAGGGCTACACCGACGCCATCGCCTTCATCGACAAGCACGGCCATGCCTACATCTCCAACGGCGGCTTCATCCTCGACCGCTACGATCCCACGAACAACACCGCCGTCCTGGTCGCCAACCGCGATCCCTCCTATCCCTTCGAGAAGGGCTACTTCACCAAGTACCTCGCGACGGCCTTCGCCAGGGTCGACGCCATCCGCGTCCCCTCCTACAAGAAGGGCGCGGGGCTCGCGGTCGGCGTGACAGTGAGCGAGGTCGCATTCCCCGCGAACGCGACCAAGCCGGCGGCCAAGGCCAATGTCACGGTCACCCTCGTCGCCAATGACAAGGAGACCGTCTACAAGGCGGCCTCGACCAAGGCAGGAAGCTTCGAGGCCCAGATCCCCGCCAAGGACCTGGACTCCCTGAAGCCCGGCTCCTACACGATCGTAGTCGAGGCCGCCCTCGGCACCGAAGCCGGCGCGGTCGACCAGGCCAACCTGATCGTGTTCTAGAAAGACCTTTCGAAGTGACCACGGAGGCGGGAGTATCCCCGCTTCCGTGGTCTTTCCTAGCCATGACTTTGCGCCTGCCCCCTATCCTTTCCCGCCTTTGAAGGACGGCCTATGTACCGCAAGTACCTTGCGAAACGGGCGATGTACGGGATCCTCATGTACGTCACGATGATCTTCGTGTATTCGACCCTCTTCAACAGCGTCGCCGACAGGACCGTGCGATCGCTCATCGACGAGCAGATCGCCCAGGAGTCGACGCGCTACAGGAACCTCGACGAAGTCCAGCTCCGTTCCTTCATCGAGTCCCGCCGCCAGCAAAAATACAACCAATACCACCTCAACGACCCCCTCATCGGGCGCATATTCTTCCGCGCCGTGCGGACCCTGGCCTTCGATTTCGGGAACTCCACGACGATGAAGGCGTCCAACGGCGACCGCCTTGTCATGGGCATCATCCTCGAGGCCTTCCCCAAGACCATCATCCTCTTCACGACCCAGATCGTCATCGTGACCTTCCTCGGCGTGGCCATGGGCCTCTACGCGGCCCGGAAGCCGGGTGGCCTCCTGGACAGGACGACATCGATGCTCACGATGGTGACGAACGGCCTCCCGGCCTGGTGGCTGGGCATGCTCGCCATCATGCTCTTCGCCTACGCGGTGCCGATATTCCCTTCCGGGGGCCTGCGCTCCAACCCGCCGCCCCAGGGCTTCGCGGGCACCCTCGACTTCCTGTGGCACCTTTCACTCCCCCTCCTCACCCTCGTGGTCCTCGGCGTCTGGGGGACCGCCTATCTCACGCGGAACATCGTGCTCTCGAGCCTCCAGGAGGATTTCGTCATGGCCGCCAGGGCGCGGGGCGTCCCCGAGGCCGCCGTGCTCTTCGGCCACACGCTCCGCACCTCGATGCCGGCCATCATGACCCTGGCCATACTGGGGCTTTTTTCCTCCATCGCGGGGAACATCATAGTTGAAGGCATTTTTGGCTGGCCGGGACTGGGAAACCTCTATTTCGTCGCCGTCCAGACAAACGACATACCAGTGCTCATGGGGACGCTGGCCATCGAGACCCTCGTCAACATGCTCGGCTTCGTGATCCTGGACCTCATCTACGGACTCCTTGATCCTCGCGTCAAGGTGGGAGGGAAGGCATGAACCTTCGCGATTCCATCGGCGTCCTCGGCCGCTTCTGGAAGGAGTTCTCGAAGGAGCGATCGGGGATCGCCGGCCTTTCCCTCCTCCTCGCCTTCGTCATCCTCGGCGTGCTGGGGCCGGCCATCGTGCCCTTCCCCGAGGCGACCGGACATTGGAGGGACATCTCCTTCTGGCAGGACAACCCCCGCGCCGCGCCGCCTGCATGGACCAATTGGTTCTCGTCGCGCAAAGGCGCGGTCTCCACGGTCCTCCGCGGCCCGAAGGTCCAGGAGGGGAACCCGGGCGACGGCACCGGCGTCACCACCTTCTCCTTCAACTACCGCGCCGACTTCGACAAGCCTCCGAGGGACGTCGTCATCCGCTTCCAGGGCAGGGGCCAGGTACCGGTGTCGATCGAGGTCGAGAGGCCCGATGGCCTCGTGGCGGAGATCTTCAGGGAGCAGCTCGAGCTTGCTGAAGGGGACCTGCAACGCGTCTCCATCGATCGCAATTGCGCGCAGAGCCTGATCGAATTCGTCCGGGCCCAGGACGAGGCCCTCGCGTCGACCATGAGCGCGGGGACGATCAAGCCCTTGTATGTGCTCTTTTCCCGGATCGGGAAGGGCCTCGGCGAGACGCCGCTGCCGCTCAAGGGCGATTACGTCCTGCGCGTCTCGGCCCTCCGCCTCTCGCCGGACTTTAGCGTCGATCCGCCCGAGGTGATGGTGTCAGGCGACGTGGCGGGGATCCTCGGAACGGACATCTCCAAGCGGGATGTCTTCACCGGGCTCATCGTGGGCATACGCTGGGCTTTGGTGATCGGCATCCTCACCTCGATCGTGACGGTGCTCTGCGGCGTGTTCTTCGGCGTCACCGCCGCCTTTTTCGGCGGGGTCGTGGACTGGTTGCTGAACCGGATCTACGAGCTCATCTACCTCATGCCCGTCCTCCCCTTCCTCATCGTGATCTCCGCCATCTTCAAGCCGACGATCTGGAGCCTCATCATCATCATCTGCCTCTTTTTCTGGACCGGCCCCTACAAGCCGGCCTACAGCATGGCCCTCCAGATACGCGAGGAGACCTATGTCGAAGCCTCGAGGGGGATCGGGTCCGGCCGCTGGCGCATCATCGTCCGCCACATCGTTCCCATCCTCCTCCCCTACAGCTTCGCGGTGATGGCCCTGTCCATCCCCGGCGTCATCGTCTACGAGGCGAGCGTGAGCCTCCTGGGCCTGGGCGACGCGACGATCGTGACCTGGGGCCAGCTCCTCAATGACGCCCTCGGCCAGGGAGCGGTGATCAACAACCTGTGGTGGTGGGTCGTGCCGCCGGGCCTCATGATCGCCCTCATGGGCATGTCCTTCGCCTTCCTCGGGACGGCGCTGGACAAGATCCTCCATCCCAAGCTAAGGACGAGGTGACGCGATGAGCGATACAACAAGCGGAACGGCCGCAAGGCCCGTCCTCGAGGTCCGTGACCTCGCCCTCCATTATTTCACCTCACGGGGAGTAGTGCGCGCCCTCGACGGCGTGTCCTTCGACCTCATGCCCGGCGAGGCGCTCGGCCTCGTCGGGGAGTCGGGCTGCGGCAAGACGACGACGGGACTCGCCCTCCTCAACATGCCCTCGCCTCCCGGACGCATCGTCTCCGGCTCGATAAAGATCGACGGGATCGAGATCGTCGGCATGGCCGACCGCGAGCTCCGGCGCACCGTGCGCTGGTCCAAGGTCTCGATGGTTTTCCAGGGCGCGATGAGCTGCCTCACGCCCGTGTACACGATACGCGCGCTTATGCTGGAGACCTGGCGCGTCCACGCGCCGCACCGGCGCGACGTCCGGGACAGCGACCGCGGGGAATGGGTGGAGCCCATGATGCGCAAGTACCTCTCCCTCTGGAAATGGTAAGCTGAATTCCTCAGCGGTTGGCAAATAGAATTCCCCACCCGCGGGGGCCTGGGTCGGTATGCTTGGGAGCATGCGGCCCAGGAAATGATCACCATGAAGGACTACACCATCGTACGAACGGGGCACAGGCAAGGACTCACGGTAAGCGCCATGGCGGCGAAACTTGGCAAGGACCGCAAGACCGTGAGAAAGTACCTGCGCATGGACAAGGACCAATTCATCCGGTATCTCGAGCGGATGGCGGAACGCGGCAAGGCCTACTCGGCCTACAAGGACGAGATCCTCAAGATCTATGAGGAGCATGAAGGGCGGACGGTGTATGCCTCGTCCATCCACGACTACTTGAGCGAGAAATACGGGGAGCTTCCGGGCTCGGACCGGACCTTGCGGAACTACCTGACCTATCTCAAAGCCTCCGGCGCGATTGGGACGGAGCAAGGACGGGAGTATCGTCCGGTAGAGCCCCTGGACTACGGCAAGCAGGCCCAGATCGATTTTGGCATAGAGCCGACGAACATCGGCAAGACCTGGTTCGCTGCGATCGTGCTCTCGCGGAGCCGCTACCGCTACGTGGCGGCCCAATCCAGGCCCTTTACGACCGACGACGTGATCGGCCACCTGCTGGACGCCTTCGATTTCTTCGGCGGCATGCCAGAAGAACTTGTCCTGGACCAGGACCGGACGATGATCGTGGCGGAAAACCTTGGGGACCTCACTGCGACCAAGGCTTTCACCGATTTCGTCGCAGAGCAGGGTCTGCGGCTGCATGTCTGCCGCGCCGCCGATCCGGAATCGAAGGGGAAGGTCGAGAACGCGGTCAAATACGTCAAGACGAGCTTCTTCTCAAGCAGGAGCTTCGCGACCTTCGACGATCTCCAGGCGCTCATGAGGAAATGGCTCCTGAGGGCAAACGCAAAGCTGAGCCAGGCCACGGGCCTCATGCCGCTCGCGGATTTTGAAGCGCACGAAAAGCCGGCCCTGCGGCCGCAGCGGGCTTCCATATTCCGCCCTGGACAGGCCACGGACAATCGGGAAAGCCGCAAGGCGGACCAGAAGAGCCTCATCTCCGTCGCCGCGACGAGGTACTCGGTTCCAAGCGGCTACCGACTCAAGGAAGTGGCCATCGAGCGCAGGGACGGCCTTGTTCTCGTGTTTGACCCGACGACGGGCATCCAGATCGCGGCGCATCGCGAAGCCGCAAGGCCCGGAGGCACGGTTCTGGACAAGAGCCACTACCGCGATCGCGAGGGATCCCTGGAAGCGCTTCGCGCGCAGCTCGTCTCTGCGATGGCCGATCTCCCTGAATGGGCATGCTTCGTCGATGGCATCTATACCGAGTACCGGCGCTATTTCAGGGATCACGCCGTCCACCTTCGAAAGCTCCTTGAGAGGAAAATCGACAGGGAAAAGCTCACACAGGCCTTGAGGTTCTGCCTCGATAGGGGCCTTGCGAGCGCGCAGGAGCTCCTCGACGCCGTGGAGAGCATGACGCCGTTGGCCGTCCCCGCACCCTATAAAGGTGTGCATCAAGCAAGGGAACTCCCGACAGTCGCCACACGATCGGTAGGTGAGTACCAGCGATTCCTTGATGCAGCCGCCGGTGCGCAGGGACGCAAAGAATGAGCGCCATCGCGGAATCCGAGCGCAAGCTTGAGTCCCTTCGCCTTCGTGGCGCTTCCTCGAAGCTTCCGGAGCTTTTAAAGCTCGCCGAGAGCAGTGGAATGACTTGCTTGGCCTTTCTCGAAAGCCTCGTGGACGTCGAGCTGCAGGATCGCGGCGATCGGCGGCTCAAGCGCGGTCTCGCCATGGCCCATTTCCCCGTCGTAAAGCGGCTTGAGGATTTCAAGGTCGCTCGGGTGAGCGGGATCGCAAAGCGCGACCTCTCTGAGCTCGCCGAGTGCTCCTGGATAGACCGGCACGAGAATCTGCTGCTTTTTGGGCCACCCGGGCTCGGAAAAACGCACCTAGCCATCGCCCTCGGCCATGTGGCCGTGCGAAAAGGCTATTCGGTCTGCTATGAGCGCATGACCTCGCTGATAAAGCTCCTGGTGCGGGCGGATGCTGCTCGCAGCGCCCAGTTCAGGCTGAGCCGGCTCGCGAAAGCCAACATGGTCATCATCGACGAGATCGGCTACACGCCAATCGAGCGCAGGGAAGCAAATCTGTTTTTCACATTCGTCTCGGATCTCTATGAAAGGGCATCAATCACCGTCACGAGCAACAAGGACTTGAACTCTTGGGCAGAACTCATGGGCGACGAGGTCATGACCGCTGCGCTGCTGGACCGTCTCATGCATCATTCGAAGATATTTTCCCTCTCGGGGGAGTCGTATCGCATCACGTCAAAGAAGGAGGAATAACCCGTCGCAGGGTGGGGATTCTTATTTACCGAATAGTGGGGAAAACTACTTGCCATTTCCATTTCGGCGTAGATGACGTTGAAATCCTTCCCTGCGGTTATCGCGGCCTCGACCACCCTGCGGGCCTCCTCGGGGCTCCAGCTGTCTCCGCCTGTGCCATCCGCGACAATCTTGACCTTGGCCGCATCGCGGGCCTTGAGCAGCGCGCCTGAGCGGCCGAGCTCGGCCGCTGAGCCCATCTGGCCGCGGATGAGGATCACATTGTAATTGGGGAGCTTCTGGCCCAGGAGCCAGTTCACCGCCGTGCTTCCCTCGGCGGCCATGTCGGAGACGAGGGCGGCGCGGAAGTTCGAGGTATCCGTCTGGATGAGGCGGTCGAAGAGGAAAACCGTCACTCCGGCGGTCTTCGCGGACTTGAGCACGTTATCCCAGCCCGAGGCGTTCGCCGCGGAGATCAGCAGGTACTTCACGCCGTCGCGGATGTAGCCCTGGGCCGCCGCGATCTGCTCGCTGTTGTCGCCTGTGTTGGTCTGCTTCGCGTCATAGCCGTTCGCCTTCGAGAAAACGGTGTTCATGTCCTCGACGTTGGCCTGCCGGTAGCCGGATTCCTCGGGTGGCAAGTTCACGATGCCTACCTTGATCAAGGATTGGCCCGTCGCGAAGCCCACCATCGCCAGCGCGAGCAAGAGAACCGTCAAGACTGTCTTTGCCTTGAATGCCATTCCGTACCTCCATCGATTCGAGACGACTACAGATCAGGTGGGCGGCAACGCCGCACATATGCCAAACTCGATTAAGTGCGTCGGCGGAGACAATTCCTGAGGCCCTCCCCTCCTTGCCCACTCAAACCCCGGCACGGACGCCCTGGGTTTGGGGCTCGCCTTCGGATTTCCTCCCTGTAGACGCTATGGCGGAACTGCCATTTACGTGTACGTACACGTTGATTGTTATCCATCCCTTTTTCCGTTTTGTCAACTTTTATTTTTATTCAGGTTTTATCTCCACTATCTTTAGGGATTTTGCCGCAGCCTATCGGTCCCACAGGCCTTGCCAGCTGCCGTGATGATTGTCAACTGCATCACGGCGGCAAGAAATGCTTGGGCTTGTCGCGGATGATCGCGCCGGCTTGGCCCTTTAATTCAGAATCCTGCATCCAGTGGCCCCTATTATTCCAACCCCCAAATATGCTTGATCGACGACGTGCTCGCCTTCCATTTATTTGGCATCAACCTGGCCTGCTGGCAATGCCTGCATCTCTCTTCAGCGGTCCCCGAGGCCCTGGCTCCGGCCGAATGGGCCGTCCAGGGATTAAACAGTGAAGACTCCCATTCTTTTGGGTTGACGGATGTCGGGGGGAGTGGTAAAAAGAAGATGTTTCGTGTACGTTAACGGTCAATCCAAGCATGGCGACGGAAAGGTAAATGCAAGAGAAGATCACCGTAAAGGAAATAGCCCGCCTCGCAGGAGTATCCATCGGCACAGTCGACCGTGTCCTCCACGACAGGGGAGGGGTCTCGGTGGAGACGAAGGAAAAGATCTGCGGGATCATAGCCTCACTCGGATACGAACCGAACATCCTCGCACGGCAGCTCTCGCTCAAGAAGACCTATACCTTCCGCGTCATAATGCCGCGGGCGGAGCAGGACTCGGGGTACTGGGAGCTCTGCCTCCAGGGGATCCGGCGCGCGGAGCTCGCCCTGGCCCTGTACGGCTGCGCCGTCCGTGTCGATGAGTTCGACCGTTACGACGAAGCCACGTACCGCAAGCTCCTCGAGGGAGTCATCGAGGATCCTTGCGACGGCCTCCTCTTCGCGCCAGTCATGCACGAGATCCTCGGACCGGCGCTCGACCGACTGGGGCGGGAGGCCAAGGGGGGAAAGCCCGCCAACCCGACGCCCTATGTCTTCTTCGACGGAGACCTCGAGGAGGCTTCCCCCGTGGCCGTCGTGGCGCAGGACCCTTTCCGCGGCGGCTACCTCGCCGGACGCGTCATGTCCCTCCTTTCAACGGGCGCCGATAGGCTCCTGGCTCTCTCCGCCCACGCCGGGGACCGGCATATCGCGCAGCGCATCGATGGTTTCCGCTCCTTCTTCCGCGATCACGGACAGGTGCGGCGCATCGACGCGGTGGAATGCCCCGTGCTCGACAGGACTCAGGCGGGGAAAGGCGCGCTCGAGAAGGTCCTTGGCGATGCCCGGGACTTGGGAGGCATACTCGTGGCCAACTCCTCGGGACACCTCGTGGGCGACTGGCTCACCGCGAGGGGGCTCAAGTCCCGGCTCGCCATAGTCTCGTGGGACGCGGTCCCGGACAACATCCGTGCCCTCCGCTACGGCTCGATCGACTGCCTCGTGTCGCAGCGCCCGGCCGAGCAGGCGAGGGAAGCCCTCGAGCTCCTCTTCCGCACCGTGGTGCGGGGGGAGGACGCGCCGGCTTCGCGCCTTTCCGCGGATATACCGCTCGAACTGTTTTTCAAGGAGAACATCCCCCTGGGCGAATAGACTGATTGGCAGCGATTCGCGATGCCGCCTCCTTGGCGCTGGCTGTCGCGAGGAGGTTTCTTGGTGAATGGCAAGCAGGACCAGGACTACGTGATTGGCATCGATTTCGGCTCCGATTCCGTGCGCGCCCTCGTCGTGGACGCCGCCAACGGAGGGCAACGCGGCGCCGCGGTGAGCGCCTACCGGCGCTGGGCCAAGGGCGATTACTGCGACCCGCAGGCGAACCGCTTCCGCCAGCATCCTCTCGACTATATCGAGAGCCTCGAGGACTGCGTCGTCGCCGCGCTCTCGCAGGCTGGCGGCGAGGTCGCCCGTCGGGTACGGGGGATCACCGTCGACACCACCGGCTCCACGCCCTGCCTCGCCGACGAGTCAGGCTCGCCCCTCTCGCTGAAGCCTGAATTCTCGGACGATCCCGACGCCATGTTCATGCTCTGGAAGGACCACACGGCCGTCGCCCAGGCCGAGCGCATCAACGCGCTCGCGAGGGGCTGGGGCGGAGTGGACTATACCATGTACGAGGGCGGCATCTACTCCTCGGAGTGGTTCTGGGCGAAGGCGCTCCGCCTCGCCGAGAACCGCTCGGCGCCGATGAAGGCCGCGGTCACCATCATCGAGCACTGCGACTGGATGCCCGCCCTCCTCTCAGGCGTCACGCGCGCCACATCGATCAGGCGGAGCCGCTGCGCCATGGGGCACAAGGCCATGTGGCATGCGTCCTGGGGTGGCTATCCGAGCGCGGCCTTCCTCGACCTCCTCGATCCGCGCCTCACGGAGCTCGCCGCGAGCCTGGGGACAGAGACCTACACCGCCGAGGAGGCCGTGGGAAGGCTTTGCCCCGAATGGGCCGGGCGCCTCGGCCTGTCCACGGACGTCGTCGTGGGTGCAGGCGCCTTCGATTGCCACATCGGCTCCGTCGGTGGCGACATCGAGCCCGGCACCCTCGTCAAGATCATGGGGACGAGCACCTGCGACATCATGATCGGCCCGAAACCGGCCGCGGGGCGCCCAGAGAAGCTCGTGGCGGGAATCTGCGGCCAGGTGGACGGCTCCGTCGTGCGGGGCATGATAGGCTACGAGGCAGGGCAATCGGCCTTCGGCGACTGCTTTGCCTGGTTCCGTCGGATCCTCGCATGGCCCGCCCGCGCCGGGCTGCTTGGCGCGGAGGTCGACGCCGCTGCCTTTGAGGACAGGATCCTCCCGGCCCTCGAGGCCGAGGCGGCGAAGATAAGCCCGACGCTGTCGGGCGTCGTCGCCCTCGACTGGCTGAACGGGCGCAGGACCCCTGACGCCGACCAGGCCCTCACGGGAGCGATAGCCGGCCTCAGCCTCGGGGTGGACGCCCCCTCGCTGTACCGCGCCCTCATCGAGGCCGCCGCCTTCGGGAGCAGGGCCATCGTGGAACGGTTGCGGGCAGAGGGACTCCCCGTCGAGCGCGTCGTGGCCCTGGGAGGAGTGGCGCGCAAAAGCCCCCTCGTCATGCAGATCACCGCGGACATCCTGGGCATGGACATCGCCGTCTCGTCGAGCGACCAGTCCTGCGCCTTGGGCGGCGCCATGTTCGCCGCGAGCGTCGCCGGCCTCTATCCAAGCGCCCTCGACGCGCAGAAGGCGATGCGCGCCCCGATCGAGCGCAGGTATTCGCCCGACCGCGGGCGCCACGCCGCCTACGACGCGATATACGTGAAGTACAAAGCCCTCGGCGCTTTCGCCGAGAAGGAGATGCACAGATGATCGACCTCAGGAAATATGCGTTCTGGTTCGTCGTCGGTTCCCAGGATCTCTACGGGAGCGAGGTCCTCAAGACCGTCGACGAGCACTCGAAGAGGATGGTCCAGTCCCTCGATCCGAAGCTGCCCTGCGCCCTCGTCTGGAAGCCCGTCGTCCTCGGTCCCGACGAGATCCTCAAGACGGTCCGGGCAGCCAACGCGGACCCAGCCTGCGCCGGCATCATCACCTGGATGCACACCTTCAGCCCCTCGAAGATGTGGATAGCCGGACTCACCGAGCTGGGCCGCCCGCTGTGCCATCTCCACACCCAGTTCAACCGGGACATTCCCCTCGATTCGATCGACATGGATTTCATGAACCTGAACCAGTCGGCCCACGGCGACCGCGAGCACGGCTTCATCGGCGCACGACTCCGGATCCCGCGCAAGGTCGTGGTCGGCCACTGGGAGGACCCGGCCGTCATCGAGAGGCTCTCGGGATGGATGCGCGCCGCGGCGGCCTTCGCTGATGGCAAGGCGCTCAAGGTCGCCCGCTTCGGGGACAACATGCGCGAGGTCGCGGTCACCGAGGGCGACAAGGTCGAGGCCCAGATAAAGCTCGGCTGGTCGGTGAACGGCTTCGGCGTGGGCGACCTCGCCGAGTCCATCTCGAAGGTGGGCGATTCCGAGGTCGACAACCTCGTGGAAGCCTACGGGCGCGAGTACGAGGTGGCCCCCGAGGCGAGGACCGGAGAGGGCGCGGCGCGCGTGCGCGAGCAGGCGCGGATCGAGCTCGGCATGCGGGCTTTCCTGGAAGCCGGGGATTTCGGGGCCTACACGAACACCTTCCAGGACCTCCATGGCCTCAGCCAGCTGCCCGGCCTCGCAAGCCAGCGGCTCATGGCCGAAGGCTACGGCTTTGGCGCCGAAGGCGACTGGAAAACGGCCTGCCTCGTGCGCGCGATGAAGGTCATGGCCTCCGGCCTCGGTGGCGTGTCCTTCCTCGAGGACTACACCTACAACCTCGACCCCGCGGGGCCTGCGGCCCTGAGCGCCCACATGCTCGAGATCTGCCCCTCCATCGCCGCCGGAAAGCCCCGTCTCGAGGTCCACCCCCTCGGCATCGGAGGGAAGGCCGACCCCGCCCGCCTCGTGTTCTGCGGCGAGAGCGGTCCGGCGATCAACGCGACCCTGGTCGACATGGGCGGCCGCATGCGCATGATCGTGAACGAGGTCGATGCGGTCGAACCCAAGCCCATGCCTAAGCTCCCCGTCGCCCGCGTGCTCTTGAAGCCCCGACCCGACCTTGCCCGCGCGGCGGAATGCTGGATCATCGCGGGCGGCGCCCACCACACGGGCTATTCCCGCGCCGTGAAGACCGAGTGGATGCGCGATTGGGCCGAGATGGCCGGCATCGAGTTCCTCCTCATCGACAGGAGGACCGAGCCCGACGAGCTCCGCAAGGAGATCCGCTGGAACGAGGTGGCCTACAGGCTGGGGCTCTGACGATGGGGAGGTATGATGGGCTCCGCGAGGAGGCTTTCCGCGCCATCTCCAAATCGACAGGCTCAAGCCGGCCATCCTCGTGGAGACCTTCCACGACAAGAAGCCCCTCCCCTGCCTGAACACGTTATGCGAAAGCATTTTGAGCGGAAGCACGGGCAAGGCGCTTGCTACGGACAGCGGGGCCCCATCCGGTCCTGACCTTCTCCTGGCGAAGCTCCTGGCGAAGGCCGGGACTCCCGCGCCCGAGATCATCGGCGTGGACGAAGTCTCGATCAGGAAGAGGCATGCCTAGCGGATCGTGGTTCGCGACCTCGATCGGAAGCGGCCGATCCGGTTCGGCGGGGACGACCGCTCCACGCTGGGCATGGACATGTTCCACGAATGGCTGGGGCCACGGAAGGCCCGAAAAATAAGGCTCGCCGTGATGGATATGCGGAATCCCTTCTCGATCTCGCTGGAGAAAGAGGGACACGCCCCGCAGGCGGCGATCCTCTTCGACATGTTCCACGCCATACGCTGCTCTCCAACGCCGAGAGCCTCACCACCGAGGGGCGCGCGTCATTGATGAAGCTATTCGCCGCCAACAAACGCCTGAGCACGGCCTATCTCCTCAAGGAGTCCTTCGACAGTCTCTGGACGTACAGGAGAGAGGCGTGGATGCGCAAGTTCCTCGACAATTGGCGAGACTCGCTGAAGTGGCAGAGGCTGGGGCCTTTTGGAAAGTTCGCCGCCCTGGTCGAGCGCGACCGGGAAGGTCTTGCCGCTTGCTGCGGGCTTGCGGACAGACCTTCGCTCTGCTTCGTCGAGGGGCTCAACAACAGGAACAAGGTCATCCAACGCCGGGCATACGGCCTACGCGACGAGGAACACCTCAGGTTGAAGATCCTGACCACGATGATTTCGGACACCTAATCCCGAGAATTTCACCCACACGAAGACGCGAAGAGCCTCTTTTTCTTGGTGATCGGAAGCCTATTCCGCTAGGGCCTTGCCCATTTGCCTGCGGCGACGCCCCGCGCCAGAATAGTCCCGTCCCGGCTGATCGAGGCGAGGCTCCTCCCGTCGGGGCTGATGGCCATGCCGATCGCCATCTCCCCGCCTTGAGTCCCGCACAATCCCTCAATTGGATCGCATAACGCATGGCAACCCATCCCCTCGCGGGCGACAGGATACTCGTCTTCGAACCATCGCCCATGGAAACCAAGGATTGATCTCCAACAAGATCGATGTGCGAAACACCCAACTGGTTTCATCACGTCGTCCACTTGCCATCCTGGCCTTCATCCCCAGGCGCCGCGCCACGGCCGGTTGCCCGACCCGCGATTTCCATGCTAGTGTCGGACCGGAGGGCACCGCAATGCATCTTGTTTGCCTGGACCTTGAGGGAGTGCTCGTACCCGAGATCTGGATCACCTTCGCTGACGTGACAGGGATTCCGGAATTGCGCCTGACCACCCGCGACGAGCCTGATTACGACAAGCTGATGAAGTACCGCCTGGGAATCCTTGACGCGAAAGGCCTCAAGCTTGCGGACATACAGAAAACCATCGGGGCGATGGCGCCGCTCGACGGAGCCCTCGGGTTCCTTGCCACGCTCAAGGAGCTGACCCAGGTTGTCATCCTGTCGGACACCTTCTCCCAGTTCGCCAAACCGCTCATGGCCAAGCTAGGCTACCCGACGCTTTTCTGCAACAGCCTTGTGATCGACGGCGCTGGCCGCATCAGCGATTACCGCATGAGGCAGACGGATGGCAAGCGGAAATCCGTCGAGGCCTTCAAGTCCCTGAATTTCCAGGTTTTCGCGGCGGGAGACTCCTTCAATGACCTGTCGATGATCCGCGCCGCCGACGCCGGATGCCTGTTTCGGCCGCCGGCCTCCATCCGCACACAGTGCCTGGATACCCCGAGCGTGGACGGATATGAAGGGCTCCTGGCGCATATCGAAAGGCACATGGCAAGCCTGGATGCCAAGTGATGGTAGTGCCTGGGCCAGCCTGAATGGCAGAATCCGTTCTCTCCCCTCGCTGCCTCGAGCCTTGCGATGGTTTCCCTGAGCTCCTGAAGAACGTCCTGGGCGATCAGGCCGCACTTCAGGCCCTCGAGGAAGGACTTGTCCTTGAACTCGCCGACGCGCCAGCGGAACGAGACGCCGCTCAAGCCCGAAAGCAACTCCAGTGGATCCTCTAGCGCCTGGATGTCTTTCTTGAATCTCCCGTCGGGGCTCTCGGTCACCGATTGGCAGGTCAAGCCGCCGACGATGACGTATGAAGGGCCCGCAAGGCAAGGGATATTCTGGCTCCAACCGGTTTGTCCAAAACTCGTCCCCACGGCGAATGCGCCAAGGTTGGCTGAGCCGCCGAGGCTCCCATAGCCCCTCCAATCCAGCAAGCCGCACAGGGAATCCCAGGTGCCCCCGCCAGGGGTTGAGGTGCCGACCCAGGCATTCCCGGAACTGTCCCAGATCCCGGAACCGGGCATGATGACGGAACCGGTGAAGCTCGGGCTTGCCACCGCGGCTTTCCCCAACAACTGTGTGTTCATTGCCCAATCACTGTTGCACAAGGCCTGGAAGGTGCTGTCGACCTCGGGGGAAAATGACGCCCCTGGGCTACGATGCAACGGCAAGCTGCGCCTGGATGCGTTCCGAGCATGAAGGCTGACACGGTATCCTTGTGAAAGCGGGTTGTCTGCGCGGCCCAAGGGCTTGTCCCTGCCATCGAAAAGGCGCTGAAAAAGCCGCAAAGGAGGGATCGCGCGCCTTGTCATGCGGCCCTCTCCTTTCTACAATGTCCCTCTCGCCGGCGGTCCTGCACCGGCTTTATCCGCGAAGTGGAGGAAGTTAATGCAATATCGCAAGCTCGGCCAGACCGGACTTGATGTTTCGATCCTCGGTTTCGGCTGCATGCGCCTGCCCACGGCGGGCGCCCCGGACAAGATCGACGAGGAGGCAGCGACCAAGCTCCTCCACGACGCGATCGACGCGGGGGTCAACTACATCGACACGGCATGGTTCTACCATGCCGCGGGCGGCGGCTTCGGCTCCAAGGGGGAGAGCGAGCCCTTCGTGGGCCGCGCCCTGTCCGGCCCCTGGCGGGACAGGGTCATGCTCGCCACCAAGCTGCCCCAGCAGCTCGTGAAGTCGCGCGAGGAGCTCGCCTCATACCTCGACATCCAGCTCGAGCGCCTCCAGACGGACCACCTCGACTTCTACCTGGTCCACGGCCTTGACGGCGCGGCCTGGGACCGCATGAAGGACTTCGGCGTCCGCGAGTACCTGGACGATGCCCGCGCTGCCGGCAAGATCCGCCACGCCGCCTTCTCCTTCCACGGCGGCAAGGCGGACTTCCCCCGCATCATCGACGAGTACGACGGCTGGGCCTTCGGGCAAATCCAGTACAACTACATGGATACCGACTACCAGGCCGGCCACGCGGGCCTGCGCTACGCCGCCGACAAAGGCTTGGGAGTGGTGGTGATGGAACCCTTGAAAGGCGGAAAGCTGGCGAGGAACCTTCCGCCTGAGTTGAGTGCCGTCTACGAGGCTCGGCCCGAAGGCTGGAGCCCCGCCGAATGGGCGCTTCGCTATGTGTGGAACGATGCCGGAACGAGCCTTCTCCTTTCAGGCATGAACGAGGCCTCCCAGCTCGAGGAGAACCTCCGTGTGGCGGACGCCGTGCGTCCCGGGACCCTGTCCCCGGACCAGCTGGCGGTCTTCGAGGCCGCGAAGGCAGCGCTCCGCTCGCGGACAAAAGCCGATTGCACGGCCTGCCGTTACTGCCAGCCCTGCCCGGAGGGCGTGCCCATCCCGGACATCCTCGCGGCCTACAACAAGGGCGCGATATGGGATTCGAATGATCCCTGGCTCACCGGCTATTCGAAGCTGAAGGGCAAGGGCGAAGCCTGCAGCGCATGCGGCCAGTGCGAGGACATCTGCCCCCAGGGCCTTCCCATACGCGCCCTCCTCAAGGATACGGCGGCCTTCTTCGCCACGTGAGTCGGCGAGCGACGATGAACGATGTCCGCAGGCTCCTGCACATCCTCAAGCCCTACCGCGGCTTGGCCGTCTCTTCCCTCGTGATGCTCGTGGCGATGGCCGCACTCAACGGCAATTCCTCGATCCGCGCGGGCGAGGGCGGGGTCCGCGACCTCCGGGAAGCGCTCTTCGTCAAGATCCAGGCCTTCACCTCGCCCTTGCGGCAGCTCGCCAATCTCCATGACTCCATCCAGGCGGCCCTCGCCGGGGACGAGCGCGTCTCCGAGACCCTGGACAGCCCTCCTGAGATGGACGACGCCCGCAAGGATCCCGCGGCGCCCGCGAGGACTCCGCGGCGCCCGCGAGGACCCCGCGGCGCCCGCGAGGACCCCGCGGCGCCCCTTCCGGGATTGCGAGCTAGCGCGCCGCTATTTCCTTGATCATAAATTCCTTCCCGCCCAGCAGTTCCCATTCCTCGCTTCCGCAGGCAGGGCAGCCGCCTGCATTCCGGAGGAGGTTGAAGACCTTTCCGCAAGCGCCGCAAAGGGCATTGCCCGGCAGGATCTCTATCCTCAAGGTCGTGTCCTGCATCTTCGTCCCGTAGACCGCGGCCGGGTAGCAGTCCTCGATGTACTTCGGGACCATCGAGGAGAGCTCTCCCATCTGGAGGACCACGGTCTCGATCCTGGTCACGCCGTTCCTTTCCGCGAAGTCCAGGACCGTCCTGACGACCTCGATCACCACGCCCAACTCGTGCACCTGCGCTACCCCTTTGGCCAGACTGGAACCTGATCGGGGACAGGGGGACAGTCCACGCGGAAGGCGCGGAGGCGCAGGGGAAGAAGGGCATAGGGAAGTGTAAAGATGCCAGGAAAGACGGGCCTTTCGACCGGCTCCTTCGCCTTCCCTTCATCTCCTGTTCTCCCTCCGCGCCTTTGCTCCCTCCGAATGGACATCCTAATTGCTCTTTTCCCTGGACAGTCGCGCCCGCAGGAACTTCACGGGCTTGTTGACGGTTATCCGGAGCTTGCGCAGCACCATGTACTTGACCACCGCGGGCTTCAGGTCGCGGAGCTCCAGCCCCTGGGCGTCATAGACCTTGACGAGGGAGATGGCGTCGAACTTGCAGCGTGTCGTGCAGGCGCCGCAACCGACGCACATGAACTCATCCACCACCGTCGCGCCGCAACTGAGGCAGCGGTCCGTCTCCATCTTGACCTGCGCTTCGGTCAGGGTGCCGCGCCGGTCCTGGAAGGTCGACGCGGGCTTCTTCCCTTCGACATGGCTGGCAGCCTGTCTGGGCAGGTGGTCGTAGCCTTCGAGGTCCAGGTTCGCCTTGTCGAGCGTGCGGTATTCCCTCTTCGTGCGGCCGAAGGTCAGGCTCTGCCCCGCTTGGACGAAGCGATGGATCGAGATGGCGGCTTCCTTGCCCACCGCGATGGCATCGATGGCGAACTTCGGTCCGGTCATGGCGTCGCCGCCGGCGAAGACGTCGGGCTCCGCGGTCTGGCAGGTGACGGGATCCGCCTTGATGGTCTTGTTCGGGTTCAATTCTACCCTGCTGCCCTCGAGCAGGGCGCCCCACTCCAGGGCCTGTCCCACCGAAACGAGGACATTGTCCGCCTTGACGACCTTCATCTCCGTCTCGTCGAAGACGGGATTGAACCTCCTGTCAGCATCGAAGACCGAGACGCATTTCCTGAACTCCACGCCCGCGACGCGGCCGTTTTCCACGAGGATGCGCTTGGGTCCCCAGGAGTTGTTGATCCCTATGCCCTCCAGGACCGCTTCGTCGACCTCCTCGTCCAAGGCCGGCATCTCCTTCCTGCCTTCAAGGCAATACAGGTCGACCTGGCCGTCGCCGATCCTGGTGGCGGTCCGCGCCACGTCGACCGCGACGTTCCCGCCGCCGATCACGATGGTCTTTCCCTCCAGCCGCATCTCCTCGTGGAGGTTGACCCTGCGAAGGAGGTCCACGCCCGTGACCACGCCCTCGGCGTCCTCGCCTTCGATGCCGAGTCTCCGTCCTGCCTGGGCGCCGATCGCGAGGTAGATGGCCTCGAAGCCCTGCAAACGCAGGTCGGCAAGGCTCACTTCCTTGCCCACCTCCACGCCTGTCCGGAACTCGATGCCCAGCTCCTTGAGGATGTCGATCTCCGCGTTCACGACCTCCTTCCCGAGCCTGAAGGAGGGGATGCCCAGGACAAGCATGCCGCCAAGCACCTTTTGCCGCTCGAACACCGTCACCTTGTAGCCGTCCACCGCCAGGTAGAAAGCGCAGGATAGCCCGGCTGGGCCCGCTCCGACGACGGCGATCCTCTTGCCGTAGTCGTGCCGAATCTCGGGGACATAGCGATGCGCCTCATTGAGGTCCTGCTCCGCGATGAACCTCTTGATGTCGTCGATGGCGACCGGGTCGTCGACCTCGCCCCGGGTGCAGGCCGACTCGCAGTTCCTCGGGCAGATGCGCCCGCATACGGCGGGGAAGGGGTTCTCCCGCTTGATCAGCTCGAGGGCTTCCCGGTATTTCCCCTGGGAGGCCTTCTTGATGTAGCCCTGGATGCCGATATGGGCGGGGCATTCCGCCTTGCACGGGCTCGACCCCGTCTCGACGACGACCTTCCGGTTGCTGCGGTAGTCATAGTTCCATTTGTCCGGGCCCCATTCGGTATCGTGGGGAAGGTCCCTTCGGCTTTCGATAATGGGCGTGATCGCGCATATTTTCTGGCCAAGCCGGAGCGCGTTGGTGGGACAGTTCTCCACGCATTCCCCGCAGGCCACGCACTTGTCCTTGTCCACGCGGGAGACATAGTTCGAGCGCACCATGTCGGGGTTCGTCCACATCTGGGCGATCCGCAGGGCGAAGCAGCCGCAGCCGCAGCAGTTGCAGATGGCGTGGGTCTTGCCCGGGCCGTCGGTGTTGGGGATCTGGTGCATGAGGCCGTTCGCCTCGGCCTTCCTGATGATCTCGAAAGCCTCTTCGCGGCTGATCTTCCGGCCCCTGCCCGTGCGGACATAGTACTCGGCGGCATGGCCCATCTGGATGCACATGTCCTCCTTCAGGTGGCCGCAGCCCTCTCCCATCACTTCCCGGGAGGTCCTGCAGGAGCAGTCGGAGACCGAAAACACCTCGTTCTCGTTGAGATAGGTGGAGACTTCCTCGTAGGAGGCCCGCCGGGTCTCGCCGTCGATGGACCGCTCGATCGGGATGACCCGCATGGGCCCGAGGCCGACGGGGAAGTTCCCCGCCGTGGCCGGCCCCCTCCTCTTCCCGTAGGCGTCGAAAGCCTCGGCGATCTGCGGGAATTTCCTGACGTTTTCCCTGTTGTTGGCCATCATCTCCATGTGGCCAGGGACCCAGATGTCATGCCAGTACTTGTCTACCCCGTCGATCTCGTTGACAAAGGCCGTGCCGGCAAGGGCCAGTTCCCAGAGCAGCTTCGACGTCTCCTCCACGGACTTCCCGCACAGTGGAGCTATCTCCTGGGCGCTCATCGGCCTGCGCAGCTCAAGGCAGAGCCCGACTTCGGCCATCTCCTCCGTGACCACGGGTTCAAGTATCCGGTATTCGGGATATTCGGGGATTATTTCGTCCTTCGCGCCGCGCTTGGTCCTCGAGATCTTGTTCGCGAGATCGAGCACCTTTTCCTTGACCATGGGTATCTCCTCCTCGGATGGATATGGGCTTTCCGCTACGATTCCTTGCAATGCCTGACCGCCGCGCGCATCCAGTCGGCCCACTGGTCCATCCCCTCGCCGGTCTTCGCCGAGATGGGGATGATCCGGACCTTGGGATTCAGGCGCAGGACGCGCTCCCGCAGCGCCTCTAAATCGAAATCGAAGAACTCCATGGCGTCGATCTTGTTGACCAGCAAGACGTCGACCATCGAGAACATCACGGGATATTTCAGCGGCTTGTCGTCGCCTTCGGGCACCGAGAGGATCATGGCGTTTTTCGTTGCGCCGGTATCGAACTCGGCGGTGCAGATCAGGTTGCCGATGTTCTCGAGGATGACCAGGTCGATCCCCTCGGTGCCAAGGCCCGCGAGGCCTTGCCGCGTCATCTCCGCGTCGAGGTGGCACATGCCCCCGGAATGCAGCTGGATCACCCTGGTGCCGGTCTTCGCGACCGCACGGGCATCGACATCCGAGTCGATGTCGGCTTCCAGGATCCCGATGCGCATTTCGGCTTCAAGGGCCTCGATGGTCCGGAGGATCGTCGTCGTCTTGCCGGAGCCCGGGGAGGACATCAGGTTCAGTAGGAAAACCTTGTCCCTGCCCAGCTCGGCCCGCAGCGACTTGGCCCGGGCATCATTGCCTTCGTAGACGCTTTTCTTTATCTCGAGGATCTTGAACGCATCCATGGCATGGTGTCTCCCGGCTGGTCCGATTTATTAATGACACTAGTGTCATTTACGGTCGAAATAGACTGCCCCAAAAAGGCCAAGGACTGCCTTCCAGGACATGCAATGATAATGTCCAACAATGACGCCTGCGTCAATAATGAACAGAGGATAGTAAGTATTTTTTCCCCGAATGCCTTTTCGCGCTAGAGGCTGGCCTCAAGCACCCTGCGCACGACCTGGAGGTCGGCCTTGCCGCCCGCGCCATTGCCGATCTGCCGCGCGGGGATGGTATAGGCAGAGGTCGGATCGAGGAGGGAAAAGCGGGGAAAAAACGCGCTCGCTCATGAAGGCGGACTTTGCCTTGAGGGCCCTGCGGGTGATGAAGGCCGTAGCGTCCATCTCCGATCCGGTGGCGGGCAGGGTGAGGACGGTTCCAAAAGGAAGGGCGGCCGAAACTGGAGGGTCTTTCGCCAGGATGTCCCGAGGGCCGCCCTGGTCATAAAAGGCGGCCGCCGCGATGAACTTGGTCCCGTCGATCACCGAACCGCCCCCCACGGCAAGGAGGAAGTCATAGCCTTCCCTGCGGATGAGGGCCACCGCCGCCACCAGGGTCTCGTAGGTCGGATTGGCCTCGATCCCCCGAGCTCCCCGGCCACATGGGGCGAGAGCGCCTTGGTGGGATCGTCTCATGATCTCATCTGCCAAGCGTCCTGTCAGATACATGACGCCTGAGCCCTATCCCGCCACCGGCCCTGCGGGACAGGGCTCTGCGGTTTCCGCAGTTGAGCGAAGCGAATCTGACAGGACACTAGGGGGCTAGAGGAGGAAAAAAAGCGCCGCACCCCCCACGGCCACGGCGGCGCCCAGTATTTCCAGGACATGGATTTTCTGCTTCTGGATGAAGATCGCCGGGGCGATGATGAGGACGGGGGTCAGGGCCATGAGGGTCATGGCGGCGCCGGCCGAGGTGTGCTGGACGGCGAAAAGGGACAAGGTGACGCCAACGAAGGGCCCGAACACGGCGCCGATCGAAGTCGCCTTGAATGCCGCCCGATCCCGTGGAGCCCGGACAAAAACTTCCCGCGCCTGGCGGAAAACCAGGGCCTGGAGGCCGAAGCCCAGGAGGGCTGTCATCACCCGCATCTGCGTTCCGGCAATGGCGTCATAGCCGCCTGATAGGCCCTTCTTGGAGAGGACGAAGCCCAGGGCGTTGAAAAAGGCCGAAAGGAGGGCGAAGGCCAGGCCCTTGATGAGGCGCGGGCTGGCCCGGAGCTTCACCGCCTCGTCGCTGCGCGACCGGCCCCTCGAGACGACCACGATGAGGATGCCGACCACGACCACTGCCATCGCGATGAGGGCCGCCGACCGCATCACCTCGCCCAGTACCAGGAAGCTCAGGATGGCGGCGAAGAGCGGGGACAAGGGCTGGAACAGGACAGTCAGCCTCGAGCCGACCATGATGTAGGCGTTGAAGAGGAAATAATCGGCCACGACGAAGCCGATGAGGGCGGAAAGGGGCAGCCAGAGCCAAGCCTCGCGCGGGGCGTCCAAGGGCAGGGGCATGCCGCGGAACAGGAGGCCGGCCACGGCAAGGAACACAAAGGCGAAGGCCACTTTCCAGAAATTGACTGCCAAGGCTCCCACGCGCCGGGAGGCGTCCTCGAAAAAGAGGGCGGAAGCGGTCCAGCAAAGCGCGGTGCCGAATGCGGCGAGTTCTCCATACCTTTCCATTGTGGGCCCACTATAGCCGGGAAGAGCGGACAGGGTTAAGCCATCGCGCTTTGACATGTCGGTCCGCAGGGACTAGGGTTAAGGGAGACGGAAAACGAAAAAGGAGGCGCGTATGGCGATTGTCACGATTGCCCGTGAGATCGGGGCCTTCGGCGAGGAACTGGCCGACGAACTCGTTCGCATAACGGGCCTGCGGATCCTCGACCGCCAGGACATCGAGGACAGGCTTGGCAAGCATGGACTCACGCCTGGGAAGCTCCAGAAATTCGACGAGAGGAAGCCCGGGCTCTGGGCCTCGCTATCCCAGGAGCGCGACGACTATCTCCACTTCCTCAAGCTGGTCATCTACGAGGAGGCCGCCGAAGGGGACAGCGTCATCGTGGGGCGGGCGGCCAACGCGATCCTTCGGGGCGTCGCGAACCTTGCCACGGTCCGCGTCACCTCTCCCCTCGCCCTTCGCGCCAGGCGCCTTATGGACCTCTACCACTGCGACGAAAAGCGCGCCCTCCAGCTCATCGAGCACTCCGACCACGAAAGGAGCGGCTTCAACAAGTATTTCTTCTCCGTGGACTGGCGCGATGCCCGCGAATATGGCCTCGTCATCAACACCGGGCAGTTCACGGTGGAGGAGGCCGCATTACTCGTGGACCAGTACCGCCGCCTTGTCTCGACCAAGGAGAAGGAGGCAGCCGGCGCGGCGCGCATCGCCGAGCTCCTCCTTGCCCACCGCGTCGTCACCGAGATCGCGTACACCCGCCACATCCCCGTGCACTTCCTCGAGGCGGAGGCCCGCGGAAGCCACGTCTCCCTCCATGGCGTCGCGAACACCCAGATTTCGATCGACGAGGCCATCTCGACGGCGAGGATGGTCAGCGGCGTCTCCGACGTGCAGAGCGCGATACAGGTGGTGCAGGAATTCAGCGTGATGCCTTGACGCAGGAAGACGGGGGGCGCTTGCCAGGAGGAGGGATGCCGCGACTGCCGGCATTCGCCTAGCGCGCCCCCTTTCCCCCGGCGGACCCGCTTTTCTCCGCCGCCATGCCCTGCTGGAGTTTCATGCCGGAGAATATCGCCTCCATCGTTTCCCTGCCCAGGCTGCCGATGAATTCCCCGAGGGCTGCCTTGTCTACCGCGGACACCTGGGTTACGACCACGATGCTCCCCTTCGCAAGCTTCCCCTCGCCTGGGCCGAGGAGGACGTTGCCGGGCTCATAGGCGCGCTTCATGTTGGTCGACAGCGAGCAGACCACCACCGGATCGATCCTGCCTATGCAGGCCGCTCTGGATCATCGCGCATCGGAGCGCAAAAAAAAACATGGCGTCCCGCGTGGGGGCGGATCATTGCCAGGCGCCAATGCTCAAGGCGCCGGTCCGCGGGTTGCCGCCGCGGTCAAGGGTGATGTCGGCGATGGCCTTCCCCGCACCCTTGACCGGGGAAGCTGCGCCGAGGCGCCAATCCGAACCCGTGACGCTGCCGTTCGAGGCCGTGAGGACAAGGAGGGGATCCACGGAAAGGTTCCCCGAGGCCCAGGGGAAGGAGGAAAAACCGGCGGCGGTCATGACCCAGGTCGACGACCCGCTGGATGAGGGGATCGTGTACAACGCGAAGGGACAGTCGAAGATGTCATTGTTCGCGAAGCTCTTGGGCTTGAGCCCCTCCACGCCGACGAGCACTCCGGTCCTGGAGTTGCCCTTGATCGTGAAGATGATGTTGTTCTCTATGATGGTCGTGTCCGCGGCCAGCCCCTGCATGAGGACGATGCCTGAGGAGCTGCAGCCGGACTTGAGGCTGCTCGTCGAACCGCCGCAGATCGTGTTGTTCTGGATGGTCGAGCTTTCCCCGGACAGGCTGATGCCGATGGCCACGCCGGTCGCATAGAGGGCGTACTCCTCGCTTTCGCCGCCGTCGATCTCGTTGCTCCTGATGACGGTGCGCGAGCCCGTAACGTCCCAGATCCCCATACCCCCGTGGGAGAACTTCCCCGCATGGACCAGGTTGGATTCGATGAGGGTATCGGCGTTGGAATTGTAGATGCCTATGGCGTCGCCAGAGTAGGTGTCGGAGGCGATGATGGAGTTGCCGCGGATGACCGGTCCCGAGGCGCCCTGGACATCTCCCCCGTTGTAGATGCCGATCCGTGAGGAGCTTCCCTGTCCGCCGGTGATGGTGTTGCCCTCGATGACCAGGCCGCTGCCGCTGTTCCAGTCGTAGATGCCGGTCGAGTCGGTCCCGCTTCCTCCGTCCACCGTGTTGCCCTTGATGAGGGGCGTGCCGTTCTTGACGACGACGCCGTTGCTGTTCTTGCCCGTTCCTCCGCCCAATTGGTTGTTGCTTATGGTCGGCCCGGAATTCTTGCAGTAGACGGCCGCGCTGCCGTTCGCGGCGACCGTGCCCCCTGCCCGGATGGTGAACCCGTCCAGGACCGTGTCCCGGCCCAGGCCCTCGCCGCAGTCCACTGCCCTGAGGGTCTCCTGGGTCGTGGCGCTGCCAGCGTTCTGGATGATGGAAGGCCAGGCCACCGGATCCCTCAGGCTCCAGTCAGCCGGGGAATAGCCTCCGTATAGGCTGATGCCCGGCATCATCTTGATGTGGGAGCCGAGGAGGTAGTTGACCTCATAGCTGCCGCCCGCCACATGGACCTCCGCCTTGGCATAGATGGCGGCGGCGCGCTCCACGGCGAGCTTGATGCTCTTCATCGGCTTGGCCGCGGTGCCTCCCTGGAGGTCGTCGCCCTGGGCCGCATCCACGTAGACCACGGTGTCCAGGATGCCGAGCGTGAAGGACTGGGCCGTGACGCTCCCCGTCGCGCCTGCAGCGAAGGAAAGCGTGACGGTCCGCGTGGTTCCGGGAGACCAGGTGGCCAGGGGGGCCAGCGTCAGGGTGTCGTTCGCGACGGTGGTCGCCGACCAGGTCGGGCTTCCGCCCTCGGCGGCGAGGTCGCCGCCGAGGGCCACCACCCCAGGATCCATGGACTGGCTGAACTCGAACACGAGGGGCGAGGCCTTGTCGATGCCCGACCCGTCGCGGATCGTGTTCCCGGAGGCCTTGACCACGGTGTTGGTGGAATAGTAATCGGCCATCGCCGTCACCAGGGCTTCGCGGAGGGGACTCGTGCAGCCCGCCGCGCCTGCGGCGAGGACAAGGGCGGCTCCCATGAAGGGAAGGGCCACGGCGAGGCAGGCGGTCAAGCGGCGCGCGCGCATCACTCGCCCTCCACCCATGTGGCTTCGCTGCGCAGCCCCAAAAGGTCCTCGGCCCTGGCGGTATCCGCCCCGCCGCCCTGGCCGAGCCAGGGATACCTGGCGGCGATGGCGGGAGAAGCCTGGAGGGCCCGAGCGAAATAGGAACGGACGAGTGCCTCGTTCGAAAGCTCGCGGTTCACGAGGGCCGTCCCGATAAGCATGGTGACGTCCTGCGGGTTGAGCCTCTCCACGCGCGCGAAGGCCTCGAGGGCCAGGGACCAGTCCGCCTTCAGGCGATAGACCGTGGCAAGGTTGTCAAGGAGGGCCACCGACTCGCCTCCGGCGAGGGCCGACGTGAAGGCCTGCTCCGCCTTGTCCAGGAGGCCATAGCGGGCATACAGGAGGCCCAGGCTGGCATAGTCCTTGGCCGAGCCCTGGTTGGCCCTGATCCTCGCGAGCAGCGCTGCCTCCTTCGGGCCCAGCTCCCTGGCAAGGACCGTCGCCAGGGCTTGCGCGTAGCGCCCCTGGACGCGGGGCATGTCCGGCTGGGGCGAAAACAGCCTGTCGGGCGGTGAACCGGCGATCGTATAGCTTTCCCAGCAGGCATGGACCTCGTGGAAGGCGCCTTGCCCCTGCGCCTGGGCCTCCCGCCATTCGCGGGCACCGAGTGCCCAGGCCTCGAGGAAGGGCTTGCCCATGGCCGTGATCTCTATCGGCAACCAGGCCTTGCCCCCGCTCACGATGAGGTCTTCGCTGGTGGAGAGGGTCCTCCGCGCCTCCTCCGGCGAAAGGCGCAGGGGAAGGGCGGCGTAGATGTGGCCGGGCACCGTTATGAAGGCGGACTCGATGCCGATGGATTCGAGGAGGGAACAGAAAAGGGTGGTGAGGTCGTCGCAGTCGCCGCCCTTCCACCCGAGGGTCTGAACCGCGTATTGGACGAAATCTATGGTGCGGGGGTCGCCCGATGCCTGGCCATAGGCGGGGGTGTTCGGGTCCACCACATAGCCGATGCCCGCCTGGGAAAGGGCCTCGAAGAGGGCCATCCCCATCCTGAGGTTGAGGTCTATGGAAGGGGCTTCGCGGTCGCGCACCATGACGGCCACCGGCTTGGCGAACCCGAGTATGGCCGGGGCCTGGGGGTCCATGAAGGAGGCGATCTTGCGGTCGTCGTCCCAGGTGATGGCGTTGCGCCCATGCACCACGATCGCGGCCGAGGCGGTTCCCGAAGCCTTCTTGCCGTTGATCGTGTAGTCGCAGCGGAGCTCGACAGCGCGCCGCCCCTCCTCGGCAAGGGATAGCACCCGGTTCGAGATGACGGCGGGAAGCGCGACGCTCCTTGACTGCCCGGGCTCGATGCGCCCGCTCACTTCGACCCGGGTCGGCGAGTCCATGAGGTCGCGGATGAAAAGGCCCACGCTGACATTGGTCAGGGGAAAACGCTCCCGGTTCGTCAACGTGGCGCGGACGATCGGCGCAGTCTCGAAACCCTTGTAGAGGGAGGGAAAAAGCTCCGCGGAATCGCCGCCCTCGAGGTCGACCTTGCGCGCCAGGCCATCCAGGTGGAAGGTGGTGCCAAGCGAGAAGCGGAGGCTGCCTGCCAGGCCCAGGCACTCGCGATAGGCGGCCTCGAGCCCGACGCTCAAGGTGGGCGAGAGGAAGAGGTCGAAACCTGCTCCGCCAAGGATAGCGGCTCCACCGCCCTGCTGGTCGGCGTAGGGTAGGCCGTCGGGGCCGAGCATGGACGCGTTGACGAAGCCGTACCAGCCGCCGACGCCCAGGAAGGCGCGGAGGTTGAATCGCGGCTGGGGCTCGAGGAGAAACCGCGCGCCGAAAAGGAGGGAGGCGAGGGAGAGGGAGCTGCCGGTGCGCAAGGGGAGCCAGGAATAGCCGAGATCCCCTCCCAGGGAAAGCCAGGGCCCGACGACAGGGATGTTGCCCCTGAGGTCCATCCCTCCGCCCAAGGTGAAGAGGCCAAGCCCGCTTTCCAGGGGAAGGTCGATGCCCGGCGCGGCATCGAGGCTGAGGAGGTATAGGGCCATGCCGCGTTGTGCGGCCTTGGTCGACAAGGCCCCAGGCGAAGCCGTCCCCGGCGATTGCGCCGCCGCAGGCGCCACCGAAGCCATCGACGTGGACAGGAGGAGGAAGATCGCCGTCAAGGTGCGGAGCGTCATGGATGCCTTCCTCACTGCACGAGGATATCGTCCCAATATGCCTGGACGCCCGCGTCCAGGAGGAAGAGGTGGAGGGAGGCGAAGCTGGTCGCGTCGTAGTAGAAGGTCACCCCCGAGGCAGCGAGGCTTCCGTCCACGTAGAAGTCGTAGGTCGGGTGGGGGCTGGCCGTCCAATTGAAATTCTGGAACTCGAGCTTGTACCAGGTGTTCGCGGCGTAGCTGACATTGCCTTTCCAGACGGAATCCCAGTTCACCACGACGATCTTCCCCGTGGAGGTGAACTTGGCGTAGATGGCCCGCAGCGGCGTGGCCGAATCGTCATAGGCGCCGAAATAGGCGGTGTTGGACACCGCCGATGCCTTCACCCGGAAGGAGATGGAGGTCGGCGTGAGGTTGCTGCCCGAGTCCACGCTGTAGCCCGCGTATTTCGCGCCGTCGCCTCCGCTCAAGGCCAGGCAGGATCCCGTGCCACCATAGCCAGGCGAGGCGAGGGTCGCCACCGCCTGGGTCGACGTGGCGACAAGGCGCTGGTCCCAGTATCCCTGCAGCCTGGGCGCCTCGAAATCCTCGTCGAAAGGCGAGCTGCCGGCCCAGCCCTCGACGACGGCGCTCCTTCCCGTCTGGTTCCCCGACGAATCCACGGCGCAGACCTTGAAGAAGTTGTGCGTCTGTGCCGTCGAGTTGTTGATCCACGCGTAGTTCGTGGTGGACTGCCCGAGGAGGGTGAAGGGAGAGTCCGTGGCCCAGGATTCCCAGGTCTTGTAGCCGGCCGCGCCCGGTACGGCAGTCCAGTCAAGGTAGATCTTGGTGCCGAAGGTCCCCTTGGACGCGGCGACTCCCGTCGGGGCGAGGAGGCTCGAGGAGGAGAGGGTGGTCGCCCCGACGAGGGAGGTCATGTCGGAGCTGCCCACGGAATTGATCGCAACTACGACATAATAGTAGTCCGTGGCCGCCGAAAGCCCCGTCTCGGTGAAGCTCGTCGTGTTCGCCGCCAGGGGCGAGGTCCCGCTGGCGACCACGGGATTGGCATCCGTGAGGCTCGTCACGCGGAGGACGCGATAGCCCGTCTCGTTGTCGGCGTTGTCCGTCCAGGTGAGGCTGATCGAGGTCTTGCCTGCCGCGGCCACGGCCAGGTTGGTCGGAGCGGCGGGAACCGTCGGGACCTGGCTGCCGCCGCCGGTCGGGCTGGCCTCGGTCGTGGCGGTGACGACGGCGCTGTAGTCCGAGACCAGGGTGCCAAGGACGGCATAGACCCTGTACCAATAGGCCGTCGAGGACGAGAGGCCGGTGTCGGTCCAGGTGGTCACCGTCGCCGCGGGGAAGCCGGCGAGGGTGAAGGTGCCCGTCGCGGAGCTGCTGCGCTCGACCTTGAACGAGGCCTTGCCGCTCGAAGCGTCGACCCAGCTGAGGGCGATGGACGACGACGAGAGGGCCGCGGCCGCCACGGAGGTCGGGGCCGCGGGCTTGAAGCCGGTCACCGCGGAGGGACAGGAGAGGATGAGGGCGGAGGCGAGGAAGACGGCGAGGATCGAAAAGCGGCTTTTTTCCATGGCTGACGCTCCTTTGGAGTGCGACAGGCCTTGGGTGGATGCCACGGAGGAATGATGCTGGTCGGCACCTGCCCGGTCTACGGCGGCGAAGCCCCGAAGGCGGGATGCGCGCTACGGGGACCTGGAAGCGACCCTTCCATACCAGCAATTCTATCACGGCCTTTCAGGGAAGCAAGAGCCCGGCCAGGCGCTCCGCGACGGCGAGCTGTTCCTGCAGTCCGTTTTCGAGCTCCAGGCTTGCCCATGATTCGGGGAGGAATCGACGATAGCCAAGGACATAGTCTAGCTCTGCCGGGTCGGAGAAGCGATGGTGGTCAAAGCCCCCCCAGGGCGACCTGATGCCGGGCCTCACGGCCGAGATGTGGCAGCAGCCGATCCTCAGGGAACCGGCCAGCGGCCCGAAACCGGAATAACCGCCTGCCCCGGTGAGCCGTGCGCTTTCCCAATGCGCATAATCGATGCAGACCCCGCCAAAGCCCTCGAACTCCGCAAGGAAAGGCACGGCGTCCGCGTTCTCGACGTAGATCGAGGACAGGAAAGCGCCGGCATCCGCAGTGTAGGGATGGCTGCTCGACCGCGAATGGACATTGAAGACCTCGCTCCCGAAGGCCTTCGAGAGGAAGCCGATCTCGTCGGCGCCCATGTCGCAGCAAGGAAAGGGCTTGTGGGGGCGGGCAGGAAAGGCCTAGTATTGCCGCATGAGACGACTTTCCGGCTTCCATGCCATAGACGAGGCCCTTCGGGCGGGGACAAGCGGGGCCCTCCTCGTCTCCGGTTCCGGACCTCGGATCAAGGACATCCTCGAACTCGCGGCCAAAAAAGGCGTCAAGGTCACGAAGACCGCCAAGGCCGAGCTTGACCGCATCGCGCCGGACAACCGTGGCATCGTCTTCGAGACCCAGGAGGCCGAGGAGCCAGGCGCTGTGGACCTCGACGAATTCATCACGCGCCTCCCCGCAGGGAAACCCGCCCTCGTCCTCGTCCTCGACCACATCGAGGATCCCCAGAACTTCGGCGCCCTCCTCCGCTCGGCCGACGTCTTCGCCGCCGACCTCGTCATCGCCCCCACGCGCCGCGCCGCGCCGCTCTCCGAGGCGACGGGCAAGGCCTCGGCGGGCGCCATCGCCTACGTGCCCCTCTGCTTGGTGGCCAACCTCGCCGACTCGCTCAAGCGCCTGGCCAAGGCCGGCTTCTGGGCCTACGCCGCCGACATGGGCGGCGAGGACCTTGGCAAGTCCGACCTTCCCCCGCGCTCCGCCATCGTCCTGGGCAACGAAGGCGCGGGCGTGTCCCGCCTTATCCGGGAGCTCTGCGACGGCTGCCTGTCCATACCGATGGGCGGCCATGTGGACTCGCTCAACGTGTCCGCGGCGGGCGCTGTGCTCATGTATGAGTACAGGCGGAGATTCCCGATGGCGCTTCCTAAGGCCGCGCCCAAGGCGGCAAAAAAGACGGGATAGGCCGCTGGACTAGGGCTTCCCTCCCATGATCGCCAGGTATTCCCCATAGCTGAAACCCGTGTATTTCCTCACGATGCCCGAGAAGCGTCCATCGGCTTTCGAGGCCGCGAAGAAGGCCGCGAGCTCCCAGGTCAGGCCGCTCTCCGCGCCGGTCTTGGGATCCACCACGTAGGTGGTCGGCGTCTTGCGCAAGCCGACGACGAGCCTGCCGCTGGCGAGGATCTCCTCGAGGTCGCGCGCCATCGCCGGGCCGAGGAGGATGGCGGACAGGACCGCCAGGATGATTGCTTTTCTCACGATGTCTCCTTGCGGGCGCAGCTGGAGCTGTTGCGCCCTTTCCTCTTGGATTCATGCATCGCCGCATCGGCCCGGGCAACGAGGGCATCGGCGGCCTCGGTTGGGATGAACTGCGCCACGTTGACGCTGACGGTCACCTTGAGGCCTTCGGTGAAGACGGCATCCTGGATCGCACAACGTATCTTCTCCCCGGCCGAAAGGCCGCCTTCGAGCTCCGTCTCGGGCAGGATGACGAGGAATTCCTCGCCGCCCCAGCGCGCCACGAGGTCGACCGGCCTCAAGACCCCTTGGGCCGCGCGCGCGACCCCCGCGAGGACGGCATCGCCCATCCCGTGGCCATGGCGGTCGTTAACCGACTTGAAGTGGTCGATGTCGAAGAAGATGAGGGAGAGGGCGTTGCCGTAGCGCGATGTGCGCGCGGTCTCCCTCTCGAGGAAATCGCCGCCTTTCCTCCGGTTCGCGCCGCTACCAGGACCTCGAGGTCCGTGGTGAAGCGCGAGATCTCCCCGCCCATGTCCTTGAAGGCCGAGTAGAGGAACTCCATCTCGTCCCCTGTATTGATATCGAGCTCGAAGCGGTAGTCCTTCTCGGCGATGCGGCGGGCGGCGCCGACGAGGGAACTGATCGAGCCCGTGAGCCGGCGGGAGATGAGAAAGGAGGCCAGCATTCCCATCGCCAGGAGGAGGACCGCGACCAAGGCGGCGAGCCTCGTGAACCTGCTCAAGTCGACGAAGAGGGCCTTCCGCGGGGTCTCCGCGACAAAAGCCAGCCCTCCGCGCTCGATGCGGCAGGCGATGCGATCGACGCCATTCCGGCTGTATTGCATGAACTCGAGGGCATCGGGACGGGGCATGGCCCGAGTTCCAGATCGGCACCGTCGACGAGGGCACCATGA
>JANYKC010000003.1 GCA_025358255.1 Spirochaetaceae bacterium
GGCGGCCCCGCCCGGGGTCGCCGCCGCCCCCGCCGCCGCCCCCGCCCCCGCCGCCGCCCCGTCGGACGCCACCTCGGGCGCCACCTCGGGCGCCACAAGGCCGGAGGCGCTGACCTTCGCCCCCGGGGAAGTGACCGAGTACCAGGGCCAGCGCCTGGACGCGGCCGCCGGCATCCCCGAGGTCTCCATCATGGGGCCTCCGGGCGTCGGCAGGGCGAGCTACCGCCTCGTCGTGGACGGCCTCGTGCGGGAGCCCCTCTCCCTGACCCTTGCCGAGGCCCTCGGCTTCCCTCGTGCGGAGAAGGTGATCACCCTCCATTGTGTCGAGGGCTGGACGGCCACCGCCCTCTGGGGCGGCCTCCTCCTCGAGGACCTCATCGACCGCGCGGGCGCGTTTCCGGAGGCCACCACCGTCATCTTCGAGGCCATCGACGGCTACAGCTCGAGCGTCCCCCTCGCCGACCTCCGCTCACGCCACCTCATCCTCGCCTCGTCGATAAACGGCATCGAGCTGCCGCCCGAGCGCGGCTTTCCCTTCCAGGTGGCCGCGGAGGCAAAGTGGGGCTACAAGTGGGTCAAATGGGTGAAGCGCATAACGCTTTCCGCCGAGGCCGACTACAAGGGCTGGTGGGAACGCACGGGCTACAGCATCACGGGGGACCTCGGAGAGAGCCGCCGCGAGCCCTCGCCCCCGCCCGCAGCCCGCGGCCAGAACTAGGCGCAACGGCCGCCGCGCGCGCCGCCCGCGCTTGCCAAGCGCGCCGCCCGGTCCTAGACTTGGCGGTGGAGGGCAGAAGCCATGAAAAAAGCCTGCGTCATCCTCGCGGATGGCTTTGAGGAAGTGGAGGCGCTCACGAGCGTGGACTACCTGCGGCGCGCCGGTGTCGACGTGGTGGTCGCCGGCCTGTCGGACCTGAAGGTGACCGGCTCGCATGGCATCGTGGTCATCGCCGATGCCCTGATGGCAACCGCCTCAGGGCAGGATGGCGGCGGGATGTTCGACGCCATCATAGTCCCGGGGGGCGGAAAAGGAGCGCAGGACATCGCAAAGGACCCGTGCGCGGTCGCCTTCATCACGAGGAATTTCGCCGCCGGCAAGCTTGTCGCCGCGATCTGCGCCGCTCCTGTCGTGGTCCTCCACGAAGCATGCGGACTGCTCCGCGGAAGGAACTTTACGGGTTACCCAGGGACCGAAGGACGCGTCGTCGCCGACTCAGGCGCGCGCTTCCTGACCGACCGGGTCGTGGTGGACAGGAACCTCATCACCTCCCGCGCCGCCGGCACTTCCGGGGAATTCGCCGTCGCGATCGTCAAGGCCCTGGTCGGCGACAAGGCGGCGCGTGAGCTATCGGAAAAGGTCCTCCTCGGCCAAGCCCCGAGGATAGTTACGGAACCATCGCACTGAAGCGTTATTATGGCGGCAGGCCTCCCTGGGATGGCGGACCGAGGCATGCCTAGAAGGCGATGTCAGCAAGAAATCCCGCCGCGAGTCCAAGGCTCCATGCGAGGAGGACGCGGAGGATGGCCGCCATGTTCCGGCTCTTGGTGACAGGGGAAAACCCTCGCCTTGCCATGCCTGCGGCCTGGACGACCGCGGCCGGCAGCGCGGCCGCCGCACCAATGGCCGTGGTCCACGGCAGCACGCCGCGCCATGCCAAGAGGGGCACGAGGCAGAAGGACGACGCGGCCAGGAAAGGCGCAGGCAGGAACGCGAGCCTTGGTCCGAGGAGGATGGCAAGGGTCAGGCGGCCGGATTTTCCATCCTCCACGCGGTCGCAGGCGTTGTTCACGGCGAGGATCGAGCCGATCATCAACGCGGATGGCAAGGAGGCAAGGATGCTCTCTCCATCCACAAAGCCGGCGACGATCCGGAATTCTATGATGAAAAGGAATGAGCCGAGGAAGCCGTCGGCCACGACTTCGCCCAAGGCTGTCCTCGAGATCGGAAAGGGACCGCCCGAATAGAGGAAACCCGCGAGCATGGAGGCGAGACCGGCCAGGACGACCCAGAAGCCGGACATGACGGCGAGGGCCACGCCCAGGAAGGCGGCGAGGGCATAGAGGGCCAGTCCCGCCAGGAGGGCCGCGAAGGCCGGCACGCCCTCATGGACCAGGACCTTGTCCGCCTCCAGGTTCGTCGCCTTGTGGTCCAGCCCGCGCCAGGCGTCAAAAAAGGAATTGAAGGCCGTCGTCCCCATGTCCACGCAAAGCGCCGCGGCGCAGGCAAGGGCCAGGGGGAGAGGCGGCAACGCGAACTTCCGAGAAAGGACATAGAGGGCGGCGAGGGCAAGGGTCGATAGCGAGACCACCTTGGTCCGGAGCTCCACGACGCCAGCGAATTGCCGCAAGGTCATGACAAGGGCGCCGGAACCGGAGGCCTAGCAGGTCGTATTGGGGAGGGCTGTATTGATCTCGGGCTTCCAGGCCCGCACCACCCGGGGAAAGGTCTCGAGCCTCTTTCCTTTCTGGATGAGTACACCCATCACCATGCCCAGCACCAGTCCGGCAAGGCCGCACAGCGCTGCCGGCCCCTCTCCGGTGGAGGGGAAGAGGTACCGCCCGGCGAAATAGCCGCCGATGAACAAGGCCAAGGGCATGCCGAGGACCCAGAAGGCCCCGGAAAGCTGGGCGCTGCCCTGGATCTCGACCTCCACGTACTCCCCTTCCTGCAGGCTTATCCCGTCCCGGTTGTAGGCCTGGATGGATTGCCGCTTGTCCTTGCAGCCGGAATTGTCGCATGCGGAGCAGCCGTCCTGGAGCTCAAGCTGGACGGTCACCAGCCTGTCCTTGATCTCCTTCACCGTCCCCCGTTCGATCATCGAGCACCTCCGTGCAGGGAATGCGGATATGGCGGATCGACGTGGCCCTGCCCTCATCGTTCGCTTCGACCAAGACACCCTGGAGCTCCAGGCCGGACTGCCCGTCCTTGGCCCAGGCCGGTATTCCTGACATGAATTCCTGGATCCTTGTCTCCGGGTCCTGGCCTCCCACGGAGAGCAGCGAGCCCGTGCGCCCCGCATCCGTGATCGCCGCCGTCCCGCCGGGAAGTATGCGCGCGTCCGCGGTGAGGGTCTTGCCGTGCGATCCGATGACTGCCGTGACAAGGCCATCGGCGTGCTTGGCCATCGCTTCCTTTTCCGCCGTCGTGGCGGCATGGAAATCAAGGATGACCACAGGTGTCTCTTCCTTCAGCTTCCTTGCCAGGTCCAGGATGGCCTGGAAAGGATTGGCCAAATGCACCCTCGGGAAGCCCGCCTGGCCAAGGAGCTGCACCACGGCGACCTTGCCCTTGGGCGTCGAAAAGACCCGATAGCCACGCCCTGGATTGCCGTAAGGATAGTTGGCCGGCCTGATGAGGTAGGGCGTCTTCCCCATGGCCTCGACGATGTCGCGCTTGAAGTAGCAGCACTCCCCGAGGGTGATGGCCTCGAGCCCCAGCTTGCGCAGGTAGACCGCGTGCTGCCGCCCTATGCCCGCGCCCCCGGTGGCGGAATCCGCGTTGCCGATGATGAAATCGGCTCCCAAATCCCTCTTGGCGGCCGCCAGGGTCTTCTTGACCGTGAAGACGCCGGCCTTGCCGACAATCTCCCCCACGTACAGTATTCGTATGCTCACTATTTCAATGTACCTGAATCGGGGCTTCGTATCAAGCAAAAGGGGGAGCGCTTCATATCAGGCCTCCTCCTCGAGGGACTTCCCTTGACCTTTCAAGGACGGATCCGGCGGGTCCTTCGCAAGGCGCGAAAGCGCCTTGCGATGCCAAAGCCTTCGGCTTCGGCACTTTTCACGAGCCCCCACCACCCGCGGCGCCGCATCCTTCCTCAAAAGCGCAGGCGGGGTCCAACCCAGAGGGTACGCCTCCATTGGAAGACGCTGCCGGTTTCGTGCAACGTCCCTCGAGGAGCTAGTAATTGTGAGTATCCTCCGGGGACAAAGTCGGCTCCCCCACGCTCCGGCCTCCTCGGCGCCGCGCCGCGCGCCGCGCCTGCGGTGGCCTCCGCTTCCCCCACCCGTCCCCTCCGACCGCCCTTTTTTCGCGGAGACCGGCCCTGACGCGCCTTAAAGCGACGCCGATTGAAACTGCCCACAGGCGATGGCGAGCGCTATCCAAAGGGCGGTCCATGCGGGCATATCATCAGGAAGCATTCGCGCCGGAACCATGCGGATGCATTCCAGCCAGGCATCCATTGGTTGGACCCCGCCCGAATGGCTCTGGGATTCCCTCGCCTTTCCCTGCACGCCAAGTTCCCGCGAACTGCCTTCATGCCCGTCCCTGCGTCGGGACACGCGATCGCAAGCCGATTTTTTATATCTAGTTGGTTGTTTATCGGGCGAGCCTCAGAGCCGTTTGTAACGCATCGCGGACCAGTCGTCGTCCACCGCCACCTGCCTGTTGGCGCGCAGGCCCAGGGTCAGGCCCGTCTCGAAGCAGAGGTCGCGGGTCAGGTCGCTCTGGAAAGCGGGGGAGCTTTTCTTGGGATAGGCGATCCAGAGGATGGCGTCGGTCTCACCGACCAAGGCCAGGAGGGCCGCATCCCGGTCAAAATCCTTTTTCATGGTCACGAAGGCAAGCGCAAAGGCGTACGTGGCTTCCGGCTTCGCTTTCCGCGCGACTTTCGTCTCGCTGGCCATGGCCGCGAGCTCGGCCTCGAAGGAGGGAGGAGGATCGAGGACCAGGATGGGGGTCTGGCCCTTGAAATTGAGTTTCTTGAACAATTCGGTCATCCGGGCCTCCACTATTGACCCCGCGGATCCTGCGTGCCGACAGGGAAGATTCTGCCCGGCCTCCCCTAGCCCCGTCAACCGGCCTCCCCGCGTGTCCGCCGCCTCCCCTAACCCCGGCCTTTCGGCCAGTGTCCCGGGAAGGAAAATGCGCGAGATTATGGATAAGGCAGTATCTTGATGAAAGGAGCATATATGGATCCACTCACCTCCCTTTCCGACTCCCTTGCACTTCTTGCGCAATCCGCCGGGAAAAGGCTTTTCCACGTTCCCTCCCCCCTCGGCGGGAGGACAGCCCTCGGCTTCGACGGGAAGCATCTCCTTGTGCCTGCCATGCAGGCCGATGACGGCGAGGAACTCACCATCCTCGGCCCTGGCGGCCAGGAGGTCACCGCCAAGGTCGTCGGATTCCATCCGGGCCTCGGCCTGGCTGTCCTCGAATTGGCAGAAGCCCAGCCCAGCACGGCTTTCAGCGCCAAGAAGGGATTGCCTGCCCTTGGGTCCCTTCTCCTCACCTTGGCCTATCCCTCGCCCGAGGGAGTGGAGGCAAGGCTTGACGCGGTGCGTTTCGCAGGCGGGACTGAAGGCGATGACGAATCCTATATCCAGACCGACGGCCATCCCTTCCCGGGTTTTGAAGGGGCGGCCCTCCTTGCCCCGTCTGGCGAGCTTTCGGGCTTCATCCTTGCGAACAGGCCGGGAAACAGGGGCTTCGCCCTGCCGGCCGCACGCGCTGTCGCCCTGGCCCTTGAGATAGCCGAGCGTGGTTTTGCCGGACGCGCCTGGCTGGGATTGTCCACGATACCCATCGAGGCCCCGGCGGCCTTCAAGGCCCTTGGCGGCGCCGAGCAGGAAACTGCCCTCCTGGTCGCCGGACTGGAAGCGGGTGGCCCCGCTGAGCTGGCAGGGATCATGGTGGGCGACCTCATCCTTGAAATGGGAGGGAAGGCGCTTTCTGTTCCCGAAGAGCTCGGAGACCTCCTAGGCGAAGCCCTTCCCGGCCAGAGCGTGGGTTTCAGCCTGCTTCGAAGCGGAAAACGCATCGAGCTGGGCGTAACCCTCACCAAGGCCGAGCCTGGCAGCGGTCGCAGGGAAGGAAGGGCCCGTGGCCGGCCTGGCGGCGGCGGATGGGGACATCATGGCCATGGCGGACATCGTGGCCCGGAAGGCTGTGAGGGACCGGAGGGCCATGGAGGACATCGCGGAGGCCCGTCTGAATGCTGCGGCGGCCGCTAAAGATCCGCATCGCAGGGAGGGAAGGAAGCCTAGGGCTCGCTTCCCTCCTTGCGCGCGCCAGGATTGACGGGCTCGTCCTTGCGGAACCTGGGGAAACGGCCGATCTTGTCGCCTTGGCGCCTGAGGGCGAAAAGCCGGAGATGCCGCAAGGCACCGCCCCGGCGGGCATTGCGGCCCACCTGAGCGAACGGGAGCTCGAGATACTCGGCTACCTGGCCGATGGCTGGTCCAACGCGGAGATCGCCTCGGTCCTCCGCATCGGCGTGCGGACCGTGCGTTTCCACTTGGCCAACGTCTACTCTGCGCTCGGTGTGAAGCGCAGGGGGGAAGCCGTCCGGGAGGCGCTGCGCCTGGGCCTCATCAGCTTCGATTTCTGAGGGCCGAGGAGCCTGCTTCAGCCCGTCTTGAACCGCTCGAGGCCAGACCTGAAGGTCTCGATGAGTCCTTCATTCCCGGCGGCAAGCTTCAGGGCTTCCTCACCGTTGGCCTCTATCACGTCGACACTCAGCCCGATTTCGCCCGAGCAGGCATTGACCCGCTCGCTCGCCCCCTCGAGCCGGTCTATGGCCGCGCGCACCTTACTGCCCGATTCGCCCATGGAGCTGCCCGTTTCCTCGACGGCATGGGAGCTGTCCTTCATGCGGATGAGGGCGGAAAGGACCAGCTCACCCCCCGTGCGCTGCTCGAGCACCGCGTCGCACACCTCGCTCTCGACCCTGGAAACGACCGTTATCCGCCCAAGCATCTCGTCAAAGGCCAATCCGGCCTGGTGCGATGAATCCGCCGCGTTCTCGATCTCGGCGCGGATCTCGGCTATCCTCTGGCCTATCTCCTCGGACTGGACCCTGGCGTTCTCCGCCAGCGAGCGGATCTCGTCCGCCACAACGGCGAAGCCCTTTCCCGCTTCGCCCGCGTGGGCCGCCTCGATCGCCGCATTCATCGCCAGGAGGTCGGTCCTGGAGGAGATGTCGGCGATGACCTGGTTGGCCTCCTCGAGGTCGGCGCTGCGCGCCGCGACTTCCGCGATGGCCGTGATCGAGGCCTCGAGCCTTTCCTTCCCCGTGCCCGTCGAACGGTCCAGCTCGGCCATCTCGGTCGATATCCTCTCGGCGTTGCTGGCCACCGAGCCGATGGACCCGACCATCTCCTCGATGGACGATGAGGCCTCGGCGATGCTGTTGGACTGGAGCGAGATGGCTTCGCCAAGGCTTGCGATGCCTTCCAGGATGAGGTTGGCATGGGCGCGCGTCTCGCCCTCGGCGGCCGCCTGCGCTTCAAGTTCCTGCCGGCTCTCGAGGACGCGCTGGCGGATCTCCAGCAAGGCCTCCCGCGTCCGCGCGGTGGCTCCCGTAAGGGCGTGCCCCGATTCGTGGATGCCGTCCGTGGCGACCCGCACCGATCCGAGGAGGCCCGAGAGGTTGGCGGACAAGGAGTTGAAGTTCTTGGCCAGGTCCCCGAATTCGTCCCGGCTCTTGGCGGGGATCCTGGCGGTGAGGTCTCCCCCCTCCATGCGCAGGAAAGCCGCCACGATCGCCTCAAGGGGGCGGGTGAATCCGCTGGAGATGGCGAAGACAATGAGGAAGGTGATGGCCATGGCTATCGCGAAAAGGAGGATGAGCTTCCACCTGAGGGCTATCTGGCCCGCGTAGAGGCTGGCCGTGGGGACCGTGAGGCAATAGACCCAACTCTTCGAATTCCCGGGAAGCTTGACGGGAACCAGGATCCGGACCGCGGATCCCTTGTCGATCGTATAGTCGAAGCCATCCTCCGGAAGCGAGGCGAAGCGGTCGAATTCCGCGCGTGGCATGGTCTTGAGGAGGGAGCTGCCAACCAGTGCAGGGTTGGCCTCGTGGCCAAGGACCTTGCCTTCTCCCGAAGAGATCAAGGCCCAGGATCCGCCCGTGCGGGCATCATTTTTGAGCATCTCCGACAGCGAGTCGAGGACGATATCGGCGCCGATGGCGCCGATCGGCCTTCCCGTCGCGTCCATGACGGGCGCGGCGTAGGTCGTCATCAGGATGGAGGTCCCGTCCGATTCCTTTTCCGCGTATGGTTCGAGGTAGAGGCTTTTCCCGGTCGACACGGGAATGGTGTAGTAGTCGCCGTAATAGCCCTCGTCGTCTCCCTCCATGCCTGCGGAGACGACGATCTCCCCGTCCTTGCGCCGGGCCCAGGGGACAAAGGCCCCGCCTGGCTTGTACTCGGGATCGGAGGCGAGGCTCTTGTCCTTGCCGTCCCAGGCGTCGTGGGTGTAGGCCGCCCAGAGGGCGAAGACCCTCCCCTCCTCCTTGAGGCCCGCCTTGAGCAATTCAGGCGTCAGGACCCGGTCGCGCCGCCCCTGCCGATGCAGGGTCTCGGCCGTTGCGCGCAGGGTGTCCACGAGGGTGGCGATGGAGACGAACTGGGACGAATATGATTCAGCGGCCGCCTTGGCCTCCGCCCGCCCCGCATCCAGCATTGCCTTTCTCGATATATCCGCGGAAAGCGTGGTGACAAAGCCAAAGACGGTCCCGAATAGAAGGATTTCCGCGGCCATGATGGAGAGGAAAAGCTTGGTTCGCAACTTCATGATGATCGGATTATATCCGATGCGGGATGACTGTCCACAACGGGCCGGCGATTGCCTGCCTCATGCCCCGATCCCGGCCTCCTTTCTCTCCTCGGCGCTGAGCTCCTCTTTTGTGGCAAGCACCTTGAGGATGCGCTTCTCGTCATAGCGCAGGAATAGGATCATGCCAATGAGGCAGAAACAGAGGGCGCAGATCGCCGAGATCCTGATGCCTGCGGGATTGGACGCGCTTTTCCCGAGGAGGAGGAGGGAGGGGAAGATGAGGTTCGCAAGGGCGATGCCCATCTTCATCATGAAGGTGCGGGCCCCGAAGAAGATGCCGGCCTTGTACTGCCCCGTCTCGATGCCATGGCTCTCCGCGATGTCAGCCACGATGGCGTTCGGAAGGATGCCGAAGATGGCCAGGGGAAGCGACGCGACGATGACGATGAGCCAGGCCTGGGCGATGGCGGGGATGGGCATCCGCCCCAGGAAGAAGACGATGAGGAAATCCAGGGCGAAGGCCGCGAAGGCAAGGACCAGGACCGGCTTCTTCCCGAGTTTCTTCGCCGCGAGGTTGACCGGCACATAGAAGACAAAGGAGAGCACGAACATCACGAGCATGAGGAGGGAGGGCAGGGACTCGTCCAGGCCCAGGAGGGTGATGATGTAGTAGGTGATGCCCATCTGGATGAAATTGAGGGCCACCCAGTAGGGCAGGTCGGAAAAGACGAAGGTCCTGAAGTCCCGGTTCTTGAAGGTGGACTTGACCGCCGCGAACACCCCCTCGTCCGAGGCATGGACCTCCGCATACCGCCTTTCGTCGATGAAGATGACGGGAAGGAGCATGAGGATCGCGGCGACGAGCTCGAAGCCTCCCAGGGTGGCCTGGAAGGCGCCCGCCGACGTGAGGTTGAAGACATCCTGGACGACAGGGCGAAGGGCGTAGGCCTGGTTGCCGATCGCGAAGCCCAAGGCCCAGGTGATCGAGATCGCGGTGGATATCCCCAGGCGCTCGTTGGGGGTATGGCCCAGCTCGGAGATGAGGGCGTTGAATGGCGTGCAATACATCGTGATGAACCAGTAATAGGCGGTCATGGTCACCGCGAGCCATGCGGCGTTGATGGCCTGGCCTGAGGCAGTGCCTCCGCTGGCTATTGGCATGAACACGAGGAAGCCGAAAAGCGCGGTGGGCACGGCCGAGATGAGGAGAAAGAGGCGGCGCCTCCCGATCCTGCTCTTGGAGCGGTCGGAAAGATTGGCCACCCAAGGATCCGTGATGGCGTCCCAGACGCGACCGCCGGCGTTGATGAGGCCAATGACCGTCAAGGCGCCGAAAATCGCGCCTTGGAAGATGAAGGCGGGAAAGAGGGGCGAAGAGCCCGCTGTCTCCGGCGGCAGGAAAAAATAGGTCAGGGCATTGGAGACGCTCCAGGAGGCCAGGGACCAGCCAAGCTGGCCCAAGGCGAACATGGTGAGCTTCCAGCCGGGGAGCTTTTCGGGTTTGGACGCAGGATTCATTGGATACCTCGCCTTTCAAGCAGCAATGTAAGCGCTTACAGTAGTAACCCGGATTTCCCGGGAAGACAAGGTCATTTCGGGCGGAGCCTCACTGGTTCTCGTACTTCTCCGTCTCGTCATGGACATACTCGAGGGCCACCCCTGCCGTCCTGAACATCTCCTCGCTCTCCGCCCCGTCGTGGTAGCGCCGCTGTGCCACCACGCGGACGATGCCACAGTTGATGATCATCATCGCGCAAGCCCGACATGGGGTCATGCGGCAATAGAGGGTGGCCGCTTCGATTGCCACGCCGCGCTTGGCCGCCTGGCAGATGGCATTCTGCTCCGCATGGACGGTCCGGACGCAGTGCTGGGTCACGGAGCCGTCCTCGTGGAGGACCTTGCGCAGCTGGTGCCCCGATTCGTCGCAGTGAGGGAGGCCGGCGGGAGCTCCCACGTAGCCGGTGGCGAGGATCTGGTTGTTGCGCGCGATGACGCAGCCGGATCGGCCACGATCGCAGGTGGCCCGCTTCGCGATCGAGGAAGCCACCTCCATGAAGTATTCGTCCCAACTTGGCCGGCGATAGTCCTTCCCGTCCATGTCATCCCTCCCGTTGCGCTCGCTGTGGTATATTCGACGGCCAGGCCATGGGCCGTCAAGCGGAAATAGCGCGGTGCGAGGCGCATCGGAAGGCGAAGGCGGCTTGTCTGCCCTTGCGCTTTTCGGTATCCTCCTCAAATCCAATCCTTGCGGAGGAATGATGCGATCTAACGCGCACCGCGGACTCGTGGTCGTGGCCCTTGGCCTTCTCGCCGCGGCCTTCGTATCCTGTCAGCAGAGCAACCTGCCCAGCGGCCTTTATGCCCGCATGAAGACGTCCAGGGGAGATATCCTCCTGAAGCTCGACTTTGAGGGAGCCCCCCTCACGGTCTGCAATTTCATCGGCCTTGCCACGGGCAAGCTTGACGCGACCAAGGGCAAGGCCTTCTACGACGGCCTCACCTTCCATAGAGTCGTTGCTGACTTTGTCGTCCAGGGCGGCGACCCCAAAGGCGACGGCTCGGGCAATCCCGGCTATGCCTTCGCCGACGAGATCTCGCCCAACACCAAGCATGACTCCGCCGGCGTCATATCCATGGCCAACGCCGGCCCCAATACCAATGGCTGCCAGTTTTTCATCACCCTGAAGGAAACCCCCTGGCTCGACGGCGTCCATTCGGCCTTCGGCAAGGTGACCGAGGGCATGGACGTGGTGAAGAAGCTCGAGCAGGGGGACAAGATCCTCAAGGTCGAGATCCTCCGCTCGGGCAATGCGGCCAAGGCCTTCAAGGTCGACCAGAAGACCTGGAACGAGCTCGACGCCAAGGCAACCGAGGCGCGCAAGAGACTCGCCGAGAAGCAGCATGGGGACGATCTGGCCCTCATCGCCAAGAACTGGCCTGACCTCAAGGCCGATGCCGATGGCATGTGGCAGAAGGTCCTGAGCCCCGGGGCCGGAGCGACCCCCGCAAAGGGCGCGACGGTCCAGGTCGCCTACAAGGGCAGCTTCCTCTCGGGACAGGTCTTCGATGCCTCCGATCTCCACGGCGGCCCTTTCGAATTCCATGTCGGCGTCGGCGAGATAATCCCGGGCTGGGACAAGATCGTGGCCACGATGAAGAAAGGCGAAAAGCGTTTTGTCGTGATCCCTCCGGAGCTCGCCTATGGCGAAAAAGGCGCCGGTGGGGTGATTCCCGCGAACGCCTACCTCGCCTTCGAGATTACCTTGGTCAACATCAAGAAGTAGGGCTTTCCACGCTTGGCAGGAGGGCCGCCCGCATGTGGGCGGCTCCTTTTTTTGGCGCACGCTGGAACTCCTCTATGGCTTGAGGGGCGGGTCCTGGCGGGGGCAGATGCGGCCTGTTGATTCATGACCGGCCGCAGTTCCTCCAAGCGGCAGGGGGCGTCGGCTTCAAAAAAAGGGACAATTATGCCCTTATTCCCCCGCGCCAGGCCCGGGGGGCTTGGCGATGCCGTCCGCGTGAGGAGTTTTTCGTTCCGGATGGCTGGGAGGCGCACCGCCCCGGAGTCCCCCGCTAGTGGCCTTCTCCATGGGCCATCTCCAGGCCGTGCTCCATGAGGGGGGCGAGGACCGAGGCGCAGAAGCGAGCGGCCTTCTCGCTGCCGGGGAAATTCACCACGTATTGCCTGCCCTTCATGCCGGCCTCCCCGCGGGAAAAGACCGCATTGGGTGTTTCCTCGAGGGACCTGGCGCGGAGCCAGTCGGCTATGCCGCTCATCGCGCGGTCGCAGTATGCCCGGGTGGCTTCGGGGGTTTGGTCACGGGGGGCAGGCCCCGTGCCTCCCGTGGTGAGGATCCAGTCCGCGTCGGGATGCCGCGCGAGGGCGGCGCCGACGCTGTCCTCGCCATCGGGTACGACCTCGCTCTCGAGTTCGGCCCCGGGCAAGGCGGCGCGCAGGACTTGGAGGACCGCTGGACCCGACCTGTCGGCGTAGACGCCGGTGGAAGCCCTATCCGATACGGTAATGACCGCGATCCTCACGCTTCACCTCCCCGCCCTTTATGACGCGCGCGAATATGCCTTTTTTCGGCATCACGCAGTCGCCGACGATGCGCCGGATCTCGCAGGCCGCATGGCATTCCTTGCCGATCTTCGACACCTCGAGGATGGCGCCGCCGATCTCGAGGCGAGTGCCGAGGGGGAGCTCGTGGAGGACAATGCCCCGGGTCGTGATGTTCTCGGCGAAGTCCCCGGGCTTGATGCCGCCCTCGGGAAGCTTGACGCAGCCGCCGCCCTTGCCCGCGCGGACCAGCTCGTTGGCTCCCTCGATCTCCTCGACGGCGAGGAGGGAGACCTGCCTGTCCTCGATGGAGCCGGAGTGGGCGTCTCCCTCGACGCCGAGGCCCTCGACCAGGACGAAGCCGGGTACGGGCTTCTTGCGCACGCCCTTCACCAGCGACACGTTGAGCGACACAATCTCGAAGGCGCCATCGGTTCCCGTTCCGCTCATGCGATCTCCTCCTTGGTCTTCTCGAGGAGCCTTATGCCGCCGATGCTCATGCCCTTGTCCACGGCCTTGCACATGTCGTAGACCGCGAGGGCGGCGATGGAAACGGCCATGAGGGCCTCCATCTCGATGCCCGTCTTGTCCGTGCACACCGCGCGGCTCTCGATCGCGATGCCATCGTCGTCGACGCGCAGGGACACTTCGACGTGCTCGACCTCTATGTTGTGGCACAGGGGGATGAGGTCGCTCGTCCGCTTGGCTCCCATGATGCCCGCAAGACGGGACACCGCCAGCACATCGCCCTTGGCCAAGCCGTTCTGGCGCACGAGGGCCACCGTCGCCGGCGCCAGGTCGATCCGGCCCACCGCCCGGGCGGTGCGCCGCAGCGGCCGCTTTGCCGACACATCGACCATCCGCGCCTTGCCTTCCTCGTCCACGTGGGAAAGCTTTCCGTCCATCATCAACCTCCGATCTGCCCGACCTCGAGGTCGGTGCATGAATGGCCGCGTTCCGGCTTGGCCATGACCGCGCGCGCAATGCTCCCCTCGATGTCGGCGAAGTCCACCCGCACCGAGATGTCGCCGTGAAGGCAGGGCCGCAGGCTGCCGTCGGCCAGGAGACGGAGCCTGTTGCAGGAGCCGCACCGGGGGGGCCTGTCGTATTCGACGCCCTCGCCGCCGGCGAAGGCGTCGCGCTTCTCCTCGTGGAGGCGATAGCGCGCGATGAGCTGGATCCCGAGGCCGGAGCGCTCGGCGTAGGCCCGGAGGGCTTCCACCTCTCCGGCAGGGCTGTCCTCGAGGGCCACTACATTGAGCTTCACCGGGAGGCCTGCCGCCTTTGCCGCGTCTATGCCGGCGAGGGCATCGCAGAGCTTCCCTCCCCTGGTGAGGGTCGCATACCTCGCTTCGTCCAGGCTGTCCAGGGATATGTTCACCGACTGGAGCCCCCGCGCCTTGAGCTCGCTGGCAAGGGGCGCCAGGAGGGTGCCGTTCGTCGTCATGGCCAGCCTTTCAATTCCCGCGACACCCGCGAGCATGCCCACAAGCCCTGCGATGCCCTTGCGCGCGAGGGGCTCGCCGCCGGTGAGCCTGACCTTCGTGAAGCCGAGGCCTGCCGCGGCGCGGACCACCGCGGTGATCTCCTCGAAGGAGAGGATGTCCTCGTGGTCAAGGAGCCGGACGCCTTCTGCAGGCATGCAGTAGACGCACCTGAGGTTGCAGCGGTCGGTGACCGAGACGCGGAGATAGTTGATCTCACGCCCGCAAGAGTCGCGCATCGACAATCCCTCCCTCCTCGAGCTTGCCAACGCCCAGGTCCACCTTAAGGAGGCAGTCCGCCACCGCCAGGACATTGAGCATGGACGAACCATGATACAGGAGCGGCGTGGCGGTTTCCATGGGGCGCGCGCCTTCCCGCGAAAGGCGGGCAGGCAGGAACTCGACGCGGTCGCTTTCGCGGCGGGAAAAGTCCGCGCCCATGCGGACGCGCAGGATGCGCGCCTCGTCGCGAAGTCCCATCCTCGCAAGGAGGTGGGGCTTCACGAGGACCTCGAAGTTGACGAAGGTCGAGACGGGATTCCCCGGGAGGCCAAAGACGGCCTTGTCGCCCCTCGCGCCGAACCAGGTCGGCTTGCCCGGCCTCATCGCGATCCTGTGGAACAGGCGCTTGACGCCGAGGGCCTCGAGGGTCCGCGGGACGTAGTCGAAGTCTCCCATGGAGACCCCGCCGGAGACGATCACCACGTCGCATGAATCCAGGGCCTTACCAAGGAGTGCGGCGAGGGCACCCGGCTCGTCCCCGACAATGCCCATGAAGCGCGCCACCGCTCCCGCGGCGCGCGCCTGCGCCGCCAGCTGGGGGCCGTTGGAGTCGTAGATCCCCGCTCCACCCAAGGCCTCGGCGCAGCCGCGTAGTTCGTCCCCGGTCGAGACGATGCCGACCACGGGGCGCCGGGCCACGCTGACGCTTCCATAGCCGGAGGAGGCGAGGATGCCGATGTCCTGGGGGGCGAGGAGACGCGGGCCAAGAAGGGGCTCGCCGGCTCGGAGGTTCTCGCCACGGAGGATCACGTTGGTCACCTCCTCCTCGCGCGTGAAGGCCACCAATTCGGCCCCGTCGGGGTCCTGGCCCGCGATCCGCGACCATTCGACGCGCTGCACCGCGGAGCTCCCCTCCGGCAGCGGCGCTCCGGTCATGATGCGGGCGCACTCCCCGTCCCTGAGGGCGCGGGCGGCCACCGAGCCCGCCGCCACGGTGGAGGCCAGGCGCAAGGGCGCGATTGGCGACTTGGCTGATCCGGATGGCCGCCAGGCGAATCCATCCATCGCCGACTTGTCGAAAGGCGGATGGTCGATGAGGGAAAGCAGGCCGGACGGGAGGACACGCCCCAGGGCTTCGCCCAGCGGGACGGATTCGAGGGCGAGGCCGGGGGCCGTCTCGAGCACAATTCGGAGGGCTTCATCCGGGTGAAGGAGATCGTCGGACATGGCTATTTCCTTTCCATTTCCCGCGCCTGGCCCGCCTCGAGGATGAGGATCCTCGAGGCCAGCCGCTTCGCGAGCCCATGGTCATGGGTGCTGAATATGACGGTCGTTCCGGCCTCGACGCGGAGCTTGAGCGCCTCGAGGATGAGGGCGGCGCTCACCGCGTCCGCGCTGGCCGTGGGCTCGTCGAGGAGGAGGATGTCCGCGCCGGATGCGAAGGCCCGGGCAAGGGCGACGCGCTGGGCTTCCCCTCCCGAGAGGGCCCTGCCGCTTCTCCGCTCGAAGCCCTCCAGCCCAAGGAGGCGCAGGGCCTCGCGGGCAACGGAGTCGGCCCGGGCCCGAGTCATCCCCCTGCAATATGCGCCGAACCTCGCGTTGTAGGCCACCGTCCCGGCAAGGAGGTAGGGCGACTGGTGGAGATAGACGGACCGTCGCCGCAGTTCGCGCGAGGAAGCGGCGTCCTCGCCCTTGAAGCGCAGGCTTCCGGCGGCAGGCAGGATGAGGCCGTTCAAGGCCTTGAGAAGGGTGGTCTTGCCCGAGCCGTTGGGTCCGAGGAGCGCCAGGCACTCTCCGCTTGCCAACTCGAGGCCCTGCGCCTGGAAGGCTGGCGCGCTAGGCGGGGAGGCCGAGGACGCCGGCCTCCGGGACTGCGGGGAATGCCGGAGTTCCAGCCCGCGCGCCTCGAAGAGGATCTCAGTTTTCACGGGGTGCCAGCGCGTGCAGCGCGAGATTGACGCCGAGGGCTATCACGAGGAGGACCAGCCCGAGCGAGACTGCCCGCTCGAACTCGCCCTTCCCGGCGTCGAGGGCTATCGCGGTGGTCATGGTCCGCGTGGAAAAGCGGATGTTGCCTCCGAGCATCATCGAGACACCCACCTCCCCCGTGACGCGCCCGAATGCGGTGACGATCGCCGCGACAAGGACAGCCCTTGCCTCGATGAGGGTCGCGAAGAGCCTGCGCCACGGACCCGCCCCCAGGGTGACAAGGGTCTCCCGGAAGCGGGGATCGAGCTTGGCAAGCCCGCCCTGCGTCACCGAAGCCACGATGGGAAAAGCCAGGAAAGCCTGGCCGAAAATGACCCCGGCCGGGGAGTACATCAGGCCAAGGAAGCCCAGGGGACCGGAGCGGGAGATGAGCGAATAGACGAAAAGCCCGATCACCACGGTCGGGAGCGCCATGAAGGCGTTCACGACCGCGACAAGCGTCCTCCGCCCCTTCCACAGCCCCTGGCCGAGCGCGAGGCCCGCCGGGATGCCGGGGACGAGGGCGAAGACGGTGGAGAAAAAGGAAAAACGCAGGCTCCGCCCCACGATGCCCCAGGTTTCGGGGTCGCCGCCGGCGAGGAGGACAAAGGCTTCCTTCATGGACTCGTCCTACTTGTAAAGATAAAAGCACTGCTCGCCGGCGATCTTGTAGGCGGCGATGAGGGCCTGCCCCGCGGGGCCGGTCATGAAGTTCATGAGGGCCCTGGCGCCCGGGTAGTTGGATGACGGCCACTTGGCCGGGTTGACCGTGATGATGCCGTAGGGGTTGAAGAGGAGGGGATCGCCCTGTGAGAGGATCTTGAGGCTGGACTTGTCCTTCATGGCAAGCCAGGTGGCGCGGTCCGAAAGGGTGTAGGCAGCCAATTGGTCGGCCATGAGGATGACCTGGGACATTCCCTGTCCGGCCTCCTTGTACCAGGGCGAACCGGCGGGCTTGAGCCCCGCCGCCTTCCAGGTATCCAGCTCCTTCACGTTCGTGCCGGAGTTGTCACCGCGGGAGATGAAGACGCTGCCCGCCGAGGCAAGGAGCCTGAAGGCATCCACGGCGGTCTTCGTCCCGGCGATCGCGGCGGGGTCGGCAACCGGCCCCAGGATGATGAAGTCATTGTACATGACGTCCCTGCGGTCCGCGCCGAAGCGCGCCGCCATGAAAGCGTCCTCGAGCGCGCGGGCATGGACAAGGACGACATCGCAGTCGCCCTTCTCGCCGATCTTGAGCGAGGCGCCGGTCCCGACGGCCACGACCTCGACCCTGTAGCCGGTCGACTTCTCGAAGGAGGGAAGCATGTAGGCCAGGAGCCCCGACTGTTCCGTGCTCGTCGTCGTGGCGAGCCTGATGCGGGGATTGGTGGGCGCGGGGGATTGGGCGAAGGCGGCAGCGGTCAGGGCGAGGGAGAGGATGCAGGCAACAAGTCGTTTCACGGGGAAACCTCCTTTCCAAATACGGGAGGCCGCGCGGTTTCCCGCGGGACCCTTGGCTCCCCTCACCGACGGGAGAGGAACCTCGACCGCGCCTCCCTGCCCGAGAGACGGGTGCGGGAAAGGCGGTTCGGAGCGGCTTTGAGAGTAGCCGCTTGATTTGAGGCAGTCAAGCACGAAGAGCTTGCATGGATCGCGGGATGACGGAATAATCAGTCGCGATGGCCTTGCCCGCCCCGGTTCCTCCCGGATTGGCCGGGCAGGAAGCTGATCGAGAACCAGGAGAAAACCATGTGGAAATCGTCCCTGTCGGCCATGCCGCTTGTCGTCCTGCTTTTGGGCTCCTGCTCGAACCTTGGCGTCTCCGACGTCGCCATCTTGCCGACCATGAGCCCGGCCGCCGGGACCTTCAGCATCCCGACCGAAGTGACCATCCAATCCCGCGGTGGCTACACCATTTATTATACGACTGACGGCACCGATCCGAAGACCGGCTCCACCGTCGCCTCGAAGGCAAGCCCGGTCACGATCACCGTCAGCCAGACGACGACGATCAATGCCCGAGCGGGCTTGTCCTCCAGCGACCTATCGGACCTCGTCACAGCCACCTACACCATCACCCCGGCCCTCTCAACCGCGCCGGATATCTCATCAGGTGTGGCCCAGGCGGGCTCGATAGCCAGCAAGGGCACCGAGCTTGCATGGAAATTCAGCGCGGTCGCGGGGCAGGTCGTCAGTGTCAACCTGAGCATGCCCGCCAACAGCGTCGATCCCCACGTCAAGCTTGCCCCCGAATCCGGCGTCACCGCCTGGGAAGCCTCTGACACCGACGGTTCCGACGCCGCCTCGATCCTGGTCTCCCCCAACCTCCTCGTCACCAGCACGGGACTGTGGTCCATCAAGGTCTATGACGAGGGCTCGGATGACGTGTCCGGCACTTCCTTCTCCGTGACGGTGACCGTTTCAGCGAATCCCGACGCCAATGAACCGGCGAACGAGACCAGGGCGAACGCCATCCTCCTCACGGCCGGCCTGCCGAAGCAAGCCTATATCGCGACCAAGGCCGATGTGGATTGGTACAAGTTCCAGGCGACGGCAGGCCAGACCATGACCTTCACGGGAACCATGGCGGCATGCCTCATAGACCTCCAGCTCCAGGCCTACACCGAGTACGGCACCGATGCCTCCTGGCAGCAGGTAGATGGAAACGGCAGCGATGGCCCGACTTCACTCGCCAATCCCCAGGTGGTGATTCCGGCCGATGGACTCTACTACCTGCGCGTCAGCGACCAGAGCGATGATGAATCCGACCTGTCGGTCCCCTACTCCATCCAGGTGAACCTGAGCTCGAATCCCGACGCGAACGAGCCCGCGAACGATACGCGCGCCAACGCCCTCCTCCTCGCGGCAGGCACGGCCAAGCAAGGCTATATAGCCACGAAAGGCGATGTCGACTGGTACAAGTTCGAGGCGACCGCCGGCCAGATGTTCACCTTCACCGGCAAGATGGCCGCCTCGACAGTGGATCTCTTCATGCGGGTCTACACCCAGTACGGACAGGACGCCTCCTGGGAGCAGGCCGACAGCAACGGCGAGGATGGTCCGACCTCCCTGGCCAATCCCCAGGTCGTCATCACGACGGCCGGGACCTATTACCTGCGGGTCTTTGACTGGAGCGATGACGACTGGGACTCTGCCAATCCCTATACGATCCAGGTCAACCTTGCCACGAATCCAGACCTGAACGAGCCCGCCAATGACACGCGGGCGAATGCCCTGGAGCTTTTCCCGGGGGTCCTAAAACAGGCTTACATCGCGACCAAGGGCGATGTGGACTGGTACAGGTTCCATGCCACGGCCGGCCAGATGCTGACCTTCACGGGCAACATGACGGTCTCGAACGTCGATCTCTACATGCAGCTCTATGCCGACTACGAGCAGAACCCTTCATGGGTGCAGTACGACGGCGACGGCAGCGACCGTCCGACAGCCTTGGCCTACGCCCAGGTCGTCATACCGACAACCGGAGACTACTGGCTTCGGGTTTTCGACTGGTATGACGACGAATGGGATTCCACCAGCCCCTATACGATCCAGGTCAACGTGGCCGCGAACAAGGACGCAAATGAGCCGGCCAATGACACACGGGCGAACGCGTACCTCCTGACCTCAGGCCTCGCCAAGACGGGCTACATCGCCACCAAGGGTGACGTCGACTGGTACAAGTTCTACGCCACCGCCGGCCAGATGCTCACCTTCACGGGCAACTTGACGGTCTCGGACGTCGACCTCTATATGCAGATTTACGCCGATTACGAGCAGAACCCCTCATGGATCCAGTACGACAACGACGGCAGCGACCGCCCGACCGCCTTGACCTATGCCCAGGTCGCCATCCCGACAGACGGATACTACTGGCTTCGGGTTTTCGACTGGTACGATGACGAATGGGATTCCACGAGTCCCTACACCATCCAGGTCAACGTGGCCGCGAACAAGGACGCGAGCGAACCCTCCAACGACCTCAGGGCGAACGCCGTGGCGATCACCTCAGGGGTCGCGAAGACCGGCTACATCGCCACGAAAGGCGACGTTGACTGGTACAAGTTCGTCGCGAATGCCGGGCAGAAGCTTACCTTCACAGGAAGCCTGGATGTCTCGAGCGTCGACCTATACATTCAGGTATTCAGCACCTATGACCAGAATCCCTCATGGTACCAATACGATGGCGATGGCAGCGACCAGCCCACGTCGCTGTCGAACGCGCAGGTCGACATACCAATGACAGGGACCTATTACCTTCGGGTTTTCGACTGGTATGACGACGAATGGGATTCCACGAGTCCCTACACCATCCAGGTGAATGTCACCAATTAGCGAGGAATTCCATGAACAAGCCCCTCCTGCCCGTACTGCTGTTCTCGATATCGATCCTCACCGCCTGTCCAAACCTGGGTTCCACGACACCTGTCGGGTAGCGCGATTTTTTCTCAGGGTTGAGGTTTTTCTCCCGATTTCTTGAGTAGCAAGAAGCAGGGGGAAAAGATAAGGAGAGCGGGAACAAAGGTGTGACTACCTCCCGCTCTCCTGTCGAAAAACCTTATCGTC
>JANYKC010000028.1 GCA_025358255.1 Spirochaetaceae bacterium
GGCGGCCACGCCGGAGGCGGCCACGCCGGAGGCGGCCACGCCGGAGGCGGCCACGCCGGAGGCGGCCACGCCGGAGGCGGCCACGCCGGAGGCGGCCACGCCGGAGGCGGCCACGCCGGAGGCGGCCACGCTGCCTGCGGCCGCGCTTGCCAGCGCTTCGCCGAAGCCCACGACCACGCCATGGCCGAAAATGCCCACCACGCCGCCGAAGAATTTCACTTCCTCGCCGTCGAACTCGACATACTGCTTTTCGAGGAATTCGAGGAGGGCCTGGCCCATGGTCATTCGCTTGGTCTTCATCATTCTCCTCCATTCCCCGGGCCGGGCGACCAAATCGGGGCATTCGCCTCCGCCACCCAGAGGTGTTCGGGCACGAAGATCGGGGTCACGTAGCGCCGTCCCTCGAGATGGCGGATCACCCAGAGATACCAGATCGCGTAGCCGGGGGCGGTGACCTGGGGATGGACCTGTCCCTCGCGGATGAGGACCGTGTCGCGGTGCTTGAGGATGTAGGGTGTATCGCCTATCGCGGTCAGGCCGAATCCATTCTCGGGGAGGAAGCGGTAATGGTATATCTCGGGCTGGGGATGGTGGTGGGGCGGGTAGCTCGACCAACGGCCGGGCATGCCCACCACCTCGCCCAGGACGAAATTGGAGTCCTTGGCGTTCGAGTCATCGATCACCGTCCGCACGATGCGGGTGCTGGTCTCCCCCATCGTGCCCTTGCCCCTGGCTTCGCTCCGGCATTCGGAGGGCGAAAAGAAGCGGGGCGCGAAGGCCTTCGGGTTCTCCGTCCTCATGACGCAGAATTCGGCCCCCTGCGCGCCGGCGACCACCCCTGCCGCCGCGCCGGCGGGCAGGGAGAGGACGGCCGGCGATTCATCGAAGAGGCTCTTTCGCGCTACCTTGGCGGTGCCGCCCTGCCATGAGAGCGAGGCGCTTCCCGCGACATGGAGGAGGAGCTTCTCGTCGGCTGGCCCCGAGTCCCAGGACTCCCCGGCCTTGAGGCTAAGGATGCCGAAATCCATGAGCATGTCGGATTCATGGCCCCGCCTTTCGACGAGGGCTTCCCAGCCAGGGCGGAAGCCGCCCTCATGTCGTTTCAGCATCGCCTACTCCCGGGGGATCTCGGAGAGCTTGACGGGGCGGCCCTCCGCGAGGGACTTCTTGGCCGCGAGGGCCACGAGGAGGTCCTGGAGGCCATCGTCGCCGCTCACCGGCACCGGCTTGTTCTCGGAGACGGCCAGGACAAAGGCGCGCATCTCGGCGATGAAGGCTTCCTTGTAGCGCTCGAGGAAGAAGTACATGGGCTTCTCGCCCACCACGCCCGCCTCGCTGGAAAGCTTGACCGTGCTCGGGGCGTCGTTCTCCGCCGCGGCCGATCCAAGGGAGCCGAAGACCTCGACGCGCTGGTCGTAGCCGTAGACGGCCTTGCGGGAATTGTCGATGACGCCGAGGGCGCCGTTGGCGAACTTCAGGGTGACGATGGCGGTGTCGACGTCACCGGCCTTGCCGATGCCCGGATCGACGAGGACGGCACCCTGGGCGTAGACCTCGACCACGTCGCTTCCGGCCTGGAAGCGCGCCATGTCGAAATCGTGGATCATCATGTCCAGGAAGATGCCGCCGGAGATGGCGACATAGGAAACGGGCGGCGGCGCGGGATCGCGCGAGGTGATCTTGATGATCTGGGGCGAGCCGACCGCTCCTGACTCGACAAGCTCGCGCACGCGCTTGAAGTTGTGGTCGAAGCGGCGGTTGAAGCCGACCTGGAGCTTGACGTTCGCCTTCTTGACCGCGGCGAGGGCCGCGTTCACCTTGGCCACGGTGGTGTCCACGGGCTTCTCGCAGAAGACATGCTTGCCGGCGGCGGCGGCCTTGACCACGAAATCGGCGTGGGTATCGGTGGAAGAGCAGATGATGATGGCCTGGATGTCCTTGTCGTCAAGGAGGACCTTGGGATCCTTGGTCACGGTCTGGACGCCAAGCTCCTTGGCCCAGGCCTCGATGGCCGGGCTGAGGTTGACATCGGCGATGGCCTTGAGGTTGGCCTGGGGGATGAAATACGCGATGTTCTCTGCATGGATCTTGCCGATGCGTCCGGCGCCGATAACGCCGATGTTGATTTTCTGCGACATGGAAACCTCCTATGAACCTAATGGATCCTCTGTTTCAATGTTCTGCAAACGATTGCAGAACCATTCCATCCTACCCCGACACAACAGGACATGTAAAGTGCAAGGCCTTTCGATCCGCCGAATGGAAAGGCCCGATCTCATGAACGCAGGTACGAAAGGCTTTGTGCAAGCGCGGCGGCGAGGTCGGCCTTCCCGAGCTTGGTGACCTTGTCCGAAAAGGGCTCAAAGGAATAGTCGCCCGAGTATCCGAGCCTCTCGAGGAGGGCGATCTGTTCCTTGTTCCTCATCCTGTCCGCCGGCCCGACGAGGACCCGGTGGGCATCCCGCATCGCCGGGGCCGGGATATCGGCCTCGACCCCCGAAACGTGGACAAGGCCCGTGTGGGAGAGGTCGTAGCCCTTGCCCAGGACGGCGGAGTCGTCGGGGCCGATGTAGTGGTGGAAGCTGTCGTGGACGATCCTGTAGCAGGAGAAGCCGCTTGCCACGATCGCCTCCTGCGCCAGGACAAGGGAGGCAAGGGAGGAGACCGAAAAGCCCAAGGGTTCGACGTAGCCCATGAGGCCAGCCTTCTCGAATGCTGGCCCAATACTCGCCAAGGCCTCCGCGGTTTCCCCGGAGCGGCGAAGCGCGTCACGCCCATCGTCCGCTTCGTTGTTCGGGCACAGGACGATGGCGGGACAGGCTATTCCCACCGCAAGCTCGATGAGGGCCGCGAGATCACGGAGCACCTTCGTCCGGGCCGAGGCGAGGTTGAATTTCTGCAGGGCATTGATGGAGATGACCCGGATGCCGGAGTCGTCCGCGATGCGCCTGGCCAAGGCCGGCTTCATTCCATCGATGGGATCGATAGCCCCGAGGTCATTCCTGAGCTCCACCTTGCCAAGGCCGAGGGAGGCGGTGAGGTCGTAAAAATCGGCCAGCCCCAGGGAGGACGAGACGATCCGGTTCACGCTGAAACGCTTCATGTCCATCATCTGTACAACTCCGGCCTTTCACCAAGGCCAACCTTGACGCTGCGACCCTCGAGGAGGGAATTGCTCGCCGCCGCCGAGACCATCATGGCCGCATAGCCATCCCATGCCGAGGCGCCGGTGAAGGCGGTTCCAGAGCCGACGGCCTTCACCCAGGCGAGCAGCTCCGCGAGATAGGCTTCCTGGAAGGGGGCGGTCCAATCCGGCGCGACGGGGGAACCACGCAGGGATCCGGCACGGAGGCAGAGCCTCTCGGGTTGGGCGGTCAGCGCCGTGCCACGCTGGCAGACAAGCTCGGCGGAGACCTCGTAGCCGTAGTCCGAGCTCATGTAGATCTCCGCGGTCGCGAGGCGATCATGGGTCATCAGCATCTGGAGGATGAGGAGGTCGCGGCTGTCCTCGGGAAGCCCGTCGCTGGACCGCAGGCCGCGGACTGATACCTCTACCACGTCCTCGCCCAATAGCCAGCGGGCGGAATCTATGTCGTGGCCGGCGGTATTCACGAGGATGAAGGGTCCGCTCGAGTTGTAGGGAGCCTTGGCGTTGCGATGGACGCCCTTCCACAGGAGGGGGGTGCCCAGCCTCCCCGAAGCGGCCATCTCCTTGACCGCCACGTGGTAGGGATCGAAGCGCCGCTGGAAGCCCATCGAGACGAGGCGGACTCCCGCCCTGGTCTCGGCCTCCAGCACGCGGGCGGCGTCCTTGGGATCAGAGGCCAGGGGCTTCTCGCAGAGGACGCACTTGCCCGCCTTGATGCAGGCGAGGACTAGCTCCGCATGGAGGGCATCGGGAGCCGCTATCAATACCGCATCCACGTCATCGCTGTGGATGAGGCTCTCCGCCGTGCCGAAGACCTTCGGGGAGCCGCATTCCGCCGCGAGCCTCTCCGCCCTGCCCCTGTCCAGGTCCTGCAGGGCCACGAGCTCGGCCTGCGCCGCGTAGAGCCAGGCGTTGCGGGCGTGCTGCTCCCCCATCTTCCCCACGCCTATCACGCCGAGGCGCACCCTGCCCTTTTCACCCATAACCAACTCCATTCCGGCGGTCGCCGGCAGTTTTCAGGTCGAGGAAGGCCAGGCTTCCCGGAGGAGGACAAGCGACTTCCCGATGCCCGAAAGGGCATCCATGGTCAGGTCCTCCATCTCGAGGCTGACGGCCCCGTCGTAGCCGGACATGTGGACGACGGTGATGAATTCCTTCCACCAGCGCGCGTCATGGCCATAGCCGAGGGCCACGTAGTTCCAGGTCCGCGAGGCATAGCGGTCCACCGTGCCCGTGTCCAGGACACCATCGATGTCCACGAGACCCCGCTCCAGACGGGAGTCCTTCGCGTGCACGTGGTGGATGGCGGGGCCGAGGAAACGGGCCGCGGCTATCGGGTCGCCGCCCATCCAGAAGAGGTGGCTCGGGTCCAGGTTCATGCCGACCATCGGGCCCACCGCGTCCCGCAGCCGCATCAGGGTGCCGGGATTGTAGACGAGCTGGCAGCCATGGTTCTCGACGGCGATGCGCTCCACGCCCTTTGCGGCGGCGGAGGCCACAGCCTTGCGCCACCAGGGAAGGGCGATCTCCTCCCACTGCCAGGCCAGGACCTGCGCGTTGCGCGGCGGCCAGCTGGTCGTGATCCAATTCGGGAGGCTTTCTCCCGGGGCGCCGCCGGGTAGGCCGGACATCATGACCACCTTCCTGACGCCAAGGAGGCCGGCCAGCTCGAAGGTCCTCTCCACGACGGCGTCATGCCGCCTTCCTTCGTCGTGAGGCGCGAGCTGGTTGCCGGAGCAGTTGAGGGCCTCGATGGCCAGGCCCCGTGCGCCTATCGCGTCCAGGAAATCGCGGCGCTTTCCGGCGCTCGCAAGGAGGCCGTCAAGGTCCAGGTGGGGCGCCTGGGACCAGTTGCCGCAGCCGAGCTCCAGGCCCTCGAAGCCGAGGGAGGCAACCTTGTCGAGCATTTCCCCGAAGGGAAGGAAGCCGAGGGAATCCGTGACCAGGGAGAGCTTCATCGCGGTTTCCCCCTACAGGGTGACCGGGGAGCCTTTCTCAAGGGACTCCCGCATGGCCACGGCCAGCCTCGTGGCCTCTCGGGCATCCTCGAGGGTTATGGGGCTGGGTTTGCCGGAATTGATGGCTTCCACGAAGGCGTTGGCCTCGACAAGGAAGGCGCCGCCGAAGCGCGAGAAGAAATCCGCCTGCCCGACCGTCGTGACGGCGCCCTTGCCCTCGCGCTGGAGGGGAAGCTCCCCGATGCCGCGGCCGCAGGAAAGGCCGCCTTCGGTCCCGGTGATGGACATCGTGGCCTCGTAGCCGCGATGGGAGGAGCGCGAGACGAAGAAAGTCGCGAGGACACCGCCTTCGAACTCGACCGTGGCGGCGGCGTTGTCCACGTCGCCGCAGGAGGCGAGGCCCGGATACATGACCCGGGTGCCGTGCGCGCTCACGCGAAGGGCGCGCGCGCCTCCGAGGATCCAGCGCACCAGGTCCACGTCGTGGATGCAGCAGTCGAGGAAGATGCCGCCCGAGGTGGGCGCGAATTTCACGAAGAAGCCATTGGGGTCCACCGGATCGTGGGATTCGCTATGGACGCGGAAGACCTTGCCCAGATCCCCGGCGGAAACGGCCCGCTTCATCTCCGCGTAGGCCGGGTCGAAGCGGCGCATGAAGCCTATCATCGCGATCTGGGCCGGGCGCTTGCGGCTTTCCTCGATCACGAGGTCGCAGGGGGCCACGTCAAGGGAGAGGGGCTTCTCGCAGAAGAGGTGCTTGCCTGCCTTCAGCACCTTGATGGACTGCTCTGCGTGGAGGGAGGTCGGGGTCACGATCCAGACCGCCTCGAGGCCGGGATGGCCGAGGAGGGAGTCGAGGTCGGGATAGGTCGCCACGCCAAGCTTGTCCCTGGCCCAGTCCAGTTCGGAAGCCACGGGGCTGGCGGCGGCGACGAGGGAAAGGCCGCTCACCTGCCGAGCGAGGTTCTCGGCATGGCGGCGGCCAAGGCGGCCGAGGCCGACGATACCGATGGAGATTGGACGGGGCATATCGGGTCTCCTCTATGGAAAATGAAGGGGCCGTTCACCAGGCCATCGACATGGCATACGAACGGCCCCCTGTTGCTGGACTTGAAAAGCTCTTGCTACTTGATCGAGTTGCGGAAATTGAGCAGGTTCTGGGCGGCGTTCACGATCATGGTGGCACCGGAGTCGATGCGTTTGTCGATCTTCTTCCCGGCCTTGACTTCGATGGCTTTCTCGATGGCCATGCGGCCCATGTCGTAGTTGCCCTGGGCGACGGAGCCGTAGAGGTCACCGGCGAGGATGGACTTGAGGGCATCTTCATTGGCGTCGACACCGATCATCGGGACTTTCTTGCCGGCCTGCTGCATGGCACGCAGCGATCCGAGGATCATCTCGTCGTTGGCGGCGAATACGCCCTTGATGTCCGGGGTGGACTGGAGGACGTTCTGCGTGACGGTGTAGCCTTTCTCGCGGTCGCTGAAGGCGGGCTGGTTGGCGGCGATGACGATGCCGGCGGCCTTGAGGACTTCCATGGCTCCCTTGACGCGGTCATTGCAGGAGGGATTGCCGGGGGCGCCGTCTATGAGGAGGACCTTGTCGCCTTTCTTGAGGAGGTCGGCGAGGGCCTTGCCACCGGCCCTTCCGGCGGCGATGTTGTCGGTGCCGATGAAGGTCACGTAGTCCGTGAAGGAGGCGGGCATGCCGGTGTCGACGAGGATGACGGGCACGTTCTTCGCCTTGGCCTTCAAGAGCACGTTGACGGAGGCCGCGGGCTGGGAGGGACTGAAGACCAGCACGTCGATGTTCTGGGAGAGGACATCCTGGACCATGTTGATCTGCTGCTCGATGGCGTCTTCCGTGGGCGGCCCGAGGAGGATGAGCTCAACGCCGGCCTTGTCGGCGGCCTGCTGGGCTCCCGCTGCCACGATCTTCCAATACTGGCTCGAAAGGGTCTTGAGCACCATGCCGACCTTGAGCTTCTTGTCGGCCGCGAAGGTGCCTGAACAGAACGTGAAGGCGAAGGCGATGACCATGACGATGGAAAGGATTCGTTTGCGCTGCATGATTCCTCCAAATTGGGTAAACTAATTCCGCGGAAGCCCAGGGCCCCGCGCTCCGACGACGGTATGACACCTCCTTGACGCGATAGCCACTTCTATGGCCGGCCCTCCCGGGGGAAGGCGCGGTCCCCCTGACCCTTACTTGCGGCCGAACCTCATCACCTTCTGGCGCAGCACGTCCACGTAGACCGCGATGATGATGACGGCACCGATGGAGAAGGTCTGGTAATTGGAATCGACGTTGAGGAGGTTGAGGCCGTTCCTCAGCACCGCGATGATGAGGACGCCGATCACCGTGTTGCCGATCGAGCCGACCCCGCCGAAGAAGCTGGCGCCGCCGATGATGACGGCCGCGATGGCATCGGTCTCGTACTCGAGTCCGGCCAGGGGGTAGGCGGCGTTGACGCGCCCGACAAGGACGATCCCCGCGAGGGCGGCGGTGAAGCCCGAGATCATGTAGACCATGTTGAGGATGGACTCGACCTTGATGCCCGAGAGGCGGCTGGCCTCCTTGTTGCCGCCGACCGCATAGATGTAGCGGCCGGCCGCCGTCCTCGTGAGGAAGAGGTACATGCAAACGTAGAGGACCGCCACGAGGATGAAGCTGACGGGCACGGGGCCTGCGTAGTTGTTGCCGAGGAACTGCACCTGGGGCGGGAAGAGGCTGACCGGCGCGGCGGCTGTGATGACCAGGGCGATGCCGCGGGCCATCTTCTGCATGCCGAGGGTGGAGATGAAGGGATGGGGGAGGCTCAGCTTGGTGAGGAGGAGGCCGTTGAGGAGCCCGAGGAGTGTGCCGGTCCCAAGGCAGACCAGGATGGACAGGTAGGGGTTGAGCCCGAGGTTGACGCAGACCACGCCCATCACCATCGTGGAGAGGGCCAGCACCGAGCCGACCGAGAGGTCGATGCCGGCGGTGAGGATGGCCAGGAACATGCCTATTGATATGATCGCGCTGATGGCGGCCTGGGACGCCACGTTCATCAGGTTGTCCATCGTGAGGAAACGCTTCGAGAGGACCGTCATCACGATGCACAGGAGGATGAGGCTGATGAGGACGCCTACGCTGTACAGGTTCTTCTTCGCCTTTTTCGCCTGCTGCGGCACGGCGGCCTCGGAAGCGGCGGCGGTATCGACTTTGTCCATGGCCATCTCTCCTTTTTCCCGGCTCACGCGGGTCTCGCCGCGGCCTTGTCGACGATGCCGGACGCCGCGTACAGGATGTTCTCCTGGGTGGCCTCGGACTGGCTGAACTCCGCGGTGATCCGCCCTTCATGCATCACGATGATGCGGTCGGCCATTCCCATGGCCTCGTCCATCTCGGAGCAGATGATGATCACGGCCGCGCCGTTCTTCACAAGCTCGTTCATCAGGTTGTAGACCTCGACCTTGGCGCCGACGTCGATGCCGCGGGTGGGTTCGTCGAAAATGAATATCCTGGCCTTGGTGAGGAGCCACTTGGCGATGACCACCTTCTGCTGGTTCCCGCCCGAGAGCTGGCCCACGACGGTCTCCACGCTGGGCGCGCGGAGCTGGAGGTCGGCGGCCATCTTCTCCGTCATCTTGCGGATGGCCTTGAGCTGGAGGAAGCCGAACTTGGTGTAGCGCTCCAGCCCGACGATGGAGGAATTGAAGGAGACGCTCTTTATGAGGATGAGGCCCTGGCTCTTGCGGTCCTCGGTGAGGAAGGCTATGCCCGCGTCGATGGAGTCCCGGGGCGACTTGATGCGGATCTCCTTGCCGAAGACCTTGATGATGCCCGCGTCCAGGGGATCCGCGCCGGTGATCGCCCTGGCCGTCTCGGTCCTCCCGGCGCCCACGAGGCCGGCGAAACCCAGGATCTCACCGGTATAGGCGGTGAAGGAGATGTCATGGAGGACGCCCCTGCGTGCCAGGCCCTTCACGCTGAGGGCCTCCTGGCCGCGCTCCCGCCTCATCTTCGGATACTTGTTGACGATCTCCCGGCCGACCATGAGCCTGATGATCTCGTCCACCGAGGCATCCTTGATGTCGCGGGTCTCGACGAGGCGCCCGTCGCGGAGCACCGTCACGCGGTCGCAGATGCGCTTGACCTCGTCCAGGCGGTGCGAGATGAAGATGACGGTCACGCCCTTGGCCTTGACCTGGGCGATGATGCGGAAGAGGTCCTCGGCCTCGTGCTCCGAAAGGCTCGAGGTGGGCTCGTCCATGATGATGAGCTTGGCGTTGGAATGCACGGCCTTACAGATCTCGACCATCTGCTGGTGGCCGATGCCCAGGTCCCCGGTGCGCGTCTTCACGTCGAGGCTGAGCTGGAGGTCCTTGAGGAGGGCCTCGGCCTCGGCAAGCATCTTTCCGCGGTCGAGGATGCCGAAGGGCCTCGAGAGGTAGAGCTCGCGGCCGAGGAAGATGTTCTCCACGACCGTGAGGTGGGGAATCAGGTTCAATTCCTGGTAGATGCAGGCGATGCCCAGGCCCATGGCCTTGATGGGCGTCATGTGGCTGAGCCGCAGGCCGTCGAATTCGATCTCGCCCTGGTCGGGGGAATAGGCGCCCGCGAGGATCTTGATCAAGGTCGATTTTCCGGCTCCGTTCTCGCCCGTCAGGCCATGGACATCGCCGGCCTTGACCTCCAACTGGACTCCGTCGAGGGCCAGGACACCGGGAAACCGCTTGATAACTCCGCTCAGCCTGAGGAGCACCTCACCTGTATTCATTGTCGCCTTCCCCCGTGGAGCGCACGGCTCAGGTCATTTAGTAAAATCCTGCAAACGTTTTCAGAAGCATTTTATTATCTCCCCGCTTTCCTGATCTGTCAATCATTTTTGTACGATCCGTTTCTTCCGACAAAAACCGCCACGGGCCGTCGGCCTTGTCGCCGGAGTCCAAGCGACGCTAGACTGCGCGGGGAAGGTGCCCGGAAATGATGAACATCAAGGATATAGCAAGGCTTGCGGGCGTCTCGGCCTCGACCGTTTCGAGGGTGGTGAACGGCAAGAAATATGTAAAACCCGAGATACGGGAGCGCGTCCTGGACCTTGTCAGGGAAAACGGCTATGTGCCGAACAACGCTGCCCGTTCCATGGTCCTCAAGCGCACCTTCACGGTCGGCATCGTCGTCCCGGACGCCTTCAACATGTTCCAGCGCCAGCTCTTCTCCGCGATCGAAAGGAAGCTCGAGGGCTACGGCTACGGGACGCGCTTCTTCCTCGTCAAGGCCGAGCCCGAAAGCGAGAAAGCCTGCCTTGGCCGGCTCAAGGCCGAGATGCTCGACGGCGTCATCATGCTCCTCGAGGTGGACGACCCGGAATTCTACGCCGTCATCGCCGACTCGGGCCTTCCCGTGGTCCTGTGCACCTTCGGAAGGGCCGACCTCGGCCTCCCTTCCGTCCACATTGACGAGGAGGCCGCCGCGAAAGCCGCGACCGCCCATCTCATCGGCCTTGGACACGAGCGTATCGGCCTCCTTGCCGGGGCGCAGTTCTCCTTCGGGAAGCAGAGGCAGGCCGGCTATGAGGCGGCCCTCAGGGAAGCGCGGATCCCCGTCATGGCAGGGCGGGTGGTCGTGGTCCCGTCCTATACCGCGGAGGCCGGAAGGATGGGGATGAAGGAGCTCCTGGGCAGAGAAGCCGACCTCACCGCGATCTTCGCGGTCACGGACGAACTGGCCGTAGGCGCCATCCGGGCCCTGTACGAGGCAGGCCGCCCCGTCCCGGACGCCATGTCCGTCCTGGGCTTCGACGACATCGACATCAGCGCAAGCCTTTCCCCCAGCCTCTCCACCGTGCGCCAGCCCATCGCCGAGATCGGCACCGAGGCCGCCGAGATCATCTACCGCCTCATCTCGGGCGTGCCGGCGGAGACGGATCCCATCATCCTCCCCTATACCCTCCTGGCCCGCGAGACGACAAAACGACGGGAAGGAAGGGACCGCAACGGGAACATGGCATGAGCGGCTACCAGGATATCTTCAGCCCCGGCAATCTTGGCTACTGCGTGATCTTCGCCTGCATCGGCGTAAGCTTCCTCTTCCTGCGGAACGTCGACAGGAAGGAAGTGGGCATAAGGTCCTGGGCCATCGGCTTCTTCTCGAACAGCGCGGGCTTCCTGTTCTGGTCCCCTGCCATCCACCTTGCGCCGGGTCCGTCCTTCCTCCTGGGCGAGGCCTTCCATGTCGTCGGTTTCCTGGCCCTAGCCTGGGGAGCCTACAGGTTCAGCGGGAACAGCTACAAGACATGGAATCTGATCGCCTTGGCGGCGTGGATCCTTGCCTGGCTCGTCGCCTTGGGCCTTCTCGTGCGCCATCGTGACCTGGGCGCCTTCCTGCTGAAATTCCTGCGGGCTGCCCTCTTCCTGGGGGCAGGCACGGTGATACTCCGGACCATCTCGGACAAGTCGCTGACGGGTAGGAAGCTTTCGGGGCTGAGCCTGCTGGCCTGGGGCGGCTACCAGTTCGTCTCCGCGGTCTGGAAGTTCACCGACTCCGTGGACCTGAAGTTCGGCATCCTCATCGGCTTCCATCTGCTGGCGGCCTTCGGGATGGTCGCCATGGTCGTGGACAAGATGAGGATCCGCGCGGAGCGGAGCGAAGAGAAAGCCGAGCACCTCGAAGGCCTCTTGCCGATATGCTCGCACTGCAAGAACATCAGGGACGAGGACAACACCTGGCATTCAATAGAATCGTATATCGCGGACCACTCGCCGGCGGAATTCAGCCATGGCATCTGCCCCGACTGCGCGAAAAAGCACTATCCGGACTTCCAGAAGAAATAGCGGAAGGGAAGGCCTGAAGACCGGGAAGGCCAGCAGCGCCGGAGCGGGATGACGGGGCACCTTTCGGGCAAGGCAGGCGGCGCAGGCAAGGCCGAAGGCCAAGGCCAAGGCCGAAGGCCAAGGCCGAAGGCCAAGGCTACGGCGACCTTGATGAAGGTGCAGGACCTTCGCCTCGAATGGCCCGGCGCAAGGGACAGCCGCGGACCCAGGGTGGCCGCCGTGCGGAAGCCGGCTCTGCGGGCTTAAGCCCGCAGAGCCGGCTTAAGCCCGCAGGGAGAGGCTTCCGCGCTGGCCATCGCTGGCCCGCGGCCGCATCAGGGGAGCTTGGCGATCATGTCCTTCAAGTATGGCTTCTTCTCAAGATCGCGAACGAGGCCGTCGGCGCGGGCCTTGTTCACGTAGTCCTTTTTCTGGAAGGCGTAGCTGTAGTTCGTGTGGACGTCGTAGGTGCCGTTCATGAGGGCGAAGGAGTCCTCGGTCATGACGAGCTCCTCGTCCGTGGCGATGACGTAGACCTTGACCCTGGAGCCCTTTCCCGTGATGTCGAGTTCGGCGTTCCGGCACTTGGCCAGCTCGTTCTTTTTTTGGTCGATGGCGATGCCCAGCTCCTCGAGGCCGGAGGCCGCGAGCTTGCGGGTGACCGGTCCCATCTCGCCGACACCGGCCGTGAAGATGAGGGCGTCCACGCGGCCGAGGGCGGCGTAGTAGGCGCCGATGTACTTCTTGATGCGGTAGGACTCTATCTCCTGGGCTAGGATGGCGATCTTGTCGCCCTTCTCGGCGGCCTGCTCGATGTCGCGACGGTCTGCCCACTTGCCCGTGATCCCGAGGACACCCGATTCCTTGTTGAGCTTCTTCTCGATGTCGGAGGCATGGAGGCCGGCCTTGCGCATCAGGTGGAAGATGATTCCGGGGTCGATGTCGCCGCATCTTGTGCCCATGACAAGGCCTTCCATGGGCGTGAGGCCCATCGAGGTGTCGTAGGAGCAGCCGTTCTTGACGGCGTTGATCGAGGAACCGTTGCCGATGTGGGCGATGATGAGGTTGCAGTCGAAGGGATCCTTGCCGAGGAGGACGGCGGCGCGCTTGGCGTTGTAGAGGAAGCTCGTGCCGTGGAAGCCGTAGCGGCGGACTCCGTACTTCTCCTCCCAGTCGTGGGGGAGGGCGTAGCTGTAGCTCGCCGCGGGCATGGTCTGGTGCCAGGCCGTGTCCATGATGGCGCAATGGGGGACGTTCGGGAGGACCGTGCGGGCGGCCTCCACTCCCATGAGGTTGGCGGGATTGTGGAGGGGAGCAAGGTCGCAGAGGTCCTTGAAGGTCGTGAGGAAGTCATCGGTGATCAGGCAGGAGCGGGCGAACTTGTCGCCGCCATGGACCATGCGGTGCCCGACGGCCTTGATTCCGGACATGTCCTTGATGACACCGAACTCCGGGTGGCCCAGGGTGTTGAGGATGAGCTCGATGGCGACCGTGTGGGTCGGGCATTCGTGCTCCTGGGTGAAGTCCTGCTTGCCGCGGGCCTTGTGGGTGATGGAGGCGCCGCCGAGGGTGACGCGCTCGACGATGCCCGTGGCCAGCACGTCCTTCCTGTCCCAATCGTAGACCTGGTATTTTACGGAGGAACTGCCGCAATTTAGGGTGAGGATGACCATGAAAGCTCCTTATCTCTTCGATTTGGGAGAGCATAACACCGCTGCCCCGACTTGGACAACGGCGAGGCCAAAGACGGCGTTTCCAGGGCAAACCTGCCTTCAACTCTCCTCCAAAGCGAGGGAAGCCAGGAGTTCGTAGGCTTCCGAGCCAGGTTCGATCAGCGTCTCGTCGCCGACAAAGGCCACGATGGCGAAGAATTTCCCCCTGGAGATGACGAAACGGGCAAGCACGCTGCCTGTGCCGCCATTGTCCTTCTTGCCTGTCCCCGTCGCCCAGGCGCTGGTGAGGCCCGTGGAATCGGTAAAAGGATCCTCGCGCTCGACGAAACCGACCTCGATGCCCGCCTCGCCCTTGATCACCGAGATGAAGGCCTTGGCCGCATCCGAGAAGTACCTCGTGAGCTGGGCCGGGTTCGCGTTGTTGCCAGTCTTCGTGGGCAAGGCGGTGAAGATGACGAGGACCTCTCCCTCGGGGCTGGAGAAGCCCACACGGTTGTCCTTCTCGCCTTCCTGGACATCCCAGGCTGCCGGGTAGCTGAGCTGGAGGCCGGAATCGCCCAGGTACCAGGTCGCATAGTCGCCGGCGCCGGCGCCGTAATATTCCTCGTCCTGCTCCGGCGCCACGGCGTATTCCGCCCAGTCCTCGCCGAAGCTGTTGGAATCGAAGATGCAGGCATCGGTCTCGGGAATCGGCCCCGGGCCCGAGAAATAGTCGAACTCGTTGGACTTGAACCGGCTCGCGGTGAAGGTGATGCCGTCGGCCTGGCCCGATTCGGCGTATATCTCGACAAGGGTGCCACCGGAATTCTCGGCGAAAAGGCAATTGCGGAAATCCACGTAGGAGCATTCCTCGAGGGAAAGGAGGGGCGTCCCAAGGTTGGAGGAGAAGGTGGAATCCTGGAAACTCAGGCCGGTGGAGCCGCTGGCATAGAAAACCCCGTATTGGCCGAACATGAAGCGGCTTTTCTTGACCGTGACCTTTGTGCAATCACGGAGTTCGAGGAGGTAGCCGTTCGGCCCCTCGAAGGAGGCGGCGCTCAAGGTGAAGTCCTCGCAGTTTTCCAGATAGATGCCGCCGGCGTTCACCTCGGAGCCTTCGTCCAGCTTGCGGGCAAAGACGAGGGTATCGAAGACGACGCCCGAGGAATCCTGGACGTCGATGAGATAGGCGGTCGGGCTGTCGACGACTATGCGGCTTCCCGCCACCCCGCGGATGGTGAGCCCGTCCGCCCTGAGGATGGCCAGCTCCTTCCCCTCGTCCGAATCGTACCAATCGATGTATTTTCCGGTGACCTTGTAGGCGGAGGAGAGGACATAGTCGCCTTTCTTGAGCTGGATGACGCGGTTGGGCCCGATGGCCTTGAGGAGCTCCTGGGCAGTGGAGACGGTCAGGGTCGGACGCTGGGCCTGGGCGCCCGCGCCGGCGAAGGGGAGGGAGAGGAAGGCAGCGAAGACGAAAAAAGGGGCGAAGCCGGGGATCCTGGTTCTGGTCATGGCGCCTCCATGGGTCGTACCTTCGATTCTAGCTTCAGGAAACCGGCCTTTCCACGGATTCCGGGGACGAAAGCCCCAAAGGGAATGTATATTTGTCCCAGAGCACGGAAAGGAGCCACAATCGTGACACTCCCGGTAATCGGACAAAAAGAAAGCTATCGCATCGCCCCAAGCAAGATTGTCGCCGTCGGCCTCAACTACCACGAGCATGTCGCCGAAAGCCCTACCATCCTGGACGCCCCCCGCGACGGATCCCTTCCCGTCGCCCCGCCCCTTGTCCCCATCCTTTTCGTGAAGACCCCGAACGTCCTCGTCGCCTCGGGCGAGCCCATCGTCATACCGACAGGCTTCCTCAAGGTTTCGGGCATAGCCACGCCACGCACGGACTACGAATCCGAGCTGGCCGTCATCATCGGCACGCGCTGCCGGAACGTGGCGGTGGCCGATGCCCTGGACTGCGTCTTCGGCTACAGCTGTTTCAATGACGTCTCCCAGCGCGAAGTGCAGAACGCCGACCGCTCCGGATGGTGGCGCGGCAAGTCCTTCGACAGCTTCGGGCCCCTGGGACCGGCCATCCTGCCGGCTTCCGCGGCGGGCGATCCCGCCTCACTGGTGGTCGAAGGCCGCCTCAACGGCAAGGTAGTCCAGCGCTCGAGCGTGGCGAACCTGATATTCTCGGTGGCCGAGCTCATCTCCTACATCTCGAAGAATGTCACCCTGGAGCCGGGAGACATCATCGCCACCGGCACGCCCAGCGGCGTGGGTCCCCTCAAGGCCGGCGACATCTTCGAGGTCGAGATCCCGGGCATCGGCATCCTGCGCAATCCCGTGGTGGAGGAGTAGCCGCCATGCCGGGCACCTCGACCTTGAACGGCGGCCCAGGGCACAAGCGCGGATTGGGGCGGCTCCTCCCCTACCTCGGGCCTGCCTTCGTGGCGAGCGTCGCCTATATCGACCCCGGCAACTACGCGACCAACATCCAGGCAGGATCGGAGTTCGGCTACACCCTCCTGTGGGTCATCTTCGCGAGCAACATCATCGCCATCCTGGTCCAGGCCACCTCGGCCAAGCTCGGCATAGCCACCGGCCTCAACCTGGCCCAGCACTGCCGCCGGGCCTACCCGAAGTGGGCCTCGGTGGGACTGTGGGTGATGATGGAGATCGTCGCGATGGCCACCGACCTGGCGGAGTTCCTGGGTGCCGCCATCGGCCTCCAGCTCCTTTTCGGCTTCCCCCTCTGGATCGGCGGCCTCCTCACGGCAGTGGCCACCTTCCTCATCCTGGGCGTCGAGCGCTTCGGCTTCCGCCCCCTCGAGGCGATCATCACAGGCTTCGTGGCCGTGGTCGCCCTCTCCTACCTCCTCGAGACCATCCTGGACAGGCCAGACTGGGCCCTCCTCGCCTCCTCCTTCGCGCCGCCGCGCCTGCCCGGCGCCGAGGCGGCCCTCCTTGCGGCGGGCATACTCGGGGCCACCGTCATGCCCCATGCCATCTTCCTCCACTCGGCCCTCACCCAGAACCGGCTCCGGCCCGCCGATGACGCGGGAAGGAAACGCCTTTTCGGCTTCGAGCTCATCGACGTCTTCGTGGCCATGGGCGTGGCGAGCTTCGTGAACGCCGCCATGCTCGTCATGGCCGCGGCCACCTTCCACAAGAGCGGCATGACCCATATAGGCACCCTGCAGAGCGCCTATCTCACCCTGGAGCCCCTCCTCGGTAAGGCCTCGAGCGTCGTCTTCGGCGTCTCCCTCCTGGCCTCGGGCCTCTCCTCGTCGGCGGTGGGCACCAGCGCGGGACAGATCATCATGGAAGGCTTCATCGACCGGCATATCCCGGTGTGGCTGCGACGCCTCATCACGGTGGCCCCGAGCCTCGTCGTGATCTTCATCGGCCTCGAGCCCACGCGCGTCCTTGTCCTTTCCCAGGTCCTCCTCTCCTTCGGGCTCCCGGTGACCATCTTCTCCCTCCTGCGCTTCAGCGCGGACAGGAAGCTCATGGGCAGCCTCGCCAACTCCAGGGTGACAAACATCCTCCTCGGCGCCGCCGCCGTCCTCGTGACCGTCCTCAATATCTTCCTCATCGTGAAGACCGTATTCCCAGGAGGCCTGTGATGTTCGAGCGGATCCTTGTCGCGCTTGATGGTTCGAGCGCCTCCGAGGCGGCCCTGCCGGATGCCACCATCCTTGCCCGGGCTTTCTCGTCGACGCTCATACTGGCCCATGTCGTGGAGGCCCACCCTCCCAAGAGCGTCCACGGACAGCCCCACCTGGCCGAGGCCATCTCGGCGGCGGCCTATCTGGAAGCTGTGGCCGCCGCCCTGCGCAAGGAGGGCCTTGCCGTGGAGACCCACGTCCATGAGGCCGAAGAGGGTTCCTTGAGCACCCGGCGCGAACTGGCCGATGCCCTGGCCTCCCACTCCTCGGAGCTGGGATTCGACCTGGCCGTCATGGCCGCGCATGGCAGGAAGGGCGCTTCGGATTTCCTCAAGTCCTCCCTCCCCCTCAAGGTGACGGCGGCCGGCTGTTCATCGGTGTACATCGCCAAGCGCATGGATTCAGGCGGCCCGCATGAGGCGCCGGCATCGATCCTCCTCCCCCTGGACGGCAAGAGCGAGCACGAGGCGGCCCTCGCCCAGGCGGCCGCCCTCGCCAAGGGACTGCGCATCCCCATCGAGCTTTTCGCCGTCGTCCCGCGCCGCGGCTCGGACTCCCAAGGGAGCGGCGGCGCCTCGGCCCATTTCTCTCCCGCCCTGAACCGTGCCTCCCTCGAGTTCGCGGCGGAGGAGACGGCCGTCTACCTGCGCGGCGTGAGCGAAGGCCTGGCCTCGCAGGGGATCGCGGCCAGCTGGACCGTCGAGCGCGGCCGGCCCGTCAAGCGCATACTCAAGCGGGCCACCGCCACCGGAGCCCTCGTCGTCCTGTCGACCCACCGCAAGCTCGGCATAGACGCCGCCCTCGATGGCTGCGTGGCTTTTTCGGTGGCCACCGCCTACGGAGGCGACACCCTCATCACGCCGGTCCCACGCTGCACGGACCGGGGCTAGGGGCCAGGGCCTCCCCTGGTCCGCGGCGGCCGGTGGCGGGACATGGGGGGGCGGCTATATACTCACGGCATCGGTACCCGTGGGAGGTCCAATGAACACCGAACACCAGATCACCGTCCCCGGCCCCCTCCTTGATGGCAAGGGCGCCTTGCGCGAGCCAGGCTGGGCAAAAAGCGCCTTGCTTGGGTGGGACCGCGCAGCCGTCACGGCGCCGTCCTGGCGCATCAAGGAATGGGACTACTATTGCGTGCTCGCCGACGAGTTCGCCGTCGCCTTCACCATCGCCGACAACGGCTACATGGGACTCCTCTCCGTCACGGCCTTCGACTTCGTCGCCAGGGAAGAGATCACCCAGACCGTGATGACCTTGCTGCCCATGGGCAGGACCGGCCTCCCCGCAAGCTCCTCCGTGGGCCTCAGCTCGGCCAGCGCGAAGGGACTGTCCCTGCGCTTCGAGGCCAAGGACGGCCTGAGGACATTGAAGGTCTCCTGCCCGGACTTCGGCGCCACGTCGAAGGAAAAGGCCGAATGCCTCTTCGGCGGCCTTGGACTGGAGGCGGAGATCGTCCTGCGCGAGAAGGATGCCCGCGAATCCATGGTGATCGCCACGCCCTTCGCAGGTGCCCCCGGGCACTTCTATTACAACCAGAAAATCAACTGCCAGGACGCGATAGGCCGGGCCGTGGTCGGCACGCGCGTCCTCCCCTTCGAGCCGGGCAAGGCTTTTGGCGTCCTCGATTGGGGCCGGGGAGTCTGGACCTGGAAAAACACCTGGCTCTGGGGATCGGCTTCCGGACTTGCCCGCGTCGCAGGCGAAGGCGCACAACGCTCCTTCGGCCTCAACATCGGCTATGGTTTCGGCGACACGAAGGCCGCGAGCGAGAACATGGTCTTCGTCGACGGCAAGGCGCACAAGATCGGGGAGCTTACGATTGCGCTCGACGAGGGCGACTGGCTCTCCCCCTGGAAGGTCAAGTCCGCCGACGGGAGGCTCGACCTCAGGCTCGAACCCATCCTGGACCGTTTTGCCTCGACGGATCTCCTCATCCTCGCCTCGATCCAGCATCAGGTGTTCGGGCGCTGGTTCGGCTCGGTCCTCCTCGAGGACGGGAAAAAGGTCAAGGTCGACGGGCTCCTGGGCTTCTGCGAGAAGGTCCGGAACCGCTGGTAGCCTACTCGTGCCCGACCTTCCCCAGTACCTCGCGGAACCCCGGCGCGAGCCGCCTGCGGAAGTTGGCGGCGAAGGACAATGACAGGAAGCCCCTTGTCGCGGGGATGCGGTCCAGGAGGCGAAGGAGGAGGGCGATGGCCGCCGTCACGCAGGCGAGGCCTGCGATCCAGAGGGGAAGGCGCCAATCGCCATCGGCTCCGCCGCCGGCATGGCCGAGGGCGAGGCCTGGCGAAAGGCCGAAGGCCGACTCGAGCCAACGGCCCCATGGAAAGAAAGCGGGAGCGACGACCAGGACGAGGCGAGGCACGGAGATGCGTATGGCACCGACGGGACAGGCATTGGCGCAACGCTGGCAATCCTCGCAGGAGAAGCCCCACACAGGGCGCTTCGCCGCCATATGGATGGTCTTCGCGGGGCAGGAGGTGGCGCATAGGCCGCAGGCGTTGCACCCGCGCGAGGCGCTCCACGTGAGTCCCAGCATCCGGCGGCCCAGGAGGCCGAAGGCCACCGAGGCGATCCAGCTGAGGACCAGGCCCGGCATCTTCGGCGTCCTCAGGCCAGCCTTCCCCTCCACAAGCGCGGCTGCGAGGCGGTCGGCGGCGAGGAGGGCGGCCTGTGTCCTCAGGGCCGCCTCATCCTCCCCCGTCGCAGGCGCGAACTGGACGAAGGCCTCCGGCATCTCGATGGCCTCGGTGAGCACGACCTTCCTTCCGCTCTCCCGAAGCCGCCGCGCGGCACGGACAAGCGCCCTGCCTTCGTAGCCCTTGCCGCCCATGGTCACGACGACGGCGGCGCGGCGCCCCATCGCGACAGGAAGCCTTGCCAGGAAACGGTCGACCAGCGCCGGAGTGGAAAAGGAGAATACGGGGAAGACAAAGAGGTCCATCCCGGCCGGATCGAAGTCGGGCCCTCCATCCCCGGCGAACCATGCCTGGCTTGCCGCAAGGCGGAAACGCGGCCTGGGCGCCGCCTCCATGGCGCGCGTCCCGACGCTCCAGCCGGCGGCGGCCAGGGAGGCGGCCATCCTCGACGCCACGACATGGCTGTTGCCTGTTCCCGAGAACCACCAGACCTTCGCTTCCATCCCGCGCCTCCGTATATCCTAATTAGTACTGTCTTGCGCCCTACATGAGGCTGGTCGGGTCCACGTCCGTCTCCATCCGGACCCCCGGAGGGACGCCCCAGGCCGGGAGGAAGGCGCCGAGGGCCGCATGCATGCCCTTGAGCTCCGCGGCGCGGAGGATGAGCTGCCAGCGCGCGGTGCCCGCCACGAGGGCGAGGGGGCATTCCGCCGGTCCGAGGATCTCCACATCCGGCGGCAGGCCCGCGCGCGCCTCGTGCGCGAAGAGGGCGGCGGCGTCCCTGGCCTTCCCGCGCTCCTTGGACCTGAACACGATCCGCACCAGCCTGGTGTAGGGAGGGAAGCCGAGCTCCCTCCTGGCGGCCAGCTCCAGGCGGTAGAAGGCAGGCAAGTCCCCCGCGGCGGCCAGCTTGATGACGGCGCTGTCCGGCCGGTAGGTCTGGACCAGGACTCGGCCATCGGGCGTGAATCGCCCCGCCCTCCCCGCCACCTGGACCACCAGGGAGAATGTGCGCTCCGCGGCCCGGAAATCCGGGAGGTTGAGCGAGGTGTCCGCGAGGACCACACCGACCGTCTTCACCCGCGGGAAATTGAGTCCCTTGGCGACCATCTGGGTCCCAAGGAGGATGTCGGCCTTGCCCTCCCGGAAGTCCCCGAGGATGCGCTCGAGCTCGCCTTTTTTCGATGTCGAATCCGCGTCGAGCCGCAGGATCCGGAGGTCGGGGAAAAGCCTCCCCGCGTCCTCCTCGACCCGCTCGGTGCCGAAACCCGACCAGCCCACGTCTAGGGAGCCGCACTCGGGGCAGGAGCGCGGCGGGGACACGCGATAGCCGCAATAGTGGCAGACCAGGGAGTTGCGGTCCTTGTGGAAAGTGAGTGAGACCGAGCAGTTCCTGCAGCGGATCTCCGCCGCGCAGCTGCGGCAACGGAAGAAATAGGAGAATCCGCGGCGGTTCAGGAAGAGGATGGACTGCCCGCCGGCCCGATGGGTGTCGCGTATCGCGTCTGCCAGGCGGCCGGAGATGCAGCCCTCCTCCTTGCGCATGTCGACGATCTCCACGACCGGCGGCGCGCCGCCTGCGAGGCGCTTGGTGAGGACAAGGCGCTCGACGTTGCCCTCCTCCATGAGGCTCCAGGCTTCCGCGGACGGCGTGGCGCTCCCCATGACCAGGACTGCCCCCTCGGCCGCGCGCCGGCGCATCGCGACCTGCCGCGCGTGGTAGCGCGGCGCGTTGCCGGCCTTGTACGAGGACTCGTGCTCCTCGTCGATCACGACGAGCCCGAGCCTGGCCAGGGGGGCGAAGACCGCGCTCCTGGCGCCGATCACCACCTCGGCCTCCCCGCGGAGGATCCGCCTCCATTCCGCAAGCTTGCGCGAGGGCGTGAGCCGCGAGTGGATGACGGCGCAGCGCCGTCCGAAACGGCGCATCGCGGCGTCCACGACCTGGCCCGTGAGCGCTATCTCCGGCACGAGGTAGATGACGCCGCGGCCGGCGGCGAGGGTCGCCTCCGCCGCCTGGAGGAAGACCTCCGTCTTCCCGCTCCCGGTCAGGCCATAAAGGTAATAGGTGCCGGACGGGCCGCTGGTCATGCGCGCCAGGGCATCCGCCTGCTCCTGCGAGAGGGCAAGGGGCCTCTCCTCGATGTCGAACTCGTCGGCCTCGAAAAGGGAACCGCCGGATTCCCGGCGCCCGGAGGGCAACATCGCGGCAAGGGCCTCGCCGGGGCCGCAGAAGTACATGCCCGCCATCCAGCGCGACAGCTCGACGCTCCGCGCGTCGAAGAGCGGCTCCTTGTCGATCACGCGCGTTATGCGCTTCACCTGGGCTTCGGGGATGTCGCATTCGTCGAGCTCGCCCACGACGTAACCGGTGGCCTGCCGGCGTCCGAAGGGAGCGGCGACCCGGCGTCCGACCGAGGCAGGATCCTCCGCGTCGTTGCGGTAGGTGAATGCGTCCGCGAGGGGCACGTCGAAGACGACTTTAAGAAAGGCGGACATTGTCGAGGCCTTCCCTCAGGGCCTTGAGGTCCTCCCAGGCCGGCCGCTTCAGGGACTCGTCCCGGAGAAGGGCGCTCGGGTGGAAGGTGGCGATGAGGGGGATGCCGCGGTATTCAAGCCAGCGCCCGCGCATGTGCGTGATGCCCTCTTGCGAGCCGGTGAGCGCGCGCATCGCGCTGCGCCCGAGGCAGAGGATGGCGCGGGGAGCCAGAAGGTCGACCTGCGCCTCAAGCCAGGAAAGGCAGGCCTCGACCTCGTCGGGCGCGGGGTCACGGTTTCCCGGCGGCCTGCATTTCACGACATTCGCTATGTAGGCGTTGTCCTCCCGAAAGAGGCCGATGGAGCCAAGCATCCGGTCAAGGAGCTTGCCCGCGGGGCCCACGAAGGGGAGGCCCGAGGAATCCTCCTCGGCCCCTGGTCCCTCTCCCACGATGAGGACCGAGGGGGCCTGGCTCCCCATGCCGAAAACCGTCTTCTTGCGGCCGCTTGCGAGCCTGCAAGCCTCGCAAGCGGCGACGCCCTTTGAAAGGCGCCCCAGGAAAGCGGCCGCCTCCTCGTCGGGAAGGCGCACGGGGACGGCCGGCCCGGCGGCTCGGGGCATTTCCTGCCCGCGGCCAGGTCCCGGCTCCGCTCCGCCCGACCGCCCAGGCAGGCCGGCTCCGCTTCGCGCGCCACCGAGGGCGTTGAAGTCGGGCTTGGTGCGCTCCCGCTTCCGACCACCCCCAAGCCAGTCCTGGACCAGGGACAGCTCGTCCCACATCCCGCCCTTTTCCTCACCTGTCATCTCTCCGCCTCACTGTCAAGGCAAGCCTGGTCCGGGGGCCCTCCCGCCGGGGGTTTGGGGTTGTCGATCTGCCTCTGGATCTTGCCGAAAGACCGTATCGACAGGAAGTTGGCCACGAGATCGGAAGGCCCGTCCTTGGGATCGCCTGAGCCGATCCGGGCCTTCTCTTCCTCGAAGAGCCTTGCGGCCACGGCCGAGTAACGTTCGGAGTCCTTTGGATCAAGGAGCTTGGACGCGTAGTGATAATAGAGCACAAGGTCCTTGGAAGGGAGGAGGAGTCCCGTCGTGAAGAAATACGAGGCCTCGTTGAGGAAGAATTTCGCCCTTTCCTCGCGGCATCGCTCCATGGACGATTCCACGAGGAGGATGAGGAGGGTGAAGGTCGGCCAGTAACAGGAATGGCGGAGGCCGATTGCCAACCCTTCCAGGGCGTTCTCCTCGGCCTTCTTGATGTCCCCGGCCAGGTATCGGCAGAGGGCGAGCGTGCGGAAGACCTCGGGCTTGTCGTAGTCGTTGCGGATCTGCCCCGCATAGAACTCCGCCTGGACAAAGCGGTCGGCGGCGGCGTCCCTCTCGCCCGAGTAGAACGAGGCCAGGGCGAGCATCGCGTTCACCTGGGCAAGCGCGGGCTCCGACAGGGAGCCCAGCCCCAGGAGCTCCATGGCCGCTTCCCGGAGGCGCTGGAAATCGCAGAGCTGCCACAGCACCTTCACCTTGAGGTCCAGGGCGAAGAAGCGCGCGGCGGTCCGGTCGTCCGGCATCGTGGCCAGGCTCCGGTCAAGGACGGTGAGGGCCTTGTCGTAGTCGCCCGAGAGGAGGTGGAATTCGACGCGCGCGTCCGCCGCCTCGTAGGGGTCGCCCCCGGCGATGGCCTCGCACTGCACGACGAGCCGGCGCGCTTCCTCGATGTCCCCCCTCTGGACCTGGGCTCCCGCCATGAGGTGGAGGACGTTCTGGACGCTGCGGGCCTGGATGTCCGAGCGGCGGTAGTAGTAGAGGGCCTTCTGTCCGGAGAAGACCGCCTTCTGGAAGGAATAGCTCATGACGCTATAGGCGCAGATCTGGTGATAGGCGTAGCCCATGAGGTTGTCGTCCTTGCGTATGATCGCTATCCGCATGATGCGCTTGAGGACGGCCTCCGATTCTTCCATCCTTCCGCGGTTGAACAGGAGGGCCGACTTCGTGATGAGGAGGCGGACGGCGGCCTTCTCGTCCTTCCGCAGGCGCCGGTAGAGCACGTCGATGTAGGGAAGGTACTCATAACTGTGATTCTTGTTGGGGTCGCCTTCCATCGCCCGCTGCGCCTCGGCGTACCGCTCGGAGCGCACGAGGTGGTAGATCAGCCGGATGCGGTGCGGCTTCTCCTGCCCCAGGAGGATGTCGGCGATGAAGCCGTGGAGGATGCGCTTGTTGTGGTTGAGTAGGGACGCGTAAAGGGCCTTCTTGAAGACATCGACGCGGTAGTAGAAGAATTCCCTTTGCTTCACGAGGATGCCGTCCCGGGCGAAACGCTCGAGCGCCTCGTCCACGATCGATGGATCGCCGCCGGAGGAAAACTCGATGTAGCGCACGTCCTCCGCGCGGAAGGAGTGGACGAAGGCGGAGATGCGCTTGGCCAGGTCCCGCCAGGCAGGCGGGTAGCGCTCGAGGCTCGCGAGGAAGATGTTCTGGATCGTGGCGGGGAGGGAGGAATCGTCGCGGTGGCGGGCGGCGTAGATGGCGTACTCGCGGACAAAGAGGGGATTGCCGAGGCCCGCCTCCGCGACGCGCTCCAGCGCCTCCTTGCCGGCGTCCGGCCAGTGGGCGCGGGCAAGGGCCAGCGACTCCTCCCCGGCGAGGGGTCCGAGCTTCATCGCCTTGAGCCCCTGGAAGGACTTGCGGAGCTCCGGAGGGAAGTCACGGCCGGCGAGGACGAAGAAAGGCTTGATGCTTCCCTTCTTGAAGAGGTATTGGAAGAACTCCCTGGAGAGCCTGTCCATGAAGGAGGCGTTGTCGACGATGACGAGGAGGGGGAAGAGGTCGCCCGAGTGGCGCTCGAGTATGGCGCTGAAGATGCCGTAGAGGGCGGCTATCGAGTCGGGATCGGGCTTTTCCGGATCGGGGGAGGATAGTATGAGGGCAAAGCGCTCCGCCGCGGCCTGGCCGACCCCGGGAAGCCTTTCGAGGGCCGCGACCACGGCATCGGGGCTCGATCCGGGCTCGAGGCCCAGGTAGCCGAGGACAATGTCCACGATGACGGCGAAACCGCCGGGACGGTACTTCTGGGCCCTGGCCGCGAGGATGGGCGTCTTGAAGTCGGGAAAGAGCCGGATCTTCTCGGCGAGGGCCTGGGCGAGGCGGCTCTTGCCTATCCCCGCCTCTCCCGTGAGGTAGAAGCCGGAAACCTCGTCGTAGCGGTTGCGGATATAGGCCTTGAGGAGCTCATCGAGCTCATCCTTCCTCCCGATGAAGGGACCCTTGTCGCGCAGGCGCGCGGTGGTCTCGCCCGTGACGGTGTAGGCCCGCACAGGATCGCTCTTGCCCTTGGCGGCTATCTCGAGGAGGGGTCCGAAGGCGAAATCGTCCTCGCATTTCTCCCAGGTGCTTTCGGACACGAGGATGGCGTCGGGATCGGCGGCGGCCTCCAGCCGCTGCGCCACGTTCATGGCATGTCCGGTCACCACGTCGAATTCGCCGCGCCGCCCGGTGGTGACGAGGCCCGTGTTGATCCCGGTTCGGAAGGCAAGCGCCAGGCTTCGCGAGGACAGGCGGTGGTTCTCCTCCCGCACGCCTGAGAGGAATTCGAGGGCGGCATGGATGGCGCGGGAGGGGTCGTCCTCATGGAGCTCGGGCACGCCGAAAACCGCCACAAGGGCGTCGCCGATGTATTTTTCCACGACGCCGCCATGGGCGCGGATTATTTCCTCGAAGACGCCGAAGACGCGCGTCATGAGGGCGTCCATCTCCTCCGGGTCCATGCGCTCGGAGAGGGCGGTGAAGCCCTTCATGTCGGAAAAGAGGATGGTCGCTGTCCGGCGCTCGCCGGCCTTGAGGTTGTCGCGTTCGGCCATGGGTTCATGAAGGATACACGAGGCCGGGACAGGGGCGCAAGGCTGGACAGGATTTGCCCCGGCCCCCTCCCGTGGCATCCAAAGCCCTGGCTTGTCCTGGGCAGGGACGGGCCTCCGGGAGGGAAGCCGGGGATACGCGCGTTTGGGACTCTCGCCCGCCCCGGAATCGGTCGAAAATCATAGGAGCAATGCGCGCCTCAACAGCGGGGCGCTGGGCCGAGGGTATCGGCGCCGGCGCTCTCATCGCCCTGGCGGGTCTCCTCCGTCCCGGTGACATGTCGTTCATGGCCCTTGGCTTCATGCCCCAGTCCCTGGTCGCCGTGGTCATGGCCGCCCTACTGGGCGCAGGGCCGGGGCTGGCCACCCTGGTGACGGGCCTCGCCGTGACCTGTTTCCTTCCCCTCATCGCGGGCCTCCTGGGCATCCATTCCACCGGACCGACCCCCTTGGCCCTGCTATCGGCAGCGCGCTTCCCCGTCGCCCTCGGCGTCGCCGGTGTCGCCGCGGCGGGCTTCCTCCGCGATTCCGACCGTCAGGCGATCGCCCGGCAGTTCGGCAGGATCGGGGACCTCACGAAGCGCCTTTCACGGCAGGAAAAGGTTGGCCTGGCCCTCAGCTCCCTGAATGAAGGCCTGGAAAGGCGCGTAGCCGGACAGCGGGACTCGATCTCCGCCCTTCATGCCCGGATCCGCAAGATGGACAGCCTGGACCTCGGTGTCGTCCTCTCCGGCCTCCTCGAAGCCGTGGAGGCCTTTTCCCAGGCCAGCGAGGCTGTCATCTTCGAGTTCGATCCCAAGCGGAACATCCTTCGCCGCGCGGCCGGCATCGGGAAAGCGGCCGAGGAAAGCCTGAGCCTGGACGCCACGGTCGAGGGCTGGGCTTTCCGCAACGATTCCATCTTCACGCTCAGGAAGCTCGACGACTACCTGGGCTTCGGCCGCACGGATACCAGTGGCGCCATACTCGCCTACCCCCTCAAGGCAGGAGACCTCCCCTGGGGAGTCCTCGCGGTCAGGGAAATGCCTTTCTACCGCTACAATCCCGTCACCGAGCGCAATCTCGAGGTTGTCATCGAACTGGCCTCCTCCTACGTGAAGAAGGCCGCGGACTTCAAGGACAAGATCCTCAGCCATCCCCTCAACGAGGTCACGGGCCTGCCGGGTTACGGGGAGCTCCTGCGGATGCTTGGCGAGGAGCTCACGAGGCGCACGGCGCGGCAACTGCCTGTCGCGGTCGTCCTTGTCGAACTCCTCGGCTTCGAGGACCTCGTGTTCGCGCATTCGGGGCTCAAGGCCTTCGAACTGCTCAAGGAGCTGGTCGTCCAGGTGACCAAGGGCAACAACGCCTATGTCTTCCACGCCCGCGAGGACGGCCAGGTCGCCTTCCTCCTTCCCGACATCGACCGCGAAGGGGCATCCCTCTTCTGCCTGGGCGTCTCCACGGCCGCGAGCGAGTTCCCCTGGCTCATAGACGGAAAGACGGTCTGCCTGGAACTGGCCTTCGGCATCTGCGCATGGCCGAACGCCCCCAAGGGCGGCCCCGGCGCGGCGGCCGGCCCTGTCCACCCCATAGACGCGGGAGGGCTCCTTTCGGAGGCCGAATCCATCCTCGCGCTGTCCAAGAACGCCTTCCTGGAACACGGACGCTGCGAATGAGCGGTTTCGACTATATCCGCACAATGCGGAACTACTATCGGCCCCGCACCCCGCGCGCGGCGATCATCGCGGCCCAGGAAGACCTCATCCCGATGGACGCCATCATCTACAAGGGCTCCTCGGTCAAGCCGCTCTTCGAGGAGCCCTACGACCTCGAGGAGCTCGAGCGCATCCTCGCCCAGCGCAACCTCGCCTTCCCGGACGCGATGATACTCTCGGAGATCTTCGCCGCGATGACACGCGAGACCGACAAGGAACGCGCGCTTTTCGCGGCGGAGAGCCTCACGATGCTGGAAAACCGCTGGGCGAAAAAGGTCGAGGACCTGCGCGCCATGCTCGACGGGACGGAAAAAACCGACGGCGGCTCAGGCGCAAACGGCGCGGCCGGCGACGGCGACCACGACAAGAAGGCCTTCGACCTGGCCCGCGCGCTCTTCGAGCAGGCCTTGGTCACGGGGAGGAGCGCCCCTATCCGCAACTATTACCTGCGTGAGTCCTACTATGTCCTCTCCCACCGCGAATGGACCCTCCACCGGGACGAGGCTTTCAACCTCCGCATCCGCTGCCTCATGGGCATAGGCCTCCTGGACCAGGCCGAGGCCGAGATCGTGGCCGAGCTCGCCCTCACCCCCAGCGGAGGGACCAATCCTGTCCTCATCGCGCTCGCTGTCGAGACGGCCTACCTCCGGAAGGACCTGCGCGCGATCCGCGGATTCCTGTCCCACATGGACCTGGCCTCGACAGGCCTCTCGCCGGAGCTCATCGCTGTCCTGGGGACCTGGCAGGCCTAGGGAGATGCGTGTCTGCCTGGTCATAGAGGGCTCCTACCCCTTCATCACCGGGGGCGTGTCCTCCTGGGTCCACGAGCTCATCTCGGGCCTTCCCCAGATCGAGTTCGTCCTCTTCACCTTCTCCCCCGAGGCCGGCCAGAAACTCCGCTACACCCTTCCTCCCAACATCGTGGGCATCACCGACGTCGTGCTCTCGAAGCCTCCCCCCGCAAGGGCCGCACGCGCCTCTTTCGCCGAGCGCCGGCTCGAAAGGCAGGCCAAGGGAAAACGCGCTCGCGACAGCCGGATACTGGGCATCCTCGAGTCCCACGTGCGCATGTTCTCCGGCAGCGGGCCGGACCTCGACAAGCTCATAGCCCGGATTCCCGAAGGCCATTCCATCCATCGCGAGGCCGTCCTCGACCGGCGAGCATGGAATTTCATGAAGGGGCAGAACCGCCTGCGCAATCCCCTCTATGCCTTCTCCGACTATGTGTGGGCCTGGAAAAGCGCCCACGACCTTGTCTTCAATGTCCTGGCCGCCGTCCCTCCCGAAGCCGATGTCTACCACTCCCTTTCCACGGGCTTCGCCGGCCTTGCCGCCCTCGCCGCCAAGCTCCGGCGGGGGAAGCCCTTCCTCCTCACCGAGCACGGCCTCTACCACAAGGAGAGGGAGATCGAGATCCGCAAGGCGGGCTTTGTCCGCGGCTACCAGCGCGACCTCTGGATCCGCCTCTACAACCGCATCGCCGGGATCTGCTACGAGAACGCCGACCTGTGCACCTCGCTATTCGAGGAGAACCGCGGATACCAGCTGGCATTGGGCGCGACGGCGGAGCGCACGGTCGTCATCCCCAACGGCATCGACGTGGCGCGCTATTCGGTGGTCCGCGAGCCGCGTCCCGAAGGCTTCCATGTCGGCTTCATCGGCCGCATCGTGCCGATCAAGGACGTGAAGACCTTCATCGTCGCGGCGAAGCTGGTCCTCGAGCGCGTGCCCGATGCCCGCTTCTACCTTGTGGGGCCCGACGACGAGGACCCGGAATACGACAAGGAATGCCGCCGCCTGGCCGCCGACCTCAAAATAGAGGACCGCCTCACTTTCACCGGCAGGGCGGATGTGCGCGAGTACTACAAGTTCGTCAATGTGGTCGTCCTCACGAGCGTGCGGGAAGCCCAGCCCCTCGTCATCCTGGAGGCCTACGCGGCGGGAATTCCCTGCGTCTCGACCGATGTGGGGAATGTGTCCGAACTCCTCGAGGGCGACCGCCGCTTCATGGCTCCGCCCAAGGACGGGGCCAAGATCGCCGAGGCGATCATCTTTGTCCACGACAATCCCGAAGAGATGGCGCGCATAGCCGCGCGGAACCGCGGCAGGACCATAGAGACCTACGAGAAGAAGGACCTCCTGTCTCGCTATGGAAGCCTCTATTCACGGTTCGCGCCTCCCGCGGGACAGCCCTGATGGCCGGCATAGGCTTCGAGCTCCGGAAACTGGTCCAGACGAGGACGCTGCGTGGTGTCCTTGGCGCGGCATTTTCCGGAACCCTCATCGTGGCGGGTCCCTGGCTCGTCTCGGCGGCGAGCATGGCCGCGGTGCAGCGCCTGCCCTTCTTCTCGGCGCCAGGCATCGGCTTCGAGTTCACCGGCGCCATGGTCTGGGCCTTCGCCCTCTCGATCTGCCTTACCGCGGGGCCGCTGTACATCTTCGTCCGCTTTTCGGCCGACCTCATCTACGAGAACAAGAAGGGCGAGGCCGCGACCCTCCTCCTCCGTTTCGCCGCCATCCAGGCCCTCGCCTCCCTGCCGCTGGGCCTTGCCTTTTCCCTCGTCCTTGTGAAGCCTGGCGCGGTGGGAGGCCTTGCGCTCAGGCTGGCCTTCACCTTCCTTTTCATGGCGGTGAACACCCTCTGGGCCGCGATGATGACGGCCACCGTGATCCGGCGGCATGGCGGCATCCTGGCCGCCTACGGCACCGGCATGGTCCTCATGTTCTTCCTGGCCCGGGCCCTCGGGCCCTTGCTGGGAGCGCCTGGAGCCATCTTCGCCCTCGCCGCCGGCTTTGCCCTCACGGGATTGCTTCTCATCGCCATGAGCCTGGCCTCCCTCGGCCGCGCGCCGCTTGCGGGCGCCTGGAAGAGCTACCTGGACTACTGGAACAGGTACCGCTACCTCGCGCTGGCGGGAACCTTCTATTCCATGGCCACCTGGATCGACAAGGCGGTGCTCAGCCTCGGCGGACAGGGGTCGGCGGCGCCAGGCACGTGGTTTTTCCTCAATCCTTCCTATGACAATGCCTTTTACTACGCCAACCTCGCCATGATACCCGGCCTCGTGTTCTGGACGATCTCGACGGAGACCGAGTTCCACCTCTCGCTCCGGCGCTTCCTCACCTGGCTCGGACGGCGCAGGTTGCCCGACATCGAATTGGCCAAGGACAACCTGGCCTCCGGCTTCGGGAGGCTCCTGGCCCGCCAGACCCTTTTCCAGGCCCTCCTTGCCTTCGCCCTCGCGTTGCTCTCCCCTGAACTCTCCACGCTGCTTGGTTTCGAGCCGGCGATCTTCCTCCGCCTCCTTGCGGCAGGTGTCTTCCAGCTCGTGTTCCTGACCGGCCTCAACCTTCTCTTCTACCTTGAGCTCTACCGCTACGCGGCCCTTTCGGCCTTTGTCTTCGCCGCCCTCAATTTCGCCTTCTCCCTCCTAATCGTGCTTTCCGGCAAGGGGCGCGAACTGGCCGGCTTCCCCCACCTCGCCTCATGCGCGATCGCCTCCGTCCTGGCGCTGGCGCTCGGAAGGTACGGGCTTGGGATGTTCGACCGCATTGTCTTCCTGCGCGCGACGGGGGACCGCTACGGGACCTGAACGAGCCTTCCCCCAATCCAATACCTACTAGTTGCTTTCTCGAACCTTCAAATGACGGCATAGCGCGGGTCCTGGCGGGGGGAAGCGCGTGGGGTCCTCGCAGGCTCGGCCCGCGCTCTTTCCCCCGCCACCCGCCGCGCTCCGGTGTGCTGCATGAATGATGACGGGGTTCAACCCTTGGAAACCTGCTGCCAGGGCGGGCTACTGGGGGCCGAGTCCGCCCCGGGCGGGCGCTTCCATGGGTAGGGGGCGAGGCGTAGCCACCATTAAAGGCCACGTGTGCCCAATAGTGACTGCAAAAAAAAGGACCTTTGCGTTGGTTGAACCCCGTGGCATTCATGGAAGGTTCAGCAGCGCGGCGGGTGGACAGGCGAACGGGGGTGATCCGCCTCGCGCGCTGCGGATCACCCCCGTTCGCTTGTCCAGGTCCCGCCTAATGCCGCTTATGAAGGTCCAAGGGGGGCACTCACCAGCTCGAGGTGCTCGAGCTGATGGCGTTGTACTGCGCCAGGACCTCGGCGGCGGTCATCGCGGTCGCGCGCACGTTGGCGCCCACGATCTTGCCGTCGAAGCCGAAGTAGCCCCAGGTCGTGTTGTAGATCGAGGGAAGCTGGGAGCCGATGAGGACGTCGGTGGAGAGGCCCGTGTCGCGCACGCCGGACGCGGTGGTGCTCATGGTGCCGCTGGCCGAGAGCTGCCCGTTCAGGTAAAGGTTGATCTTCTTCGTGCCGGTGTCCCAAGTAGCGGCAAGATAGTACCAATTATTTGTTTTCAGGTTCTTGGCAGTGCCCACCATGTCGTAGGTGTTGCCTGTGCCCTTGGCGTCCAGGACTATCGCGAACTGCCCCGTCGAGCCCCAGCCCTGGAGGGAGAAGCACTCGTCGCTGAAATCGACCTTGAGGCCCTTGTGGACGATGCCCGCGGTGTCCGTCATCTTGTTGATGTAGATCCAGGCCTCGACAGTCCCCTTCTGGGAGAGGTCGAGGGTGACGGTCGCCGGCGTGCCGGCGACCTGGGCGCCGTTGAAGGTGTACGCGGCGGTCCCGCTGGACATCAGGTTGGAATTCGCGGTGAGCGCGGCCGGTGCCGCGACGAGGGTCTGGCTGGCCGCGCCTTCGGTGATCGAGGTGTAGAGGGTTCCCAGGTCGCCGAAGCCGGCGGCGTCCACGGTGGCGACCGCGAAGGGAAGGGTCCCCGTCGCCGGCGTCACCTGCTGGGTCCTCGTGAAGACGGCCGCCGTCGCGTCCCCCGCGAGCACCTCATCGTCGCTGCCGGTGGGGATATAGATCGTGGACGTGTCCCAGGAGGCCAGGCTCACCTGGTCGCTGTCGAGCTGGGTGAGGAGGAAGTCCTTCTTGCCGGCGATGTTCACCACGCGGGTCTGCATGTTCGTCTTGACCGCGCCGGTCGAGAGCTTGGGCGTCAGCTTGTCCGAATTGAGGGAATAGATGACCTGCTGGCGCAAGACGGATTCGGCGAGGGTGTCGAAGACGGAACCCACGAGGACGGTCTGCAGCGTGCTCGTGAAGCCGCCGCCGGTCGTGGTGAGGGTATTGATGGTCTTCTCGAAGCTCGCGGTGTAGGAGGTGTAGGAGGAAGCCGACAGCAGCTCGGTATAGTAGCGGATGCCGAGGATGGTCTGCTGGCTCGAGCCCGTCCAGAACCAGAAGCTGTAGGACTTGGCAGGGGACACCCAGTACATCACGACGGACGAGTATTGGACGCTCGAATCGGTGGTGGCCTTGGGAAGGAAGGCCTGGGAAAGGTCCAGGGAACCGGTGATGGCGAAGGGCGCGGGATCGAGGAGGGGACCGCCGGCGAGGGAGGACGAGACGATGGTCTCGTTGCGCGTGCTGCCATCCCTGAAGGTGAGGACCATCCGCACTCGTGCGCCCTGGTCCTGGCTGAGGTAGTCATTGGTCCCGAGGACCCAGGCGCCGCCCACCTGCTTGACGATGGGATCAGCGATATTCCACGTGCCGTCGTAGGTGGTGCCGGTGTTCCACGGGGTGGCGGCGGCATTGAGGCCAACGTCCTGGACGTAGTATTCCTCGACGTAGTTCTTTCGCACGTCGGTGGAGGGGAAGGTCGTGGTCACCGTAACGTCATAGACCTTGGTGCCGGCCGGGGCTCCCGCGACCGGGGTCGCCGCGAAGCTCGAAGTCTGGCCGGGCTCGGGATAGTCGGGGATCGATGTGGCGGTCGTGAGGGATGCGAAACCAAGGTTGGACCAGGTGGGCTGGTTCACCGGCACTGTCGCCCTGGAGGCGGCAGGCTCCGCGGCGGCGCCGAAGGGCGTAAGGGCCCGGACCCCGCGGTTGAAGCCGCCGGGAGCCCCCGCGCGCTCGGCATAGTAGCTCGACATGAATCCGCCCTGGAAAAGCGACATGTCGGTGTAGTCCAGGGTCGGAACACCGCTCGCGATGGTACAGGAAGCGAGGAGGAGGGAAAAAGCGAAGAAAGCCGGATAAAGCCTCTTCATGGGATACCTCTATAGTTGGCGGACGGAAACCCGCCTGGATGGCCGACCATGTCGGAGATTTTTAAAACATAGGTTTTCAATAATATACCACTTGGCGAGGCAAATATCAATATTTGGCACAGCAAAGCGGCACAGGGAGGTCAAGGCGCGATGAGCACGGGCTGTCCGATCGTGCTGCCTCCGATGAGGGAAAGCGACCAATACTTGGGAATGGCCGCGAAGGGATCGGTGGCGGCCGCCTCGACGGTCAGCCAATACTCGGCGCTGCCACGGGAGACGTCCAGGCGGCAGAGGGCGGAGAGGTAGAGCGAGTCCGTGCTCGCGCCGGAAAAGGCGTCGCTCAGGTAGATGCCGCCCATGCCTTCGAGGCCGACCGAAAAAGAGCCGCCCTGCCTGGCCGTCCAGGACGACTGCCAGAGCAGTCCCGCCTTGGCGGTCAGGCTTCCCGTGGTGGCGTAATAGGGCGTCGTGCGGGCCCAGGTAGCCGCCTCCACGACGACATCGATCGGGAAGGCAAGGCTCGCCCAAGGGGAATCGGAAAGCTTGAGGGCGGGAACGACCTCGACCAAGGCGGTCCCGTAGAGATTGCCCAAGTCGCCAGGGACATAGGCTCCGCTGAGCGAGAAGCGCGGGGCGAAAAAGCGGAAGGCTCCGCTCAAGGGGATATAGGCGGAACCGGAGAAATCGAGCGAGTGGGCGAAGAGGACGAGGCTGGAGGGATTGACGGAGCCGGGCAGGGGCTCGTATTTGTAGGCGAGCGAAGCCTTCCAGCCGCTGGCGCCAAGGTCGAGCGTGAGGCCGGCGCCGCTGTAGAGGCTCAAGGCGCGGAAAAATTCGGCCGGGATGACCGTCGCGCTGCCGAAGGCGGAAAAATCCGCGCTGGTGCCGATGAGGGAGGCGGATGGCTTGATGACCAGGCCCGGGCTACTGCCGGCCCCCCCGAGCCTGAGCTGGGCCTCGAAGCCGGAATCGACGACAAAGAAGGCCGGAGTCCCGGCGGCCCTGTCCCTGATGAGGCGCAGGTCGACGCGCGGCTTGAGGACCAGGAAGGAGCCGAGGGGGATGGCCAGGTTCGAGGCAGAGCTGAAATCGAGGAAATTCATGTCCGCTATGGCGGTGGACTCGTTCCCGTAGGTTGTCGCATGGCTCTTGGCCAGGGCATTGTGGAGGGCGGCCGCCGATCCATAGCTGGGGTCGGCGGCGTTCACCGATTTATAGAGCGAGGTGGCAGCGGCCCAATCGCCGGACTTGTCCTCGGCCAGGGCCAGGCTGTACATGGACCTGAGGTTGCCCGGGTCAAGGGCAAGGACGCGCCGGTATTGGCGCGTCGCCAAGGCCGACATGCCAAGGCTGTCATAGTAGGAACCGAGCTCGTCGCGGAGGTCGAGGGAGGTCGATTCGAAGGAATGCCAGGCGCGGGCAAGCCTCCTGTCCTCGAAGGCGCTTGCCTGCCGCACAAGGTTCACCAATGAGGATTGGACCGCGGCCGCGGCCTTGCGCAGTTCCGCTTCGGCGGCGAGGGCCGATCCAAGGCCGGCATCAAGCACGGAGGCCGAAGCCGCGAAGCCCTCCAGGTCCGTGGACTCGGCTGGCAGGTCGAGCGCGGAATCCCCTTCCCCTACGATAGCATTGACCTGGGCCAACTCGCCCGAAGCGGCCGCAATGGAAGGCAGGAGGCTGGCGAGGCTCCCTGGCGCGGCAGGGGCCATGGCCGCGGACGCCGCGACGCGATAAAGGGAACGGGGATCCCGTCTGACCATGAGGAGGGACTCGAGAAGCGCTTTTCCCTCGGCCAAGGCGCTGGAGCTGATCGTGCCGAGGAGGGACTGGGAGGTCTGGGGATCCTTGGGAAGGAGGAGTCTCCCTCTCGCGAGGCTCGAGATCTCCTCCCCCCGGGCGGCGCTCACGTTCATCTCGGCCGCGGCCCCGGCCGGATCGAAATTCCAGCCAATGCCGGCGATGACCGCCTTGAAGGCCTTCTCTTTCCCCAGGTCGCTGGCGACCGCGGACTCAAAGCCTGCTTGCAGGGCGGCCGCCCTTTTCCCGATGTGAGCGACCCGAAGGGATTCCGAGCGGAGAGTGTCGATGGCGACAACCTGGGCGGCCAAGGCGTTCCGAAGGGCGAGCTCGGCGGCCTCGCGCTGGGCGGAGCGGGTTGGCACCGGGGAGGAAGCCGGGGCAAGGACAGGGGAAGCGGAATCGGCGGCGGCGCCGACGGGGATCTCGGGAGGCGCGGCAGGCGGCGGAAGATCGGCCGCCGAAGATTGCGGAGCCGGCGCGGCCTGCTGCGTCGAAGATTGTTGGGCACCTTGCCCGGCGGTCTTCTGCGCGGCGGCGGCGGCTGCTGCGGCGGCGGCGGTGGCTGCGGCCGCGGCGGCGGCGGATTCGGTCTTGTCCACGGAGCGAAGGTCGGCCAAGGCCTTAATCGCCGTGGACTGGGCAGCCAGGGCCTTGCTGCGTTGGCCGGAGAGCAGGGCAAGGCGGGCTTTCTCCTCCTCGAGGAGGACGGCGGCCGAGAACTGGGCGACATAGACCCCGGCTATCTCCCCGTCGGCGGAAGCCAGCGATGCGGCGAAGCGCGCGGCGAGGATGGATTCGAGCTGTCGAGCCGCCTCGGCCTTCCTTCCGGCCCAGGCGTAGACCCTGGTCAGCTCGTCGCGGAGCTCCAGGTTGCCGGGTTCCGCGGCGATGCGGCTTTCAAGGTCGGCGATGCGGCCGGCCTTGAGCTCCCGGCGGGCCTTGGCCGATTCGAGGATGGCGTCCAGCTCGGGCGAGAACTCGAAACTGGAGACGATGCGGGCCTCCAAGGCGCGCTCGGCCTCGTCCTTGCCCTCGGCGGCCAGGATGGCTCCCTCGGCAAGGTAGAAGCCCAGGCGCTCTGGCCAGGTCGCGATCGCTTTCTCATAGGTCGCCACCGCGCGTTCGGGAAGTCCATTGTCCCTATAGACCTCGGCAAGGGCTTCGGCGGCCGCCGGATCGGCGAGGGCTTTTTTCTCCGCCGCGGCCAGGGTGCGCTCGGCGTCGCCTACCCTTCCGGCCCACAGGAGAGTCAGGCCCATGTTGACGCTCAGCGATGCGTTGTCGGGGAAGACCTTCAAACCCTGGACGTAGAAGTACTCCGAATCCGAATAGCGCCCCGACCACGCGGCGACCTTGCCCGCCTCCTGCCAGGCGCCGAGGTCATCGGAGCGCAGCGAGAGGTAGATCCCGTAGGCGTCGAGGCCCTCCTTGACGTCGCCATGCCAGATGCGGTTCTTGGCGATGAGGAGACGGACCCGGGCGTCGCTCGGGGCGATGACGGCGGCCCGCGAGAGGAACCTGAGGGCATTGGGATAATCGGCCGCAAGCGAATACTCGTTGGCAAGCTCGACGGAAAGCGCGACATTGGCGGGATTGGCCTGGATCAAGGCCTGGTATTCCTCGAAGGAGCGGAAGGGATGGTCGTTGCCGCGCTCGGCCGGGTTCTTGGGGAAGCGCGCGGGAAGGCCCGTGCGATTGGTCGCGGCGTCCTTGAGGAGTTCCTTCGTGGCGAGGAAAAAGGCATCGATGTAGAAGAAGAAGCGGTCGTCGAGGCGGCGCTTGGCCTTGACCTCGAAACGAAGGACATGCGCGCCCTTGGAGAGCTCGAGGGCGTAACAGCGGTTCCAGTAATAGGCGGGTGCGTATTCCTCGACGACATTCATGCTCTCGCGGAATACGGGCCGCGGCGCGCCGCCGTCGACGACGACCTCTATGGGTGACGCGAAAGAAGGAGCGAACTCGTCCCGAGGACCCGGGGGGGTGCCGCCGTACCAGAGCTCATAGCTGCCGGCCTCGTCGACGTACACCGCGTAGTCGGCGTAATAGGAAGCGCCGCCCAGGAGCCTGCCCGGACGGGAAAGCTGCAGGGCCCTGCCGGCCGAGCATCCGTAATTCAGGGTGGGGGCCGACGTCATGTTGGTCGAGACCGCGTCCTCGCCTTCGACCCAGGCGAAGCCCGGGGGGGTGAGGGGAAATACCGGCGCAAGGCGCCTTTGGGACGGGGACTTCGGCTGCGAGGCCGGCGCCGGGCTTGCCTTGGGCGCGTCCGCGGCTTGAGCCCCGCTGTCCTGGGCGACGCCGCCTGCCGCCATGCCCAAGCCGATGAAGAGGATGCCAAGCGCCCGCAATGCCCCGGTGTTCATAGAATTCCCCATGTATCAAATATCGGCTAATGGAGAGCCGCAGGACGGGGAACTTTGGTTTTCCCGCCACGGCACCGAATAGACGCGCACCGGCCGGCTGATGCCCTTGACCGTGATCTCGCCCATGGGGAGGCAGGGAAAGATGTCCCGGATGAGGGCCATCGTCGCGTGGCTCACCACGATGCAGTCCTCCTCGCAGGCGGATTCGAGGCGGCTCGCCAGGTTCACCTCGCCGCCGATGGCGGTGTAGTCCATGCGCTGCTCGCAGCCGAATTCGCCCACGGTCGCATAACCCGTATTGATGCCCATCCTTACGCCGAGGGCCCAGTCGAAGCCCCCGTAGTCCCATTTCGCCTTGAGCTCCTCGACACGGCGGCACATCTCGATCGCCATGCGCGCGCATCGCTTCGCCGATTCCTCGGGCTCGAGGGGTTCGGGCGCCCCGAAAAAGATCATCATGCCGTCCCCGCGGAACTTGTCGATCGTGCCGCCATGGCGGAAGGCGATCTCGCTCATCGCGGAGAGGTACTCGTTGAGGAGGCGGGCGAGGTCCTCCGCCTCCATGTTGTCGGTCGCGTTCGTGAAGCCGTGCACGTCGCTGAAGAAGACCGTGATCTTGCGCCGCTCCAGCGCCGGGGCGAGGGTCCGCCCGCCCTCGATGATCTCCTCGACCAGCCTAGGCGGGAGATAGCGCTTCAGGTTGAACGCCCGCTCGAGCTTCCCGACCTGCTCGCTCACGAGGGACTCGAGGTTCGAGTTGAGCTTCCTCACCTCCTCTAGGGCCTTGGCCAGGCGCACGGACTGGGACTCGAGCTCGCGGTTCGATTCCTCGAGCTTCTCCGCGTCGCTGGCCTTCTCGCGGTACCGGTCGCGGTATTCCGCGAGCCTCAGCTCCGCGTACTGCGGGGCGAAGGCCTCCGCCAGGGCGTGGACGAGGGCAGCGTCGTTGTCGTCCAGGACGGCGCCGCAGGCGGCGATGGCGCCGCAGGCGGCGATGGCACTTTCGGCGGCGACCGCGGCGGCGCCGCAGGCGGCGACCGCGGCCGCGCAATCGGCGCAATCGCCCTGGGTGCCCGGCTTCGAACGGTAGAAGAGGATGCCACAAAGCTCATTGCGGCGGTGGGCAGGAGCGGCGATCGCGAACCCCACCGCGAGCAGGCTCTGCGCCGCCTCCGCCGTGAAGGAGGCATCCATCGCAAGCCGCGCCGGATCGAGGAGGGCGGCCCCGCCAAGCCCGCGCGCCCAGGTCAGGGCGTCGCCCTCGGGGCTGAACACGAGGGAAGGAGAGACGAAGGGAACCTCGTCCAGGAATCGCCAGAGCCCGTCCTCGCCAGGGAGGAGGTAGGCGAGCTCGCAAGGCCCGAAGATGCGCGCGCTGCAGGCTTCCAGGAGGGCCGTGGCGTCGCCAGAGCTAGGCGCGGCCTGGAGGCTGGCCTGCGCCTCGTCCACGACAAGGGCCTGGGCCTCGTCCAGGAAGTGGCTGAAAAGCGTCTCCCCCGAGCCTTCGGCTGCCAGGTGGGAGAACTCATGGAGGGCCGCCTCGGCCTTGCCCGCGTCGAGGAGGGCAACGGCCCGGTCATAGCGGTCCCAGGTCCCGCGGGTGGACGGATCGAGCTCGGCCTCGAGCCCGACGAGGGTAAAGGCCCTCTTCCGGCTGCCCCTCTTTGGCCCCCTTTCGACCAGGTAGTCTCCCAGCACGGGCGCGCGGAATTCCTTGCCCAGGGAAGCGCGGGTTCGTTCGCCCATCGCGATGGAAAGCGTTGTGCGCGTGCTTTCCTCTTCGAGACGGGAGGCCCAGTTCACCTCCAGGCCCTGGACCGCGAAATGGGGATAGGCATCGATGCCCATGTCCCCCGCCGCGCAGGGACCCGTATTGAGCCCGATTCCAGTGACAAGGCCGCGCGCCGCGCTCCAGGCCACGATCTCGAGCGCCGCAAGGCAGGCCTCGCGGGCATGTTCGGCCTCGGGACAGCCAATCGGGGCACCGAAGATGGCCAGGACCGAATCTCCCATGAATTTCTCGACATAGCCGCCATGGGCGATGACGACGCCCGTGAGCATCCCGAGGTAGGGCATGAGGAACTCGCCCTGCTGGGCGACGGAGCGCCCCTCCATCAGGTCGCCGAAACCCCGAAGGTCGGTGAACATGGACGTGCAGGTCAGCTCTTCCCAGGCGCGCGACAGGGTGAAGTCCGAGCCGCAGAGGCGTTCGCAGAGGCCCGGAGCAAGGTAGCCCCGGAAATTGCGCTCGATGTCCGCCCTGTTGAAGTATCCGCTTCCTGGCTCTTCCATGGCCCGATTTTACGCGAGCTTCCCTTCCCTGTCCACGCCGCTACCCGACCTGGATCGACAGGGTCTCCGCCTCGAACCGCCCGCCCCTCACCCGCACCTGTATTGTCCCCGTCCTTCCCGTCGTCCTCACCCAGGCCGCGAGGCAGCCGCCGATGAGGGGCATCCGCGACGGCCCGATGAGGCGGCCGGGTCCCGTCACCTCGAACTCGATGACTTCCGCGCCGAAAGGACAAAGGTTTCCGTACTGGTCCTCCAGGCGGACGGCCACACGCGTGCAGTCCCAGGCCTCGCCCGTCGATGCGCCGTCGGCCAGGGTCGGGATTCCCTCCGCGAGGAGGGTCCCGTCCCCTGGGCGCGCGACAAGCCGGGTGGCCACGGCGTCGCCGCCGTAGCTCCGACGCGCCACCTCCTTGCCGCCGGCGAAACCCACGACCTCCCAGCTCTGGTCCTCGGCGCCCCAGCCCATGGCGAACCTGCCGACAAGCTCCTCGGCCTCCGGCATGCCCATCCGGTTCCTCAGGAGGAGGAGGCCGATGGCCAGCTTGTCAAGGAGGCCAAGGCCCTCGAGGCCCACGGACAGGACCTTGGCGATGAGCCGCCTGAGCCTGGCCTGGTCCCGGGCGGAGAACCTGCCGCCGGCCAGCTGGTCGCCCACGATGTCCCGGACGATGACGGGGGGATGGGGCAGGTTGGGGAAGGCCGCGCGGTCTGGACGGAAGGCCCCGATCCTGACGCCACCGTGGAAGAGCGCTATTTCATCGCAATTGGTATATATTTCGACCGGCAGGGTGAGTGCAGCGCTCCGCTCGCCCTTCGCGAAAAGGCTTGCGGCCTCCAGGACCACCCCCGCCTTTCCGCCGCCGGCGAGGCTGGCGATGTCGCGCTGGCTCGCGTAGACGGCGGCCGCGTACTTGGGCAGGCGGAACATGTCCGAGACGCCGTGGTAGCAGATGCGGTCACCCGAGCCGAAGTCCTTGTGCGTGTTGTAGTCGAAGGCGCACCAGCCGATGGCCCCGGAGACGCCGGGGTCCCCGTAGGCGGCGTCGAGGACGCGGGCGTGGCGGAGGGCGTGCTCGCGCAGCCGCTCCTCGTTGTCGAAGCGCTTGGTGGGGAACATGTGGCCGTTGTGCTCGGTGACGAGGAAGGGGACGTCCCGGCGGAGGCCCGTGACCTTCCGCGGCCTGCGCAATGCCCGCGTGACGCCGTTGTGCACGAAATCGTTGAAGGTGTAGACATCCTCCAGGAACTCGCTCCTCTCCAGGTATCGCACGCCGCCGTTCTGCCGCGTCGGGTCGAGGCGATGGGCGATCTCGTTCGTGCGCGCGTAGAAGTCGTGGTCATCCCTCGACTCGTTGATGCGGGTGCCCCAGAGCACGATGGAGGGCCGGCTCCGGTCGCGCAGGATCATCTCCTCGAGGGCGGCGCAGGCATTGTCCTTCCAGGCGGCGCCGCCGAGGTGCTGCCAGCCCGGAAGCTCCTCGAACACGAGGAGGCCGAGCTCGTCGCAGGCGTCGAGGAAGGCCTTGGCCTGGGGATAGTGGCTGGTCCGCACGAGGTTGACACCGAGCCCGCGCTTGAGGATCTCCGCGTCGGCCGCCTGGGCCCTGGCGGGCATCGCGTAGCCCGAATAGGGCCAGGACTGGTGGCGGTTGAGGCCCGCGATCTTCACCCTCCGTCCATTGAGGAAGAAGCCGTCCCCCCTCCATTGCGCCGACCTGAAACCGATCCTCCTGCGCGCGGCGTCGATCTCCGGCCCGCCGTCATAGACGGCGATGCCGTCCACGAGCGAGACTTCGAGATCGTACAACGCGGGATCGTCCAGGTCCCAGGGCCTGACGCCGGGAAGGTCGGGGAAGGAGAGCCGGGCCTTCCCCCCCTCGTCCACCCGCGTCGAGGCCTCGGCGATGGTCCTTCCTCCGTCGCGCAGGACGGCGCGGACGGCGAGGGCCTTCCCGGCCGCCGGGGCGGACTCGCCCCGGTCCACGCCCACCTCGACCCCGAGCCGGGGCGACCCAGCCGAATCGAGGCTGGCCATGGCGAAGACATCGGCGATGAAGGCCGCTTCGCGGATGTGGAGGTTGACGCCTCGATAGACCCCGCCATAGCAGAGGTAGTCGATGACGTGGCCGAAGGGCGGGATATCGCTGCGCTCCGTGGAATCGACGCGGAGGACGATGCGGTTGGCGCCTTCCTTCACGAAAGGTCCCAGCTCGAGGCTGAAGGCGGTGTAGCCGCCCACATGGGAGCCGGCCGCGACGCCGTTCACCCAAAGCTCGCAGGCGGCCATCACACCCTCGAATTCGAGGAAGGCGCGGCGCCCCCCGGTCAAGGCCGGGAGCTCGAGGTCACGGAGGTAGGTCGAGACGAATTGGTAGCTCTTCTCATCGAAGCCGTTGTAGGGAAGCTCGAGGTTGGCGTGGGGGATGTCAATGACCTCCCAGCCGGAGGGATCGAAGCCGGGATCCACGAAGGTGCCTTCGAAGCGGGGGGAATACCGCCAGGAGGCCCCGAGGTTGATGGTGCTGCTCATGGTTCTGGATGGTAGGGAAAGGAGGCATGGAGCGTCAAGCGCGCCGGGGCTATTTCGTCAGCATGACCTGGACGATCTGGATGAGGGGAAAGATGATGCAGACCACGATGAAGGTCACCTCGAGCCAGAGGATCTTCCTTTCGCTCGTGTCCGTCTTCACCATGTCGTAGATGGACTGCAGGGTATCGAGGCGCCGCTCGACCGACCATTTCCACCCCTCGGTGTTGAAGATGGCGCAGAGCCTGTCGTAGATCTGGCCGAGGTAGTAGTCGCCGATGATCTTGGAGGAGTTCTCCAGGTTCTCGAGGATGAAGAGGGCGTCGAAGCGGAGGCTCTGGATGTGGGCGAATTTCTCCTGCACCGAACCGCCCAGGCGCCGCATGCCCTTCCGGTCGCCGGCTGTGTAGAGGAGGCGCATGTCCTCCTCGGCCTCGTCGAGCCAGCGGTCAAGGAGCTTGTCCAGGACGCGGAGCTCGAGGAGCTGGTAGTTCGCGTTCTCCACGATGAGGAGGAGGTCCTCGTAGTCCCGCCTCGCGTCGATGATGAGGCAGCGGTCCATGTCGAAGACCGCGATGTCGTCGTGGCGGTAGGAGAAGGGCCTGCCAAGGGTGGCGGTGATCTGGGAATCGTGGAGGACCTCTTCGGGGGACTCGCCGATGAGGAGGGCCGCGATCTCCCGCCGGTGCTCCACGAGGAAGCGCACCGGGTCCTCCTCGCGGTCGATGTGGCAGAACACCGAGTAGGTCTCGCAGTCGAAGATCGAGGCCTCCCAGGGATCGATGACGGCGGGCTTGATCGCGGCGAAGAGGCGGAGGAAGCTCTCCTGGGCGTATTGGTCGATCGTGACATCGCGGTCGCCCGCGCCGAGGCGGCGGCCGTGGAGGGCATGGAGCTCGGAGAGCCGCATGCGCTTACGGACACGGAGGATGACGGACACCGCGCCGTCCTCGTAGATCTTGGCCTGGGCCTGGAAGCTCTCGGCCTCCTCGATGTCCACCACGGAATCCTCGTTGAGCTGGACCACGAGGGGACGGGGCAGGGAGAGGGAGGCCGGGGTGTCGCGCCTCTTCACGAGGCCCAGGTCGTCGTGCGCGGGGATGAGGGCCGCGACCTTTTTCTGGTCGATGCTCCGGCCCACGTCGTAGATGTAGAAATAGATGGCCTCGAAAAGCCGGACCGGATCCTCCTCCCCCGCGGGCAGCCCATAGTCGCCGTCGAGGCTGATGGAGCGTTCCATCTCCGGCGGCCAGGTGCGCGGGCGTTGGGGGCCACGTGACCATTGGCTCATGGCGAGGCCACCTCCACCCTTGCCACCTCGCGGTCGAGGACGGAGAGGATGAGGATGGACTTCTCCGGAAGGTTGTAAGGCGCGGTGAATTTCCCGCCGGGATGGTTCACGCGGAGGAGGGGAATCCGCTCGCCGGTCGGCTGGAGGACCTCGAGGGTCATCTTGAGGGGATAGGGATACTCGGGCAGGTCGCGCTCGAAGATGCCAGCCACGTTGCCCTTGGCGGCCTCGGGCCTGGTCAGGGTGGCGAGGACACGGTTCGAGGGCGGCATGAAGCCACCGGACTGGGGGGTCTCGCTCACGACGACACCCGCCTTTTCCCTTCCATCGGGCTTGCGCATGGTGAAGGTGACCGCGACGTTCGTACGCTCGACGAGGGCGAGGGCCGAGGGTATGTCCAGTCCCATGAAATCAGGCACGGCGATCTGGGCCTTTTCCGGCCCCCTGCTCACGACGAGATCGAGGGCGATCGGCCCGTCGATCGGGGTGTTCGGCAGGGGCTTTTGCGCAATGATCGTGCCGGCCAGCGACTTGTCGAAGATATAGACGGGCGGATCCTTGATGGACACGAGGGGCCGCGCCGAGGCGAAGAGGGCGCGCAGGTGGATCTGGACCTCGTTGAGGTCCTGCCCCACGTAGTTCTCGATCTTGTCCGCGACAGGCCCCCGGCTCACGGTGAGCTGGATCCGCTGCCCCGCCTTGGTGATGGCGCCGGGGAGGGGGCGCTGCTCGACGATGCGCCCCTTGTCCGTCGCGTCGTCGGTGAAACGGAGGGAGATGCGCGGGTAGAGCTCCTTGTCCTGGAGCTTTACGAGGGCGGCGGGGAGGTCCATGCCCTTGACGTCGGGGACCATGGTCTGCTCCTGGCCGCGGAGGGAAAGGAAGAACGCGGTGGAACCGGCGATGACCATGAGCACGATGATGGCGCCGAGTCCCCAGGCCACGAGCTTGTAGTGCTCGCGGTCGAGCTCCTCGATCTTGGTGAGGTCGAAGGGCAACCGTATGTCGGAGAGACGGGGGAGCTTGGGCATTTTCAGGTTGAATTTCATGCGTGTTTTCCAGATTCCTGTGCGGCCGGATTCCCCAACATGGCGCCAGCCAGTTCGCGAACCCCGTTCGCGAACTCCCGGAATGGGAGGGCCTTCTTGGTCTGGAGCTGGAGGCGCAGGAGGCCGAGAAGGCCGTCATTTGTTTGTACCATTAGCCCTCTTGCCTTGTCTAGGCCGAGGATTTGCCCGCCGGCCGGGGGATTCCCCGCGGTCGCCGCCTCTTCCCCTCCCCAGGTCCCGCCGGGATAGGGGAAGGCCTCGACGAGGTTGAGGCGCTGGCCGCGCAGCCAGGTGAAAGCCCCCGGCCAAGGATGGAAGGCCCTGATCCTCGCGTCGATGTCCAGGCAAGAACCTGTCCAGTCGATGAGGCCGTCTTCCTTGCCCAGGAGGCCGCAGGTGCAAGGCTCGCCGACCTGGGGGACGGCCCTCGCCTCCCCCGCCTGCATGTCGGCCAGGACCCCGGACAGAAGCTCCGCCCCGAGTTCGGCGGCCCGAAGGGAAAGGCTCTCCGTCGTCTCGCGGCCGTCCAGGGCCAGCTTCCCTACGGAATAGAGGTCGCCTGCGTCCAGTTCCAGGGCCAGGGCCTGGACGGAAACGCCAGTCTCCCGGTCCCGATGGAGGATGGCCTGGGGGATGGGCGCCGCGCCCCTCCATCGCGGCAGGAGGCTCGGGTGGACATTGAGGCCTCCACGCGGAAACAGGGCAAGGAACCTGGGACCGAATATCCGCCCGTAGGCGAAGGTGACGAGGATCTCCGGCGCGAAGGTGGCCACGGCTGCCCGCGCCTCTGACCCGAGCCGCTCGAAGGCGAGGACAGGAATGCCCAATTCCCTTGCGGCCACGGCAATCGCCGTCGGCGCGGCGGACAGGCCGCGGCCCGAGGAGGACTCGGGGTTGGTCAGGACGGCGACCAGGTCATGCTCCGCGGCCACCCGCCGAAGGCTGGGCAGGGCTATTTCGGGACTTCCCGCGAAGATGACCCGCATGGGCGCCTACATCCGCGTCCGGCGAAGGTATTGGGCCAGGACCCGGTCCCTGCGCACTGGATTGAGGCGGTCGATGAAAAGGATGCCGTTCAGGTGGTCATTCTCGTGGAGGATGACGCGGGCCAGGAGGCCGTCGGCCTCGAGGGTGAAGGGGCGGCCGCGCTCGTTCCAGGCCTGGATCTTCACCGCCGTGGGGCGGGTCAGGTGGGTGTAGAGTCCGGGAAGGGAAAGGCAGCCTTCCTCGAAATCCGATTCCTCGGGCGACGTGGCCACGATTTCGGGGTTGATGAAAACCCGGAGCTTGTCCTCGTCGACGCCGGTCACGAAAACGCGGAGGAGGCGGTCCACCTGGGTGGCCGCCAGCCCTATTCCCTTGCCCTTGGCCATGGTCGTGTAGAGCTCCTCCACAAAGGCCGAAAGATCGGGGCCGAATTCCTTGACGGCCTCGGCCTTTTTCGCAAGCGTCTCGTTCCCATAGGTCAATATGTCAAGCACGGCGGATCATCCTCCCCATCCGGTTCAAGGTACCTGCGGTCGATGACCCGCGTCAATCGAGAGGAAGCTCGAGGCGATCGCCGGCCTTGATGCCAGCCCGCGCGAAATAGCCTTGGGGCACTTCGAGGGCATAGCGCACCGAGACCTCGGAAGGGACGCCTTCCAGGGAGCGCGGTATCAGGTCGTGGATCTCCTTGATGGTCCCGTCCCGGGAAATGTAGGCCAGGGACAGGGGCAGGGAGGTGTTCTTCATCCAGAAGGCGAGGATCTGGTCGGCGTCGAAGATGAAGAGCATGCCGTTCCCGTCCTTGAGGCTGGTGCGGAACATGAGCCCTTTCTCCCGCTCGTCTTCTGTACGGGCGATCTCGGCGGTGATGATGGTGCTCCCTGCGCGGATGAGGCCGGTCTTGAGCTTCGGGTTGGCCTTGGTCGGCCCGCCGCTTGAGGCCGAGGCCTTGGTCGAGCATCCGGCGAGGAGGAGGGCCGTGACGCATATGAGGGCAAATGCCAGCCTCGCCTTGGAAGATCCCGGACGAAAATCGGTCGTTTTTGGGGGTTTACTGTCCACCATGGGCTCCTTTACTGACCCGGCAACCAAACATGGGCTAAAGCCGATGTTTTGTTGCCGGGTCAGTAATAAAAAAAAGCCGCAGAGGCTCTGAAAAGAGTACCCCTGCGGACATATTCGCGTTTTTCCGTAAGGAAGCTATCAGTAGCCGCCCTTGGAATCGCGTGGTCTGCGAGACTTCTTGAGGAGCTTGCGCACAAGAGCCTTTTTCTTCCGGTTCTTGATCGTGGAGGGCTTCTCGAAGAACTCGCGCTTCTTCCATTCGCGGATGATGCCCTCTTTTTCGACCATTCGCTTGAAGCGTTTGATGGCCTTCTCGAGCGGCTCGCTTTCATCTACGATAATTTGCTTAATAAAAATCACCCCCCTTCGATAGCGCCGTTCATTTTAACCACGGGAGGACTTTTGTCAAGCGGCGGGCTCGAGACCCAGAAGTCGGGATCGACCGGCTGGTCACGCAATCGGAGCTCCCAATGGAGGTGGGGACCGGTGGAAAGGCCTGTGGATCCGGACAGCCCAAGGATTTCCCCCCGGGCAAGGAGCTGCCCTTGGACGATTTTGGCTTCCTCGAGGTGCATATAGACCGAATAAAGACCAGGCAGGTGCTCCACGACCACCGTGTTGCCCGTCACCATGCGCAAGCCTGAGTAGACCACCCTGCCCGCGGCGCAGGCACGGACGGGCGTATTCCTCGCCACGGCGAAGTCGATTCCGGCATGGACGCTCGTCTGTGAGCCTCCGTTCGCATAGAGATAGCGGCGCCTGTCCCCGAAATTCGCCGTCCGCCTCGTAACTTCAACCGGCAATAGGAAGCTTTGGTCGAGGTAGACAGCCTCCTGGTCGACCTGGGCGAGGAGTGCGTGGAGGGCCTTCGCCTCGGCGTCCCTGCGAGGATCGGGGCTCGTGAGGAGGCGTGTGTTGCCTTGGTCGAGGGCAATATCCTCGGAGGGGAAGGCCCGCGTCTTTACGCCCAAGGAAAGCTCGATCCTGAAGGCTTGCATGGCGGTATCCGCCGCCAAGGCGGCCGACGACGCATCCAAGGCCGAGGCAAGGCTTGTAGGGACAGAGCCTTCGACCACGGGGGGGCGCGGGGCGGCATCGGAAACCATCTGCGAACCTATGACGACAACACGGTAGAGTCCTGGCTTGGCATCCATGGGAAGGGCGAACAAGGCGCCGTATAGGCGGGCATCGGCCCTGCCCTCCCCGTCTCCCTGCCTCCCCTCGAATAAGAGCGTCGAATCGACAAGATTTCCCGTGGGACCGCGAAGCTCGACCCTGCCGTCCTTTATAGCCTTCGAGTCCCTGACCCAAACAAGGAGGGGCTCGCCCGGCCGGAGGCTGGCCGGCAAGGAGACGCTCGGGAGCGCCAGGGCCTGGAAAACGGCCACAAGGAGGACAAGTATGAAGAGTAGGGGTTTCTTGGTGCTCATGCGTGGGAGAAAAATAGCCTGAAGGGAGGGGGGGGAGGAAGGGGGCGTTCAGGCGGTCTGGATGTCGATGGAAGAAAAAGCGGCACCCGGGATGTTCTTGGAGACCTCGAGAAGCTCGATGGCGAGGAGCTTCCCTTCCTCCGACCAATCGAGCACGACACCCCGTCCGACCTCCTCCGACTCGAAGACGATCCCCTCCACAAGTCGGATATACGCGGCATCGGCGACCTTATCGACGTGAACGGTCATGTTTTCTCCTCAATCCCCTGTCGTAGAACAAGGTCACGATCCGTACCGGCTTCGAGCTGGCATTGCAGACAACCCTGAGCCAGCGACCATCTCGCCCTTCGACCTTTTGGCAGTAGTGTACCGTGCCATCCTCATGCTGTTCAACAAGATCAGGACTGGCAATGCATTTGCGCACCAATGCGTCGTCGATGCCCCTTTCTTGAGCGGCGCGAAGCGCATGTTCACCGTATTGGAGGTTAGCAGACCCCTTGCCATCGGGACTTCGTCGGCTTCGCATGACGAGACAGCGCGCATGATCAGGCGCAACGCTTCAAACAACGGTCGCCAAGTGCCGCAAATCGGCCATCATTGCGGCATCGCAACGTTAGAACGGAACGCGATAGTGTCTGCCTAGTCCGAATCGCTGGCGATGACCCGATCCTTCCGCGGCATGGCGCTCGCAAGACAGGGTCAGACCTCGAGAGCCCCTCAAAGTATACCAGACCCCGAGAAACCGGCATAAGCGACCATCCCCTGCGAAGTCCACGGAAGGCCAATGCACGGGGCCGGTCCTATCCCGGCATGGAATGGACATTCTGCTGCGCCAGCTTTATGAGAAGCCGCAGAGCCCCATTTACCTCCTCGTCGCTCGGGAATGCGGCCCGGACATCGGGAGCCAACAAAGCCAAATTGCTACCCACCGTGCGATGAAGATGCGCATTTTCCCTCCCCTCTCGACATGCGCGACAACAGCCACATAGCCCTGTTCCGTCAGACCGAAGGTGATCTCTCGGGGTTCATCGGCATCATGGTCATGATCAGGCGCCGTGATGGCCAGTGGATCTCCAAAGACCCTTGCTGCCTCCATGAAGCTGAAACCGTGCCTCTGCTGGTTCATTACTGACCCGGCAACATAACATTGGGTACTCTCCCGTGATTCTGGCCTGTCGCTACAGGCCAGAATCACGGGCTGAAGCTCATGTTCGGTTGCCGGGTCAGCAAAGTCTTGGTCTCATTCCACTCGAAGTCCATAGCATAAGTCCATGGTTCGCCAGCCATGGGAGCAAAGAGGGAAAGGACTGGCAGGTTCAGCCTACAGAACGGGATCTGACCACCCGGGGCGCCGCAAGCCCATGAGGTGGCCCTGATCAACCACCTCCTTGCTTCACGACGGTGACTGTCCCTCGCGGAGTCACGAAGGGGCGGCGAGGAGGAAGGGGGCGGTCTGGAGGTCGATGGCGGAGAAGGCCCCACCAGGGATGTTTGGGGAGACATCGAGAAGCTCGATGGCGATGAGCTTCCCTTCCTGCGACCAATCGAGCACAACGCTCCCTTCGACTTCCTCGGACTCGTAGACGTCCCCTCCTCTAGCCGGATATGCGCGGCGTCGGCGACCTTATCGACGTGAACGGTCATGTTTTCTCCTCAATCCCCTGTCGAAGAACAAGATCACGATCCGTACCGGCTTCGAGTTGGTAGTGCAGACAACCCTGAGCCAGAGACCATCCCGCCCTTCGACCCGTTGGCAATAGTGAATCGTGCAGTCGATGCCCCTTTCCAGAGCGGCGCGAAGCGCATGCCCGCTGTCTTGGGGGATGGCGGGCGCCGCGCCGTCGGGACTTTGTCGACTTCGCATGAAAGCAAAAAACATATGAGAATGCGGCGCGCTTCAAGATGCGTCCATGCTTAAGCCGGCGTTAGCATTCGAAAATTCGCCTAGCCGATCAGTTCCCAGCTTTCGTCGCAAGGCCAGGTCCTATAGGGACGGCAGGTGAAATGACCATTCCGATCGATGGCGGGGTCAGCCATGCCTTCCATGCCTCCAGCAATATCCATGCGCGCCGGAATGGTGCCGGAGATTGGGGGACAAGGGCCAAGGAAGCTCGGAGCATCGTCAATCGATCGGAGAGCTAGCGGCGGACAATTCGAAAGCCGAACATGGCGTTGAAATTCATTGGACCGTACCAGTCGCGGACGGCCGAAGGGAGCAAATATGCGGCCGCATCGTCGTAGCTGCCTCCTCGCGTTATGCGATAGTTCCCGGTCGCAGGACCCGTGGGGTCAGCCTGCGGAGCGGCGGGATAGGTCCCGGACCAGTCCCAGCACCACTGCTCGACCTTGCCTGCCATATCGTAGAGACCGAAGGCGTTCGGCTGTTTCTGACCGACCGCGTGTGTCGTTCCTCCCGAGTTCGAAAGGAACCAGGCATACCGCTCGACCGTCGCGTCGTCGCTCGCGTTTCCCCAGTAGAACGTAGTCGTGCCGCCGGCGCGTGCCGCGTACTCCCACTCGGCTTCCGTGGGCAGGCGGTAGCCGCTCTTCGTGATGTCCATTGTCACCGTGGCGCTTATGATCGGATACCCGGTGTCAGGGGATCTCCCGGTAATAATGTATGCAGGGGTCAAGCTTCCTCTCATGGAGAGCTTGTTGCAGAACTCCACCGCGTCATACCAGCTCACCCGTACGACCGGGCAGCTTGTTTCACCAGTGAAATCGCCTGGGTTGTTCCCGGTCACTGCCATGTACTGGGCATAGGTGATATCGTACTTCGACATCTGGAACGAGCTTACGGTCACGTCGCTCGTGCCGTTGTTGAAGATGCCACCCGTGACGGGGACCATGGAGAATGGCACGGGATTGCCGGTCCAGCCGCCTTCCTCATAGAGGGCCGTCACTTCGGATGCGGTGAGACAGCGGTCGTAGATCCGGACGTCGTCGATGAAGCCTGAGAACACCTCGTCATAGCTCGAGGTTCTGAAGGAGAGCAAGGTCCTGTACTTGGCGTTTACACTGGTGCTTCTCGTCCATAGGCACACCGAGATCGGTTTTTTGAAATCGGGAGAACCGAATAGGCTGTATGAATTCGCTCCATCAAACTCGAAGGCATTTCCAAGGTTGCCGAACCTGTCCGCCGCCAACGTCGCCCCGTTCACCGTCCCGTTGTTCGTGCCTGCCGTATCGTTCGCATTGCCGCTAAAAAGGTATTCGGCGACAAGGCCGCTCCTCGGCACGCCTTCTGCGCTCGCCGCCACCGGGATCGCCACCGCAGGCGGGCTGGCCGCGCTTTCGCCGGCCGAATTGGAAGCCGTCACCACGAAGCCATACTGGATTCCCGCCGTCAGACCCGTGATGGTGGCGGTCGCGCCGCTGATCATGTTCGAGGGGGCCTTCGCATCGGAGGTGCTCGCGATGCTGGCGTTCGCCCGATAATACACATTGTACGAGGCCCCCGCGACGGTGCCCCACACGAGGGTCACCTGCGCCACCCCGGCTGTGGCCTGGAGAGCGGAGGGCGCGGAAGGCGGGGATGCCGCCGTGACCGGCGTGGCCGTCACGCTCGCGCTCGCCGCACTCGCGCCAGCTGAATTGATGGCGGTCACGACAAATGCGTACTTGGTGCCATTAACGAGTCCGGCCACGGTGGCAGAAGTCCCCGAAATAGAGGCGGAACCCGCCTTGGTGTCCAAAACTGACGCGCGATCGCCTGCCTTGTAGTAGACGGCATAGGTAGCGCCTGCCACGGCCGCCCAGGTCAGGGCGACCTGCCCATCACCCGGAGCCGCCTGCACTCCGGACGGGGCCGACGGCACCGCCCCCGTCCCCACCGGTGTGGAGAGGACCACGGCGCTCGGCGTGCTCGTCTTGCCGCCCATCTCCGCGACGACGATGAAGGAGTACTGCGTGCCGTTGACGAGGGAGGCGATGGTCAGGCTATTCCCGGTCGTCGCCTGCCCTCCTTCGTTCGAGCTCACGGAGACGGCGGTGCCTGCGCTCCGGTAGACCGTATAGCCCTCGACACCGGCCACCTAGGTCCAGGTGATGAAGACCTGGCCATCGCCGGCGGTGGCGAGCACGCCCGTTGGCGCCTCGGGAGCAATGATCGAGATGTCCTGACAGGAACCGAGCAGCAATGTCAAACAGAAAATAGCGAGAACAACCTTGCTGTATTTCATGGGCCCTTCCCCGTAGGAGATCTTTTTCCTATGACGCGAAGTCCCTATCGAAGGCCCTTCCCTATCCCAGCCGCCTTCGGCAAAGAGCACATTGATATCGGCCTCGGCGAGCACGCGATCATAGACCCGGACATCGTCGATGCCGCCCTTGTACCAGTAGGAGCCATAGCCCGGGGGGTTGTAGTTCGCCAGCTTGATCGTCGCGTCGTTGCTGATCGATACGAGGCGGTTCCGGAAACCAGGAGGCTGCCATTGAGGTAGATGAGGCCCAGGCCGTCCGCTGGAGACCAGACTATGGACACCATGTTCCATCCGCTCAAGGAAACCACTTCGGAAGTGATATAGACGCCGCTGACATAGAACTCCAGCCTGGAATCGACGATGCCGAAGGAATAGCCGTTCAGGTAGCCGTGGATATGCTTGCCCGCGATCGGGGCGGAGGTCATGGGCTGGGTGGCCGCGTCGATCCAGAACGAGAGGGAGAACGCGGATTGAGTCGGCGTAAGGTCGCCCGTCCCCGAAAAGTCGATGGAACCCCCGTTGTCGAAGAAGTAGGCCTGCCCCGCGTTCCCGAATCGGTCCTGCACCAGGACCGCGCCGTCGACAGTCCCGTCGTGGCCATTTCCGCTCGTGTCATCAGGGCCTCCGCCGAAAAGGTATTCGGCGACCAACCCGTTCCGCGGGGCAGTTCTCACCATCGCCACCATGGTCGTGGCGCCGGCGACGGCGCTGGCCGCACTCATCTTCCCGGCTTTCGCCGCGACGACAATGAAGGAATACAGGCTGTTTCCCGATAGGCCCGTGAAGACATGGCTGTTCTCCGAAGTCGAGACGCCGCCCTCATGCGAGGTCAGGCTGACATCGATTCCTGCTTTCAGGTAGACCGTATAGGCCTCACGCCGTTGCCCTCCGCTACTATGGGGCGCTTCCGATCGGGCCGTCAGCCCAAGGGCAACACCTTGACGATCCTCATGAAGGTCGACTTTTCGGTGGCGCCTTTATCCTTGTTGTCGGCGGCCAGCCGCTTGATGAGGGCGGGGTCGGTGATGAGCTCGACGACGATGCGGGCGCCCTTGTTGCGGTCCAGCTTCTCCGTGGCGGAGGGCGTATAGAGATAGGCCGTGATGACGGCGAGCTTGCGGGCCGCGATGTTCTCGCTGGTCTGGTTCGGGGCGATGCCAAAGATGATGGCCGTGCGGTCCTTGCTCACCCCGGGAATGACGACCGCCGCATTCGGGGAGCCGTCGGCGTTGACCGTCGCGACGCTGACCGCGCAGAGGCGGGCATCAAGGGCAGCCCAGAGCTCCTCGCCCTGGAAGGAGCTCTTGGCATAGTAGTAGCTTGTCGAGGCCTTTGAGATGGCATCGGCCGACTGCGCGGACAAGTCAAGGCAAAGGCCCAGGACAAGGGCGATGCTGACGAAAGCGACTCTCAGTTTCATGGAAACTCCTCTTTGCTGCCATTTCATGGTGGCATATATATATTTACAGTATACATATACACTCGAAGGGATGGCGCAGTCAAGCATTATATATCGAGTCGCCTTCGCCCTTCCGCAGGACCATGAAATGCTCTATACTGCCGCCAAGTTATATCGATAAATTCTGGAGTTCGGCATGCTCTTCAGTGTGGGTGATTTCATTACCCTGGGCGTCGTTCTGGTTGTCCTCTTTGTCTATCGCCGGCTGGACCGGGACAACCGCTCGCTCGAGAAGGTGAAGAAATACGCGGACAAGCTCCGGGACGACCTTTCGGCCTATGTGGACCGGCGCGCCGGGGATCTCCAGCGCTATGCCATCGAGCTCGATGTGCAGCAAAAGGCCGCCAAGGAAGTCCTCAAGAGGATCCAGGGCGTCGAAGAGGGCCTGGGCGCCAGGGCGGAAGCCATCGGCGCGATCGAAAAACGCCTTGGCGAGTACGACGGAGCCCTCTCCCGCCTCATGCAGATGTCGGCGGCCGTGGACGAAAACCTCGCCCGCCTCCACAACGAGAGCGAGTTCACCAACAATCTCGGTCGCAGGCTGGAGACGGCCCAGAAAAGCCTCGTCCAGCTAGAAAAGGAGCTTCCCGCCCTCCGCGAGAACTTCGCCCGCGACAACGACGCCGCCCTCGACTCCTTCAAGGGCGGTCTCCTCTCCGCTATCGGCGCGCGCCTGGATGCGACCGCAGTCACCTTGGCCAAGGCCGGTGCCGAGGCCGCAGCCCTCCTGGCCAAGGCCGAGGACGGCAAGCGCGAGGCGGACCGGGAATTCGCCCTGGCCTTCCAGCGCGCCCGCGTCGAGGCGGAGAAGCTCGAGGACGCCGCCTTCGAGAGGCTCAAGGAGGCCTCGGACGCCAAGGCCGCGCGGCTGCGCGAGACGGTGGACGAGAAATTCCGCGAAATAGGCCAGGCGGCGAAGGAAAAGGCCGCCGAGACCCAGGGCCTCCTCAAGGGACTCAAGGCGGAATGGAAGGCCGAGTCCGAAGGTCTCCTTATGGCCACGCAGGCAGAGGTCGGAGCCGCCGCGGAGCAGCTCGGCAAAAGGCTCGACATCGCCCAGGCCCGCCTCCTGGAAGTCGAGAATTCCCACGAGGAGAAAGCCGGGCGCATCGAGCGCAAGGCCGAGGAGCTCGCCGCCGCGCTCCAGGAAAAGGTCAAGGCCGCCCTTGGCGCCCACAGGGAAGAGCTCGAGCGCCGCATGGCCGAATCAAAAACCCGCATCGAAGCCGCTTCCGCGGAGATCGCGGTCCTCGCGAAAGCCTCCGAAGCGGGGCTGGAGCTCACCGCCAAGGCCCAGGCAAGGTCCGCGGCTGCGTTGGCACAGCAAGCCCTGGCCCTGGACGAGGCCGGCAAGGCCCTGGAAGCCAGGCTCAAGGCCAAGAGCGGCGCGCTGGACGTGGAACTGTCCGCCGTGGCCGAGAAGCTCGCGGCGGATTTCCTCTCGAAGAGCCGGGCGATGGAACAGAGGCTCGGCGCGGCCGGCGCCGACCTGGAGACCAAGGTCGCCGCGGCCTTCGAGCGTCGGCTCGCGGAATACGGCTCGGACGTCGAAGCCAAGTTCGCCCGGCTCGAGGCGGTCAATGTCGATATCGGCAGCCTGGAGGGAGCGCTCCGCGAGGCCATGGGCCAGGCCGAGCGCCGCGTGGAGGACGACTTCGCCGCCTTCCAGGCAGGCTTCCAGGGCCGCGCCGCGCGCTTCGAGGAGGGCTTCGCCGCCCAGAGCGCCAGCTTGCGCAACTCGATGCAGTCCCTCGAGACCGAACTCGGCGCCCTCAAGTCCAGGGCCTACGAGAACGTCTCCGAGAAGCTCAAGCTCTTCGAGGACGATTTCTTCGCCGACCTCAAGACCCGGAGCGAAGCGGTGGACGCACGCCTCGAGTCCTGGAAGAACGACCTGGACAAGGCGCTGGCCGACCTTTCGATGGTCACCGCCGGGGAGCGCGCCGCCGCCGAAAAGGCGAGCCTCGAGGAAGTCCGCGCCCGCCTGGCCGATGCCCAGGCCCGCGTCATCGAACAGCTCGAGACGATGCGCGGCCGGGTGCAGGATATCGCCGACGGCATCGCCGCCCAGGGCGGCATGGCACAGGAAAGCCTCGCGGCGCTCAAGGACTCAGTGCGCCTCGATGCCGCCGACGCCCGCAAGACCGCCCTCGCCTATGTGGAGGGCGAGGTCTCGCGCATCAACCTGGACGCCGAGGCCCGGATCAAGACCGCGGAAAAGGGCTTGGACGAAGGCCTGGGCCGCCTTGCCGCCGAGGTGGGAGCAGAGGCCGACCGCCTGCGCGGCCTCCGCGAAGCCACGCAAAGCGCCGCGGCGGCCTTCGCCGGGGAATTCCAGGCCAGGCTCCTCGAGGCGGAAAAGCGCGCCAAGACCGACTTCGAAGCCTTCCGCGCTACGACCCTTGCCTTGGCGGAGACGCTCCGCGCGGACTACGAGGCCCAGCGCGACGGCTACATGAAACAGTCCCAGGGTGACCGCGACCGTTTGTCCAAGGAGCTCGCGGGCCTCGCCGACCGCACCGCGGAGCTCAGGCAGGACCTCTCGTCCCGCATCAGCCAGGCCCTGGAGGGCTTCGCGCGCGGCTACGAGGGCTTCTCCGTCGAACTCGCGAAAAAGCAGAAAGAGGCCGAGGCCGAGGCGGAAGCCAGGCTCCGGGCCTTCAAGGACAGCGCCTCGGACCTCGGTCTCAAGGTCGAGGCCAGCAGGGCCCAGGCCTTCGGCAAGGTCGAGGCCGAGGCCGCCCGCCTCTCCCAGTCCTTCACGGAGATCGAGAAGGAGCAGAAGGCCTTTGTCGCCCAGACCAGGCTCTTCGAAAGGGCGGACGAGCTCAAGGCGAACCTGGCCGACGCCATCGGTACGATGAAGGAAGACCTGGCGCGCCTGGATTCCCGCAAGGCCGAGATCGCCGACCTCGAGAACCAGCTCGGGCGCGTGAAGCGCCTGGAGGACGAGGTCAACCAGAAGGTCGCGCGCTTCCTGGCGGAGAAGCGCCGCATCGACGCCCTCGAGGCAGATTTCGGACGCCTCTCCGAGATATCGCAGGGCGTGGACCGCAAGCTCGAGGAAGTCACCGGGGCGAGCGACGCCCTCACCGAGGCCCAGGCCCGCATCCGGAAGCTCATGGAGCTTTCCGCCGAGGCCGAGACCAAGTACGAGCGCCTCGAGAAGAAAGCCACCATCCTCGACGCCACCGCCGAATCGGTGGACCGCAATTTCCAGCAGACCCAGAACGTGGAGAAGCTCCTCGCGGCCTATGGCGCGGAGCTCAAGCGCATACCGGAACGCATCATGGAGATCAGGAAGAGCGTGGACGAGCTGGCAGCCGGCAAGGTCAAGGCCGACGAGGCCGCATCGAAGCTCGGGGAGCTGGACGGGATCCTCGCCGACGCGGAGAAGCGCATCGCCGAGGCCCAGAAGGCCCGCGAGTGGCTCGCCCGCGCGGAGACCCGCCTCGAGGAAGTCAACCGCCAGGCATCGGAGCAGCTCAAGCTCCTCTCGACCCTCCTCAAGGAGGAAGGCGGCTCCTCCAGCCGCGCCTCCGCGGGGAAGGGCGCGCCCCCTTCCTCCATCCAGGAGACCGTCCGCAAGCTGGCCAGACAGGGCTGGGCGGCGGACGAAATCGCGCGCGCCGTGAAGATCTCGCGGGGCGAGGTCGAGCTCATCCTCGAGCTCGGCGGAAAAAACTAGGAGGAGCGTCCATGTTCAGGAAGGCCATTGTAAGACTGCCCTCGCCATCCTTGGTCCAGGGCATCACCTCCAACCCAGGCCTCGGCAAGCCCGATTACGCCCTCGCCCTCCGCCAGCACGCGGCCTATGTCGCGGCCCTGGAATCCTGCGGCCTCTCCGTCCTCGTCCTCCCTGCCGAGGGCTCCTTCCCCGACTCCTGCTTCGTCGAGGACATCGCCGTCTGCACGGGGCGCTTCGCCCTGGTCGCACGGCCAGGGGCCCCCTCCCGCCGCGGGGAGACGGAAGGCATCGAGGCCGTGCTTCGTACCTGGTATGAGGATATCGAGGCGATAGGCGATCCGGGGACCCTCGAGGGCGGTGACGTCATGATGGTCGGGGACACCTTCTACGTGGGGCTGTCGAGCCGCACCAACCGCGAGGGCGCCGCGCAGTTCATCGCGGCCCTCTCCCGCCGCGACTACGAGGGCGTGGCCATCGAGATGCCGAAGACCCTCCACCTCAAGACTGGCCTCTCCTACCTCGAGGATGGCATCCTCCTCGTGGCGCGCGAGTTCGTCGACCACCCGGAGTTCGCTGAGTTCACCCGCATCGAGGTTGATCCCGCCGAGGGCTACGCCGCCAACTCGATCCGCGTCAACGACAAGGTCCTTGTCCCCGCGGGCAACCCGAAGACCGCCCGGGCCATCCGGGAAGCCGGCCTCGAGGTCCTCGAGGTCGACACCTCGGAATATAGGAAGCTCGACGGCGGGCTCTCCTGCCTTTCCCTGAGGTTCTAGGGGGGGGAGCTTCTCTACACCCGCCGTTTCGCCTATACTGCGGGTATGCGCATTCCAAGCCCGGCAGAGATGGCGTTCCCGGCAAGGGACCGGGGGACAGTCCCGATATCGATCCAGAGGCGCATTCCCTTCCTGGTCAACACCGACCTCGTCATGCTCCTGTTCTTCCTTGTGGCGTCCACCGTCCGCTTCATGGCCCAACCCGCCGAATACCGCAGCTTCTTTTTCGCCGTGTGGGCGACGAGCCTCGCAGGGTACACGTCGAGCCTCGTCCTTGTGCGCAGGAAGCGCTACGGGCTGGCCTCCTACGCCGGCACCGTCAGCAGCCTCCTCAACGTCTGCTGGCTCAGCTTCCTCCTTCCCGTGGAGTCCATACTCGATTTCTATCGCTTCGGGATGTATGTCGCCGTCGCGATCATAGCCAATTCCCTGGTCGCCCTCGGGCGGCGCCAGGTCCAGGCCTTCGGGGCGGCCACCGTCCTGGCCTATGTCGCCTACACCCTCGGCATGATGGTCCCGCATTTCGGCCTGGCCGATCCTGAGCTCAAGTCGGTGGCCGCCACGCTACTTGGCGTGATCGTCCTCTCGAATGTCTTCGTGCTGTACATCGCCCGGATAAGCGCGGACCTCATCGACCTCGCCGTCCGCGACGCCGGCCAGAACCTGGAGAAGGCAGAACGCCTTGGCCACCTCATCCAGGGTTCCCGCGGATCGCTCCGCATCGGCGAGGAGCTGGCCAAGAAGGCGGAGGAGAGCATCCGCGGCGCCGGGGAAGTCCGTTCGAGGATCGCGGCCCTGGAAGGCCAGGCCAGGACCCTCAGCGCCGACGCGCGCGGCGCCGAGGAGTCCAACTCGAAGGTGGCGGAGTTCACGAACGCCCTGCGGGATTCGGTGATCAGCCAGAACGAGGTCATCCACGAGACGAGCGCCGCCCTGGTCGAGATCGCGGCCACGGTGGGCAACCTGGCCGCCGTGGCCACGGCGAAGCGGAGCGGCATCGACGCGGTCCTCTCGGGCTTCGAGGGCCAGCGCGCCGAGATGCGCAAGGTCGTCGAGGGCATGGAACGCATCCGCGAGTCCTCCGCCCTCGTCCTCGGCTCGGCGGGCCTCATCCTGGACGTCAGCGAGAAGACCGACCTCCTGGCCATGAACGCCTCGATCGAGGCCGCCCACTCGGGCAGCTCCGGCAAGGGCTTCGCCGTCATCGCCATGGAGATCCGCAAGCTCTCGGACGAGGCCAAACGGGGTTCGGAGAGCATCACCGCGGCCTTGCGGGAGAACAATTCTGTCATCTCCGGCGCGACCGGCCTCGTCACCTCCTTCCAGGAGGCCTTCGAGGGCACGATGGCGGAGATTCGCGACACCTTCGACGCGATGGAGGAGATCATACGCGGCCTCTCGGAGATGGAGATGGCGAACGACGAACTGCGCGCGGCGACCCAGGTGCTGACCAACATCGCGATCAAGACCGAGACCGGCGTGAGCGACGTGGCCACCAGGACGTCCTTGGGCGCGGAAGGGGTGCGTCGCATATCGCGTTTCTCCGACGAGCTGCTGGAGGCCATCGGCCTCATCAGGAACCATTTCGGCGCGATGGAAGGGACGATGGCGTCCATCGAGGAGATCGGACGCCGCAACATCGACCAGATCGCCGTGCTCGGGAAGAGCCTCGACGAAGTCAACCGCGGATAGTTCCCAGGTGGACGGGCGGCCGTCGGGACCTTTCTGGCAGCCATAGCTGGCTCCGCCAGCCTGCGCGCAAAAATCGCCAAGCCCGATATGAGGGCCAGCGCCTGCCGTGCTAGGATGTGCGCATGGAAGAGTACCGCATCCTGCATGAAGACGCCGAAATCCTCATCGCCGACAAGCTTGCGCCCATCCCCGTCCAGCCGGAAAAATCCGGGGATGCATCCCTCCAGGACCTCCTGCGGGCCGAGCTTGCGGCCAGGGGAAAGTCCGCGACGGAGATCCCCTTGGAGGCGGTGCACCGCATAGACCGGCGTGCCAGCGGGGCGGTCATATTCGCCAAGACCCACCGCTCCCTCGAGACCCTCTGTGCGGACTTCCGCGACAAGCTCGTCGACAAGACCTACATCGCCTGCGTCGAACGCGAGCCGGAGGCACACCAGGGCAGGCTCGAGCACCGCCTTGTCTGGGACAAGCGGAGCAACGTCGTCAAGGCCTTCAAGCTGAAGGCCGGCATCGAACAGAAGGGCGATCGGGGCATCCTGGAATACCGCCTGGCCGGCTCCTCCGACCGCTACTTCTTCCTCGAGGTCAAGCTCATCACCGGGAAGCACCACCAGATCCGCGCCCAGCTCGCCTGCGAGGGCATGCCCATCCGCGGCGACATCAAGTACGGGGCGCGGCGGACCAACAGGAATGGCCTCCTCATGCTCCACGCCCGGCACCTGGTCCTGACCCAGCCGCGCACGCGGGAGACCCTCGATATCCTCGCGGCCTTCCCGGAGACGGAGCCGCTGTGGGCCGCACTGGTCGACGCGCGCCCAGGGTCCGGCCCCGGGACGCCAGCCGGACAAGATTGCCCGTCGTGATGGCCTGAGGCCCGCCCTGGCCCGCGGCTGCCTTGCCCTCATGAAAGGCCGGTGACAGGCCTACGGCGCTTCCCTCGTGCTTGGATACGCCGTGCAGGAGGGCAACTGGGCGCGGATCAACGCCACGACCGGCAAAAGGGTGACCGTGGGGGAACTCCACGGCTTTGCCCTGGGCTATCCCAGGGCGAGGTGCATCTTCCGCTTCCCCCGGGAGTCATGGTTCCCGCGCGATGTCCTGCCCTTCCTCCAGGAAAGAAAGCGCCGCGAATGACGGTCAAAAGACCGGCGTCACTGTCGCCGCGCCACCCGCCCCCTGGAAGTTGATGCGCTCCCAGAACAGCTTGACGCCCCCCTCCAGACCCGGATGCGCCGGAGCGGGCTCCACGAGGAGCTCGAAGATGCCGCAGTTGCCTGTGGGCAGGAGGGGCATCCAGGTGCGCGTGCCGAAGGTGGCGCGGACGAGCCATTGGATGAGGCCGCCGTGGCTCACGCAGACGATGCGGCGCGAGCCTGCGAGGGCGCGGTCGCGGAGGACGGACCAGGCACACACGGCGCGGTGGTAGACATCGGCCGCGCGCTCGGCATCGGGCACGCCCTCCCAGGACAGGCGCTCGAAGGCCGCGAAGTCCTCGGGGAAGCGATCCTTCGCCTCGTCGAGGTCAAGGCCGGAAAAACGGCCCACATCTATCTCCCGCAACTCCTGCCTCAGCTCCGGGCGGGGCAGGCCCAGCTTCGCGCAGAGGATGTCGGCGGTCTCCGCGGCGCGGACCAGGGGCGAGGCCAGCACCGTGTCGATGCCCTTGTCCTTGAACCAGGCGCCGAGCGCCGCGGCCTGCGCGCGGCCGCAGTCGTCCAGGGGGAAATCCCTGAGGCCCTGCACGACGCGGCGGGCGTTGGCCACGCTCTGGCCGTGGCGTACGACATAGAAGCGCGTTGCGGCGCGGATCCCCGAAAAGAAGGCCGTATCCACGATCTCGTCCATGTGGCGGGAGTATAGGGAGATGGGAGGCTTTTCGCAAGCCGGCGGGGCCGCTAGAGTATCGGCATGAAGGCACGCCTCCACCTCCTCGCCCTTGCCCTCCCCTGTCTCCTCCTTCTCCATTCCTGCTATGTCTCCGAACAGGCTTCGAGGTTCCTGGCGCTCCGCGCTAAGGCCAGGCCTGCGGCCGCGGTCCTGTCCGACCCGGCCGCGCCGGAGGCCTGGAAATCCCTGGTCGGACGCGTCGCGCGGATCAGGAAGTTCGCGATAGGCGAACTCGGGCTCAAGGACACGAAGAACTTCACGAGCCTTGTCGTCCTTGACGCGGATCGCCTGGCCACTGTCGTGCAGGCTTGCGCCGAGCTCTCTTTCGACCGCTACCTCTGGTCCTACCCCATCGTCGGCAAGCTGCCCTACCAGGGCTTCTTCGATCCCAAGGACGCCGAGGAGGAGGCGGCGCGCCTGCGGGCCAAGGGCCTGGACGTCATCGTGCGGCCCGTGGACGCCTTCTCCACCCTGGGCTGGTTCGACGATCCCTTGTACAGCTTCATGTCCACCTATTCCGACGCCGAGCTGGCCGACCTCGTCATCCACGAGATGACCCACGCGACGGCCTTCACGAGGAGCCCAGGCGACTTCAACGAGGAGCTCGCCACCTTCGTGGGCAGGGAAGGCGCGAAAGCCTGGCTCGAGGCGGTGGAAGGCGCCTCGTCGGCTAAGGCAAAGGCGGCCGAGCTCGCCCGCCACGAGGCCGAGGCCTTCGCGACCTTCCTTCGCGGGACCGCGACGGAACTGGAGGCCCTGTATTCCTCGTCCGCCGGCACAGAGGAGAAGCGCTCCCGCAAGGCGGCGATCATCGCCGAGCGGGCGCGGCTTTTCAAGGAGGGCTACTCGGCCTGGTTCCTGGACGAGGGCTACCGCGCCTTCAGGATGGACAGGATCAACAATGCCTGGCTCGACCTCTACCGGCTCTACGAAGGGGAACCCGGACTCTACGCCGACTTCGAGCGCCTGGCCTGCGGCGGTGACCTGAGGCGCTTCGTCGGGGAGGCGGCCCGCCTGGCCAGGCTCAAGGGCGACCCCAAGGCCGCGATGCGCGCGGCGCTCGCGCAGACAGGAGCCGCAGGCTACTGAGGCGCGGCCACGGGACTTGCCCTCCCGCCCAAGGCCGTCCTTAGCGCGCGAACCTGAGCTGCAGCGAATTGAGGACGCCGACAAGCCCCTTGTCCGATTCGGTGCGCAGGCGCCGCTCCACGAGGGAAGCCATGAAGGAAGCCGGGAAGCCCTCGAGGACCGCGGTCGAGAACTCCTGGAGGCCCGGGTCGCGAGCCGCGTCGAGTATGACGATGGCCGAGGCCTCGTCCGGATTCTCCGAGAGGGCGTTGATCACGCGGCGCTTCAGGGCCGGCGGCGCGTTGCCCGACAGGAAATCCCCGGCGAGCCCCGCGCTCTTGTCCGAGCCCATGTCGGCCAATGCCTCGATCACGAGGGTCTTGAGCTCGGCGTCCTCGGCCTGGGAGAAGGCGCCCACGAGGGCCTCCCCGGCGGCGGGATCGGTGCCCGCCTGGTTGCGCAGGGCCACGACGGCCTCCTTGCGCAGCTCCGCATCGCTCTCCTTCACGGCGATGCGCGCGAGGGCGGCCGTGACCTGGGCCTTCCCCGCGCCGATCTGCCCGAGGGAACGGACGGCGAAGAAGCGCAGCATCGCGTATTTCTCGCCGCGCATCTGGGCTGTCGTGACCAGGGTCTGCCAGAGGCTGAGCTGGGGGCTGTCGAAGCCGATGGCACCCACCGCGCGCACCGCGTTGATCCGCACCGCGAGGGTCTCGTTCTCGTTCGTGATGAGCTTCTGCAGCTCGTCCATCACCCGGGGCGTCTGGGATGAGCGGATGCGGTACAAGGCCCAGGTGACGTTGCGCTTGACCTCCGAGGAGGGGTTCTGCAGGAGGGTGAGGAGGGCGGGAAGGGTCGAGAGGTCCGCGAGGGAAGCCAGTAGACCGGCGCCCTCGATGAGGAGGTTCTCGTCCGTGCTGGCCAGGAGGCTCCGGGTGATGGTTGCGGCGACCAGTTGCTGGTTCGCGGGATAGAGCTTGCGCAGGGCCTGGGAAGCCGCGGCGCGCACCCTCTCGTCCTTGTCCGCCAGGCCCTCCACGATGATGGCCACCGCCTGGGAACCGCCGGCGTTGTCGCCGAGGGCATTGATCGTCGCGACCTTCAAGGCAGGGTCCAGGTCCTTCTCGCGGAGGGTCTTCATGAAGGCCGGCACGATCAGGTCGCTCTTCTGCTTGTTGAGGGCGCCCACCGCCTGGGCACGGACGATGGAGTCCTTGTCGTTCGACAGGACCGCGAGGAGGGCGTCCGCGGAGGCTCCGCCGGGGAAGGCGCCGAGTCCCGCGGTCGCGGCCTTGCGCACCACCGGGTCCTCCGAGGCCGACAGGTCCTTGAGCGCCGCCGCGATGCGCGCGTCGGTGTTGCCCTTCTGGGCAATTCCCGAAAGGGCCTGGGCCACGGCCTGGAGGAGGTCCTTGGAGAGGCCCGGCTTGTTGGCGGGCTTGAGGAGGTCGAGGATGGCGTCGAGGCTTTCCGCTCCGCCGATGGAACCGAGGGCCTGGAGGCTCGCCTTGCGGACCTCGCCGTCCTTGGAGGTCTTGAGCTGCTTGACGAGGACGGCCAGCGCGGGCCGGTAGGCTATCTCCCCGAGGGCGCGGATGGCGTCGATCTGGTAATCCGAGCCCTCCGCGAGGGCCAGGAGCCAGGACGCGGTCTCCGTCGACTTGAGCTGGCCGAGGGTCTTGATCGCCGACCGGGTCCGCGCAGGGTTGGAGCTTCTCTCCTTGTTGATGGTGGAGACCATGGCGGTCGAAAGGGTCGCCTTCTCCTCGGCGGGGATGTCCAAGGGGAGGGGATATCCCTTTTCCATGAGGCCGAAAAGGGCATCGCGGCTCGCGACGAACTCGGCCTCGCTCTTGGCCCCCTCTTTCTTGTAGGCGTTGGCCATCGAGCTGATGATGCCGCCTATGCGGCCCATGGCTTCCTTGTAGGCGGCGGGAGTGAGGTAAAGGACATCGCCCATCGCCTCTCGCTTGTTGACCGCGTCATCGAGGGCCGTGGAGAAATCTATGGCGATGAGCTCGTTGAGGGCGCCTGGGGTGCCCCGCACCGCGTCCCTGACCGAGCGGAGCTTGTCCAGCCCGATGAAGCGCCAGTTGGCCGCGACAAAATCGAGGATCTCCTGGGCCTGGAGCTGGCCGTCCTTGACCCTCGATTCCGGGACGAACTCATTGAGATCCGAGAGCTGGTCGGCCTTGCCGTTTCCGTTGAAGTCGATGTAGCCCTGGGCCAGCTCGGGGAGGATCTTCATGAGGACCTGGGTCAGGGGGGAGGTCACGACGAGGGGCTGGGCCTGGGCAACCAGGGACAGGCTTGCGACAAGGGCGAAAAAGGCGGCGACCGCGGCCGTCTGGATGGCTTGTTTCCGGATCATTCGGGCATCCTAGACTATCCGGGACGCCCTGTCAAAGGAGCTACGCTCGCCGCCTTCCGCCTTGCTCGCTAGGGGGAGGCGGTCACCTTCGGGGCCACGCGGTCCCGGGCCGCGATGGCGTCCTGCATGCCGGGGCTCAGCGCAAGGGCCTTGTGGTAGGCATCGAGGGAGCGCTGCCACTCGCCCAGGTTCTCGCAGGTAAGGCCAAGGCGGTACCACCAGCGCGGCATGGACGGTTCCTTGGCCACGGCCGCGGAATACGCGATATCGGCGTGAGCGAACTTCCTGAGACGGAAGTAGGTCTCGCCCAGGTAGAAGTAGGCGGTGGAAACCCGGTCGGCATCCGCGGGCGCCGCCTCGAAGTATTTCTGGAAAGCGCGGATGGCCTGCTCGTTCTGGCCAAGGAAGAAATACGACTCCCCCATGACTTCGGAGACTCGGGGATCGAACTGGACCTTGAGTCCCGCCAGTCCCGTGTTCACGACATCCTGATGCCTGCCGAGGCGGAAGAGGCTCCAGCATTTCACGACGTATGCCTCGATGCGCCGGGAGTCCGTGGCGAGTTCCTGGTCGCAGATCGTCACGGATTGGTTGTACTTGGCCATGGCGCCGGCCTGGTTGCCCGCGGTCTCGAGGTCCCGGCCCTGTCGGTAAAGCAGGAGGGCATCAGGCTTTTGCGCGCCCTCGGGAGCCGACTGGGCGGGCGCGAGGGTGAGGACAAGAAGGGCAAGGAAAAAAACGGTCGCTCTGCGTCGCATGGGGGATGAATCCTCCGGGATTGGCTTTGTCCCAGTATGGGCCAAAAAGGGCGGCTGCCGCAAGTCGGCGCGGCCAGCGGCTGTCCTTTTCCATCGGGCGCTGTATACTTCCCCCTATGAAAGCGAAGAAAACTGCCCTTGCCCTTGCAGTCATCCTTCTCGTGGCCCTCGGCCCCGCCGCGGCGGCCGGCGCCGGTGGTCTCCTTTTCGGCATGGTCGAGCCCGACTGGAACCCCAGCTTCCTGCCGAGCGCCCAGACGCCGCAGATGGAGTTCATGGGTGGCTTCGGCTACGGCGTCACGAGGGACGGACTGATCTTTGGCGGCTTCGGCCTGGCCTTCCTCGATTACGACCTCATCGGCGACTACCAGGACGCGGCCTACCACGTCGCCGGCGGTGTCGGGGGCATGATCGTCGGCTCCAGGGTCATCGGCACCAGGTCCCTCCACCTGGACGTGGCGGCCCGCCTCGGCCTCGGCGGAATGGCCAAGGGCACACGGACCCCCTACACGGTCGACTCGGTCACCTATTATTGGTTCGTCTCAAAGGGTTGGGCCCTCGTCTATGCCGAGCCCTACATAGAGCTTGGCCTCGGCCTCACGCCCTGGATGCACCTGGGCGCCACCTTGAGCTATCCGATACTGGGCAATTTCATCCCCGGAAAGCCCTTCACGGACATCTGCTACTTCACGCCCGTCCTCGGCTTCACGCTGGGCTTCGGGGATTTCCGGAAAAATTGACGTGGTTTTGTCGATGGTCCGTTTTGTCGAGGTCGAGGATGCCGACGCGCGGGAGCGCATCTGCCGTTCCATCCTCGCCGCGATCCCAAGGTGGTTTGGCCTCCCCGACTCGAACGAGGAATACGCGCTTGGGGTCCGGGACCATCATTTTGTCGCCGTCCTCGATGGCGACGAAATGACGGGCTTCGCCTCGATCAGGACCAACACCCCCTTCACCGCGGAGATCTACGTGATGGGCATGGTGGAAAGCCGGCACCGGATGGGCATTGGCACGCGCCTCATCGATGTCATCTCGGGCAACCTGCGCGAAGCCGGCTATGTCTTCCTCGAGGTCAAGACCCTGGACGAGTCCCGCGAAAGCGAGGAATACCGGCGCACGCGGCTCTTCTACCGCAAGGCTGGGTTTTTCCCCCTTGAGGTGCTGCCAGGATTGTGGGGGCCGGAGAATCCCTGCCTCATCATGGTGAAGAAGCTCTAAACCGGGATTTCCCAGATGAAATTTGCAGGGCTTACTGATTCCATGCTATAATTCATTGTCTGGTCATGGAATAAAGAAGGATTTCGCAGGGAACCGCGAGGTATCCAATGGGTGAAGGCCGAAAAGCGACGATTCGAGTGCAATTTAGCCCTTCATTGCGCCTCGCGTTCAATGGCGCGTCCATCACCTCGGACGCAGGGCTCCTCGCCTATCGCGAACTTGACAACGCGCTCGGTCTCACCGATATCGCCGAACAATGCCTTCACGATAATCGAAGCGGCAAGAATACCCGCCACTCCCTTGGCGCTCAGCTCCGGCAGTCGGTGTTCTCTCGCCTTGCAGGCTACGAAGACACCAACGACGCCATATGCTCGACTGCGCGACCACGAGTCAGGTGAGCAGGTTCGAGACCGAGATCCTGACGACGAAGGAGAACCAGGCAGCGCTCTCGCAGCTTTCAGGAAAATGGATCGACCGCGTCAGGAAAGCACGGAAGCTGTCACGGATCGTGTTGGACATGGACAGCTCAGTGAGCGAGACCTATGGCCGGCAAGAGGGATCGGCGTACAACGGCCATTTCGGCTGCACCTGCTATCATCCGCTCTTCTGCTTCAATCAATTCGGCGACCTTGAAGGAGCCATGCTCCGGGAAGGGAATGTCCACAGCGCGAAGGATTGGAAGACGGTGCTCGAGTCCATTATTGCCCGCTACCGCGACCTCGAAATCACCAAGCTCTTTCGAGGCGACGCGGCTTTCGCCAATCCGAACATCTACGAGTATCTCGAATCCGAACGCTATGGATACGCGATCCGACTTCCTGCAAACGATATTCTGTGGCGAGAGATTGAGCAGCTTATGACTCGCCCGGTTGGTCGCCCACCGAAGGCGCCGA
>JANYKC010000042.1 GCA_025358255.1 Spirochaetaceae bacterium
GCGCGGCCCGAGGGCCGCCCGCTGGAGGCGCGGCCCTGCGGCCTTCAACGGAAACCGGTCCTAACTTCTCACTTCCACGCCGGGAAGGGATAGACGGGCTCGGAGGTCTTGGCCTCGAAGGGCCAGATGACTTCCTGGAACCCGTCCTGCCACTGGAGGATCTTCTGGCGGGTGATGCCCTGGTGCTTGATGAGGTTCGAGGGCTTGAAGGTGATGACTTCGCCGAGGGCGGAAGCGTACTTCGTGGCCTCGAGCGCCTTGATGAGGGCGGGAGCGTCCGTGGTGCCCGCGGCCTTGATGCCTTCGGCGAGGACGTACATGGCGGAATAGGCGAGCGGGGCGAAATAGGTCGCCGGCTCTTCCCGGTACTTCTTGACATAGCCGTCGTAGAACTTCTTGCTCGCGGCGCTGGTGTCGTTCATCGCGGGAGACCACATGCCATAGAGCATGACGTTCTTGGAAAGCTTGGAGGAGCCGAAGCCGATCGGCCATCCGGGGGGGGCTCCGAGGTAGATGCCAGGGGTGAACTTCATGGCCTTGGCCTGCTCGAGCATGGGGAGGGCATCGGCGTCATAGCCGGCCCAGAGGAAGAGGTCGGGCTTGAAGGCCTTGGCCGTCTCGAGGACAGAGGTGTAGTCGCCGCCGCCGAAAGCCGCGCTCTTGAAGGGCGCGCCGTCGACGATGTAGGGGCTGCCCGGTCCGCCAAAGAGGAGCTTCTGGGCATCCCAGGAGGACTTGCCAAAGGCTCCTTCCTCGTAGGCGAGGAAGATCTTCGTGATCTTGATCTTGGAATACTGCTTCTGGATCGCGGCCCAGCCGTCGGCGTAGGAAGCGCCTTGGTTGTAGTCCCAGGGATGGAGGTGGAAATAGAAATCGGAGTCGGGGCTCGGGCCCAGGGCCTTCTCGACGACCGCGCTCGACGCGGCGCCCGTGGACATGACGACCTTGCCGTATTTCTTGAAGGCGGGGATCTTGCCGAGTTCCGCTCCGGAGGCCATGCCGCCGAAGAAGGCCTCGACTTTGTCCACCGTGGCGAGCTTCTCGACCGCGGCGGCGGCCTTGTCGGCCTTGCCCTCATCGTCCACGACGATGAGCTCGAGTTGCCGGCCGAGGACGCCGCCGGCCTTGTTGATCTCCTCGACGGCGAGCTGGGCGGCCGCGCTGCCCTGCTTGCCCGTGATGTCGGCGAGCGTCCAGATGCCGCCGATCTTGATGGTGCCCTGCGCGAAAGTGCCACCGGCCACGAGGGCCAGCGCCGCGAGGACCAGCAGGAACTTCTTCATTGATGCCTCCTTGGATCCGCCCTCGGGCGGTCCCTCTCTATCTCACCGCGCGGAGGCGTTAGCCGCCGCGCAAAAAGGAAACCCGCTTACAGGACCAGTCCGCCATCGACGTCGCGTGGACGGATCACAGCACAAGACCCCCGTCCACGCGAAGGACCTGGCCCGTGATGAACTCCGACTCGTCGCAGCTGAGGAAAAGGACGGCGTTCGCGATGTCCTTGATCTCCGCGAGGCGCCCAAGGGGCGTCTTCGCGATGAAGGGCTCCAGGACCTTCTCAGGGACGGTCGCGATCATCGGGGTGCGGCAATAGCCGGGGGAGACCGCGTTGGCCCGGATCTTGGCGCCCTTGCGCGCGAACTCCTTGGCCCAGCCCTTGGTCATGGCCACGACTCCGCCCTTGGTGGCCGCGTAGTTAGACTGCCCGATGTTGCCGTCAAGGCCGACGATGGAGCTGATGCTCACGATGGCGCCCGAGCCGTTCTCCATCATGATCGGTGCGATGGCGCGGGTCATGAGGAAGACGCCCTTGAGGTTCACGTTGATCACGGCGTCCCAATCGTCGTCGCCCATCTTCTGGATGAGAGCATCCTTCGTGATGCCGGCGTTGTTGACGAGGACGTCGATCCTCCCGCCGGACTCCGCCTTGATGCGCTCCACGAGGGCGTTGACCGCCTTGGAGTCGGTCACGTTGACGACCGCTCCCTTCACGTTCGGGAAGGCGGCTTCGATGGCCGGAAAGTCGGCGTCGTTCATGTCGAGGGCCCAGACCTTGGCGGCCCCCTCCCGGGCGAAGGTTTCCACGCAGCCGCGTCCGATTCCGCGGGCGCCACCGGTGACGACGCAGACTTTTCCACTCATTCTCATGGCATGCTCCTTACTCGACATAAGGGCCCCACCTGATCACGGTGGCGGCCCAGACGAAGCCGAGACCGGCTCCGACGAATACGATGTTCGATCCGTCCCTGATCTTCCCCGCCTCGAGGGCGAGCTCGAGCGAGAGCACCTGGTCATTCTGGCCTATATGGCCGTACTCGTCGAGGTAGGTGCTCTGCCCAGGCTCCAGGCCGAGCTCCTTGAGGACGGCCTCGTGGGCGCTGCGCTTGAAGTGGAGGATGGCCAGGTAGTCCAGGTCCTTCTCCTCCAGGCGCGAGCGCTTGAGCGCGTCGCGGATTACCGCGTAGAAATTCGGCATGGTCACTTCGCCGAGCTTCCTCTTGAAGGCCTCCTCGTCGTGGACGGAGAAGCGGGCCAGCGCGACATCCTCGGCCCTCGGGGGCCAGGCCTTGGATCCAAGGGTGGGCACCACGCACATCTCGGAGAGGGAACCGTCGCCGCGGAAGGACGAGGCGAGGACCGCGTTCTTGCCGGCGTCCTTCCCGAGGACCAGCGCGGATCCGCCGGAGCCGATATCGAGCATGAAGCGCGTCGCCGGTACGGTGAGGTCGATGAGGTCGTTGTTGCGGTAACCGGATACGAGGAGGACCTTCCCGAGGTCCTCACGGGCGAGCATGAGCGATTTGGCCACCTCGAGGGCGGCCATCATGGAACCGCACATGGCTTCCATGTCGAAGCTCCATGCGTTCTTCGCGCCGATCTTGTCCGCCACGTAAAGGCCGGCGAGCCAGCAGGGATAGTCCTTGTGCTGGGCGCCGCACCAGATGACCAGGTCGATGTCCTTCCCATCGATGCCAGAGCGAGCGAGGGCGACCTTGGAGGCCTCGAGGCCCATGAAGGCCGTCGTCTCTCCCGGTCCGGCTATGGGCTTCCGTTTCACCCCGAATTTCAGGGCGACGACTTCCTCGGGCAGTCCGGTCGCGAGGGCGATTTCGCCCGCGCCCATATGGCCTTCAGGAATCCAGGTCCCATATCCCAAGATGCCGATATGCATCCAATCCCCCTAAGAAGTGAATCGACTCTCATTTTAGATAAACCCATTTGGCGGACTCGTCAAGCAAAAAAAAAAGAAATCGGCATGACAACGTTTCCAGCCCGACGCTTCCACCCCTTTAACGAGCATTTTTTCGCGATAGGATCGACGCGATTTGCCCGACGCGTCGCCATTACCAGGCGAGCGATAGTTTTTTGCTTGCCACCCTAGGAAACCGGGTCTATACTTTCGCGGAAATACTGAATCAGCTCTCACTACATGCGACGCAACATGGAGAGGTCAGGATCAAGGAGCGCGCCATGGCGAAGGCAGGTCGGGGAAGGGCGGCAACGGAAGAACGCCTGGTCACGGCGGCGATCAGGCTCTTTTCGCTCAAATGGTACGGCACCGTCTCGGTCGCGGAGATTTGCCGTGAGGCAGGCCTCTCGAACGGGGTCTTCTACCGCTATTACGACGGGAAGGAAGAGCTCTTCAAGGTCATCCTTGGCCGCGTCCTGGACATGATCAAGAAGGCGATCGAATCGGTATCCGGCGCGGATGGCAGGTCGCGCCTTGCCTCCTTCGCCCAGGCCATCATGCGCTTTTCCGTGGAGCACAAGGACGTGGTCTCCGTGTTCCGCGAAGGCCAATACCGGTTTTTTGAATATGAGCGCCGCCTCGTGGCCATCTATACGAAGGGCCTCGGGGAAGCCCTCGGGCGGGAAGCAGGCCTGGGCGAATACCTTTTCGCCCTTGGCGGCCTTCGCTTTTGCGCCACGAGAAGGGCTTTCCAGGAGGCGAAGGTCCTGCCCGAGACGGCGATCGACATCCTCGAGAAGGGCATCTTCCGCGGCGTGGACTTCGACCCGGAGAAGGTCTTCGGAGGGACGGCGACACCGCCTCCCCTCGCATTGGTGGAGGGAGCCAGGGAGCGCCTGCTCCGGGCCGGCAAGCGCCTCTTCGGGGAAAAGGGCTTTTTCGAGACCAACATCCATGAGATCACGGACGCCGCGGAGCTTTCGGTCGGCGCCTTCTATACCTATTTCGGCTCCAAGGACATCTTCTACACCGAGCTCATCGAGAGGGCCGGCCATGACATCCGGGCCTTCATCTCCGGGAACCTTGGCAGCGAGGCGGCAAAAAACCTCAATGCCCTCGAGTTCGAGCTCCGCGGGCTCTGGCTCTGGCTTGTCTACCTTTCCCTGGACAAGCATTGCTACAACATCGTGCGGGAAGCGGAGTTCGTGCTGCCGGAGGCCGTGCGCGACTACTACGGCGCCTTCGCCTCCGGCTACCGGAGAAGGCCCGCGGCCCTCCGGGTCACCACGGCCAATCCGGAGCTGGACGAGGAGACCTCGATCGAGTTCCTCCTCGGCTTGGCCCACTATTTCGGTCTCGAGGTCGCCTTCGACGATTCCCCCAGCAACGCCAGGGCTCTCGTCGAGACGATAGGCGGCTACCTTCTCCGCGGCTTTTCGGAATATCTGTCATAGGGGGAATCATGCCAAAGGCCAAGATCGTGGGCACGGGACTCTACGTTCCCGGCAAAGCCATTGACAACGACGAGCTCAAGGCCCTGGCGGGCATCGAATTCGACTCAGGACCGATCGAGAACAAGATCGGCATCAAGCGGCGGCACATCGCCCGCCTGCGCGCCATGGACGAGACCACGGCCGACTTCGCCGATAAAGCCGCGCGCGCCGCCCTGGCAAACGCCGGAGTGAAGCCCGAGGAAGTCGGCCTCTTCATCGTGGGGACCGACACGCCCGAGTACATCTCCCCCGCCACCTCCATCATCCTCCAGGGCCGCCTGCAAGGCGACGAAGCGGAATCCGAGACCTTCGACGTGAACGCCACCTGCGCCGGCTTCGTGACCGCGCTGGACAGCGCTGCCAGGATCGTCGCGACGGACAAGAGCCTCCGCTACGCCCTCGTGGTGGGTGTCTATGACATGCCCTCCTTCCTCCGGCCGGGCGACGCCTTCGGCTGGTCCATCTTCGCCGACGGCGCAGGGGCCGTCCTCCTCGAGAGGACGGGTGACGACGATCCCTCAGGCTATGTGGAGGGCTGTTTCCGCGCCAACGGCACCCAGTGGGACTACATCGGCGTATATGCCGGCGGCGCCCGAAGGCCCGTCACCCGGGAGGTCCTCGACGCCGGCACCTGGGGCCTCGAGCTCCTCCAGAGGCTGCCGGGGGACCGCAACGTCAAGCTCTGGCCCCCCATGGTCCGCCGCGTGGTCGAGAAGGCCGGATGGCGGCTGGAGGACGTCGGACATTTCATCTTCACCCAGATCAACCGCTCGGTCATCGAGCAGGTCATGGCCATCCTCGGACGTCCGATGTCGGACAGCACCTGCGTGATGGACCGCTACGGCTACACGGGGTCTGGCTGCATCCCGATGGCCTTGCACACCGCCCTCGGCGAAGGCCGCGTGAAGAAGGGAGACGCCGTCGTCCTCGTGGCGAGCGGAGCCGGTTTCGCCGTCGGGGCGAACCTCTTGGTACTATAAGGAGTCGTCATGAAGCATCAGGACATCTACAAGGGCAAGCTCATCGCCATAGACGAGGCGGTCGCCCACATCGCGAGCGACAATGACGTCGTGGTGGCGCAGTGCGCCTCCGAGCCCCAGGGCTGCATGTCGCGTTTCCACATCGTCGCGGACCGGGTCCAGGACGTGCGGGTCTTCTCCGTCCTCACCCTCAAGGCCTACGACTTCTACATGAAGAAGGAGATGAAGGGGCATTTCGAGCTGGCCTCGTGGTTCCACGCCCCAGGGTCGAGGGAGGCCCTCAAGGCGAACACGGGCACCGTCACCTATGTCCCGAACATGCTCCACCGCGCCGCCACGGACCGCATCCATGCCCGCAGGCCGGACATCTTCTTCGGCACCTGCACGCCGCCGGACAGGCACGGCTTCGTCTCCCTCTCCCTGGGCATCACCTATGAGAAGGACATCATCGAGGCGGCGCGCCTCGTCATCCTCGAGGTGAACCCGCGCCTGCCGCGGACCTTCGGCGACACCCAGCTCCATGTGTCCCAGGTGGACTACTTCGTGGAGCACGAGCAGGAAGTGCCCTTCCTCCCCGCCCCGGAGCCAAGCGCCATCGACCTGGCCATCGGGGAGCACATCGCAGGCCTCGTGGAGGACGGCTCGACCATCCAGCTCGGCATCGGCGGCATACCCAACGCCGCCGCCATGGCCCTCAAGGGCAAGAGGGACCTGGGCGTCCACACCGAGATGCTTGTGGACAGCATGATGGAGCTCTACGAATTGGGGGTGGTCACGAACGCCAGGAAGGGCCTCAAGCGCGGCAAGTTCGTCACGACCTTCGCGATGGGCTCCAGGAAATTCTACGACTGGCTCGACGACAACGTCGCCGTCGAGTTCCAGCGCGGGCGATGGGTCAATGACCCCGCGGTGGTGGCGCAGAACGCGAGGATGGTCTCCATCAACACCTGCATCTCCGTCGACCTCACCGGCCAGGTGGCCAGCGAGTCCATCGGCACCAACCAGTACTCGGGGACGGGCGGCCAGTCCGACACTGCCCAAGGCGCGGTCGCCGGCACGGACGGCCTCGGGAAGAGCATCATCGCCTGCTACAGCACCGCCAAGGGGGGGACGGTCTCCACGATCACCCCGACCCTCATGGAAGGCTCGGCCGTCACCCTCCACCGTAGCCTCGTGGACCACGTGGTCACGGAGCACGGCGTGGCAAGGCTCAGGGGCAGGACGGTCAGGGAAAGGGCCAAGGAACTCATCAACGTGGCCCACCCGGATTTCCGGGCGGAGCTCACGGTGAAGGCGAGGAACCTCGGCTACCTCTAGGAGCCTTCCCTGCCGGACCCTGGGCCGCGGAGGGAAGCGAGGAAGGCCTCGAGGGCCTCCGCTTTCTCCGCCGGCGGCAGGCTTTCCCGGACCACGGTGAAAGCCGCCAGGGGGCCGAACTCCGCTTCGAACTTCGCCTTCAGGGGCGCGCCTTCCGAGCCCTTGTTGGACAGGGCGAGGCCGAGCCTCTTCCCGGCAAGCTCCGCCTCATGGGCTTTGAGCCAGGTGCGGATGGGGGGGCAGACCCCGGAGGCCCAGACCGGCTGGAAGAGCACTACCGTATCGACCGCGGAAAGGTCGACCTCGGGGTCGGCTATGGGCGTGGAAGCCCGGCGGGCCGACTGGGCGCCCGCCCTCAGGAAGCCAAGGATGCCCGCGCGCGGCACCAAGTCGCCGATCTCATGGACCTCAGCCCCCGCGCGTCTCCCGAAATCCTGGGCCAGTCCTCGGGTCCGCCCCGACCTTGTGACGAAAAGCACTGTCATTCCCGGCATCGCATCTCCTTGTGGTTCACTGAGCATTCAATATCGTCATTGCGGTGCCGGGGAGGCAACAGGAATGACAACCTTGGCGCACAAGCCCCTCCCCCTGGACAGGCTGAGGCTTCCCCCGCACTGGCTGGCAAGCGTCTGGATGAGCTTGAGGCCCAGCCGATCGCTGCGTTCCAGGTCGTAACCCGGCGGAAGCCCTACCCCGTTGTCGGTCACTGCGATAGGGATGCTTCCTTCCACGCGATGGAGGTCAAGGACTATCCGCCCGCCCTTGCCTCTTGGCGCCAGCGGCTCCCTGGGCGAAGGCGCCCTGGGCGAAGGCTCCCTGGGCGAGGACGGCCTGGGCGAAGGCGCCCTGGGCGAAGGCGGCCCTGGCTTCCGCGCTGGCCAGGTGTACTTCACTGCGTTCGTGAGCAGCTCGTTGATGATGAGCCCGATGGCGGCGGCCTCCTTGATCGGGATGCGCGTGCTCTCCACCCGGGATTCGATGACGATGTCGCTGCCGCCGCCCAGCCAGGTCTCGGAAAAGAGCCTCAGGAGCTCCTGGATCTGGACGGCGCTGTCCAGGCTCTCCGAGTCGTTCGAGCGGGAGAGGAGGTCATAGCTCGAGGAGATCGTCCTCACGCGGTCCTGTGCGTCCTCGAAGACCTGCTTGGTGGCGTCATCGGGGAGTCGGGCCGATTCCAGGCTGAAGAGGCTCGAGATGAGGGTCATGCTGTTCTTGACGCGGGGCTCCAGCTCCCTCATGAGGGTCTCCTTGTCCCGGACAAGGGCCTCGAGCCGGCGTTCCTCGAGCGCGAGCTCCACGCGCCGCCGCTCCACGCGCCGCCGCTCCACGAGGCTGCGCTCAAGCCGCATCCGGGCGTCATGGAGCCTGAAGGCCATCCGGATGGAGGCGAAGAGCACGGTGGTCCCGGAGTTCTTCACAATATAGTCATAATTGGTAATACATTAGGTCCTCTCGACCACCTCCTTCTCGGTGTGCGAGGAGAGGAAGACGAGGGGGAGGTCATGGTCGGCCAGGATGCCGTGGGCCGCCGCCGGCCCGGCCATGCCGCGGCCGAGGTTGATGTCCATGAGGACGAGGTCCACGAGGCGCTGCCCCGCCGCCATGGCGGCTATCGCCATGGCGGCTATCTCCGCCTCGCCCGAGGATACGTGGATGACCTCGTAGCCCTCTTTCCGCAGGACATGGGTCTCGGACAGCCCGATGACCGCGCTTGCGCTCCGCGCGGCGGCGGGAGATGATGTCCCCATGCACAGCGATGCCCACATCCACTTTGTCGACCTGGCCGCCCGCGACCCCGGCTTCCACGGCCGCTTCCTGGCCGCGGCAAGCCTGGCCTGCGCCGCGAGCCACGATGAGGGCGAGTTCCACGAGACGGAGAGCCTCGCGGCCCTTTCCCCTCCCGGCACCGTCCCCCTTTCCTTCGGCATCCACCCGCAGTGGGCCGTCTGGAAAAACGCCGACCTCCTGGCCTCCCTAGCCGCCTCGGGCCGCATCGACGCCATCGGCGAAGCCGGTTTCGATTTCTTCGGGGACCTTCCGGAGCGTGTGCGCAATCCAGCGAACGAGGCTACCCAGACCGCGGTTTTCGAGTACCAGCTGGGCATCGCCGAAAGGCATGGCCTTCCCATGATCCTCCATATCCGCAGGGGCATGGACAAGGTCTTCGGCTATTCAAGGCGCCTGGCCAGGCTACCGGCCATCGTCCTCCATTCCTATTCCGGCACTGCCCGCGAGGCAGGCGACCTACTGGGCCGCGGGGTAAGGGCCTATTTCTCCTTCGGCGCGGCGATACTCAACGGACACAAGCGCGCCATCGAAGCCTGCGCGTTGGTCCCGGAGGGCAGCCTGCTGTCGGAGACCGACGCCCCTTGGCAGCCACCGCGCGGACGAGAGTACTGCCCCTTCGAGGCGATCGCCGACATAGTCCGCGGCATGGCCGCCCTCCGCGGCGTCCGGGCGGAGGGCCTCGAGGCGTCCCTCGAATCCAACTTCCGCGCCGTTTTCCCTGCACGGCCCCTCGCCTCCGCGACGCCGCGGCAACCATGACGGCCGCGGCCAGGGCGGCACAAGCGCGGCCCCGGGTCCTGTCCGCGGGACTTCCTTCGCCCTCCCCTTGGGGCTAGTATTCCCCCATGAACTTCTTCAGGCCCTTCGCCCTCGAGCGCTATTTCGCCGCCCACGAGTTCTCCGCTCGCTGGCTCCTGTGCTCCTCCGACTGTGAGACCATCGCCCTGCGCGAGCTCCTTGCCCTCGAGCCGGGCGCCGAGGAGCGCCTCCTCTCCCTCCGCCTCGGGTATACGCAGACGCGCGGCGCCCCCAGCCTCCGCGCGGCCATCGGCGGGCGCTACACCGGCCTCGGAGCCCGAGGGATGGACCCCGACCTCGTCCTCGTCCATGCGGGAGCCGAGGAAGGCATCCTCAACTTCTTCCTCGCCGTCATCGAGAAAGGCGACCGCGTCGTCGTCAACGCCCCCTGCTACCAGTCCCTGGCGGAGATCCCCCGCGCCCTGGGCGCGACGGTCCTGCCCTGGAGGCTCCGCGAATCAGGCGGCCGCTGGGTCTTCGATTTCGACGAGCTGTCCGGCTACCTCGAAGGCGGAGCCAAGGCCGTCGTCGTCAACCTGCCCCACAACCCCACAGGGGCCCTCCTCCTCCCCGCGGAGTTCGACCGCCTCGTCGAGTCCTGCGCCAGGGCGGGCTGCCTCCTCTTCGTGGACGAAGTCTACCGCCAACTCGAGCATGGCCCCGGACGCCGGCTACCGGCAGCCTGCGAGGCCTACGAGAACGGTGTGTCGCTCAACGTGCTCTCCAAGAGCGCGGGGCTGGCCGGGCTGCGGATCGGGTGGCTCGCCACGCAAAGACGCGACATCCTGGACAAGGTGGCAGCCGTGAAGGACTACAACTCCATCTGCTCCTCGGGGCCGAGCGAGGTCCTGGCGGAGGTGGCCATCCGCCATTTCGAGGCGCTGGCCGAGCGCAGCCGCAGCCTGTGCAGCACCAACCTCTCGCTCCTGCGGGACTTCATGGCAGGGAGGCCGGACTTCGCGCGCTGGAGCGAGCCCGAAGGAAGCTCGATAGCCTTCCCGAGCCTGGCCCCGCCGGAGGCGGCACGCTGGGCGAGCGGCAAGGGCCCCGGGGACGCGGAGCTCATGGCCCTCCGCCTCCTCGACGAGGCCGGCGTCCTCCTCCTCCCCGGCGCGTACTACGGATGCGATCCCTCGTATTTCCGCATCGGCTACGGGCGGGCCAACATGGGCGAGGCCCTCGCCCGCCTCGAAGGCTGGCTCGACACGAGGGACGCCAAGGAATGACAGCGGACCCCGCGCCACGCCGCGTGCGCCAGGCCCTGTCCAGCGCGGACAGGAAGGCATTCATCGCTTTCCCTTTCACGCGTTATGCGGCCGACCCCCTCTGGGTTCCGCCCCTTCGCCTGGGGCTCGCCGCCGAGTTCGATCCGCGCAGGAACGCCTACCTGGCCCACTGCGACCACGCCCTCTTCCTCCTCGAGACGGACTCCGCCGGCCCGTCCGGCCCCGCCCGGCGCGTGACAGGCCGCGTCGCCGCCCTCGTGGACAGGCTCGCCCTCGAGGCCTGGGGCGAGCCCATCGGCATGTTCGCCTACTTCGAATGCGGGGATGGCGATCCGGCAGGGGCTGCGGCACTCCTCGACGCGGCGCGGGACTGGCTCGTGGCGCAGGGCATGAGGAAGATGCGCGGCCCCTGGTCCTTCGTCTCCCAGGAGTGGGGCCTCGTGGTGGAGGGCTTCTCGCCCCGTCCGGTCATCATGGCACCCTATGTCGGGTAGCGCGATTTTTTCTCAGGGTTGAGGTTTTTCTCCCGATTTCTTGAGTAGCAAGAAGCAGGGGGAAAAGATAAGGAGAGCGGGAACAAAGGTGTGACTACCTCCCGCTCTCCTGTCGAAAAACCTTATCGTCATTATCGGAGTCGCCGCGGCGGAGTACAAGCCCTTTCTCTTCGCGAGCGGGTTTCTTGAGGCTTTGGCGTGTCCTGCCTCCGGGCATGTAGGTCTGAAGCTGCATGCCCATTATTCCAAGTACCATCGTGAC
>JANYKC010000079.1 GCA_025358255.1 Spirochaetaceae bacterium
CGACGAGATCGGCAAGGTCGTGTTCTTCAACCAGTCCGCGATGCGGACACCGGTCAAGACGGCCATCTTCACGGGCGGCCTCGAGTACGAGGCATGGTCCGCGCTGATCGACGCCGCCTGCGGCATCGATGCCGCGCCGGGCAATAAGGCGGGTTCGCCGCCGCGTTTCGATCCCGATATCTATCGCCGGGTCATCGCCGACCGCAGTATCTTCATATTGCCGGAGATTGTCCGCGGCTCGGGCCAGTTCCCGAATTCGCGGGCGAGGGCCGTGGAGGGCGCCGATGCCTACCCCTTCGAGGCGATGAAGTCCGGCGGGGGGGCGCCTCCTTTTTTCGCGAAGCGGGAAGAGGCCTATGCGGCACTCAACCTCTCGCTCGCCCTCCAGACCGGCGTCGCCTTGGCCAGGGCGGGCCTGAAGGACGGGACGGAGCTGTTCATCGAGGGCGGTTTCCGGAGAAACGACGACTACGTCGCCCTCGTCCAGGCCCTCGTTCCCGGGTCCCGGACCTCGATGACCGGGATTGCCGAAGCGACAAGCCTTGGCGCGGCCATGACCGCCAAGGCGGCCCTCACCGGGGCGAGGCTCGAGGAGCTCGCCCGCGATTTCGAGATAGAGCGCAGCCATGTGCCGACGATCGAGCTGCCTGGGCTCGCCCAATACCGGGATTCCTTCCTCGGACTGGCGGAACAGCGCGAGGCGCGGAAAGACAGGCGATAAACAGGGTGGCTCAGGAGCCGCCCATGGGGGATACATGAAGACAAAAGCAGTGCGCCTTTATGGCGTGAACGACCTGAGGCTCGAGGAGTTCGACCTCAGGCCCATCCGCGATGACGAGATCCTGGCGCGCATCGTATCCGATTCCATCTGCATGTCGAGCTACAAGCTCGCCGTGGAAGGCGCCGCCCACAAGCGCATCCGCCATGACCTGGCCAAGGACCCAATCATCATCGGGCATGAATTCTGCGGCGTCCTGGTCGAGGTCGGGAAAAAATGGGCGCGCAAGTTCAAGGCCGGCGACAAGTTCGGCATCCAGCCCGCGTTGAACTACCAGGGGACCCTTTGGGCGCCCGGATACTCCTACACCGAACTGGGCGGCGACGCCACCTTCGTCATCATCCCCAACGAGGTGATGGAGATGGAATGCCTCCTGCCCTTCGAGGCTGACGCCTTCTTCAAGGGTTCGCTATCCGAGCCGATGTCCTGCATCGTCGGCGCCTATCACGCCCAATACCACGTGAAGACCGGCAGCTACGTCCACGAGATGGGCATCCGCGAAGGCGGCTCCCTGGCCCTCCTCGCGGCGGTCGGTCCCATGGGCATCGGCGCCATTGATTACGCCATGCACGCGGACCGCAAGCCCTCCCGGGTGGTCGTCGCGGATATTGACGACGCCCGGCTCGCGCGGGCCGCCCTCATCCTTCCCGTGGTGGAAGCCGCCCGCAATGGCGTCGAGCTCATCTATGTGAATACGAAGGACATCGCCGACCCGGTGGCGGCCCTGCGCGCCTTGAATGGTGGCAAGGGTTTCGACGACGTCTTCCTCTTCGCGGCCGTCAAGTCCCTCTTCGAGACCGCCGACCGCCTCCTGGCCCAGGACGGCTGCCTCAACTTCTTCGCCGGTCCCACCGACCCCTCGTTCTCCGCGTCCCTCAACCTCTATGACGTCCACTATGATGCCCACCACCTCGTAGGCACGTCGGGGGGCAATACGGACGACATCCGCGAATCCCTCGAGATGATGGCCAAGGGAAGGCTCAACCCGGTGGCCATGGTGACCCATGTCGGCGGCCTCAACGCCGTGCCGCAGACCACCATCGACCTTCCCAAGATCCCCGGCGGGAAGAAGCTCATCTACACCCACAAAAGGCTTGACCTGGTGGCGATCGCCGACTTTGCCCAGCGGGGCCGCAGCGATCCCTTCTACGCCCAGCTGGCCCGCATCGTGGAAAAGACCGACGGTTTCTGGTCCAAGGAAGCCGAGGATTGGCTCCTGGCCCAGGCGCCGGAGATCTGATGGACGACCTGCTTGCCATGCGGCCTTTCGCGGGCCTCCTTTTCGACGTGGACGGGGTCCTTGTCGACTCGGAGACCTTCATAGCCGAGGCGGCTGTGGCGATGTTCGCCGAGCTTTACGGGCTCGCCGTCGACGCCACCGAATTCTCGCCCTTTGTCGGCACGGGCGAGGGACGCTACCTGGGCGGCGTCGCGGAGGCGCGCGGCATCAAGATCGACCTCGCCAAGGCCAAGGAGCGCACCTACACCCTGTATTTCGAGGTGATACGGAACCGCCTCCACGAGGTGAAGGGAGCCATCGCACTGGTGCGCGCCTGCCGCGACCTCGGCATCAGGACAGCGATCGCGACGAGCGCCGACAGGAAAAAGCTCGATGCCAACCTTGCCCAGGTCGGCCTCCTCGAGTCCGACTTCGACGCCGCGGTCACGGGGCTGGACGTGGAGCGCAAGAAACCCTTCCCCGACATCTACCTGGAAGCGGCGCGCCGCATCGGGCTCGACCCCCGCGACTGCCTTGTGGTCGAGGACGCGGTCACCGGCATCCAGGCAGGCAAGGCCGCCGGCGCGCTGTGCGCCGGGATCACGACCACCTTCACCGCCGAAAGCCTCCTTGGCGCCGGAGCCGTCCGGACTTTCGCCGACCTCGTGGAGCTCAGGCCATTCGCGATCGGCGGCGCTTGGCGTGCCGATCGCGGATCATGAAGGCCGACGCCTCACTTCCCCGGGTCGCCCAGCCGCTTCCTCATCGACAGGATGAACTTGGGCATCTTTCCGCCCTGGTTGAGGAGAAGGGCCAGGAGGATGACGACGCCTGTGACAAGGGGATGGAAGGACGACGGCATGTTGAGGAGATTGAGCCCGTTGTTGATGAAGCCCACCATGACGGCGCCGATGAGGGCACCCGCCACGGAGCCGCTTCCGCCCATGAGGCTCGTGCCGCCCACGACGACCGCGGTGATGACATCGAGCTCGTAGCCTCCCGCGTTCGCGGCGTAGGCCTGCTGCGTAAGCGACGCCATGACGATTCCGGCCACCGTAGCCGCCGTCGCCGACAGGACGTAGGCCATGATGCGGGTCCGGTCCGGGTCCACGCCGGAGAGCTTGGCGGCCACCTCGTTGGCGCCGACGGCGATCGCCTTCCTCCCGAAGACCGTATGCTTGAGGAGAATGTGGCTCGCGACGATGACGGCCACCATGATGTAGATGGGTATGGGCAGCCCGAAGAGCTTCCCGACGCCGATTGCGAGGAAGCCCTTCGGCTTCATGATGGTGATCATGTCGCCGTTCGACACGAGCATCGCGATGCCGAAGAGGTAGGTCTTGGCCGCCATCGTGACGATGAAGGCCGGAACCCCGAATTTCGTCGTCACGATGCCGTTGATGAAGCCGATGAACATGCCGCAGGCGAGGGTGATGACGAGGGCCGGGACCCACGGGATGCCGACCTGGTTCATGAGCACGTTGGCGATGATTCCCGCCAGCGCGGCCATCGATCCGACCGAAAGGTCGATGCCGCCGGTTATCGGGGCATAGATGAAGCCTGAGCACATGATGCCGATGATGCAGACCGACCACAGGACGTTCGACAGGTTGCCGAGGGTGAGGAAGCGGGGCGAGAGGACCGAGAGGACGGCCATGAGGAGGATGAGGACGAAAAAGAGACGCAGGTCCTTGAGGAGCTGCCGAGCCTTCGCGGCCGTGAGGTTCATGCTGCACCACCTTCGAGGATCCCCGAAGAGGCGCGCAGGACGTCCTCCTCGGTCACCGCTCCCTCAGCGAATTCCTTGACGATTCTTCCCTTGCGGAGCACGAGGATGCGGTCGGAGAGGCGTGTCAGCTCCGGCAGGTCGGAGGAGACGAGGATGACGGAGACGCCTTCGGAAGCCAGCCGGGCGATCGTCTGGTACATCTCCTCCTTGGCGCCGATGTCTATGCCGACGGTGGGCTCGTCGACGATGAGGAGCCTGAGGTCGCGGATGAGCCACTTGCCCACGACCACCTTCTGCTGGTTTCCTCCCGAGAGGTTGCCGACGGGCAGGCTGGGCTCGGCGGGCTTGATGTTGAGGAGCCCGACGGCCTTCCTCGACAGCGCTAGCTCCTTCCGGTCGCTCACAAAACCCTTCCCCGCGATGGAATCGAGGTTCGTGATGCCGATGTTCCCCGTGATGCTGATGCCCCCCATGATCCCCTGGAGGCGCCGCTCCTCGGGCACGAAGCCGAAGCCGCCCCGGATCGATTGGGAGACGCCGGGCGTCCAGGGCTTGCCCTGGAAACTGATGCTGCCCGAGTCGTGCGCGTCGATGCCATATATGGCCCGCACGAGTTCGGTCCTTCCCGAACCAACGAGGCCGCCGATGCCGAGGACCTCGCCGGCGTGGAGCTGGAGGCTGATGTCGGAGAACTTGCCTTCGGACGACAGGCCATGGACATCGAGGACGACCTCGCCGCCCTTCCTCTCCATGACGCACTTCGAGTCCTTCTCGTCGAGGCAGCGGCCTATCATGAGCCTGATGATCTCGTTGGGGTGGATGCGCTCCTTCTCCAGCACCTCCACAAGGCGCCCGTCACGGAGGACGGTCACGCGGTCGGAGAGGTCGAAGACCTCCTCCATGCGGTGCGAGATGTAGAGCACGCTGATGCCATCGGCCTTGAGCTGCCTGATGATGCCGAAGAGTTGCGCGCTTTCGGCCGAGGTCAGGGAGCTCGTCGGCTCGTCCATGATCATGAGGGAGGCCTTGCCGTTGAGCGCCTTGAGGATCTCGACGGTCTGGCGCTGGCCGATGGAGAGGCCGTCGATGACGTCGGTCGCCTTCAGGTTGAAGCCATAGCGGTCGATCATCGCCTGCGCGAGGCTGTTCATCCTGCGGATGTTGATGATGCCCAGGACCGGCATGCGCGGTTCCTTCGTCAGGAACATGTTCTGCGCCACCGTCATCCCATGGATCAGGCTGAGTTCCTGGTAGATGACGGCGATGCCGAGGCCCTGGGCGCCGGTCCTGCTATGGTCGTGGCCGATCTCCTTGCCCTCGAAGACCATCGTTCCGGAGTTGCGCCCCGTGACCCCGGTGATGATCTTGATCAGGGTGGACTTGCCCGCGCCGTTCTCCCCCACGAGGGCATGGATCTCACCCCGCTTCATGGAGAAATCGACATCGCTGAGGACCATCGGGCCATTGTAGGACTTGCAGATTTTCCGGCAATCGAGGAGGACTTCCTCGGACGCGTCGCTGTTCTCCGCCATATTCCCTCCCAGGCCTTTCTAGGCCGCAGCCCGGTCTTGTTCCGCCGTACGGCGGCGCGCGCGGTTGCGGGCCAGCCTCTCGGCGAAGCCCTTGTACCAGACATCGACGACGACCACCACCACGATGATCCCGCCGATCACGATGGGCTGGATGTAGGGGGAGATGCCGAGCTTCAGGATGCCGTTCTTGATCATGGCCAGGAAGACCGTGCCGATCACGGTCCCCCAGATGTCGCCGATCCCGCCCGTGAACGGCGTGCCGCCGATGACCACCGCGGCGATGACGTCCATCTCGGAGCCGATCCCGAATTCGGGCATGGCGGTCATCATGCGCGCGGAGAGGAAGATCGAGGACAGCGAAGCGCAGAAACCGGAGAACATGTAGACGGCGAAGATGGTCTTGTCCGTGTTGATGCCGGAAAGGCGGGCCGCCGTGGGATTGGCTCCCGTGGCGTAGATGTTGGTGCCCGAGCGGGTCCTCTTGAGGAAGAACTGCACGAGGACGGCAAGCACGAGGAAGACGATGGTGATGATGTAGAAAGGCCCCACGGTCCCGCCGAAGCCGAGGTAGACGGGGTCCTGGATGAAGACGTTGGACACGAAGCCGTCCGCGTCCTTGACCGCGATGAGGAGGGCAAGGCCCGCCAGGATGCCGCGGGAGGCCAGGGTGACGATGAACTCGGGCAGCTTGAAACGCGTGATGAAGAAGCCGTTGAAGAGGCCGACGAGGCATCCGGCGCCCAGGGCCACGGGGATGAAGGCGAAGGCCGGGATGTGGGTGTAGGTCAGGAAGTTGGCGCAGATCATCGCGGTGATCGCGATGACGGCGCCGATGGACATGTCGATCCCGGCGGTGATGAGGACCAGGGTGAACCCCACCGCGACTATGCCGGTCTGCGAAGCCTCCTGCAGGAGGGTCATCAGGTTGTCGAGCTTCAGGAAGCTCGGGCTTGCAAGGGAAAGCCCCAGGCCGATGGCGAGGAGCAATCCTATCAGGATCAATCGACGAAGCGCGGTGATCGACACGACATGCCTCCGGGTCTGCCCGATGACGAGCCCCCCCCCTTTTGGCCTGGCCTAAAAGGGGGGGGGCGCCGTCATCGGTGTTTTTTCAAGGACTACCAGCGGCTGGCCGCGGGGATCTGTCCCACGGTCTCCTTCGTGGCGAGGAAGGGCTTGACGGTCACGACCTGGGTCTTGGCAAAGGTCTTGGTCCCGGCCTTGAGCGCTTCCAGGGCGAGCTTGGCGGCGATCGCTCCCTGGTCGTAGGCATTGGTATAAGCGGTCCCGAACACTTTCCCGGACTCGATCTGGGCCAAGGTGCTCATCTGCCCGTTGAAGCCCCAGATCATGATGTTCTTGAGGCGGCCGGCGGATTCGGCGGCGATGGCGGCGCCCTCGGCCATGTTGTCGTTGACGGCGAACACGGCGTCGAGCTGGCTGTTGACCTGCATGAAGCTGTTCATGATCGCGATGGCCTTGTCCTTGTTCCACTCGCCGTTCTGGGCGCCGACGATCTTGATGTTCGGGTAGAGCTTGGCCATCGAGGCGCGGAAGCCCTTCTCGCGCTCGACGCCGGCCAAGGCCCCTGGAGGCGACTGGATGAGGGCGACATTGCCCGCGCCCTTGAGCGTCTTGCCGATGGACTCGCCGACGAGGTAGCCGGCTCCGTAGTCGTCCATGGTGACGCAGGCGAAATGGGGAGCCAAGGTGTCCGTGTTGAGGGTGATGACCGGGATGCCCTTCGATTCGGCTTTCTTGACGCTTGCGGTGAGGGCCGCCGCATCGATGGGCTGGAGGATGATGAGGTTGTAGCCCTGGTTGATAAAGTCATCCATCATGGAAACTTGGGTCTCGGCCTTCATCTGCGCGTCGAGGGCCTGGAGCTGCACATTGCCGGCTGCCTTGAGCGTGGTATCGATGCCCGTGCCCCAGGCCTTGGTCAGTGCCTGCCCTACCGTGCTTGGCAGGTAGCCTATCTTCCAGGTCTGGGCGCTCAGCGTCATGCCGGCGCACAGCAGGAACAAGGCAAGGGGAAGAGCCATCAATTTCGTCTTAGCCATCCTAATCCTCCTCTCCGATCAATCACCTTGGTAGCGATTGGCGGACATATACGATCAATTTGATCCTTACTAAAGCAATTGTATAATCACATTGTTCTTCCCGCAAGCAAAAAAAGCTAAAAAAGCCCTTTTTTGCAGGCTGACGCACCGCGCCTACAGGAAGGAGAGATAGGGCAGGTCGTGCTCTCCCTCGAAAGCATCCCCGAAACCGCGGGGATGGTGGTACTCAGTCCTGTCCTTGTCAGCCGGATAGACATATTTGCCACCGACCTCCCAAAGGAAGGGCTTGAAGTGGTAATCGAGGCGGTCCTTCCTCATGCTCCAAAGCACCTTGATTTCCTTGGGATCGGCCTGGAAATTGGTCCAGATGTCATGATGGAAGGGGATGATGACCTTGGTCTGCAGGGCTTCAGCCATGCGGAGGATATCGATGGAGGTCATCTTGTCCGTGATGCCGCGCGGGTTCTCGCCGAAGGAGCCAAGGGCCACGTCGACAGGGTTGTCCTTGCCATGTTTCACGTAGTAATTGGAGTAATGCGAATCGCCGGAATGGTAGAGGTTGCCCCCGGTGGTCTTGATGAGGTAGTTGACCGCCATGTCGTCCATGTCACGGACCGGTTTTCCGCGGAGCGTATCGCCTTTTTTCGCGGTGATGAGCGCAGTCCGGTCAAAGGATTCAAGGGCGAGGATCTCGACGTCCTTGATCTTGATCGAGACACCTGGCCTGACGGTAAGGCAGCGTTCCGCCGGAACACCCCAGCTCCTCCAAAGCTCCACGCAGGCCTTGGGACCGATGAAGGGTACCTCAGGGCCGCAATTCTTGAGGACGGCCGCAGCGACATTCGCGTCGATATGGTCGTTATGGTCATGGGTCGCAAGGATGGCGTCGACCTGCCTGATCGCAAAGGGATCAAGGGGAAAGATGGCATTGCGCAGGTTCGGCTGCATCTTTTGCGCCCCGGTCATGCGCTGCATCTGGTGGCCTGCGGTCATGAGGGGATCTTTGGCGGTCTTTTTGCCCGTGCCTACCCAGAAATCGATTGAAAGGTTCGCTCCGCCGGCGCTCTTGAGCCAGATGCCCGTACAGCCAAGCCACCACATGGCAAAGCTTCCGGGGGCCACGACTTCCTTTTCTATCTCTTCATTGAGCCAGGTGCCCCACTCGGGGAAGGTGCTCAATATCCAGGATTCTCGCGTGATATCGTCGATCTTGCCCATCCCTGACCTCCCGCTGGCCAATGAAGGCCAAGCAACTTCGTACCCATGCGATAATAAGCGTGAATTGTCCATCGCGCAAGATAGAAAAACTCTTTTTGATCGTTTGCAAGTCGCTACACGCTCTATATGATCCTTTCAAAACAAGTATCTTTACAAAAAGAATTGTTCGGCATAGAGTACAATTAGAATCACTATTGCCACCAAGGAGGCGCCGAGTGACGAATCCCCTCGGTATCTATGAGAAGGCCCTCCCCCGCTCGCTATCCTGGGCGGACAGGTTCCATGCCGCCGCCGACGCAGGCTACGATTTCCTCGAGCTATCCATAGACGAGACGACAGAGCGGCTCTCCCGCCTGGACTGGACCCTCGCCGATCGCCTTGCCTTCAGCCGCGCATCCCTCGAGGCCGGTATCCGCGTGCCGTCCATGTGCCTTTCCGGGCACCGCAAATTTCCTTTCGGCAGCGCCGATCCGGCAGTGCGGGAGAGGGCCGTCGCCATAATGGGGAAGGCCATAGACCTCGCCTGCGACACCGGGATCCGCGTCATCCAGCTCGCCGGCTATGATGTGTACTACGAAAGCTCCACCCATGAATCGCGCGAGCTCTACCTGCGCGGCATGGAAAAGGCGCTTGAACATGCGGCGCGCCGCCAGGTCATGCTCGCCCTCGAGATCATGGACACGACCTTCCTCAACTCCATCGCCAAGTACCTTTCGCTCAAGAAGAGGCTTCCGGGCCCCTGGTTCGCGGTCTATCCAGACCTCGGCAACCTGAGCGCCTGGGGGAACGACGTGGAGTCCGAGCTTGCCTTGGGGATCGACCACATCGTCGGGATCCACGTCAAGGAGACCAAGCCCGTCCTTCCGGGCTTCCCGGGGGCCTTCCGGGATATCCCCTTCGGCGAAGGACGGGTGGATTTCCCCGCCTGCTTCGCTGCCCTGAAGCGCCTTGGCTATGCCGGACCCTTCCTCGTCGAGATGTGGACGGAAAAGGCCGACGATCCCCTCGCGCAGATCGCGATGGCCCGCGAATGGGTGCTGGCCAGGCTCAGGCAGGGAGGCTACGACTGATGTACGAATCACTCAAGGAAGAGGTCCTCGAGGCCAACCTGGAGCTTCCGAAGCTGGGATTGGTCTCCTTCACCTGGGGCAACGTCAGCGCGCGGGACCCGGTGACCGGCGCCATCGCCATAAAGCCGAGCGGCCTCGCCTACGGGGAGATGCGGGCCGTGGACATGGTCGTGGTGGATGGCGAGGGCAGGCAGCTGGACGGGTCCCTCCGCCCCTCCTCCGACCTTCCCACCCACCTCGAGCTCTACCGGCGCTTCAAGGGCATACAGGGCATCGTGCATACGCACTCCACCTGGGCGACCGTCTGGGCCCAGGCCTGCAGGCCCATACCGGCCCTCGGGACCACCCATGCGGATTACTTTTTCGGCGAAATCCCCTGCACCCACATCCTCACCGAGGCGCGCACCTCCGGCAAGTACGAGCTGGAGACGGGCATGGCGATCGTCGAACGATTCCTTGAGCTGGGGCTTGATCCAATCCGCATGCCGGCGGTGCTCGTGGCGAACCATGGCCCCTTCGCCTGGGGAGGCGACGCCCGGGAGGCCGTGCACAACGCGGCTGTCCTCGACCTGGTGGCGCGGATGGCCCTCCTCAGCTTGGAACTCGCCCCTGACCTGGCCCCGATGCCGGAGCAGCTCCTGAAAAAGCACTTCAACCGGAAGCACGGACCGGGTGCCTACTACGGGCAGGGCGGAGGCCCTCAGTAGCCGGCTTCCTCCGGAACGACAACCACGTTTATTCCAGCGTCGCGCAACTCCTCCAGGAAGAGGGCCGGGCTGAGCCGATCCGTGATGACCGTGTTCACCTTCGACAGCGGACAGGTGAGGAAACTCGAGACGGTATTCATCTTGGTGTGGTCGGCGACGACGACGATCTGGGCGCTCGAGTTCTCGATCATCGCGGCGTTGACCGTGGTCTCCTGGTAGACCGCCGAGGTGAAGCCCTTGGTGATCGTGATGCCGTTGATGCCGAGGATCGTCAGGCTCGAGAAGATCCGGCTGACCCCGGCGAGGGCCAGCTCGCCGATCAGGGACTTGGACTGCGGCCGGTATTCCCCCCCGAGGACGATGAGCTCGATTTCGGGATCGATGTCGATCGTGAGGGCGGCCGCGTTGTTCGTGACTACCCTCACCTTCCTGCCGACGAGGTGGCGCAGGACCTCAAGGGTCGTGGAGCCGGCGTTGAGGAAGAGGGTCTCGTTCTCCTTGACGAGGGAGGCCGCATACTTCCCGATCAGTTGCTTCTCCCGCTTGGCCACCGAGTCCTTTTCCTCGAAGATCGCCTCGAGCCTGAGGGTCGAGCCGACAATGGCGCCGCCGCGCGTGCGCTCAAGGAGCTTGTCAGCGGCGAGGGCGTCGAGGTCGCGGCGTATGGTGATCTTGGAGACGCCGAATTCCTCGGAGAGCTCCTCGGCGGAGACCGAGTCCTTGCGGTAGAGCAATTCCAGGATCTTCTTGTGCCGGTAATTGCTTACGGTCGGCTGGGCCGGTTTCTTGCCTTCGTCCATGCTGGCTGCACTCACTTGTTTCCGGCGAAAAGGAGCCGGAGTCCGGATGAGGAGAGGGCGGCGTACAGGGCCTTTGCACGGTCGCGCAAGGCATAGTAGGCCGCCCGGTTCGCGCCGTCGGGATCGAAGACGCGGCTTTCGCTGGAGGCGCTCGCCCGCGCGTAGGCCTTCTCGTAGTCCGCCTCGAGCCCGACCGCCACCGCGCCGGCCATCCATGCGCCCAGCGACGTCGCCTCGCCGCCCGACGAGGTGACGACCCGGCGGTCGAGGATGTCCGCCTGTATTTGGTTGAAGAGGGGCGACTTCGTCAAGCCCCCGGACACACAGAGCGAGTGGACCCGGCCGCTCGCCGCCTCGACGAGGTCGAGGCAGGCCTTGAGCTCGATGGCGATGCCCTCGAGGATGGCCCTGGCCATGTCGCCGCGGGTGCTGGAGAGGGAGAGGTTGTAGAAGAGCCCCTTCGCCTCGGGATCCCAATGCGGCGTGCCCGCCCCCTTGAAGTGGGGAATGAGGATGACGCCGTTGGAGCCGGCCTTGGAGGCGGCAGCCTCGGCGTTCATCGCCTCGAAGACATCGCCGCCGTCATGGCGGTCCCTCCAGAGTGTCTCCCCGAACCATCTATACACCGTGCCGGTGGTGAGGACCGCGGCCTCGAGGATGTAGGCGCCGGGCAGGGCCGAGACATTGCAGGAAAGCCGCATATGGGGATCGAGGACAGGACGGTCGGAATGGCCGATGAGGTAGGAGCCGGTGCCGGTGTTCGTGACCGCCCGCTCGCCGGAAAAGAGGCCGAGGCCCAAGGCCGCGCACTGCTGGTCGCCACCTGCCGTGATGACCGGGGTTCCCTCGCGCAGGCCCGAAGCCCTGGCCAAGGCCGGGCAAAGGCCACCGACGACGGAGCCCGGCGGGACGAGGTCGCAGAGCATGCCCTCCTCGAGCTCGAAAAGCGACAGGAGCGCAGGATCCCATTTCCTGCTCTCGAGGTCGAGGAGGTTGGTCCTGCTTCCGAGGCTCTGGTCAGTGACAAAGCGCCCGGTGAGGAGATGGAGGGCGAAATCCTGGATCCCGACCATCTTGTGGGTGCGCGCGAAAACCTGCGGCTCATTGCGCCTGATCCAGAGCATCTTGATCGCCGAGAAGACGGTGGAGACCTTGGCGCCGGTCTTGCCGTAGACGAGGGCATTGCTGCCTGACAGCGAGGCGGCGAGGGAGGCCGTCCGGAGGTCCTGCCACATGATGGCGGGTCTCAGGGGTATTCCCTCGCGGTCCACGGGGATGACGGAGGAGCGCTGTGCGGTGACCGCGATTCCCGAGACATGGAAGCCCAGCTCGGCTGCCAGGCTGGCAGCGCCACCGAGAGCCTGGGGCAGGAGGGAAAGCCAGGCGGCCGCGTCCTGTTCAACCCAGCCGTCGCTTCGGTATTCGGGCATATTGAGGTATTGCCCGGCGGGGAAGGCCTTCCCCTCCTCGTCATGGACGCTCGCCCGGACACTCGTGGTCCCAATATCGATCGTCACAATTCCGTTCATTGCTTGACCTTTTTCAGTCCATTATGATAATTTCAGTATAACATAATAGATCATTTTGATCCATTAGATAAGGAGAATGCGCCGATGAAATTCGAGAAAAAATCCTTGACGGATCTGCCGCGCTGCTATGCCGCCGCGACCATCCTCATCGGTGGGAAGCCCAACATCCTCTTCGCGACCGAGGGTGAAGGGGCCTGTTATGCCTTCAGCGGCGATGACTTCGCGGACAGGGCGATTGTCTGGGAAGGCCCCGGCGGAACCATGTCCATGGTCCCGATCCCCGGCACCGACGGGGAATTCCTCGCCGTCCAGAAGTTCCTCAAGCTCTTCCAATGGGAAGAGGCCGTCATCTCCTGGGTCAAGCCACGGCCCGACGGCCGCTTCGAGTTCAAGGAAATCCTCCACCTTCCCTACATCCACCGTTTCGACCTTTTCGAGGCAGGCGGACGAATCCATTTCCTTGGATGCACCCTCGCGGGAGCCAAGGAAAGCCGGGACGACTGGACAAGGCCGGGCAAGATATATGTCGGGGAGCTTTGCGGAGACTGGAACAAGCCCCTGGAGGTCCGGGTCTTCCGGGACGGCCTCTTCAGGAACCACGGCTACGCCCGCTCCACATGGAAGGGACGCGACGCCGGCCTTGTCACGAGCGACGAGGGGGCCTTCGCCCTTTCGCCCCCTTCCCAGCCAGGCGCCGAGTGGACCATCGAGCGGTTCATGGACTGGCCGATCAGCGACATCGCCGCCTGCGACATCGACCAGGACGGCGAACTGGAATATGCGACGATCGAGCCATGGCACGGAGAGCTTTTCCGCGTCTACCGGAAGGTGGACGGCGTCTTCACGAAGATCTACGAGCATCCCGAGGTCGCGGAGTTCTATCATGTCGCCGTCGCGGCGACCCTTCGGGGGAGGCCTTCCTTCATCGGCGGCTGCCGGCGGGGCAGCAAGCACCTCTTCTGCCTCCAGGCGGGCAAGAAGGACCCCCTTGCCCTCGAAATGACCACCATCGAGACCGAGGTCGGCCCAAGCAATGTGGCCGTGCTCAACGAGGGAGGGCGCGACGTGATCATCTGTGCGAACAGGGAAAAAGGCGAAGGAGCCCTCTACTTCGTCACGGATTGACCTTCCCCTCCGCGTGCCGGATCAGCAGGAAAGGGCCGGATCGAATCGCCTCCCGATCCAGCTGGCGTGTTTTTCCGCTCCCGGCCCGGTCACGGACCTGACCAGGCCCCGACCCACCTGGATCACGCTGCCAGGGCAGCCGGCCGGCTCGACCGTGAAGTCCGGCGTCTCGCCATAGACCCACTCCCAGGAGCGATGGCGGGTCATGGCCGCGTCCAGGCATCCTTCCGGCATGATGGATTCGACGCTCCAGATGACGGCATCGCACATGGCGCGCGCGAGAGATGCGATGGCGGACTCTACGCCAAGCCCGGGAACGAGGTCGGCCAGGTTGGCCACGCGGGCCGGGACCGAAGGCAAGGCCCTGCTGGCCGCGACCGCGATGCCGCGGCAGGAGGAGCGAAGCCGCCCGAGGTCGGAGGAGACAAGGAGGGTGCCGTGGTGGAGGACAGAGCGCGCGTTGAACCGGCGCGCCGTGCCCGAGACCTTGGAGCCGGGATCGGCCGCGGCAGGTCCCGCGAAAAGCCCGCCCCGGGGGCCGGGGACTACATCCACCCCAAGCGCGCAGACGGCCCTCGCCACGAAGGCAAGCTCGGCGGCCTGATCATGAAAGTTGCGCGATACGACCAATGCCCAATTGATGTTCCCCCTGTCGTGCCGGACGGTCCCGCCGCCCGAGACCCTGCGGAAGATCCCGACGCCCGAGGAAAGCTCCGCTTCGGCCCAGGGATTCTGGTTCCGGCCAATCACCACGCAGGGATCATCGACGTAGAGGAAGAGCAAGGCCTCGGGGCCGGATCCGGCGCCGGCACCTGCGTCGGCATCGGCATCGGCATCGGCATCGCAGACGGCGACCTTGGCCGAGCCCCCGGCGGGAAAGGGGTTCCCGGCGGGAAAGGGGTTCCCGGCGGGAAAGGAGTTCCCGGCGGGAAAGGAGTTCCCGGCGGGAAAGGAGTTCCCGGCGGGAAAGGGGTTCCCGAAGCGTTCGAGGAGCCATTCCTCGGTGGCAAGGTTGCGTGCCGGATCATGGCTTGAGGAGAGGCAGGCCGAGCCGACGCGCTCAAAGATAGCTTCCGCCCTCAAGGTCGCCGGCCAGGCCCCTGAGCCGCTTGACCTCCTCGACCCTGTCCTTGGGGCAAACCATGACAATGTCCCCGCTGCGCACCACGACAAGGCCCTCGCAGCCGAGGAGGGCGACGAGGCCGCTATCGCCTACCGCGAGGCAGTCCCGCGAATCGGCGAAGATGGCGGAGCCGGAGCCGCGGTTTCCACAAGCGTCCGCCGCCAGGAGTTCTCCGTAGGCCGGCCAGGAGCCGATGTCCCGCCATTCGATGGAAAGAGGCAGGGCTGCGATGCGCACCTCTGGGTCCCTGGAAGCGGGCTCCATGACGCCGAAGTCCACGGAGATCTTTTTCAGGCTGGGATAGAGCCCGACAAGGGCCTCCCGGAAAGCCGCTTCGCCGCCGGCCGAAGCCTTGGCGATCCGCTCGATTGTCGCGGCCATCGCAGGCTCGTAGCGGGCCACGAGGTCGAGGAAGAACGAGGCCCTCCAGGTGAACATCCCTGAGTTCCAGAGCCATCGCCCGCTTCCCTCCGCGAAATAGCGCTCGGCCAGCTCGAGTTTCGGCTTTTCGTGGAAGCGGCTGACAAGGCGCGCCTCGGGGTCGGGGGCATGGCCGGGGCCCGCGCCCAGGGGATCGCCCAGCTCGAGGTAGCCGAAGCTCGTCGCGGCGCTGTCGGGGCTGACGCCATAGGTCACGATGAGGCCGTCCTCCTTCTCGACCAGGCTGTAGGCTCGATCGGCGAGGGACCGGAGCTCCGTCGCGGGCCTGATCACATGGTCCGAGGTGAATACGGCTATCGCGGCATCCTTGTCGCGGCCGGCGATCAGGGCGGAGGAAAGCGTGAGGGCCGCCAAGGTATCCCGTCCCTCGGGCTCGCCGATGTAGTTTTCCGGTGGCAGGCCTGGGAGGACGGAGAGCGCCTGGGACCTGAAACGCTCGGCCCCGCACACAAAGCGCCGCCCGACGGGCACCAGGCCCTCCAGGCGGCCGAAAGCCTCCTCGAGGAGGCTCCTTCCCTCGACGACGGGGATGAGCTGCTTGGGCAGTGCGTCCCGGGAAAGGGGCCAGAGCCGCGTGCCGGAGCCGCCGGCGAGGATGAGAGCATGGCGCATCAGAACCCCCTGAGATCGGTGCTTGATCGACGCGGGAGGCCTGGCTTGGGCTCGCGCGCGAGGACAATATACTCGATGCCCGCCTCTTCGCAAAAGTGGCGCTTGTCGCCCTTGTCCCCGTCGGCGTTGACGATGTAGCGGTCGGGCTTGAGGCGGGCGATCTCGGGCTCCGCGTCGAGCCAGCCCGAGCCGCTCGAGACGAGGGCGCGGGCCACGTGGCGGATCGACGCGACCATATAGAGGCGCTCCGCCTCGGGCACGAAGGGATGGCCTTCCCCCTTGAGGAGCCGGATATTGGCGTCATGGCCCACGACGACCGTAAGCTCGCCCCAATCGGAGGCTTCCTCGAAAAACCTGACATGTCCCGTATGGAGCCAGTCAAAACTGCCCGTCACCATGGCCTTTTTTTTGCCTGGCACGGGCGCGGTTTCCAGCGGAGGAGCCTCGTAGGGAAAGCCTTCCAGGTCCTTGGCGCCCAGCACGAGGGGCCTGCAACCACGTTCGATACAGGAAGAGAGCCAGAGCGGGTTGGAACGGTCGACGGGGATAATGGATTGGCAGTCCCCGCCGGGCATCGCCCAGACCGACCCGGCGGGGACGGCCTTCGGCAGGAGACCGGGGGGACAATCCCTGCCCAGGGCTTCGACCCGCCGCACGTAGCGGAGCGCCTCGAGAAAATAGCGACGTTCCTCGAAGGGGAAAATCGCCGCGTGGCCGAGGAGGGCTGCCGCGGAATCGTCATCTCGGAGAAAGACGGTCAAGGGACCAAGCTTCGCGGCTTCCTCGAGAAAGCGGACCTGGATTGCCCCCAGGTTGTCGAAGCAGCCCGAGGCGAAAACCCGCATCATGCGCCGCCTCCACGGTTTTCCGAGGCGCCGCCTCCACGGTTTTCCGAGGCGCCGCCTCCACGGTTTTCCAAGGCGATGCCTCCACGGTTTTCCGAGGCGCCGCCTCCACGGTTTTCCGAGGCGATGCCTCCACGGTTTTCCGAGGCGATGCCTCCACGGTTTTCCGAGGCGATGCCGCCATCGCAGCCGCGCACTGGCGCCCTTCTGACGCGGATGCCAAAGCTTCCCGGCACCTCGCGTTCCGTCGGCACGAAAAGGTAGCCGCCGCCGCAGCCAGAATACAAGGCGGAGCCGTATTCCTTCCGGTACCAGGCCAAGATGGCGGCGAGGTCGATGTCGATGCTGTGATGGTCGACCGTGCCGGGCAGCATGGCGACCCAGGCTTCCATCGTCTCGTTGAAGGAGTGCCCAAGGCCGCGCAGGTCGCGGGAGATGATTGCATCCCAGCACTCCCGCCCCGACCCTCCGAGCCTGCGCACCCAAAAGGCGTCGATGCGTTTCACTTCCAGCGGATTATAGCCCGCCGGCCTCTGGGCCACGGGCAGTATCCGTATCACGCGCTCGATCCAGGAGGCTATCTGCGGGTCATCTTTCGTCTCCACCCTGACGGGGAATACCCCCCCGTCCACTGCGGCGTCAAAATCCATCCGGCTCACGCCGGGATAACAGATGCCCACCATGTCCTGGGCCCCCGAGGGCTCGCGCCGGCCTTCATTCTCCGCCGCATAGAGCTCCCGCACCAGGCTGGCGGGATCGCGGTCGGGGAGGCAAGGTCCCCAGAGGCGCTCGGCCGCCCTCCGGGTGCTCGTGGCCATGCCTGACCTCTCCATGAAGCGGAAATCGGGCTCGACGGAAACGACGGTCATGGAGCCGGGAGGATTGGGATCGATGCGCGAGACAAAAGGCTGGTCGATCCACCCCCCCGCCAAGGCAAGCCGGTAGGGCAAGCCCCCGACCAGCCCGCTGGTGTCGGCCAACCCGCCGGCCGAGGCCAGCGGGCTGGCCGACACCTTGTCCTGGCCTGCGGCGACGGAGGGATTCATCATTCGACGGTCCGCTTCCCGGCGGCGCGGTCGGCGACCTGGGTCTCGATCCAGCGGTAGGTTTTTGTGAGGCCCTCGGTGAAGGTTGTTGAAGGCTCCCAACCAAGGGTTTTCTTGATGAAGGTATTGTCCGAGTTGCGGCCCGCCACGCCCTTTGGCGCATCGAGCTTGTAGCTCCGCGCGAGCTTCACCCCGCCGATGCCTTCGGCGATATCGACCAGGTGGTTGATCGCGATGAGCTCGGAGGAGCCGAGGTTGATGGGCGTCGCGACCAAAGCGTCACAATGGGTGATCATGTCGATGCCCTTCACGCAATCATCGATGTACATGAAGGATCGGGTCTGCGTGCCGTCGCCCCAGATCTCGATCGCGTTGCTCTTCGACAGCTTCGCCTCGATGACCTTCCGGGCGATGGCCGCAGGGGCCTTCTCGCGGCCTCCGTCCCAGGTTCCATGGGGGCCGTAGACATTGTGGAAGCGGGCGATGAAGGTGGGCATCGAACGCTCTGCCCAATATTCCTGGCAAAACATCTCGGAGACGAGCTTCTCCCAACCGTAGCCACGTTCGGCCATGGCAGGATAGGCGTCGCTCTCCTTGAGGGCGACGACGTCAGGGCTCTTCTGGAGGTCGGTATTGTAGGCACAGGCCGATGACGCGTAGAAATAGCGCCTGGCCCCGGCCATGTAAGCGGCTTCGACAAGGTGGGTGTTGATGAGGATGGAGCGGAGGCAGTCGATCCGGTGGGTCTCGATGAAGCCCATGCCACCCATGTCCGCCGCTAGGTTGTACAACTCGACCGCTCCTTCGGCGGCGCGGCGGCAATTGGGCTCCTCGGAGAGGTCGAGACAGAGATTCTCGACCCCTCGCGTCACCCGGTACCACTGCTGGACCGGTTTCTTGTCCACCGCGCGGATGCGGGAAAAACCCTTTTCCTTGAAATAGGCGACCAGCGCCCCTGCGATAAATCCGCCCGCGCCGGCGATGACGATGAGGTCATCCTTGGCTGCCGAAGGCAGGTGTGAGGTAGCTTTGGGAAAGTCATATGACATATGGTTCCTCCTGTCTGGATCGAAGCCTACAACCCGATGCCACATGCCGCAATACTCATTTCGCGTATATGTTATCCCATATTGCGCATCCCCTCCCTGTCCAGCCCCGCAAGGGTTGAACATGCCCAGCCTTTTTATTGACACGTCAACCAACCATTGGCTTGGGCACATGATCCTGACCCATAGCGACGGGCCAGAATCATGGGGGAGCAGCCGATGTTATGTTGCCGGGTCAGTAGGTCGAAAGGCAGGACCCGCCTGAGCCCGCACCCAAAAAACTCTCGCAAGCCCCCCCCAAGAGAGGCAATTCTGGTATATTCAAGTCAGGCATGCGAGCCTGGAGGATAACGTGGCCTACCCGACCCCCGCCCATCTCAAGCGCTTTGATGTGCAACCGGGCGAACGTTTCGTGTCAAAGGATCCGGCCCTCATCGTGACCCTCCTCGGGTCCTGCGTCGCCGCCTGCCTCTATGACGAGACCGCGAAAGTGGCGGGCATCAACCACTTCCTCCTCGCGGCGCCACGCTATGCGAAGGCCATGCCATTGAGCCAAACCGATGCCGGCCGTTACGGCATCAACGCCATGGAGCTCCTCATCAACGACATGGTCCATCTCGGGGCTGACCGTCGCAGGCTCAAGGCCAAGGTCTTCGGCGGCGCGACGGTCATCGGGAAGGCCACGGACAATTTCCTCTGCGTCCACGAGGTGAACCAGCGCTTCATCCGCGAGTACATCAGCACCGAGCGGATTCCCCTGGTGTCGGAGGACCTGGGAGGAGACCGAGGCCGAGTGGTGTATTTCCACACGGATACCTACAAGGTCCTCAGGCGCTTCATCCCACGGAGCGAGCTCGGGAGCATCGAAGAAAACGAGCACGACCTATGGAAGGCCAAATCCTTGAAAACGGATGAAGGCGGCATTGTCCTTTTCGGTTTGGATGACCGCGCCGGCACGTAGAAAAAAGGCGGCCTTCCGGGCTAGTATGCGCCCATGACAGCAAAAGCCGGGGAAACCAGGGCGCCTGGCCTCAAGGCCCGGCTTGCGGAGGCCGAGAGATCGCGCAGGAGCGCGCCCGCTGACCTTCGTGACCTCGCGCTCGCCATCATCGCGGACGGCCGACTCGGCCGCGACGATGGGGTGGCAGCCTATGGGTATTGCCTCTCGGGCAACGCCCGGTTCCAGCTTGGGGACGTGGCCGCGGCGCTTGACGATTACGAGGAGGCCCGCGCGCTGGTCCTGGGGCTTCCCGCCTCGGCCAGGTCGCGGAACATCGAGGCCCTGGCCATCAGGATAGAGAACGACAGGGGCTCGGCCCTCCACCAGCTCGGGCGCTACGCCGAGGCGGACCGGGTCTTCGAAGGCGCGCACAGCAGGTCCCGCCGGCTCGGAGAGCCGGTCGCGCAAGTCAGGACCCTTGTCAATTATGGCTATATCAAGAGCGAGGCGGGGCGCAACGAAGAGGCCCTCTCCTTTTTCACGGAGGCCCTTGGCCTCATGGAGGCCGCCGGCCCAAGGTCGACGGGCATCGCGGCCTTCCTGCCGGTGATCCTCGGGAACATGGGGATAGCGCAATTCCGCCTCGGTCTTTCCGAGTCGGCGCTGGCTTCCCTCGACCGCGCCGTTGAGGAGGCGCGGAGCAAGAACGACCTCCTGAGCCTCGCCTATTACCTCACAAGCCGGGCGCAGGCCCTCCTCCCCGGGCAAGCCGACCAGGCCGAGGAAGACCTGGCGGAATCGCTTTCGATCTGCCTCCTCCTGGGAGCGAACCTCGCCGGGGTCAGGACCGCGCTCGTGCTCGCCGGTGTCGTCATGGACCTTGGCAACCTGGACGAGGCGGAAGCGGTGATCGCCGAATGGACGCCCCGGGCCGAGCGCTGCGATTCCCTCCGCCATGCGCGCCTCATAAGGCTCGAAGGCCGACTCCTCTCCCTGCGCGGCCGCTGGGAAGAGGCATATTCCGCAAGCGAAGCCGCCGGGGAACTCGAGAGGAAAGTCGGATTCGCCTCCCTCCAGAGCGCGGCCATCGCCGCCGATCGCGGCAAGCTCGCGCTGAGGACGAGGAAGCTGGCGGAGCGCGTTGAGGGCTGGAACGAATCCGTGACCCTGACGCTCGCGGCCCTCATCGAGGCCAGGGACGCCCCCACGGGAGGCCATGTCGAGCGGACCGGCGAGATAGTCCGGATCCTCGGGGGAAGGCTGATCGACGACGCGAGCCTGCCCGGGTTCAACCGCGCCCGCCTCCGCCTCATCGTGAAATCAACGCCTCTCCACGACATCGGCAAGATCGCGCTTACGGACCAGGTGCTCAAGAAGCCGGGGCCGCTGTCACGGGACGAGCGGGCTCACATCGAGGAGCACGTAGTCCTCGGGAAGGCCATCCTCCTGGACGCGGCGCGGCGCATCGGCTCGGAGCCGCGCATCATGACGGCCGCGGAGATCGCCGGCTACCATCATGAGCGCTGGGACGGCGGCGGCTATCCCGAAGGCCTCAAGGGGGAGGCGATCCCGGTCTCCGCGCGCATCGTGGCCGTGGCCGACGTCTACGACGCGATGCGCTCGCTCCGGCCCTACAAGCCCGCGCTGAGCCATGAGGCCGCCTGCGACTATATCGAGGACAACGCAGGGGTCCATTTCGATCCCCGTGTCATCATGGCCTTCATCGCCTGCCGGGCCCAGATCTCGGCCCTCTACAACTGAAGCCCCGTCTCGCCTTCATCGGGCCGCAGGGCATCCCTTCAGCCCTTCTCCAAGGCTACGAATAGCATGAGCAACGCCATCGTGACGACGAAGGTCCCCGCCTGGAGCAGGGCGGTCTTCCTGAACCAGGTCGGCCAGGAGATCCCGGCGATCCCCAACGATATCAGAAGGACAGCATTGGTCGGATAGACCATGTTGGAGAAGCCGTCGCCGAAGACATAGGCCTGGACAGCCGCCTGCCTTGAGAGGTGGGAAAGGTCGGCGAGGGGCGCGAGTATGGGCATGAGGAGAAAAGCCTTGGCCGTGGCCGAGTTGACGAAGAATTCAACCACCAGGGTCACGAGGTATATGAGGGCCGCTGCCCCGTAGGGTCCGGAACCGGACATGGCGACGCGCGCCGACTCCAGGATGGTGTCGATGATCTGTCCCTGGACGATGATGCGCTTGACCCCGAGGGCCATGAGGATGAGCGCGACACCGGGGAGGAAACTTAGGATGCCCTCGCCGAAGGCTTTCAGCGCCGGACGCCCCTTGAGTCCCGCCACCAGGCCCGAGCCGCATCCGGCGACGAGGAACAGCAGCGCCGTGATCGGCATCGAGTAGTCCGAGAGGCTCCCGGTGAGGGAGACTGTCATGACGACCGCCAGGAGGACGATGGCCGAAAGGCCGAAGAAAGCCACGCCTTTGCGCACCTTCGCCGGATCGAGGGAGGCCCCGGAGGCGCCGGCGCCATCCGCGGACGATGCTACAGCCGAAGTCGCCGCGAGCGCAGGGAGGGCCCCCTTCCGCTCGGCCCGCCTGGCCGCGGAGAGGAGCCAGAGGACGTAGAGCGCGTAGATGACGGCGAACACGCCGATCCGGAACAGGGATCCGGAGAAGACCGGCACCCCGGCAAGGCGTTGGGCGACACCGATCGTGAAGGGATTGGTGACGGCGGCGGAAAAGCCGAAGTTGACGGCAAGGATGCTCATCCCGAGGCCGACGAGGAGGTCCCATCCGAGGGAGATGGAGAGTGCGATGGCCACGGGCACGAGGGGGATGACCTCCTCGAAGATCCCCATCAGGGAGCCGATGAGCATGAAGAAAAGCGTGACGACGGCCAGGAGAAGGTACCTCCGGTCGCCGAACTTCGCCTTGAGCGTCTCGATCGCGCCTGCCAGGATGCCGGCCTTCTGGAGGACGGCGAAGGATCCCCCCACGATCGCGATGAAGGCGATGATGGTGATGGCGATGGGCGCGTCCTCCGAGGCGAAGACCTCGAAGGGGGCCGTGAACCAGCGCCATACGGGATAGCGGGGATGGGGCAAGGGATGGTAGCTGTCCGCGGCGATCGTCGCCCCGCTGCCGAGTCCCTGGCGGTCGAAGGCTCCCGACGGGATGACCCGCGTGAGGACACCGGCGCCCATCATGAGGGCGAAAAGGATGAGGAAGCCCGCGAGGAACGCCTTCGCGCTTATTGAGACACCGGCTTTCTTTTCGGCCATCCTGGCCTCCTTTTCGTGCGCTTTCGCCAGATCATAGCACATTGACCTCCCATGAAGGCAGGTACATACTGCACAAACATGCTAGCCATCAACATCATGATCGCCATCGGCTGCCTCGCCCTCGCGGGCGCGGCCCTCGTCGTCGTCGTCGCCTTGGCGCGCGCGATGACGACCCCTGCAGCGGCCAAGGCCGGTGCGCGCCTCCCGGCAGGGTCCCTGGACGAGACTGCAGGCGTCGAAGAAAAGCTCGCCGCCTGCGTCAGGCGTCCCACGGTCTCCTCCTTTGACGGCCTTGGCGAGAACGCGGCGGCCTTCGCGGATTTCAAGGAAGACCTCCGCCTCCTCTTCCCCCTTGTCCACGCGAACCTCGAAAGGCGGGACATCGGCGAACACGGCCTCCTCTTCACCTGGAAGGGAGCTGACGCGAAGCTCAAGCCGGCCATCCTCTGCGCCCATTTCGATGTCGTGCCCGCCGAGGACGCGGTCCAGTGGAGACACGGTCCATTCTCCGGGGACATCGCCGAAGGCTTCGTCTGGGGCCGCGGAACCCAGGATATCAAGGTCATGCTCGTCACCGCCCTCTACGCCGCCGAGCTCCTCCTCAAGGAGGGGAAATCCCCGCGGCGCACGGTCTATTTCGCCTTCGGCGGAGACGAGGAGGTCGGAGGGAACCGGGGCGCCGCCAAGATAAGCGCGGAGCTCGCCCGCATGGGCGTCAAGGCATCCTTCCTTCTCGACGAGGGCGGCCCCATAGCCGACGGGATGCTTTCCTTCGCCGACAGGCCGCTCGCCCTCGTGGGCATCGCCGAGAAGGGCTATATCGATGTCCTCCTCGAGGCTGAAGGAAAGGGCGGCCACGCATCCATGCCGCCGCGCATATCGGCCGCCGGTGCGATCGCGCGGGCCGTGGCCGCCATCGAGGCCAAGCCCTTTCCCGCGCGGCTGAGCTTCACGGTGCGCTCCTTCCTGGACCGCCTGTCGCCCTATGTGGGGATGCCCTATCGCCTGCTCTTCCGCAATCTCTGGCTCACCGCGCCCATCGTCAAGGCAGCCTTCGGCGCCGCTCCCACCACGAACGCCATGCTCCGCACGACTGCCGCCCCGACCATGCTTTCAGGCAGCTCCAAGGAAAACGTCCTGGCCGACCTGGCCACGGCCAACATCAACATGCGCATCCTTCCGGGGGAGACGGTCTCGGGCACCCTGGAGCGAGTGACGCGCATCGTGTCGCCCTTCGGCGTGACTGCCCGGCCCCACCATCCCAAGGAGGTCGTCGAGCCCCTGCCGGAGTCCCCCGTCGACCACGACGGATGGCGCGCCATCGAGGCGGCCCTGCGGGGGTCTTTCCCGGAGGCTGTCGCCGTGCCCTTCCTTTTCAGCGCCGGCACAGACACCAAGCACTACCGCACGATCACGGAGGCCATGTACCGCCTCACGCCCCTGTTGCAGACCAGCAAGGACCTTGAGGGCGTGCACGGCCGTGACGAGAGGGTGGCTGTGGACAACCTCAGGCGTTGCGCGCTCTTCTACAAGAGGCTCATCGCATCGATCTAGGGCCTGAAGGGGAAAAACCGCCGTCCTGGAAGGGCTTCCCAAGACGGCAGGATGCCAGGGAGACAGCCGGATCCGGCGCCTCCCACCCCAAGGTATCAGCCCTTCCTTGTCTCCGCCGCCCCTTCCTCCAAGGCCGCCACCATGTCGGCCTTGGCCTTGACCGGAAGGGGAACACAGGCGTCGGGCGAGAAATGGAGCTTGACCTCGTCGCCGAGCGCGGGGATCGTGAGCCGTGGCGCGTTGAAAGAATCGGCCGAAACGTCCACCCCGCCGATATTGACGACGAGGCGCACGACCGAGCCCAGGAATTTTACGTTTGCCACCTTGCCCGAGAGGGAGTTGGATTCGCTAGCGTCGCCCTGCAAAAAGAAGGCTTCAGGGCGCACCGTGACGGCCAGGTCGCTCCCTGCCGTCGGATCCAGCGGCTTGCCGGACTTGATCACCTGCCCCGCGATCTCGAGGATCCCGGCAGCCGCGTCCACGATCTTCGCCGGCAGCACGTTGAGGGTGCCGATGAAGGATGAGACATAGGGCGTCGCGGGATGGTTGTATATCTCGAAGGGCGTCCCTATCTGCTCGATGACGCCCTCGCGCATGACGGCGACCTTGTCCGAGATCGAGAGGGCCTCTTCCTGGTCGTGGGTGACGTAGATCGTCGTGATGCCCAGGCGTCGCTGGATGCTCCGGATATCGTCGCGCAGGCGAAGGCGGATCTTCGCGTCGAGGGCGGAAAGGGGCTCGTCAAGGAGGAGCGCAGAAGGCTCGATGGCAAGGGCGCGCGCCAGGGCGACCCGCTGCTGCTGGCCTCCGGAGAGCTGGTGGGGATATCGCGGCCCGAATTCCGCCATCCCGATCACCTCGAGCATCTCGTCCACCCGCCTCTCCGTCTCCGCCTTGTCCTTGCCCGCGATCTTGAGGCCGAAGGCGATGTTGCGCCGCACGTTCATGTTCGGGAAAAGGGCATAGTTCTGGAACACCATGCCGAGCTTGCGCTTGTTGGGCGCAAGGCCGGCCACGTTCCTTCCCGCGACATGGATGCTGCCTTCGTCGGGATGCTCGAAACCCGCGATCATGCGGAGCGTGGTCGTCTTTCCGCATCCCGAGCCGCCCAGGAGGGAGATGAACTCCCCCTTCTCCACGGAGAGCGAGAGATGCTTGACGACCGTATTGTTGCCAAAAACCTTGACTATTCCATCCAGTTCAATGAAAGCCATGTACTAACTCCTCGGTTTTCCGCGCCTTGTGGCCTGGCGCGGCCCTTGTGACTAATGCGTGACCGCGCCTAGCTTGGCGCCCTTGTCGCGCGCGCCCCGCGTGAGCAGCTGGATGAGGCCGATCGATCCCCAGGTGAGGGCGAAGGAAAGGATGGCAAGCGCCGCCGGTTCATAGGCGAGGTTCCTTCCCATCAAGGCCATATAGGGGCCGAAGGCCGGCCATGCGAGGATCAGCGCGAGGGTAAGCTCGCCTATGACGATCGCAAGGGTGAGGAAGGTCGCCGAAAGGAGGGCCGTCCTCAGGTTCGGCAGCACCACCTTGAAAAGGAGGGTGATCCAGCTGCTGCCAAGGCTCTGGGCAGCCTCCGAAAGGCCGCGGAGATCCATGGCCATGAGGCCCGCATCCACCGACCGGTAGATGTAGGGAAAGGCTACTATGATGTAGCCGGCCACCAGGAGGAGGGGGCTCGACACAAGGACGATGGGCGGCCTCGAGAAGGTCTTGATGAGGCCGAAGGCGAGGATGATAGGCGGGATCACGAAGGGTAGAAGGGTGAGGAGCTCGATGAAGGGCTTGGCCTTCGGGACCTTGAGGTGGACCCATATCGCGGTGGGGACGATCAGGACCAGGCCGAGGATCACCGTGAGGATGGCCATCTCCAGGGAAAAGCCGAAGGTCCGCAGGAATTGCGGGTCCTTGAAGACATGCTCGTAGGCGACGAATGAGAGCACCCCCTTCTTCCCCCGAAGGGAGAACAGGAAAGTCGCCAGCAGTGGCAGGAAGAAGTACACCATGCCGATGGCGAACCAGAGCCAGGACAGGCCGGTTTTTTTCCTCATTTGACCCACCTCGATGAGAGCTTCTGGAGCCAGCTGTAGATCGCTATCGTCATAGTCATGACCACGACCATGCCGAGGGCAAGGGCGTAGCCGAGGTTGGCGTCATGGAGGACGTTGCCGCGGATCTGCGCGCCGATGAGGATGGGCACGAGGTTGATGAGGCCGCCCGTGAGCGAATAGGCCGTGGCATAGGCGCCGAAGGCATTCCCGAAGAGGAGGACGAAGGCGGCGAGCAGGGATGGAAGGAGGACGGGGATGCCGACTTTCGACCAATATTGGAAGGTCGAGGCCCCCAGGTTTTCCGATGCCTCGCGCCATTCCTTCTTCATTCCGTCGAGGGCGGGAAGGATGATCAGGATCATGAGGGGGATCTGGAAATAGGTGTAGGTGAGGGACAGGCCCCAGAAACTGTAGAGGTTGAAACCTGTATCGTACAACTCTATGCCCAGCAGGGTGCGCAGGAGGACCGTCACGAGGCCCACGCGCCCGAGGGTCGCGATGAAGGCGAAGGCCAGGGGCACTCCCGCGAAATTGGAGGCGACACCCGAGAAGGTCGACATGAATGCGCGCAAGGGGCGTGGGAGCCCGCCGATGCTGATGCCGTAGGCGATGAGGAAGCCCAGGACCCCGCCCAGGGCGGCCGTGGTGGCGCTGACCTTCATCGTTATCAGGTAGGAGGAGATTATATTGGCCCGGAAAAGGTTGCGCACGTTCGCCAGGGTGAATGCGCCATTGGCATCCTGGAAGCTGCCTGTGACTATGCCGGCGGCGGGGATGACCATGAATATGAAGACGAAGAGGAGGAAGGGAAGCAGTCCGAGCCAGGCGAAGCTGGCTTTCTTCCTATACCGATGCGGGATATTCGCACGCGGCCCCGGCACGCTTTCGCATTCCGGGGCCGCGCCATCCCGCTCAACAGGAGCGGTCATGGTTTATTCCTTACTTTTTCTGGATGTTCGCGCCGACGGTCTTGTCCCAGCCTTCGGCGATGGCCTTGGAGGCCGCGGCCTGCTGGTCAAGGCTCGGGAAGACGGCGGCCGCATAGGCGGAAGAGGGGGGAAGCTTGGCGGCGATGGCAGCGGGGATCACGTTGCGCTTGGCCATGTCGTTGAAGCGGACGGGGTGCCCGTAGCCCTTGAGCCAGAGGAGCTGCCCTTCGTCTGAATACAGGTACTCCATCCAGAGCTTGGCGGCATTCGGGTGGGGCGCATAGGCGCTGATGGCCTGGATGTAGACACCGGCCACGACGCCGGTCGTGGGCATCACGACCTGGATGCTGGGATTGCCGGCGAGCTTGTCCTTGTTCGCGAGGGCGTTGTAGTCCCACTCGATCGTGATCGGGGTCTCTCCGCTGGCGAGGGTACCGGTGACGGCGATGAGGGGGATGAGGTTGCCAACCTTGTTCATCTGGGCAAAGTAGTCGAGGCCGTGCTGGACGTCGGCCGGATCGGTGGCGCCATTGGCCAAGGAAGCGGCTATGACCGTCATGTAGGCCTGGGCGGAGATGCGGGGATCCCCGGCGAGGGCGAACTTGCCCTTGTACTCGGGCTTGAGAAGGTCGGCCCAGGTCTTCGGGACGTTCTTGATGATGTCGGTGTTGACTTCAAAGGCAAGGGCGCCGTAGTAGTCGCCGTACCAGTAGCCGTTCTTGTCCTTCACGGAGTCGGGGATGGAAGCCCAGGTGGAGACCTTGTAGGGCATGAAGAGCCCGGCAGCCACGCCCTCAGGGCCGAACTTGAGGCCGACGTCGACGACATCCGGAGCCTGGGGGCCGGTGTTGCCCTTGTTGGCCTTGATTGCTTCCATCTCCTCGGCGGAGGATCCGTCCGGATTGAGCTCGTTGATCTTGATGCCGTACTTGGCGGTGAATCCGGTGATGAGCTCGCCATAGTTCACCCAGTCATGGGGAAGGGCGATGACCGTCAGGGTGCCCTCTTTCTGGGCCGCGGAGATAAGCGCCTTCATGTCGGTTGTCTGGGCAAAGACACCAGGCGCGGCAAGCACAAGAAGCAGCGCGCAAAGGCCGATAATGCTGATGCGTTTCATGGTTCCTCCATACTTTCTGATGTGGTCCGGGCATAGGCCCGGATCGGACTCGAATTTCAGTATGAGTCCGCTTCAGGGGAAAAACAACGAATAGTTGGCAAACGGGGCGCTTTTATGCATTCAGCGGCCTGCGCGACACCTGGCCAATGGAGTTTTCATCGGTAATTGCCATATGCTCACGCAACTAATTTCATGAACCGGAAGGGCAATGAATGGGGCTGCCCACAAAGGCCTTTTCAAGGCCGATGAGGCAGCCCCGATGGAAGCCGGAACCCATGCGCGGGGCAAGGGGCTCCGTCAGCCCCCTGCTTCGCTCTTCGCGCCTAGGTATGCCGCTTTCACGGCCGGGTCGGAAGCGATATCGCTCGCCTTCCCTTCCTTCACGACCCGGCCCTGCTCGAGGACATAGGCCCGGTCGGCCACTTTCAAGGCCTTGAAGGCGTTCTGCTCGACCAGGAGGATGGTCTTTCCAAGACCCCGGAACTCGACAATGATATCGAAGACCGTTTTCACCAGAAGGGGCGCCAGCCCAAGGGAAGGCTCGTCGAGGAGGACAAAGTCACCGTCGGTCATGAGGGCCCGGCCCATCGCGAGCATCTGCTGCTCGCCGCCGGACAGGGTGCCCGAGAGCTGCTTGCGCCTCTCGAGGAGGCGCGGAAAAAGGTTCCATACCCTGTCGAAGTCGGCAGCGATCTCCTTGCGGTCGTTCCGAAGATAAGCGCCCAGCCTGAGGTTGTCCTCGACCGAGAGGTTGGCGAATATGAGACGTCCCTCGGGAACGTGGCAAATGCCGGATTTCACGATCTTCGTGGGATTGCGGCCGACCGCCTGGCCCTTGAAATGGACCGACCCGGATACCGGCTTGAGGAAGCCGGAGACCGTATTGAGAAGGGTGGACTTGCCAGCCCCGTTGGCGCCGATGATGGTGACGATCTCGCCCTGCTCGACGTCCAAGGAGACACCGCGCAGTGCCTTGATGCCACCGTAGGATACATGGAGATCGCGTACGCTGAGCATGCTCATCACTCTTCCTCCACGCCAAGGTAGGCGTCCACGACGCGTGGATCGCCGGCCACCTGCTCAGGACTTCCATCGGCGAGCGTGCAACCGAAATTGAGCACATGGATGTGTTCGCAGACGCCCATGATCAGGTCCATGTGGTGTTCTATGACGAGGACCGAGAGCTTGAAACGATCGCGGATCTCCCCGATGAGCTTCATGAGGTTGAGGGTCTCGTCGGGGTTCATGCCTGCCGCCGGTTCATCGAGGAGGAGGAGCTTCGGATCGAGGGCCAGGGCCCGGGTGATCTCGAGGCGGCGCTGGAGCCCGTAGGGCAGGTTGTTCGCCATCACGTCGGCGCGGTCCGAGAGACCCATGATCTCGAGGAGGCCCCTCGTCTTCTCCTTGAGGGCCCTCTCCTCGCGGCGGAAACGAGGCAGGCGGCAGAGGGCCTCGACGATGCCGTACTGCGCGCTCGTATGGCAGGCCGTATAGACGTTGTCGAAGGCCGAGAGGTTCTTGAAGAGCCTGATGTTCTGGAAGGTCCTCGTCACCCCGGCATCCGCGATCTGGTAGGGCTCGCGGTTGTGGATGGGATTGCCACGGTAGAGGACCTCGCCGGCGGTCACCTTGTAGACGCCCGTGATTAGGTTGAAGATCGTCGTCTTGCCGGCGCCGTTGGGGCCGATGAGGCCGGAGATGCCGCCCTCGCTGACCTTGAAACTGACGTCACCGACCGCGGTCAGGCCGCCGAAGCGTTTCGTGAGGCCCTTGAGTTCGAGTATCGGGGTGTCGCTCATTTCTGTCCCCCTGCGTCATCACCCACTTCCTTGAACCGCTTCCTCGCGTTGCGGGCAGTCATCGCCTTGCGGATGCCCGAGGGCGTGAGCTCCATGCCGCCCACGAGGCCCTGGGGACGCCCGACCATGATGACGATGACGGCAAGGCCGTAGACGACGAGGCGCCATTGGGCGAAGTTGCGGAAAACCTCGGGCAGCCAGGTCAAGAGGATGGTGCCGAGTATCGTTCCGGAGATGGAACCGAGTCCGCCGAAGATGACCATGATGGTGAGGTCGGTGGACCTGGCCATGTTGAACATCGTCGGCCTGATGAACTGTATGTAGTTGGCCATGAGGGCGCCCGCGACTCCGGCGAAGATGGCGCTCACGATGAGGGCAGTCATCTTGTGGCGGTACACGTCGATGCCGGACATCTGGGCCGCCAGCTCCTCCTCGCGGACGGCGACCATGTTGCGTCCCTGGCGCGAGTTGATGAGGTTCCAGGTGATGACCACGAACAGGACGTCGAGGCCGAGCACCAGCCAGATGCTGGTCAGCTTTGGAAGGCTCTCCCAGCCGCGGGCGCCGCCGACGTAGGGGATGTTGTTGAGGATGATGCGCACGGCCTCGCCGAAGCCCATCGTCGCGATGCAGAAATAGTCGCCTTTCAGCTTGAGGGTGAGCATGCCGATGAGCCACGACACGACTCCCGCGGCCAACGCACCCGCCACGACGGCCAGAGCGAAGGCGGCCATCGGCTCCAGGTGGAGGCCGAACTGCGTCTGGAGGATCTGCGGCAGCCTGGCCGTGCAGATCGCCGCGATATATGAGCCGATCGCCATGAATCCCGCATGACCGAAGGAGAAGAGGCCCGTGAAGCCGGTGAGTATCGAGAGTCCCAGGACGGCGATCAGGTTGATCCCCGTCATCACGATTATCTGCTGGATGTATGCGTCCATTCCCTGCTCCTAGGCCTTGTCTTCCATGCTCTTGCCCATGATCCCCTGCGGCCTGATGACGAGCATCGCGATGAGGATGCCGAAGGCGAACAGGTCACGCAGCTGCGTCGAGACATAGCCCGACACGAAGGTCTCGATGAGGGCGAGGAGGACGGATCCGAGAAGGGCGCCGGGCAGGCTGCCCAGCCCGCCGAAGACGGCGGCGATGAAGGACTTCATCGTGATGCTGCTCATCTGCGGGTAGACCTGGTACTTCATGCCGTAGAGGACGCCTGCCACGCCCGCGAGGGCGCCTCCGATCGCGAACACGAGGATGATGACGAAACCCGGATTGATGCCCATGAGGGCGCTGGCTTTCATGTTGTAGGCCGTCGCCTGGATCGCCTTTCCCATCTTGGTCTTGTCGATGAAGAGGACGAGGGCGGCAAGGCAGATGGCGGTGATGACGAACATCGCGATGTCGACGCGCCCGACATTGAGGCTCCCGATCTCGACCGACCCGCTCCTGAGGAAGCTCGGAAGGCTGGCCTGGGGGAAGGTCTTCGGCGTGGGCCCGATGGTGGCGATGACGGAGTTGTCGATGAAGATCGAGGCGCCCATCGCCGTGATGATGAAATACAGGAAGGGGGCCTTGCGGTCCCGCAAGGGCTTGTAGGCCAGGCGCTCAAGGGCGACCGCGAAGAGGGCGGTGCCGCTGGCGGCCACGAAGAAGGCCAAGGCGAAGGGCAGGCCGAGGAGGGTGAGAGCGAAGAAGCCGAAATAAGCGCCGAGCATGATGACGGAGCCATGCGCGAAGTTGGAGAAATTCATGATCGAGTAGACGAGCGAATAGCCAACGGCCATCAGCGCGTAGATCGAACCGATCGAAAGGCCATTGACGAGCTGCTGAAGGAATTGGTTCATCGTCCCAGTCCTTGGATGCCGGCCTGCTTTCTCGGCGCGAGGCGCCGCGGAACCGCGCGGGCCGGTCATGGAAAAAAGCCGCCCGGGGCGGGAACCCCGGGCAGGCGGGTAAAGGCCGATTGGCCTGGTCCTGCGGCGGCCCGATCAGTCCACCGCGGCGTACTTCTCCTGCAGCTTCATCTCGCTGCCGACTATCTTGATGAGCCAGGCGGTCTTCCCGACGGGGTCGTGGGTCGGTCCGATCTTGATGTGACCGGTCACGCCATCGAGGTCTGTGGCCTCGAGGGCGGCCTTGATCTTCACGCCATCAAAGGACTTGGCGCGCTGGATGGCGTCGATGACCATGATGAGGGCATCGTGGGCCATATAGGAGTTGAGCTCGGCGTTCTTGTTGTACTTCGCCTTGTACTCGTCGCGCATGGGCTTCGCGAGGTCACCCTGCATGTCGAGGTGGTTGACGAAGAGGCAGCCTTCGAGGGCGCCGCCGGGTCCGCCGGCGAGGTCGATGACATTCTCCGACGGCCAGCCGTCTCCGCCGAGGAGGAGAACCTTGATGCCGAGGTCGCGGGCCTGCTTGGCGATGAGGGCGACATCGTTGTAGTAGGCCGGGATGAAGATGACGTCGGGCTTGGCGGCCTTGATCTTGGTGAGGGGAGAGCGGAAGTCCTTCTCGCCGGAGGTGTAGCTCTCCGTCGCGACGACCTTGCCGCCGCTCTTCTCGAAGCTCGCCTTGAAGTATTCGGCGAGACCGGTGGAGTAGGGATCGTCAATCGTCATGAAGATGGCCGCATTGCGCTTCGCGAGGGTCGTGTACGCGAAATAGGCGGCGACCTTGCCCTGGTAGGGATCAAGGAAGCATGCGCGGAACATGTAGGGGTTGACGGAACCGGACTCGGTCACGGTGACCTTGGGGTTGGTGGCTGTCGTGGCGACGGCCGGGATCTTCGCATCGTTCATGATGGGCGCTATCGGGATGGCCTCTCCGGAGCCCTGGGGGCCGACGACGGCGACGACCTTGTCCTGGCTCGTCAGGCGCTTGGCCACGTTGACAGATTCGGTGGAATCGCCCTTGGTGTCATAGGGGACGATCTGGAGCTGGTACTTCTTTCCGTTGACTTCGATGCCGCCAGCCTTGTTATAGTCCTCGCTCATCATCTGAAGTGTGGCGAGCTCCGCCTGGCCCCACAGGGCGCTGTCTCCGGTCTGCGGACCGAGCCAGCCGATCTTGATTGTGTCGGTTTTCTTGGCACCGGCGCAGCCAACCAATGCGAGACTGGCTACCAGGACGGCGCAAATTGCGAAACGTGCACGCATGAATTTCCTCCTCAAGCTAACAATATTGCGGTTCAGTATACGGTACCTTTTTGCTCGACACAAGTATAAAGCGGAAATGGATAAAAATGCAGCCAATGGACAGCCCCCCCTGACCCGGCAACATAACATCGGGTGCTCGCCCATGATTCTGGCCCGTCGCCATGGGTCAGAATCATGGACCCAAACCATTGTTTGATTGCCGGGTCAGCAAGGCGATCACTTGCCCCGCATCTTCTCCTGGAAGAGCATGTCCTTGCCGACGATCTTGATGATGGCGGCATCCTTGCCCAGAGGATCGTGGGTCGGACCGATCTTAATATGGCCCGTGACGCCGATTGTATCCGTGGCCTCGAGGGCCTTGATGATGTCCACGCCCTTGAGGGAACCGGCGCGCATGATCGCGTCGACGATCATGAGGAGCGCGTCGTGGGCCATGTAGGAGTTGAGCTCCGCATTGCGGTTGTACTTGCCCATGAAGGCTTTCTTGAAATCCTGGATGGCCGGATCCGGATCATTGAAATCCAGGTGGTTGACGAAGTAGCAGCCCTCGAGCGCCGTGCCGGCGAGGGAGATGAGGTTCTCAGACGGCCATCCGTCGCCGCCGAGGAGTACCATATTGATGCCGAGGTCGCGTGCCTGCTTGGCGCTGAGCGCGACATCGGTATAGTAGTTCGGCATGAAGATCATGTCGGGCTTCGAAGCCTTTATCGTATTGAGGGGAGCGCGGAAGTCCTTCTCGCCGGCGGCGAAGCTGACTTCCGCGACAACCTTTCCGCCCTGCTTTTCGAAGCTTTGCTTGAAGTACTGGGAGAGGCCGGCCGAATAGGCGTCCTCCAGCGTCATCAATATCGCGGCCTTGCGCTTGCCAAGCTTCTCATAGGCGAACGTGGCCGCGACGGATCCCTGGTAGGGATCGGTGAAGCACGCGCGGAACATCGCGGGATTGACCCTGCCGTCCTCGGTGACCGTGACCTTGGGGTTCGTCGCCGTCGTGGCCACGACTGGGACCAGGGCCGCGTTCGCGTCAGAGGCGATGCCCATGGCCTCTCCGGACCCTTGGGGGCCTACGATCGCGACGACATGATCCTGGCTCGCAAGGCGCTTGAAGATGGTGGCGGCTTCGGCGGGATCGCCCTTGTCATCATAGCCGATGAACTCGAGCTTGTAGGTCTTGCCGCCGACCTTGATGCCGCCTGCGGCATTGTAGCCGTCGACGAGCATCGATACGGTGTCATACTCGGCCTTGCCCCAGAGGGCGGTGTCCCCGGTCTTCGGACCCAGCCAGCCGATCTTGATTGTGTCAGCATTTTTCTTGGAACCACCGCAGCCCACAAGGGCGAGCATGGCGATCAGGACGGCACACACTCCCAGACCTGCACGCATGACTTCCTCCCGGATCATTCATTATTGGAGGTCAGCATACGGTACCTTGCTAGCCGACACAAGTACAAAGCGGAAACCGGACAAAGGCGGACATGAGGAGTCATGGCATTCCAGTGGAGGGAGTACCTAAGGATGTCCTGTTTCCTTCACGGAACGTATTCGACAAAGGCGGGGAACGACAGCTCCGCGTCCGAAGCCGCGTTGACGAAAAACACGGCAAAACGCCGCTCCAAAGCCACGGAAAAGCGGCGAAGGGAAGGGCTGTCCGCCGGAAGCTCGACAAAAAGGGTGAAGCTCCCCGCGGAGAAGGCCAGGACGGGCCCCTCGGGCCTGGCCAGGAGGAAGGCCCTTGTCGAGGCGCCAAGGTCGGTTTGGGTGGGCTTCCAGGCCGGGCTATAGAATACCGGGCTGCGGCAGGACCATACCTTCACGCGTCTTTGCCCCACCGCGTATTCGCCGGACAAGGCCGCGATGGCGTTCTGGCCGAAGAAGGGCAGCCCCCTGACCGCCGTCGGCCCTTTTAGAAGCCGGGCGGAGGCGGGCTTGGAGGAAGCCGGCGGCGGCGTCTGGGCCCTTGCGCCCCCCGTCGCCATCGCGAGGAGGACGACCAGGGATAGGGCCAGCCGCGGAGCTCCCGAAAGGGCCATCACTCCACCGTAACCGACTTGGCCAGGTTCCTGGGCTGGTCGACATCGCGGCCAAGGTCGAGCGCGCAGAAATAGGCGAAGAGCTGGAGGGGCACGACCATGGTGAAGGGATAGAAACGGGGATCCATCCTCGGCGTCGCGATGAAGTCGTCGGCGGTCGCTGCCACCTCATCGTCGCCTTCGACGCCCACTGCGATGACCGGCCCGCCCCTCGCCTTGATCTCTTTCATGTTGGAGAGGGTCTTCTCGCGGAGCTCGTCGTCCGGCACGAGGAATAGGCTGGGCACCTCGGGAGTCACCAGGGCGATGGGCCCGTGCTTGATCTCGCCGGCCGCATAGCCCTCTGCATGGATATACGAAATCTCCTTGAGCTTGAGCGCCCCCTCAAGCGCGATCGGGTACATGAGGCCCCTGCCCAGGAAAAGGAAATCGCGGCTATGCGAGTATTTCTTCGCTATGCGCTGGATCTCGTCGCGCCCGGCAAGGACCTTTTTCACCTGCTCGGGCACGCCGGCCAAGGCGCGGGCGAAGCGGCTGCCCTCGCTGATCGACAGGTCGCGCATGCGGGACATGAGGAGGCTGAAAAGGTAGAAGGCCGCCAGCTGGCTCGTGAAGGCCTTGGTCGAGGCCACCGCGATCTCGGGACCGGAATGCACATAGATGCCGCCCTCGGATTCACGGGCGATCGTCGAGCCGACGACATTGCAGATCCCCAGGACATGTCCGCCCTTTCGCTGCATCTCGCGAAGCGCATAGAGGGTATCCGCCGTCTCGCCCGATTGGGAAACGGCGAAATAGAGGCTGTCCCGCTGGACGACCGGGTTCCTGTAGCGGAGCTCGCTCGCGAGCTCCGCGCTCGCGGGGATGCGGGCCATCCGCTCGAGAAGCCCTACGCCGACCAGGCCGGCGTGCCAGCTCGTGCCCGCGGCGATGACCTCGACCCGGGAGATCTCGCCCAGGCGGCGGCGGTCCAGGTTCAGGCCCGCGAGCTTCGCGCTCGCCGTCTCGAAGTCGATGCGTCCGCCCAAGGCCCGCTCGATGGATTCCGGCTGCTCGAAGATCTCTTTTTCCATATAGCAGGGATAGTCGCCCTTTTCGATGGCGCCGAGCTCCCAGGAAACCTTCTCGATCTTCTTGTCGACGTGGCGATCCTCCCGATCCGTGGTGCGGAAACCCGAGGAATCGACGACGACAAGCTCGCCGTCGTTGAGGTAGACGACCTGCTTGGTATGGGAGATCATCGCGGTCACGTCGCTGGCAAGGAACATCTCCCCGTCGCCGATGCCGATCACGAGGGGCGAACCGTTCCTTGCGCCCACGATGCGCCCGGGTTCTGCCGCATGGATGACGGCTATGCCGTAGGTGCCCTGGAGATTGGCGAGGGCGGCTTTCACCGCCGACTCGAGGTCTCCTTCGTAATACTTGGCCACGAGGTTGGGAATGACCTCGCTGTCCGTCTCGCTCTGGAAGACGACGCCTTCGCCCTCGAGCATCTCCCGAAGGGCGCGGTAGTTCTCGATGATGCCGTTGTGGACGCAGGCGATGCGGCCGGAATTGTCGAGAAGTGGATGGGCGTTTCGATCGGTGACGGCGCCGTGGGTGGCCCAGCGCGTATGGCCAATCCCCCAGGAGCCAGGGAAATCCTTGGGCACTACCTGCCTAAGCGCCTGTATCTTCCCGATCTTCTTGACAAGGGCGAGGGAATAGCTGGTCGAGCCCGCGCCATCTGCCGTTCCGACACAGATTCCGGAGGAGTCATAGCCCCGGTATTCCATTCGCTTGAGACCTTCCAAAAGGATTGGAGCGGCCTGCCGGGGGCCGGCGTATCCTATGATTCCACACATGTTTCATGCTCCTGCGCCTGGGAATGGCTGCTTTTTAGTGGGCATAGACCCGATTTCGTCGCGTCTTGTTCACGATCTGAACAATAATAGCACAGAGGCACAGCGCGCAACCAGCGGAGATATTGTCAATAGTTGTGGATTGGATTTCTGGACATTCCCCCGGTCAGGCCACCGCATCTTTAACCTGCTCACCATTCACGAACTTTATTCCCACCTCGACGAGGTGGATCAGCGCGAACCCGGTCAATTTCCT
>JANYKC010000007.1 GCA_025358255.1 Spirochaetaceae bacterium
CTTGTATTCCGCCGCGGCGGCTCCGATAATGACGATAAGGTTTTTCGACAGGAGAGCGGGAGGTAGTCACACCTTTATTCCCGCTCTCCTTATCTTTTCCCCCTGCTTCTTGCTACTCAAGAAATCGGGAGAAAAACCTCAACCCTGAGAAAAAATCGCGCGACCCGACACCGGGGGTCTCGGGCGAGAACTCCTGGTTGAGCAGGTTCGGCACGGTCGGCAGGTTGTGCTTCGAGTTGGTCGTCGCCTTGAACTTGTACTTCTGCTTGCAGCGAAGACCCATTTCTTTGCGGATTCGACCGATGGGGTCGCGTCCGACTTCGGTGCCCTGCGCGGCAAGCTCGGATTGAATCCGCTTCGGCCCATAGGTCCCGCGACTGTCGTCGTGGGCATTCCTAACCTTGCCCTTGAGCGCGGCGTCAGCCAGGGACCGCGGAGATGGCCCTCGGGCAAGCCAAGCGTAGTATCCGGCCCGCGAGACATTGAGCACCCTCGCCATGAGCTTGATCGGGTAGTGGAGCCTGTTGTCCTTCATGAACGCGTACCTCGCAGAGACTCCTTGGCGAAGTACGCGGTTGTTTTTTTTAGGATTTCGCGCTCCATCCGCGCTTCCGCCAGCTCTTTCCGGAGGCGGGCGTTCTCCGCCTTCATCGCTGCGTAGGTCTGTTCCCCGGGCGGCGCGCCAGGGCTCGCCTCACTGTAACCAGAGACCCAGTTCCCTATCGTCCCCTTGGGGATCCCGAGCTTCTTGCTCACCTCGCCGTGCGTCATGCCGTGCTCGTTCACCATCCGGATGGCTTCCGCCTTCAACTCCGGGTTGTACTTCCTCTTCTCTCCCATACCTGCCCTTCCGTTCCACCCTACTTCAAGAGGCCGTGTCCACGGAAGTCAGTATCGGTCAAGCTGTTCGGCTAGAACCGAGCAGATTTTCTAACGTCGGGCTGAGTGGATTTGGCCTACGAGGCTCGACATCCTGTCTCGCCTCTCCGGCCCGGCTCCGCGCCTCATCGCGCCATCCGTGGCGCGATGACCCTCCGCATGCTCAAATGATCGCATGCTCCGGGTCGGCGGCTCCGCTTCAAATCCACTCAGCCCGATCGCAAAAAAAAACCGCTCGACGAAAGTCGAGCGGTTTCATGGGCGATCGGGCTGAGTGGATTTGAACCACCGATCTCTTGGTCCCGAACCAAGCGCGCTAGCCGCTGCGCTACAGCCCGAAGGTAAAAAATCCCGCCTTTGATAGCGGGATTAGCGGGAGCGACGGGACTTGAACCCGCGATTTCCGGCTTGACAGGCCGGCGCGATAAACCAGCTTCGCTACGCCCCCGTGTCGTTATCGACAGGTAGGGAATATAAAGGGATGGCCCCCACGTGTCAAGTGGGGAGGATGATCGCCCCTGACTTTTCGTCGTTCCGCAGGAGAGGAGAGGCTGTCACCTCGAGGAGGTCGCCCGGTTCGAAGGGGGAGGCGTCACGGGGTCGTTTGAGGAGGGTATAGCCGAGGCTGGAGCAGGCATATTGGCCGCTGGAGGAGTCGGGGAGGGCGAAAGGTTCGGAGATGACCCGGACCAGGATGCCCTTCCCCACGCGGGCACGGCGCTCCTTTTCGGAGGAGTGGAGGGGGTCGGGCATACCCGCGAAGGGACGGGCCATAGCCCCACGGGCGGCCCAGAGATAGGAGAAAACCGCCCTTTCCTTGGGCAAGCCGGCCTCCACGGAGAGCGCCAGGAGCCAGGCCGGGGCCTTGTCGGTGTCCACGCCGAAATGGCACCAGGGCATCTTGTCCCGTTTCTTGGGCATGACGACTGGGGGCAGGACGTAGCGGGAAGGGGCGGCGTTCGGGTCTCCCTTTATCACCCTGGTCTCCTCGGGGGGGAGGAGGTGGCGGTAGATTCCGGGCATGGGGCAGGACATGGCATGCGGGCAGGGCCCCAGGGGCAAGGCGCCTTCCGAGGCCACGGCGGCGCGGAGGGCGGTCATGAAGGCGCCGGAACGGGGATCGCCCGGTTCCATGACGAATAGGCTGCCGTTCTCGCGCAGGTAGGAGAGGAGGGTTCGCCCGGTGTCGAGGGCGCGTTCTCCCAAGGGATTCTTGTCCTTCCAGAAAAACTCGTTGAATACATTCGCCGCCGCCACGAGGTGGGCGCGCTCCGGAAGGGGACTGCCGAAGCCGTCCTTCCTGAGCACGATGCGCCAAGGCGGAAGTCGTCCTTCCGTGCGCATGCAAAGGCTCTCGAAGACGGCCTGTCCGGCCTCGAGGACTCGCTCGACCCGATCAAGGCAATAGAAGGTCAAGGGAACGTCCCTGAGTTCGGGGCGGGAAGCGTAGAGGGCTATCGGCAAGGTGAGGGGACCCGATCCGATGTCGACGACGATGGCCTTGTCCGGCAGGCAGAAGTCGGCGTTCGAGAAGATCGACGACAGGCGGAAGACATTCCAGGGCAGGAAGTATCGAAGGTAGGCTGACAGCGCGGGAGGGGTGCCCAGGTAGTCGACCGAGCGGGATTCCCGCTCGGAGGTGAGCTCTTCCCAGAGCGCGCGGATGTCGCCGCGAAGCCCGGCTCGGTGTTTGGCCTGGATGGGCGCGGCTTCCTCTATCGCGGCCGCCAACGCCGAGATGACTTCCAGGCTTTCCGGTGATGGCGCGAGGGTTTCCAGGACCCTGACCGCGGGAGCTTGCTTGGTCCTTGGGCTTCCGCGCGAAGGACGGGGACTCTGGTAGTTGCCGCCCTCCATGGCAGCGATCACATCAGGTGGAGGCAGGACCGAGTCGTGGAAAACCGGCGAACTCGTCCTTTCGCCTTGATGTGGATAGGCACCGCGCCGGGCCTCGCCTGGATCACGTCGGTTGTAATCGATTTCGCGCCGGGGCGAAGGTGGTTCACGGCCTTGTCGTTGTTGGTCCTGGCCGCCGCGGCCCTGCCTTGGCTGGAATGAGGGACCTCGATCCTGACGCGGTCCGTTGGAACCCTCCCGATCCTGCCTGGCTGGATAGGGGCCGTCACGGTCCTGGCGCTGCTGATAGGGACTGCGCTGACGCTCTCCCTGTCCTTGCTGTTTTTTGCGGCGACCCTCGGATCGGGCCTCTCCCCTGGGCTGGCCTTGATTCCCGCCCTGGCTTCCGCTCTGGTTCCCAGCTTGGGGAGGAGCCATCCTGCCCTGTTTCCTCTGGGCGTCGGGGTTCTGGCCACGGCCATCTCCGCGATGCCCTCCCTTCGGGGAATTTCCGGACTGGCCGCCGGCTTGGCCTTGGCGGTTGGGTTGCCGCTGGCCTCCGCCTGCCTGGCCGCCGCTCTGCCCGGCATTCTGCCCGCCGGAGATGCGGGGACGAAGCGCCTCGGGCGATTCGTCCGACCCTCCGCCGGCAGCCTCCGGCGAGCCCTCGGCCATGGCCTGGCGCTTGGCCTCGTTCCGTCTCTGGCGGCGTCGGCGCGAACGGCTTTTTTTGCCGCTGCCATCCTCGCCTCCATCCTGTCCATTGGCGGGAAGGTCCTTGATTTCCTCGAAAGGAAGGCTTGGGGCCAGGGGCGCATGATGCGGGCGGTCCGGTTTTTCCTCCGGGACCTGCGCTGGGGCCGGGGCCGGGGCCTGGGGCTTGGTTTCGGAGCCTTCGCCGACCGGTGCGGATTTTTTCGCTCGAGGCGCGGCCTTGGCGCGGATCCGTTTCGGGGCGGCGTCGCTCTCGGGGCGCGCTTCACCCTGCGATGGGGAGGGAATGCCTTCGCCTCCGCTTCGCGCTTCATCGGCCCCTTCGAGAGGCCGCTCGTGCTCTTTTCTCACAGTTCCCTTACTATTGCATCGTCGTGCGAGTCGTCTCAATGCGACTCGGGCCTGGCCCCGGACGGGCCGACCTGCACATCGATAGCGTTCAATCTCATTTCGCGGGAGGCGCTCGGCCTGGAATCACATCCACCGGCGCATGGGTCTCCGGGATCTCGCGTTGACTTCGCGAGGGATGGCGGCGGCACCACGATGGGTCCGCCCGCGCATCCGAATCTTCCGACTAGAGGCTTAAGACCACTTTCCCCGACTCTCCAGACAGCATCGCATCGAAACCCTTCTGGAAGTCATCAAAGGCGAAGCGATGGGTGATGATCGGCGAGATATCCAGGCCGGAGCGGATCATCGCCTCCATCTTGTACCAGGTCTCGAATATCTCCCTGCCGTATATGCCTTTCAGGAAGAGGCCCTTGAAGATGACCTTGTCCCAGTCTATGCCGGCGCCGTTCGGGAGGAGGCCCAAGAGCGCGACCCTGCCGCCATTATACATCGAATCGAGCATTTGGGAAAAGGCCTGTGGACTGCCCGACATTTCGAGGCCCACGTCGAAGCCGCCGACCATGCCGAGCTCGGCTTCCACGTTCCGGAGCTCCTCCTTGGCCACGTTCACGGTGCGGGTCGCCCCCAGCCTTGCGGCGAGCTCGAGGCGGTACTCGTTGACGTCCGTGATCACGACATTGCGGGCGCCGTTGTGGCGGCAGATGGCCGCCGCCATGGCTCCGATGGGCCCTGCCCCGGTTATGAGGACATCCTCGCCCACGACATCGAAAGAGAGGGCTGTATGGGTGGCATTGCCGTAGGGGTCGAATATCGCGGCCACCTCATCGGTGACGGCGGGATGGACTTTCCAGAGGTTGGTAGCGGGGATGGAGACGAATTCCGCGAAACATCCGGTGCGATTGACACCGACACCCTTGGTGTTGGGGCAAAGATGGCGCTTTCCGGCCTTGCAGGCCCGGCACTCGCCGCAGACGATGTGGCCTTCGGCGGAGACGCGATCGCCGACCTTCCACCCCGCCACTTCCTTGCCGATCTCGACGATCTCGCCGACAAACTCATGCCCGATCGTCATCGGGGTCCGTATCGTCCGCTGTGACCAGGCGTCCCATTTATATATATGCACATCGGTGCCGCAAATGGCGGTTTTTTTCACCTTGATGAGGACATCCTTGGGGCCTGCCACGGGCATCGCGACATCCTCCATCCAGATTCCCGCCTCCGGGCGCTTTTTGACGAGGGCTTTCATGTCGACTCCTTTTGAGCCAAGTATAACGCCCTTTGCTCCCGCTGGGAAGGGACGCCGCTTTTCCGGGGCTACGCAGAGCCGGGCTTTTTCGCCTACACTTGTGCAGGTAGAGGAGTCCCAATGGCATCCATGCGTTTTTCCATACGGGCCAAGCTCCAGCTGATATTCGGCGGAGCTGTAGCCCTCATTCTCTCCCTGCTCGTCATCTTTGTCTACATCGAGGCCGCGCCGACCGTGCGCTCCCTCGTCTATGCCCAGGCGACGGAAACCGCCGGACGTTACGCCGCGACGATACAAGGCCGCGTCGGCGAAGTGCTTTCCACGGCGCGGACCCTCGCCCAGATCGTGGAGGCCGGCGCGGGCGCCAGGCCTGAATCGCGGCGCGCCACCATCTCGTCCTTCCTGCGATCGGTCCTCGAGCGCAATCCGGATTATGCCTCGGTCTGGACCGCCTGGGAACCGGGCAAGGTGGACGGCCTGGACGCGCGTTTCCGCGACACCGACCTCGGCAACGACACGGGCCGCTTCCACCAGACCTGGTTCAGGGGAGGCGACGATGCCATCCGGCTCCTCGTCGAGAAGGACGGGAACATCAAGGAATCCGATAACTACAACCAGCCGATGAAGGACAACCAGGACACCGTCATCGGTCCTTATATCTATGACTATGGGGACGGACGGAAGGTCCTTGAGACCTCCCTTATGGTGCCCCTTCGGGACGCGAACCTGAAGACGGTGGGCGTCCTCGGCATCGATACGGGGCAGTCCATCTACCAGCGGGTCGTGAGCCAGATCAGGCCTTTTGCGACGGGCTTCGCCGCCCTCTACGCGAAGGGCGGCCTCATCGGCGGCCACGTGACCGCCGACCTCCTTGGCAAGAACCTCTCGGACGAGTCCTTGGCCTTTTCCGCCCGCGATTTCGAGGCTTATTCCCGCGCCATCTCCGCTGGCAAGGAGACGACCCTCAGCCTGAGGCGCGATGGCGCGTCCTGGCTCGTGGTCGTGAGGCCGTTCCGCCTCGGTGCGAGCTACACGAGCTGGACCCTGGTCGTTTTCATCCCCGAGGCGAAGGCTTTCGCGAGCTTCGACTCCATGGTGAGGATCCTCGTGGTCGCCGCGCTGGCCGCCCTCCTGTCCGTCCTGGTCCTCGTGGCCATCGCCTCCCGCCTCATCTCCTCGCCCATCAAGCGGGCGTCCGAGGCCCTCAGGGAGATCTCGGAGGGCGAGGGCGACCTGTCCCTCCGCCTGGGCGTCCTCACGACGGACGAGACCGCGGACCTCGCCCTCCATTTCAACAGCTTCATCGGCAAGCTCGAGCTGACCGTCTCCCGCCTCAAGGCCGTCGGGAGCGGCGGAGCCCAGGTCGGCGCCGAGCTCGCCGCGAACTCGACCGAAGCCTCGGCCACCGCCGAGGAGTTGGCCGCCACCGTCCGCTCCCTGCGCGGCAAGGTGACCACCCTGGACGACAGCATACGCCGTGTCGGCGAGTCGGTGGAGGCCATCTCGAGCAGGATAGACGATGTGGGCGCCATGGTCGGCCGGCAGGGCTGCGCCGTCGAGGAGACAGCCGCCTCCTCGCAGGCCATAATCCAATCCTTGGGGGCCATGGCAAGGATGGCGCGCGAGCGCGGCGAGCTGGCCGACGCCCTGGTGCTCAAGGCGCGCGACGGCGAGTCCGTCGTGGGCAAGGTCCTCGTCGCGGTGCAGGAGATCGGCGGATTCGCGACGCGCATCGCCGAGATGGTCGGCGTGATCAACGACGTGGCCGAGCGCACCAACCTCCTGGCCATGAACGCGGCGATAGAGGCTGCCCACGCGGGCGACCGCGGCAAGGGCTTCGCGGTCGTGGCCACCGAGATACGGAAGCTCGCCCAGATGACCGGACAGAACGCGGCCAGGATCGGCGAGCAGCTGAGGACCGTGACGAACAAGATAGACGACACGGCAGGCGGCGCGCAGAAGGCCGCCGGCTCGATCAGGGCCATGACCGAGGGCATGGGCGTGGCCGCGAACAGCTTCCGCGAAGTGCTCTCCGGCCTTGACGAGCTCACCGAGGAGGGCAAGGCCGTCTCCTTCCACCTCGCCGTCCTCGTCTCCTCGACCGAGGAGCTTCGCTCCGCCAGCGTCGACATCGACGCGCGCTCGGACACCATCCGCGAGGCCGTGACGACCATCGAGCGCCTCTCGAGCGAGAACACCTCGGGCTTCCTGGAGATGGAGGCGGGCATCCACGAGATGGGCGCGTCGGCATTGTCGCTCTCGAACCTGGGCCTTGAGAACTCCCGGAACACGGCGGTCATGGAAGAGGAGCTCGGCAAGTTCAGGATCGCCTCGGCGCTGGCCGCACGCGGTTGCGCGGACATGGACGAAGGAGGGCATCCATGAATCTTCCCCTCATAGCCCTTACGATGGGCGATCCCGCCGGAGTGGGGCCCGAGATCATCGTGAAGGCCCTTGCCTCGGAGAAGGTGAGGAAGGCCGCCCGCGTCCTTGTCTATGGCGATGCGCGGGTGATGGAAAGGGCCCTCGCCAACTTCTCTGGCGGGCTCTCGCTGCATGCGGTCTCCCGCGCGGCCGATGCCCGTTTCGAACCGGGCATCCTCGAGGTCCTCGACCTGGCCAACGCGGACCCCGATCGCTTCGAGCCCGGGCGCGTGAGCGGCTACGCGGGCCGAGCCGCGTTCGAGTGCATCGAGGCGGCGACAAGGGCAGTGCTTTCCGGTGAGGCCGAGGCCCTTGATACGGCGCCCATCAACAAGGAATCGATCCATGCGGCCTGTGTGCCCTTCATCGGCCACACGGAGATGCTCGAGGCCCTCGGCGGGAGCCGGGATCCCCTCACCATGTTCGAGACCCTCGGCCTTCGCGTCTTTTTCCTCACACGCCACGTGGCCTTGCGCGATGTCTCCGCCCTGCTCACGCGCGAGCGCTTCCTTGAATATATCCCGCGCTGCCTCGCAGCCCTCGGGCGCCTTGGCGTGGCGGAGGGGGAGCTTGCGGTCGCCGGTTTCAATCCCCACTGCGGCGAGCACGGGCTTTTCGGCGACGAGGAGGTCAGGGTCATAGCTCCGGCGGTGGAGGAGGCGAGGGCGGCCGGCCTTCGCGTCGTGGGGCCCATCGGTCCCGATTCGGTCTTCCACCAGGCGCATTTGGGCCGCTATGCCGCTGTCCTCTCCCTCTATCACGACCAGGGCCACATAGCCACCAAGACCCTCGACTTCGACCGCACCATCTCCCTTACCCTCGGCCTCCCCTTCCTTCGCACGAGTGTCGACCACGGGACGGCCTTCGACATCGCCTGGCAGGGAAAAGCGGAAGCCTTGGGCATGGAGGAGTCCATCCTCGCCGCTGCCCGCTATGGCCGCGCCTGGCGCGCCTCCTCCTGAGGCGCCGCCGAGGCGAATCCGAGGCGCCGCCGAGGCGAAGGCTCTGGCCCTTGAGGCCTGCCTCTGCTATGATCCGCCGGTATGGAATCAGGCGGGGCTATCGAGTTCACGGTGGAAAAACTGGTCTCAAGCGGGGACGGCCTCGCATTCCTCGATGGCAAGGCCGTCTTCATACCCTTCAGCCTTCCGGGGGAGAGGGTCCTGGCCAGCCTGGACCTTTCGCACAAGGACTACTCCACCGCGGCCTTGCAGGAAGTCCTGGCCCCGAGTCCTGACAGGGTTGTCCCTCCCTGCGGACTCTATGGCGAATGCGGCGGCTGCAACCTCCAGCACCTTGGCTATCGTCGCCAGGTGGATGAAAAGGCTTCCATCGTGGGCGAGGCCTTCCGCCGCATCGGCCACCTTGACCCCGGAGATGTCACCGCCATCCCGGGCCTTCCCTTCGCCTACCGGAACCGGCTCCAGCTCCACCTCAGCGGCGAGGGCCGGGTCGGCTTCATGAAGCGCTCGAGCGCGGCCATCGTGGAAGCTCCAACCTGTCCCATCGCCGTCCTTTCGCTCCAGTCCTGGATCGAGAGGAGCGCCGGGTCAAGCGAGCGCCGCGCGGAGCTCCGGCCCTACATCGTGGGCAAGGACCGCTTCATCGCCTTTGGCACCCAGGACAGGGTATTCCTCGAGGGCCGGGACAGCATCGCGAGCGTCAGGGTCGCGGGCGAGGATTTCCGTTTCCACCTCAAGGGTTTTTTCCAAAGCAACCTCCATATCCTCGACTACTTCGTGCCCGACGTGATGTCGGGCCTCGAAGGGGAGGTCGCGGCGGACCTGTATTGCGGCGTGGGCCTCTTCACCCGCTTCCTGGCCAAGCGCTTCGCCAAGGTGGTGGCGGTCGAGAGCAACCCCTTCGCCCTCGACCTGGCCCGGATGAACGCCGCGGGACCGAAAAACGAGTTCTCCGCGGTGTCCATCGAGGATTGGGCAAGGACCTCCCAGGCGGCCCAGCGCTTCGACTGCGTCCTCGTGGATCCGCCGCGCCAGGGGCTTTCCCCCGAGGTGCGCGGGTGGTTCGCGAAGTTCAAGCCTCCCCTTGTGGTCTATGTGTCCTGCGATCCGGCAACCCTGGCCCGCGATGCCGGCGAGCTGGTCGCCGCGGGCTACCAGCTAGATTTCCTCAAGGTCTTCGATTTCTATCCCCAGACCAGCCATATCGAGTGCCATGCGCGATTCCGCCTTCGCTAGAGTAAAGCTCGCCCTTGCCCTCCTCGGCCTGGCCCTGGCCTGGGGTTCGGCGCGCCTTGGCGCCGCGGAGCTTGAGCCCGTTTTTCGCCTGCCTGTTGGCGGGAGGGCCTGGACGAGCCCCATCATCGACCAGCGGGCATCTCCCGCGGCAGTCTGGATCCTCTCTGAGGACCGCTCCCTGTACCTTATCACCGAAGGCGGTGTCCTCCTCTCCCGCACGATAATGCCTGCTCCGCCGGCTCCCTTCCTCTGCCTTGACCGCGCCGGACGGGCTCTGGTCCTGCTTCCCGGCGCGCAGGGCGCCGCGGCCGGAGGCCAGGTCCCCGGTGAAGCCCGGCTTCTTGCCTATACGAGGATAGGACGGGTCGCCCTGGCCAAGGGCCTGGGGCCCCTGCTTTCTTCCGCGGCCGCGGCAGATGCCCTGCAGATCGCCCTCGGCGCCGACGGCCGGCTCTTCCTTGGCGCCGGCAAGGTCCTTCGCTGTCTCGCGCCTTCGGGCAGCCTGCTGTGGGAACTGGCCCTCCCCGCGCCGATCTCCTGTCCCCTTGCCACCGACGGGGCAGGCCGCCTCCTCGCGGGACTCGTCGACGGAAGCCTCATGGTCTTCAGCCCTTTTGGGCGGCGGGAAGCCCGCCTCGCCACGGGCAGCCCACTTTCCGCCCTTGCCCCTTTCGCGGTCGCCCCTTGGCGTGCGCTGGCAAGGGCCCCATCCCTTCCCCTCTTCGCCTTCGGCACTGTCGACGGCCGCCTCGGCCTGGGGCGTGCCGACGGCAAGGCCGCCACCCGGCTTGACCTGGGCTCTGCGCCCCTGTCCTTCGCGACCGATGCCCTGACCCTGTATGCCCTCGGCGCCGCGGGCCGGATCGCCGCGGTCACTCAGGAAGGCAAGGTCCTTTGGTCCGTCGAGACCGGAGTGAAGGCAGGAAGGCTTTCCCTTTACGCGGACCGCCTCATTGCCACGGGTAAGGGCAGGGCGGTCACCGTGAACCTCAACGGCGCCATCCTGCGCGAGGCCACCTTCACGAACTCGAGCGGTCCCTGCATCGTCTCCCCCACAGGACTGCTTTTTTCCCCGGGAGCGGACTGGATAGTCGGCGCCTACAATTTTGAGCGCAGCCTCGGGGCGGCGGTCCTTCCTGCCATTCCGCCCTACGGAGACGATGAGGGCATCGTGGAGGACGGCATCGGCTACGATCCCCTCATCGCCGAATCCGGCCGCCGCCTTGGCCTCTTGGCGGATATCGAGGAAGCGCTCGACGAAGGAAGCCTGGGCGAAGACGAGGGGCGGGCGGGCGCCCTTGCCTCCGCGATCGCGCTGGGGCTTTTCGAGAAGGACTATCCCGCTGCGGTCGCGCGCTTCCGCCAGGATCCCCTTCCCCGGTCCCGGGCGGTCCATCTCATCGGACGCCTTGGCTCACCCGATCGCCTCGAGGTCCTTTTCGAGGTTTTCAGGAAGGATTCCGACTCCGCGGTGCGTGCCGGCGCCTTGGACGCCATAGCCGAGATAGGCCTCGATCCTCAGGGCCAGGCGGGCGAGGTTTTCCAGGGCGCGGTTCTCGGCTCCACGGGCAGGCTCGACGACGAGGTCGCCTTTTCCCTGGCAAGGGCCATCGAGACCCTCGCCCTGCGCTCGGGCAATCCCCCCCAGGCTGGCTCGATCCGAGCCCTCCTGGCACTCTGTTCGGCTCCCTATGGGCAGGATGTGCGAAACGCGGCGACAAAGGCCCTGGGTCATATCGCGGGAACCTTCGGTCCGTGATATGCTGTAGTGCGCGTGATGTGTGGAATGGAGGAGGAAACGTGAACGGAACGAGTTTCACCGGTCGGTCCCGTCTTCGATATTCCGCCGCAGGTCCCTGCGCCACACTGGCCATTGTCCTCCTCCTTGCCGCCGCCTTCCCCCTGGCGGCCCAGGATGCGCTCGGCGTAGCCTCAGGCGAGCTCAGGTCGGCTTCAGCCGCCGGCCTTGTCTTCGTGAACTACGAAGGCCCGCAGGCGAAGATCGAGAGCGCAGCGGAGATCGTGGCCATCGGCACTGGCCTTGGCCAGGCCTTGCCCAAGGTCACCGCCGCCTCGGCGGCCGCGGCCGCAGGCAAGGCGACCGTGCACAGGAGCGGGGAGCTTTCCCGCTATGCGGTCCTCCGCATCATCGATCCTTCGACCAAGGACGGCCTTGACGCCGACATCCTCATCCTGGGCGCGGATGCCCAGGTCGACCACGTGAAGAACCTCCGCCGCATCATCTCTGGCTACCTCCAGGCGGCATGGGGCTATGGCGCCGCGGACGCCGCGACCATAGCCGTCTATGTCACGGTCTACAATGCCGTCCATCGAGGCGACATGGCCTACATCGCCACCCGCTACAAGCCCCTCGTCCAGGCCGAGCTCACCGCCGCGAACGCCGGCCTTTCCCTGCGCTACGACGAGTGGCCGGGCAAGAGCCGCATCCTCATCCCCCTCTCGCGCGGCGCGAAGGCCGGAGCCCTCGGCGCGGTGGACACGGGCGCGGTATCCGACAAGACCACGACGGAGAGCCTCCGCGCCCAGCCGGGGGCGGGAATTGGCGACCGCCAGTCCATGACGGAGCTCAAGGACCGCGAAACGGCCCAACGCGCCGCCGACCTGGCCAAGCAACAGGCCGATATCGCCAAGGCCGAGGCCGACCTGGCCGCCCAGAAAGCGGCGATCGCCGACCAGAAGGCCAAGCTCGAGGCGGACAAGGCTGTTGCCGCGACGGCGTCGACCGCGTCGACAGCTCCTGCCGCGCCAGCTGCCGCCGCGACGGCTCCCGGGGCCACAGCCGCGGCGCCTCCTCCAGCCCTGGCCGCCGCGGGCCCCGCCCCGGCAGCCGCTCCCGCCGCGGGGAGCCCGGCCGCCGGCCCTGCCCCCGCGGCCGCAGGGGCAGGCCAGGTAGCCAATGTCGCGGACCGCGAGGCGGCGATCAAGGCGCAGGAGGCCGACGCCGCTGCCAAGCAGGACGCCCTTGACCAGAAGAAGGCCGAAGCCGATGCGGCCGCCAAGGACCTCGCCGCCAAGCAAGGGGAAGTCGCCGCGGACCGGGCGGGCATAGCTGCCGACCAGAAGGCCGGCATAGCCGCGGACGTCGCCGTGGCAGGGGCCAAGGCGGCCGGCGCGCCCGATGGCATCTACCTGTACCAACTCATCGACGAAGCCAATCCCTTTGCGCGCATCGTCCTCGTCGACGCGTCGACAGGCAAGCTGCTGCAGGCGTCCACCCTCAATTCGCTGCGTCCCCAGGGCCTTCTCGACTCAGGCGACTTTTTTGTCGCGGTGGCGGGCAAGTCGACCGGGACAGGCGCCGTGCGCCTCGTGAGCCTGTCCAAGGGCGACCTGGCGCAGCTGGCCGAGTCCACGGTCGACCTTTTCGCGAACACCGGACTGTGGAAACAGGGTGACTCGTACTACGCGGTGGCCAAGGACGGGAGCGGCTATCGCCTCGTCCGCTTCGACGCGAAACTCAAGGAGGCCGCGCGCTCGCCCGGTCCGGTGAATCCTTGGACCTCCTTCGCGGTCGGCAAGGATGGCCTCGTCATCCAGGCCGCCGGGGGCGGCTTCCAGGTGCTGTCGCCTGACAAGCTTCAATTGGTGAGGGAATTCCAACCTTGACGTGACGGCGGGCTGGTGCCCGCCGTTTTTTTTACGGACGCGGCGTCGCGGCGCCGCGCACAGGAGGATGGCTGCATGGAACGAAAGGGCGTTTTCGCGGGCAGGACGGTGGCGGTGGTCAATGACCTATCCGCGGACGAGCAGTGGTACCTTTACTCCAAGGCACGGGAGCTCAAGGAAGCCGCCATGGCCGGCCGGGACACGGGGGCCTTCCGGCTCGACGAGCGCGACTACCAGGTCTACCTCATCTTCATGGAGGATTCGACACGGACCCGCGAATCCTTCAGGAACGCCGCGGAATTCCTCGGCGCCCGCACGAACATCTTCGACGCGGCCACCTCCTCCTTCAACAAGAACGAGTCGATGTCGGACACCATCAAGATGCTCTACGGCTACGCAGAGGGGTCCACCTTCGTGATCCGCTCCAGGCTCGAAGGCGTCTGCCGCTCCCTCGAGGCTAGCCTCTCGCGATATGCTGAACAGACCGGCCGGCCAAGGCCCTCCTTCATCAACGCCGGCGACGGCAAGCACGAGCACCCCACCCAGGAATTCCTCGACGAGTTCTCCTTCCTCGAGCGCCTCGGCTGGAAGCGCGACCACATCCACCTCTGCCTCACCGGGGACCTCTACCATGGCCGCACCGTCCACTCCAAGGCCGACGGCCTCGGGATTTTCCGGGAAGTGGAGCTTGACCTCGTGGCGCCAGAGCTCCTGTCCATGCCTCCGCATTACGTCGAGCGCATGCGGGACAAGGGCTTTTCCGTGCGCGAGTACGCGTCCCTGGACGAATACCTCGCCTCGGGGAAGGTCGCGCCCCTGTGGTACTTCACCCGGCTGCAGCTCGAGCGGATGGGCGATGCGGTCCTGGAGCGGGCGGAGGGCCTGCGCCAGAGCGTAACCTTCCGCCGCGACATGCTCGGGAAGCTGGGCGCGGACACCCGCTTCTACCACCCACTGCCCCGCGACCGCATGAACCCCACAAACCCCGGATTCCTCGACGAGCTCCCCCAGAACGGCTGGGACGCCCAGTCCGCGAACGGCTACTGGACCCGCATCGCCCTCCTGGGCATGGTCTGTGGCCTCCTGGGGGGCGACTTCGAGGGCGAGCCGCATAAAGAGACCAATTATGTCGATGACTTCGTCGTGGAGGCGGAGGTGGCGGAGAGCCGCAAGCCCGAATACAAGGTCGGCATAAAGCCGGTGGAGGAAGGCATCGTCATCGACCATATCGCCTCGGGCGAGGCGATCGGGACGATCTGGAACAACATCGAGGCGGTGCGGAAGATCCTCGGCCTCAACGTGAGGTCAAGCCACGGCGTCTACCACTCGAACCTCGGCAAGGAAGTGTACAAGGGAATCATCTCCCTGCCTGACGTGATCTCCTTCGGCGAACGCGACCTCAAGAAGCTCGCCGCCGTGGCGCCGGGCTGCACCCTCAACCTCGTGCGCGGCCACCGCGTGGCGCGCAAGTACCGGCTCTCGATGCCGCCGCGCATCTACGGCTTCGACGAGATATCCTGCAAGAATCCGGCATGCATATCCCATCCAGACCACAAGGAAGGCGTGGCCCCCGAGTTCCTGCGCAAGGAAGGCGGGCGAGGATGCCCGGCCACGACCTTCGTCTGCCGCTATTGCGAGAAGGAGCACGGGTTTGGGGAGATCTGGGACCTGTAGGGCAGGGCGGCCGCGCTTCATGGCTGGCAATGCGCAGCGGGTTGGCATACGATGCAGGATATGACTCTGCGCTCGCGCTTTACCCTGGCCATGCTGTTTGTCACGGCGTCCGGCATCCTCCTCATTTCCTGCGAGAGCGTCCTCGAGGCCTACGGCTCCTTCGGCTGTGTGGGCATTTCCCGCCTGATAGCGATGAGGTCGGCGGAGGCGGAAGTCGCGCGTCTCCTGTCGAGCCGAAGCGGGATCGATGCCATCTAGGTAATCGAAGAGGGCAGGAGGATCCTCTCCTTGCCCAGGGATTTTCCCTGGCCGGTCGTCGCCAGCGGCGCCAGCGGCGCCAGCGCCGACGGCGCCGACGGCGACGCTGCGCCCGGTGGCCCTTGGTACGTGGCCATCGAGAAATTCGCGTCGGATGGAAAGGGCAAGGTGCGTGCCCTGGTCGACCTCGCCCACTTTGGCAGGACCGGCATCGTGCCCCTCATCGCGGAAGGCGTGGTCGGCGCCCTACTGACCCGGCAACCAAACATTGGCTTGGGCCCATGATTCTGACCCGTAGCGACGGGCCAGAATCATGGGAGAGTACCCGATGTTAAGTTGCCGGGTCAGTAATCATGGTGCCCTCGTCGACGGTGCCGATCTGGAACTCGGGCCATGCCCCGTCCCGATGCCCTCGAGTTCATGCAATACAGCCGGAATGGCGTCGATCGCATCGCCTGCCGCATCGAGCGCGGAGGGCTGGCTTTTGTCGCG